>NZ_JBFPNJ010000023.1:0-509226 GCF_040815575.1 Stenotrophomonas sp. LST15-1-1.1
AAGAAAGGCCCAAAAGAGCGCTTGGCGGACTAACGCCCGCCCAGTACGCCGCGCAGTTGGCGACGAAGAAAGATAACATCAGCACCGGACTCTAAACCCGCCCACTACTCAAGCCGGGGGGACGTCGGCTGGCTGGTGTTCTATCCGCGGATGTTCTGGCGGGTATTGATTCACCCCGGCGAGGTTGCGCTCTACACCCGCCGCGAGCTCGGCAAGGATCTGGAGCACAGGTTTTCCGATGCGATCAGCCCGGTGCTGATGTTGATCCTGTCGGTGGCCATCGCCCATGCGCTTGAGATGGCACTGCGCATGTCCTCGCCCCGGCTCAGCACGCCGGTGGGGCAGCTGCTTTTCAGCAGCGAGCAAGGGCTGCTGCTCACCCGCTCTGCGGTGTTCTGCGTGTACGCACTTGGTGCGGCGCTTGGCACGCTTCGGCGCCAGCGGCTGCCCGTTAACCGCGAGACGCTGCGCGAGCCATTTTCCATCCAGGCCTTCATCGCGTGCCCCTTCCTGGTGGCACTCGCGCTGGCGCAGGCGGCAGCCGCTTCGCCGATGCAGGCCGGCCCGTTCACCGCACCCGCCATCGGCGCGCTGGCGGTGGTGTGGTACCTGTGGGCCCGCATGCGGGCCTTCGTGGCCTTGAATGGCGGATCGGCGCTGCGTGCGCTTGGCTCGGTAGTGCTCTCGTTCCTGCTGACGACGATAGGGGTTGTCGGCCTGTTTGCTGCCGTCATCCTCTGATCTTCAACCGGGCGGCGATCACTCGAGAATGTGATCGGCCTTGCCCGGTGGCACGGCAGTGGCCTCACCGCGCTGCAGGAGGTCGAAGAAATCCACTGCCTCCGCAGCCAGCGCATCGTGGGCGTCGAAATCCCAGTTCTGCTTGTACTCACGGGCGAGCAGATCACAGACGGCCTTGGCCTGCTGGTAGGTCTGCGACTTTTCTCCACGATCGGCCAGCTGGTCGCGGTGGATCTGGCACAGCATGAGCTGGTGGGCATCTTCGGCCCGCTCGCGCTCCCAGCCGATGTCGGGCAGGGCGGAGAGTGCTGAGGCAAGCGCGATGGCAATCAAAGGCATGATCCGGTTCCGGGCGGGGGGCGGAACCCGAGCGTAGGTGATGGTGCAGCGCACGTGTCAGCACGCGCGACGTCGGTTTTACGCGGTGTTCACCATTCGCCGAGGAATGGTTGCAGTGGGCAGATGGTGTTCTCCACGCATGGCGTGGAGCTACTGAAAAAGACGTGGCGCTATGGGTTCTGGAACACCGCCAGCTGCGCGGCGAACGCGCGCTGGTAGGCGGGCCGCTGCGTCGCGCGGGCGATGTAGGCGGCCAACACGGGAAAGTCATCGACGATGCCGCTGCTGTGCAGCCGCAGCAGTACCGACACCATCAACAGGTCGCCGGCGCTGAAGTCTCCGTCCAGCCACTGCGCATCGCCGAGTCGCGCGGACAACTCGCCCAGGCGCCTGCGTACGCGCTCGTCCAGCATCACCAGCCGCTGCGCATACCACGCCTGCTCGCGTTCCAGCACCCACGCCATCGAGCGTTCGACGATCGGCGGCTCGACGGTGTTCAGTGCGGCGAACATCCAGGTGATCGCCCGCATGCGCGCGATCGCATCGGCAGGCAGCAACCCGGGGTGCTGTTCGGCCAGGTGCAGGACGATCGCGCCTGATTCAAACAGCACAAGCTCGCCATCTTCATAGGTGGGAATCTGCCCGAAGGGATGCCGTGCCAGGTGCGCGGGTTGCTTCAGCTCCTCGAAGGTGAGCAGGTGGACGTCGTACGCCACGCCCAGTTCTTCCAGCGCCCAGCGCACGCGCATGTCGCGGGCCAGGCCCTGGCCACGGTCCGGGGAGTGCTTGAATGCGGTCAGGATCGGGGTCATCGGGATGTCCATCGGCGATAGCCGAGCTGGTTGGCCGGCCTTCTCTCCATCGACGTGCGAGGACCCCTGGAATCGACACAGGTGATCTCCGGGCACGCAGGCCATGGCTGGCAGGATGAACGGTTCACGTGGCATGGTTCGCACGGGGGGCGCGGTGACGCGATACTGCCCTTCTGCACACCCTTGGGGAAGTACGTGAGCACGTCCAGACTGCCGAGGATCGTTGGGTTCGACGTGCCGCGGCTTCACCAGCAGGTCGATGCCGCTGCCGATGAAGCGATCACTGCGCTGCTGGACCAGGCGCCCGATGAGCAGTGGACTGACCGCTTCCTGCGGCAATGCGCGACGCTGGCGTCGCAGCTTTCATTGGCGGAAGTGAAGGTGGAGGGCACCCGCATTGCCTTCCATGGCTCCATCGCCGATGCGCGTGCCTTGGCCGACGCGGTCATTGCGCTGGTGAACCGCTTGAACGATCAGCTGATGCAGGAAGGTAACCTGCACGCAGGCGAGGAATGAGTTGCGCGCAGGGTGCTTCAGCCTGCCTGTGGGACCAATGCCGGGCCGGACAGGCGGGCCCAGCAGCCCATCGCCATTTCCGCCGAGCCCGGGTGGCCACGCAGGCTGGTGCGCAGTGCGAGCCGTGACTGCAGGTCGGTGAGCCACGCCGTGCGCGTGCCGTGTGGGTTGCGGACGTAGATGTCGCACGCCAGGCGGATGACCGGTGCGACCTCGTGGCGGAAGTTGATGGCGGGCAGATCGCCAGTCTGGAACGCGGCCTGCCAGTGCTGCAGCTCGCGCTCGACGTCAACGAAGTCCTTGTTGGTGATGCGTTCCATGAGGCTTCTCCTGTTGGAACGCTACCGTACACCCCGGTGTGTCAGCACCCCGTGTGCATCAACGGCTGTTCATGGCGGCTGTTCATTATTGGCGCGATCCGATGCAGCTGCGTAACCGGCCGACGCACACAGTGGCGTTGCAGCAGATCGCTGCGGTGGAGCAAGACATGAACAACAACACGCAAGGCCAGACCGACCGCAACAACGCCTCGACCGATACCAAGCAGGCTGCCCAGCAGGGGCAGACCGATGGCAACGAACTGGGCGGTGACCAGAAGCAGGGCGGCAAGCAGCGCCAGCAGGAACAGCAGGTCCAGCAGGATGCAAAGCCAGGTGTCCAGCAGAAGTCCGGGCAGGAACAGAAGAGCGAACCGGGCCGTGACGCCCGTCGCTGAGCAGTAAGCGAAGAAGAGGCCGCGCGTTGCGCGGCTTTCCTCTGTCCAACGTTCGGGAAGCGCGCTGATGCCATCACATGCCCGTGCGGTAAGCCTGATGACGAAGATCATGTACCAGTGCCGGCCGGCGAGAACGACGACGATGGCGCGCTGCCGCGCCTGCCAGGCGCCCAGTCCGGGTGGGATGGAGTGCGCGCGCTGCCTTACCGAGGAACTCGGTGGCGTGATCGGTAACCGCGGCGCAGCGGCACGATGGCTGGATTCCTTCCTGAAGGTGCAGCAGGACGAGGCGTTCGTCTTCGTCTGCGTCAAGCGCGTTGAGGAAAACGCGTCGACGGGTCGCAGTCTGGAGTGACATTGCGCAGGCGTATGCTCGACGTCCAATGGGAGCGAGCGTCATGTCTTTTCAGATCAACCTCTATGACAGGGACGGACGCGGGCTTCGCCTTCCCGATGGATGGTGGATTGACCTGCACACCGATCCCCCCGCGCTGGTCAACGGCGCTGTCCGCATCGATCTGCCGGCGTCCACGCGCAACGAGCATCCTGATCTGCAGCCAGACGTCCTGAACCATCTCCGCCGCCGTATTGAAGGTGCGCAATGGCTAACCTGACCTACCATCCGCCGCTGGGCGTGCGCTGGCTGACATTTCGTCTGCGCAACGGCCAGTCCATCGGTCCGGAGAAGCTGCGGGCCGTGTGGTCCGATGCCGCCGAGACCAACAACTGCTCGGTCCGGCGTGAACACGTGGAAGGCGCCGGCTTCGTCTATGCGCTGTACGCCCCCAGCGGGCTGTGCGTTCCGCGTCGCGCGGAACTGCGCATGCGGCTGTTGCTGGAAGAAGCGGGCTACGCGTTTTCGATGGGCGTGCTTACCGGCAGCCATCCGGCCTACGGTTGAGCGCAGGGTGATCTGATCGGCCCGGAGGTTGCTAGACTGCGCGCCCCGCGCGTTGCCGCAATCACGGAAGATTCCCCATGCCGAAGCTGTCTGCTCTTGCTGTTTTCCTGGCGCTCGCTGTCTGCGCGCCAACCGCACACGCCGAGGAACAGGACAGCGCCTCGACCATCGCGTTCAAATCGATCAGCCCGGTGCTGAATGCCTTGATCAATGCCGATGATGCGCAGGAATTGATGGAGAAGGCCGAGGAAGAGGACGCCACGCTGCTGCAGTCGCTGGCGCTCTATCTGGCCGCAACCCGCGAAGACCCCACGTTGGCGCACGCGCCGTACCATGCAGCGGCATTGTTCGCTCGCCGCGGTGACAATGCGCTTGCCGAGCGCTATCTGCGTGAAGCCGACGAGCGTGGCATGTGGTTCGCGCCCGCGCTGGCTGACAACGATGACTTCGAGCACCTGCGCGGAACCAAGTTCTTCAAGCAGGTGCTGGCCAACACGCAGGCACGCTACGCGCAGGTGTCGGCCGGCAAGGTGGGCGCCATCTCGGTACTGCCCCCTTCCAAGGGTGTTGCGATGCCGGCCTGTGCGCCGGTACTGGTGTGGCTGCACGGCTACGGCATCAACGGACACCTGGACAGCAGCAAGCAGCCACTGGCCGATGCCGGTGTGGTGCTGCTGGGCATCAACGGTACGGAGATGCGCGAGTCGTTCGACAGCTTCAGCTGGACCGGCCCCTATGAAGGCACGCACAAGGTGGTGCAGGCGGGCCTGGAGCAACTGGCCGCGCGCCAGTGCATCGACCGCAAGCAGGTCTACCTGATGGGTTTCTCGCAGGGGTCGCAGCATGCCGGCGCGCTGCTGGCGCAGCATCCGGATGACTATGCCGGCGCATTGCTGGTGTCGCCGGGTGGCTGGCGCCAGCCGGTGCCCACGCAGAGCAGCGCGCACGGCAAGCGGGTGTTCGTCATCAACGGCGAGCAGGAAGGGCCGGCCAACCAGAAGATGAGTGCGGACTTCCGCGCGCTGTTCAGTGACGGCAACGAGCTCCGGTCGCGTACTCATGAGGGTGGCCATTTCTATCCGGACGACTGGAAGACCTCGTTCCCACAGGCCATTCGCTGGTTGATGGGCAAGGACGGCTGAGCACAGCTCACCGTGCGGCAGTCGACAGGTGGGGAACCACGCCGCCCACTGCTTCCCGGAAGGCAACATCGCGAGCCCGCCTGCGGGTCTACTGCCCGCTCCCTGCGTTGCCTACGCTGATCCCACACGGCCCTTGCCGTGCTCCGGGCCCACGACAGTTCGTGGACGTCGCCTTCAATCGAACCACGCGGTGCTGTGCTGCGGGGCATTGCTGCCCCGGCAGCGCCTTGCCCTGCGCCGCGCGAAGGCCTGGCCCGGAAATGCCAGCCAGCCCTGCCTGCCTGTTTGCCCGCCAGCCAACCTTCGTGGAGATCGCCTCATGTTCAGCCTGGAAAACACCACTGCTCCTGTCGCACCCGCACTCGATGAGCTTGTTCCCTCGCGCTATGCCCTGAAAGTCGGTGACATCGACGTGCTCGTGGTCAGCGACGGCGTGCTGCCGTTGCCGACGCAGATGCTCGGCCATAACGTGCAGGCATCCGAGCGTGCTGAATGGTTCGACGAGATGTACCTGCCGCAGGATGCGTTCGACTGGGCGTTGAACGTGATGGTGGTGCACAGCGGTGAGCGCACCATCCTGATCGACGCCGGCCTAGGCATGGACCCGGACCTGCAGCTGCCCCGCGCTGGGCAGTTGATCCGTCGCCTCGGCGCCGCTGGCATCGACCTGCGCGAAATCACCGATGTGGTGATCACCCACATGCACATGGATCACATCGGCGGCCTGCTGGTGGACGGGGTGAAGGCGCAGCTGCGGCCGGACCTGAAGATCCACGTCGCGGCATCGGAAGTGGCGTTCTGGAAATCGCCCGACTTTACCCGCACCAACATGCCGCAAGGGTTCCCGGACGCGCTGCGGTCGACCGCCACGCATTTCTGGGCCGAGTACGGCAGCTTCGTGCATACCTTCGAGGACGAGCAGGAGATCGCACCGGGTGTGGTCGCGCGCCGCACCGGTGGCCACACGCCGGGCCACTGCGTAGTACGCGTTGCCTCGGGTGGCCAGGCGCTGACCTTTGCGGGTGATGCGGTGTTCGCGGTCGGTTTTGATCAACCGAACTGGCACAACGGTTTCGAGCACGACCCGGAGGAAGCGGCGCGGGTGCGCATTGAACTGCTCAATGCGCTGGCCGGCACCGGCGAGATGCTGGTGGCCACGCACCTGCCGTTCCCGTCGGTGGGCCGCGTGTCCCGCGACGGCGAGGCGTTCCGCTGGGTGCCGGCGTTCTGGGATTTTTGATCAAGTTTTCTGGACTTCACGTCACCAATGGTCCCGGACAGGGGCGCAAAGTAGCCCCTGTCGAAACCCACCCATCCGCTGGAGGTCCACCATGAACACCGTTACCCGCACCCTCGCTGCAACTGCCCTGGCCCTGTCGATGCAGGCGGGCCTGTCCGCCCAGGCCGCCGCGCCGGCACACCCGTCCGCACCCAGCGCTGTCACGCGCACCGCCAGCACCATCACCACCGCCGATGGTGTGCAGCTGTACTACAAGGACTGGGGCCCGAAGAACGGGCCGGTGGTGACCTTCAGCCATGGCTGGCCGCTGGATTCGGACAGCTGGGAATCGCAGATGATGTTCCTGGCGGACCACGGTTACCGGGTGGTCGCACACGACCGCCGTGGCCACGGTCGTTCCAGCCAGCCCTGGGATGGCAACGACATGGATCACTACGCCGATGATCTGGCCACGGTGATCAATACGCTGGACCTGAAGGACGTCACACTGGTGGGCTTCTCCACCGGCGGCGGCGAAGTGGCGCGCTACATCGGTCGCCATGGCACGGGACGGGTGAAGAAGGCCGTGCTGATCAGTTCGGTGCCGCCGTTCATGCTAAAAACCGCAGACAACCCCGGTGGCGTTCCGATCGAAGTGTTCGACGGCATCCGCAAGGCGCAGCTGGAGAACCGTTCGCAGCTGTACAGGGACATTCCGTCCGGTCCGTTCTATGGATTCAACCGACCGGGCGCGAAGGTCAACCAGGCGATGGTCGATGCATGGTGGGCGCAGGGCATGCTGGGTGGGCAGAAGAACACCTACGACTCGATCGCCGCGTTCTCGGCGACCGACTTCCGCGGTGACCTGGAAAAGTTCGATGTGCCGACCCTGGTGATCCACGGCGACGACGATCAGATCGTGCCGATCGACGTGGCGGGACGGATGTCCGCCAAGCTGATCAAGGGCGCCAGGCTGATCGTCTACCCGGGTGCGCCGCATGGTCTGACCGAGACCCACAAGGACAAGGTCAACCAGGACCTGCTGGCCTTCCTGCAGCAGAAGTAACCACAAGGGCAGCCGTCAGGCAGCACGGAGAATCAGTAGAGCCACGCCATGCGTGGCTTTTGCCGTGCATGAGAGCAACCGCATCCATGCATGGCGTGGATCTACTGGATCGAGGTTGGCTGGTTCAGACCCTGCAGCTTGTGTGGGTTGCGCTGCACCAGGATCTGCACGATCTGCTCGCCGTTGGTATCGAAGGCCATTGCCGATTCCAGCACGCCATCGAAGTAGCGCAGCAGCCCCAGTCGTCCATTGATCACGCTCGGGACCATCCGCAGTTGGTCCTTGCGGCGCAGGTGTGGCGCATACAGCAGCTGCGCGATGCGTGCGCCGCCGACCATCGGTTTCGGGAAGCTGGTGACGATGCCGCCGCCATCGCCGATCAGCACTGCTGATTCGGCCATCAGGGCTTTCATCGTCCTGAAGTCGCCATTGGCGATGGCCTCGGCGAAACGCCGCATCAGTTTCTGGTGGACGTCCTGCGGCACGTTGTAACGCGGGCGGTCCTGCCGCAGCTGCAGGCGTGCGCGGTGCACGATCTGCCGGCAGGCGGCTTCGGTCTTGTCCAGCGTGCGTGCCACCACGTCATAATCCTGGTCGAACACATCGTGCAGCAGGAACGCGGCACGTGCATCCGGCGCCAGCCGCTCCAGCACGTTGAGGAATGCCACCGACAGGTCGCTGGCCGTTTCCAGCATGTACTCGGGTGTGCCGGTGTCTTCAGTGAGCAACGGCTCGGGCAGCCACATGCCGACATAGTGCTCGCGCGTGCGCCGGGCCAGGCGCAGGCCATCGATGGCGCGGCGGGTGGTGGTGGCCACCAGCCAGGCTTCGGCGTTCTCGATGTCCTGCTGGTTGGCGCCATGCCAGCGTAGCCAGACATCCTGCACCACGTCCTCGGCCTCATGCGAGGAGCCAAGCATGCGGTAGGCCACGCCGAACAGGCGCGGGCGTAGTCGGGTGAACAGGGCAGTGGGGTCGTCCATGCCAGCAGAGACGGGACAGGTCCGCCGATTGTGACATCGGCGGACCTGTGAAGGGGGCTGGTATTGCCCCGGACCGGTGGCGGTCAGCGTGGTGGCAGTACCGCTGGCTTGCCGATGTCCTTGATCAGGAACACGACGAATGTCGCCGGTTCGGTCTGGCTGGCATTACGGCCGACGGTGTGCAGATCGTCCGGGCCTTCATGGAAGGCCTCCCCGGGGCCGAGCGTAACCTCGCGTCCGCCGGCCACGCCCATCACGATGCGGCCCTGCAGCACATAGACGAAACCGTTGGCGTCGTGCCGGTGCACGGGATCGGCGCCGCCGGGTGGGTACTGCACCGTCAGGATCAGTGCTTCCTTGCCCGGCTGTTCCGGCAACGGACGGGTCATGACCTCGCGCACGATGGGCTCGGGTGCGGTGGGCGGCGGTGTGGCGGCGATGCTGGTCAACGGCAGCAGGGCCAGCAGGGCGAGGGAACAGAGAGAACGCATGGCAGGTCTCCAGCGGGGACGTATGCAGTCGAAGTCAGGCCAGACCGGCCTTGTCCAGGCCAAAGGCCTGGTCCAGCGAGCCGGGTTGCGTACGGAAGGCGACGTTGGCGCGGTTCCAGGCATTGATCGCCATCACCGCGTAGGTCAGATCGACGATTTCCTGTTCGGACAGCTGACTACGCACGCGCTCATACACGTCGTCCGCAACACCTTGCGCAGGCAGGTGGGTGAGTACGTCGGTCCACGCCAGGCAGGCACGTTCGCGCGCGCTGAACAGGTTCGATTCGCGCCACGCCGCGACGTGGTGCAGGCGCAGTGCGCGCTCGCCGCGGATCGTCGCTTCCTTCACATGCATGTCCAGGCAGAACCCGCAGCCGTTGAGCTGCGAGGCGCGGATGTTGACCAGATCGATGATGGCCGCTTCGATCGAACTGTTGTGCACGGCATGGGAGAAGGTGCCGAGCTTCCTGAAAAGTTCGGGCGACTGCGCGGCGTAGTCCAGGCGTTGGTTCATGACGGTGTTCCGATGGGAGTTGAGGGATGCAGTGAGGCTAGGCCCGCTGCGCGCGGGGCGGTAGGCGAGGGCGGGGCTGCACGGTGTTGCACGAAAAACACCAATGGACTGTCACAGGGGCGGATGCTCACCCGTCTGCCGGGCATGGACACCCCATCTGCCCCGAACCGTGCAGCAGCCTGCCCCGCCAGCGAGCGGGTCTGGCAGGCCTTCCTTGCCGCATTGCACGAACTGCCACCGGACATGCGGGCCGTGCTGTTGCTGCATGACGTGCTGGGTGCGGGCGTCGAAGACATCGTGCCCCTGCTGGGGCTGGACCTGACGACATGCCGCCAGCGCCTGGAGCATGCACGCGCCCACCTGCTTGCCCGACGCGACTTCCAGGAGCCCGGAACACCATGAATGTCATGCCGCAGTCCTGTCTGGCCAGCGACGGCCGCGATTCCCTCACGGCGTCCTTCTCCGCCAGCTATGCCGGGGTTCTGGCATTCATCGCGGTAGCCGCCGAGGGCAGCTTCGCCCGCGCCGGTGATCGCCTCGGCATCGGTCGTTCGGCAGTCAGCCGCAGCGTGCAGAAGCTGGAGGGACAACTGGGCGTGCGCCTGTTCCTGCGCACCACGCGCTCGACAACACTGACCCGCGAAGGCGAGCTGTTCCTGGAGGGCTGCAGCCCGGGCGTTGCCAGCATCCTGCAGGCGCTGGACGAGATGCGCGACCTGCGCGAGGGACCACCGCGCGGGCATCTACGGATCAGTGCGACCCATGGTTTCGGACGGCGGGTGATCGCCCCGCTGCTGTCTGCGTTCCGCGCGGAGTATCCGCAGGTCTCGGTCGAGCTGCTGCTGGACGAGCAGGCGCCGGACCTGGCCGCCGATCGCATCGATGTGGCGTTCCGCGATGGCGTGCTGGAAGACAGCCAAGTGATCGCCAAGCAGCTGGTGCCGATGCAGCTGGTGATCTGTGCGTCGCCTGCATACGCACAAGCGCATGGCCTGCCGGAAGAAGTCGAGGCCGTGTCCGCCCACGCGTGCATCGGTCGACGCCTTCCCGGTGGGCGCCTGCAGCGCTGGGACTTCCGTGTGGAGGGCCAGGATGTGAATCTGCAGCCGCCGGCGGAGGTGGTGTTCAATGATGCCGATCTTGTCCTGCAGGCAGTGATCGACGGGTTGGGGATCGCCCAGCTGCCCAGCTACCAGGTAAGTGCTGCGCTGCGCACAGGCGCTGTACTGACCTGCCTGGATCGCTACGCGCCCCACGATCGTGGCCATTACCTGTGCTATCTCAGCCGACGCCAGCTGCCCAAGCGGATCCGCGCGTTCATCGACTTCAGTACCCAACGCATACGTTCGCTGGATCTGGATGTGTTCTCGCACTGGGAAGCGCGGCAGCAGGCGGCGGTACAGCGCGATGCGGCATGGGCATGAGCGTATTGGTGCCGATGTGACAACAGTGCGTGGCCCGCTGCGGATCTACTGCGCAGGCCAACGCGTTCCTAGCATGCAGCCACATCCGCACCGCCCACGTTCCAGGAGACCTGTCATGAAGATTGTCGTCATCGGTGGCACCGGCCGCATCGGCAGCAAGGTGGTTGATCGCCTGCATGCGGCCGGCCATCAGATCGTCGTCGCTGCACCTTCCACCGGCATCGATGTGCTGAGCGGCGAGGGCCTGGCCGCTGCGATGGAAGGCACCGAGGTCGTGGTCGACCTTGCCAACTCGCCCTCGTTCGAAGATGCCGCGGTGTTGTCGTTCTTCGTGACTGCCGGCCACAACATCCTGGCGGCCGCGGTGCAGGCCGGCGTGCGCCACCATGTTGCGTTGTCGGTGGTGGGTACCGACAAGCTGGCCGCCAGCGGCTATTTCCGCGGCAAGATCGCCCAGGAGCGCTTGATCCGTGATTCGGGCCTGGCGTACACGATCATCCACTCGACGCAGTTCTTCGAGTTCCTGCCGGGCATCATCCAGGCCGCCGGTGATGGCCAGACCCTGCATCTGCCTACCGCCGCAGTGCAGCCGATCGCTGCCGAGGATGTGGCCGATGCCGTTGCGCGCATCGCGCAGCAGGCGCCGGTCAATGGCGTGGTGGAGATCGCGGGGCCGGAGCGCGAATCGATGGCGGCGCTGGCCCATCGCTTCCTGCAGGCGACCGGTGATGCACGCGAGGTGATCGGCGATACCCAAGCGCGCTACTTCGGTGCGCAGCTGCAGCAGGACACCCTGGTACCGGTGGGACAGGCATGGCTCGGCACCATCGGCTTCGAGCGTTGGTTGCAGCAGTCCGGGCCGGCGCAGGGTCAGCCGGCCTGATCCGTGGTGGATGCGCGTTTCATGTGTGTCTTCCGCTGCAGGAGCCTGCAATGACCGAGCTGAAGCCTCCTTCGACCAGCGTGCTCGACAAGTACCGCGGTGATGAGGTGCGCCCGCTGTATACCGGACGGGTGCGGGTCTGCGGTGGCGCGGCCGGCCACGGCCGCGCGTCGGGCGTGGTGCGGTCGGATGATGGCGCGCTGTCGGTGGACCTGCGGTTGCCTGCCGAGCTGGGGGGAGCCGGTGGCGGTACCAATCCCGAGCAGCTGCTGGCGGCCGGCTACGCCGGCTGCTTCCACGGCGCGATGGTGCTGGTGGCTGCGCGTGCGGGGCTGGAACTGGTCGACCCGAGCATCGAAGTAGCGGTTACGTTCGCACGCGATCCCGCGGACGGTCTGTACCTGCTGTCGGCCGAGATCGTGGTGTGCCTGCCTGGCATGGACCCGATACGTGCAGCCGAACTGGTGCGCAACACCGAGCGGGTCTGCCCCTACGCGAAGATGTTCCATCGTGGCATCAGCCATGTGGTGAGGGTGGCTGTGGACTAGACATCCTGTCGGGAATATCGTGCAGCTGCTTGTGGGATTCAGATGCAGTGAAGACGCCGCGTCGCCCGCGTGATCCAGTGGGGTGCCGTTGGGCAGCATGATCGCCGCATCAATCGGTGCTCACCCGCGAACCACGCGTGTTCGGCCAATCTGGTGTGGCAGGCAACGGATACCACTGTTGTCCTTTCCCCAACGAGGAGACTACACATGAGCACCCAGTCCACCATCGAGCATCGCCTCAACGACCTGATCGAGATCGCACGTGATGGCAAGTCCTTCTACGAGGAAGCCGCAACCAAGGTGAAGGATGCCGAGCTGTCGGCATTGTTCGTCCGCATTGCCGGGGTGAAGGGCCGCATCGTGTCCTCCCTGAGCAGCTCGGTGGCCGCCACCGGTGGCAAGCCGGCCGAGCACGGCACCATGGTTGGTTCCATGCAGCAGTTCTACGGCAAGGTGCGCGCTGCCTTCGGTGACACCAACTACGGTTACGTGGCCGAACTTGAAGAGTCCGAGGATCGCCTGCTGGGCGCGTTCAAGGACGTGCTGAAGGACAACGACCTGCCGCCGGCGGTGCGCCAGGAAGTGACCCAGTGGCTGCCGGAAGTGCAGGAATGCCACTCGGTGATGCGCGCGCGCAAGCATGCGATGAAGGCTGCCTGATCGCATCTGGCGATCATCCCCCACATCGTCACGGCCAGGGCAGCTTTGTGCTGCCCTGGCCGTTTCTGCGTCTGTCACCACCCGCGGTCAGGCGCGTTTCCTGAGCAGGGCAACAGCCAGGCTGGCCAGCGTCGCCGCAGCCGCGGCGGTCCACAGGGATGCGGCAAACCCCTGGCTGTAGATCGCTCGTGCGAGATCGATCGAGGCTCCCTTGGTCAGCGCACCCGTGGCAATACTGTCGGCCAGCCGCATGACGTCGCCTGCGGGAACCTGTGCTGACAGTCCGGCGCGGATGCCGACGGTCAAGGCGCTGGAGAGAACCGTGAAGCCGAGCAGGATGCCGACGAAGCGCGTCGTCGCACTGATACCCGAGGCCATGCCTGCACGGTCCCGGGGTGCCGAGCCGATGATGGCCTTGGAGGTTTCGCCGTTGAGGATGCCACCGCCCGCCCCGATGATGAGCATCGCCAGCAGAGCCAGCGCCGGCATATGGTGCCACGCGCCGATACCGGCCAGCGCGTTGCCAGCGGCAGTGATGGACAGGCCGATGGCCAGCACCATCTCACTCGAGAACCGACGGCCGAGGCGCCTGCCCACGCTTGGGAACAGCAGCATCGCCGCGGCGAACGGCAGCATGCCTGCACCCGTGGCCAGGGCACTCAGGCCGACGCCGTTCTGCAGGTACTGCGGCAGCATCGAGGCCATCACCTGGGCGCTGACCGCGTAGCCGATCATGGCGATGAGTGCACCGACGAATCGGGGGCTGGCCAACAGCCGCAGGTCGACCATCGGATGCCGACGCTTGAGTTCGATGCAGGCAAACAGCGCGCCCATTGCGATGCCAAGGCCCAGGCCGGCCAGTGCCACTACCGAAGTCCATCCCTGCGCGAGTCCTTCCACGAGGAAGAACACGATGCCGAAGATCGCCATGCTGAAGGTGATAATGCCGGGCGGATCGAGCGGGCGTACCACCGTGTCGGCGGAGTCGGGAACCCAGCGGATCGCACCATAGGCCAGGAAGGCGAGGAAGGGCAGGATCGCGATGAACACCGAACGCCATCCCCACAGCGAGGACAACAGCCCGCCGATCAGCGGCGAGAGCACCATCATCATGCCCATTGCCGTACCCCAGAAGGCCCAGGCGTCGTCGCGTTGCTTGCCCTCGTGGAATTCGTGGCCGATCACCGACAGTGACGGCGCCAGCAGGAAGGCGGCACCCACGCCCTGGAACGCGCGGGCCACATACAGGGCGCTGGCCGTGGGTGCCAGCGCACAGGTGAGCGATGAGATGGCGAACAGCGCGATGCCGATCAGCAGCACGCGCCTGCGACCATGGCGGTCGGCGATGGCACCGGCGGGGAGAAGCAGTGAAGTGAAGGACAGGATGTAACAGCTGATCACCCATTCGATGTCGGCGAAATCAGCCTGCAGATCCCGCGCGATGGTCGGTAGCGCTACGGCCACGGCGTTGGTTTCCAGCACTGTCATCGTGCAACCGAGCGAGGCGATGATCAGGATCCAGTTGGGCGGCCTGCGGCGGGGAGGGGAGAGGGGCACCAGGGACTCGGGTGGGAGAACAACGCTCATTCAAGCAGCTCCGATCGTTTGTTTCATTGCCCGTGTTCTTGAAGTACGTTAGGCCCAAACTAACGACCGGGCGCGTATGGAACGTCGACATCTGCAGTACTACGTCGCACTGGCCGAGGAGCTGCATTTCGGACGCGCCGCGATGCGCCTGGGCATCGCTACGCCGACGCTGAGCGTGCAGATCCAGGAGATCGAACGTCGCCTGGGTACGCCCTTGTTCGATCGCAGCCGACGCGAGGTCACCCTGACCTCGGCCGGCGCGATCTTCCTGGCCGAAGCGCGCAACGTGCTGCGCCAGTTCGAGCAGGCAGAAGCCGTGGGCCGCCGCGCCGGTCGCGGCGAGATCGGCAGGATCGAGATCGGCTATGTGGGTTCGGCGGTCCATGCGGGCGCACTGCAGGAGCAGCTGCAGCGGTTCCGCAGCGCCTCGCCCGATGTCGACCTGCAGGTGGGCGAATGGCCGATGGCCGACCTGCCGGACCTGCTGCTGGACGGTCGTATCGATATGGTGTTCTGCCGTCTTCCGATGGAGGTTCCCGATGCGCTCGCTTCGCACACCCTGATTGAAGATCAGTTCTGCGTGGCGTTGCCGGCATCGCATCCGCTGGCCCGCGCGGCGTTGCCGGTGCAGCCGGCGCTGCTGGCGAAGGAGGCGTTCATCATGCCGGAGCAGCCCGCAGGCACGCTGGAAGTCGCCCGCCGTGGCGGATTCGTGCCGGACATCCGCTCCCGTCCCGGCCATCTTGCCGCCGTGCTCGCGCAGGTCTCGGTGGGCGATGGGGCGGTGGCGATCGTACCGTCGGTACTGCAGCGGACGCTGCTGCTGCCGGGCGTGGTGTACCTGCCGATCGCCGGGCCGGTCATCGCCTCGACCATCGCTGCGCTGTACCGCGAACAGGAAACCTCGCCGGTGGTGCGTCGGCTCATCGAGCAGGTGCGTCGCACGCCATCCAGGCGCATCGACATGCTGCCCTTGCCTTGACGCCGTGCCGGACGCCGTGCCGGACGCCGTCGCCGGTTACCGCGCAATGGCCTTGCTACACTGGCCGTATTCGATCTTCCACCGGATCATCAGATGAACAACGGGAACGGTCCGCAGACAGTCCGCTGAGCCGCAACAACGGTACGCACGTTGTTGCGGTGGTCTTTTCCTGCGGATTCCACGCACTGGGTTGATCACCGCCGGATTTCCTCCTGAGCGGATGTTTCCCCATGTCTGATCGAAAGGCCCTTCGCTGGGCCCGTTCCCTGCCGGCCGCCATCGCGTTGATGGCTCCCTTCGACCTCCTGGCCTCGCTGGCCATGGATATCTACCTGCCTGTTGTATCGGCCATGCCGGATGCACTCGGCACATCGCCTGCCATCATCCAGTTGACGCTCAGTCTGTACATGCTCGCACTCGGTCTGGGCCAGCTGATCTTCGGCCCGCTGTCGGACCGGATCGGGCGACGGCCTGTGCTGCTGATGGGCGCGTTGCTGTTCACGCTGGCGTCGTTCGCGCTGGCCGGGTGTAGTGGTGGTGGGGCATTCCTTGCGTGGCGCGGCGTGCAAGCGGTTGGGGCGTCGGCCGCACTGGTGGCTACCTTCGCCACGGTGCGCGACGTGTATGCCGATACGGCCGAGGGTGCGACCCTCTATGGTCTGTTCGCCTCGATGCTGGCGTTCGTACCGGCACTCGGTCCGATCCTCGGCGCATTGATCGCCTATGCGCTGGGCTGGCGGGCCATTTTCATCGCGCTGGGTGTGCTGGGACTGCTGGCGGGTGTACGCGCATGCTGCGGCTGGCAGGAAACGCGGCCATCACGGCACGGCCACGCATCGCCAGCCTTCGCACGCATCCTCGGCAATGCCGGGTTCTGGGTCCATGCACTGGGATTCAGTGCGGCGATGGGCACGTTCTTCGTGTTCTTCTCGATCGCCCCGCGAGTGCTGATGGGGCGCGCAGGCTATTCGTCGATGGGCTTCAGCCTGGCCTTCGCGACCGTTGCGCTGGTGATGATCGTCACCTCGCGCTTCGCCGCCTGGTTCATCGGGCGATGGGGCATGGGTGGCAGCTTCCTGCGTGGGTTGATGGTGATGATCGGCGGCGTGCTGGTCATGGCGATGGCGGCGATGCTGCCGCCGTCATCTGCCAGTGTCGTGCTGCCGATGTGGCTGGTCGCCATCGGCATCGTGATGGTCGTTGCGGTTGCGGCCAACGGTGCCTTGCGCGATTTTTCCGATGCTTCCGGCACGGCGGTGGCGCTGTACTACGCCGTGCAGAGTCTGATCGTGGCCACGCTTGGCACGCTCGCGACGCTGCTGCTGCCGGGCGACACGGTCTGGCCGCTGGTGGCCTATGGACTGCTGCTGCCGGCGCTGAGCCTGGTTGGCTTGGCGATGCTGCGACGGTCGTGGAGTGAGCAGCCAGCATCAGAGAGGGATGGATGAGCGTGATACTGTCCTGCCTCGGGCAATCGAGCGCGCTGTGTTGATCGACTCTGCCTCCCTGCTTCTCTTCCCATTGCCAGGTCGCGCCATGACACCATCCTTCCGCAAGCCCCAGATCGCGATCCTTGGTAGTGCCGACCCCGGCTCACCGGCATTCGACCTTGCTGCACAGGCGGGGAGATTCCTCGCCGAAAGTGGGATCACCCTGGTCAGCGGCTGCGGCAGCCCGGCCACGCGGGTGGCAGCCGAGCATGCAGTCGCAGCTGGCGGCACGGTGCTGAGTGTGATTCCGGAAGGCAGCATGCCCGCAGCGGACTGGCCGGCAACGGTGGTGGTGCCCTGCGGCATGGGCGACGCCCGCAACCTGATCATGGCCTTGGCCGGCGATGCCTGCATCGTCATCGGCGGGCGCGCAGGTACGATTTCTGAGGTATGTCTGGCCTGGCTGCACAAGCGGCCGTTGCTGCCGCTGGTGGGCGCGGGTGGCTGGTCGGATGGTCTTCCCGGCAACCCTCCCGATGAGCGCGGGAACTCGCCGATACTGCCGTGGCACGACATCGCGGAGCTGCGCGCGCAGCTGCGCCATCTACAGCTGCTGGCAGGCTGAACTGGCGCTTTCACTTCCTCTCCCGCACACGCGGGTAGGGTGATCCGGCCTGGAGTCACCAGGCCTATCAGGGAGTGATATCGATGCGAGTCATCAGGAAAGTGATCGCTGCTGCAGTGTTTGCACTTGCGTGTACCGGTTCGGTGGCAGTGGCCGGTCCGGTGCAGCCGTGCGACTTCCCGTGCTGGAAGGCTTACCAGGCCTGCGTTTCCGGCGGCGGTGATGCCATGGAGTGCCAGTTCGAATACGATCGCTGCGTCATGGACAGGTGCGGCGCCGTCTGAGGCCTGCATACCGTTCGCATTGGGGGGCCCGATCCAAGGGCCCCCTTTCCACCCGGCCGCAGGCACGTGATCCGCGGTCGTGATCGTCTGGAGCCGCTACATGGCTGTAAAACGCGTCGTCGCCAACATCGCCAGTGTCGATCCCGCGCAGGCGGCCGCGTTCTACGGCGACATCCTCGGCATGGGCATCGTGATGGACCACGGCTGGATCGTCACCTACGGCGGGCAGGGCACTGCGCTGGCACAGCTCAGCATTGCCAGCGAAGGTGGATCGGGTACGGCGGTGCCGGATCTTTCGATCGAAGTGGATGATCTGGAGGGCGTGCTCGAACGCCTGCGACGCGCGAACATCGCTCTTGAATATGGCCCCGCCGAAGAACCATGGGGCGTGCGCCGCTTCTACGTACGCGATCCGTTCGGGCGCCTGTTGAACATCCTCGCCCACGGCTGACTGGAATACCGCGGCTAATCCGCCCTTCGACGCTGGCAGTGAACGCTCAACCCTGTTGGCTGCCGTCAGGGTTGCCGGGCATTTCCTGCTGTTGCTGTTGCTGACGGGTGGCGGCATGCCGGGCATGGCCACCTTCACGCCCGATCGCGGCCATATGCTGGCGATCCTGGCTGATTGCTTCACCACCCTTGCGGCCCGCTACGCGGGCCTCATCCGGGCTGAACTGGTGTGCATTGCCGGATGCGTGGGCGGCGCGCCCCCCTTTCGACGCGATCGCGCGCTGTTTGTCCTCGTCCATCGAGGCAAAACCACGGTTGCTGGTGCCAGTGCGTGAGTTGGCCATTGCCGGTCTCCGGAGGTGGAATGGGATGCCGCCATCAGCGACGACTTCATGCTCCACATCGCAGGCTAACGGCAGGTGGACGTTGGCGGCATTGGACTCACATGCCCTGCGCATTCGTTTGACAACCGGTTACCGCGCGGGAAGCGCCGAGATCAGCAGCCGATCACCGCGGCAGACATCGGTGCTGCTGTACAGGATGCGGCGCCCATCGTTGAAGGTGATGCGCAGATCGACGCGGCAGCCGGTCCCGCGCAGTGCCACGGTCGCCTGGCCGCCACCTCCTGCGATGGGCCCGGCCAATGCCAAGGCATGGAATGCGTCGGTTTCACTCGCCGCAACTTCCACAGACGTGGCAGGTGCATGGGCACGGTTGATCAGGGTCAGGTAGTGCAGCGGCGCAGCAGGCGCGCTGGCGGCAATGCAGAACAGGCTGGCAGCGAGCAGGGGGCGGGACAGGTGCATGCGGTATCTCCATTGGGGACATCGCCATCTGGCGGTGGAGGCTCCGCGCCCGCAATCGATCCGGGACGAATCGTCGCGACAGCGGGACCAATCGCAATCGGCCCTCGCCGCGCTTCATTGCCGGCCACGCTGTGCCTAAGATGGCGCTGGCCCGCTCCGGGCACCGGGACGCACACGATGAAGATCCGCCTTGGCCATACCCAGATCGACGTGCTGCGTTACCTGCTGCTGTGGCTGGCGGTTGCGTTCGCCTTCACCCTGCAGAAGGTCTTGAGCCACAGCCTGCAGGGCCAGTCATTCCCGTTTGAGGTCTACCTGCGCTGGTCGATGATCCAGTGGTTCACCTGGGCGGCGCTGGCGCCGCTGGTGTTTGCCCTGGGCGAACGCTATCCGCTGCGGCCGGAGCGAAGGCTGGCCGGTCTGGGGGTGCAGCTGCTGGCCAGCGTGGGGGTGACCGGGCTGGCGATGGTGGTGGGTGCCCTGGTATCCACCTGGTTCGAGCCCAGCAGTTTTGGCGAGCAGCTGTGGTATTTCATTGCCCAGCATTTCGCGCTGGGCCTGCTGACCTACTGGGCACTTTTCGCGATCCAGCAGGCGCTGCATTTCCAGCAGGAAAAGGTGCGCCGCGAGGTCGAGGCAAGCAGGCTGGCGACCGAGCTGGCGCAGTCGCGGTTGCTGGCGTTGAAGTCGCAGCTGCAGCCGCACTTCCTGTTCAATACGCTGCACGCAATCATCACCCTGTTGGACGAAGACAAGGCCAGTGCCGAAGACATGCTGCTGCGTCTGAGTGAGCTGCTCCGCGCTTTTCTGGAAGACTACGACGGCCAGGAAATCAGCCTGCGCCAGGAACTGAAGTTGATCGAGCTGTACCTCGGCATCCAGCGCATGCGCTTCAAGGATCGCCTGCACAGCCGCATCTATGTTGCACCGGATCTGCTTGATGGCGCTGTTCCAAGCCTGATCCTGCAGCCGCTGGTGGAAAACGCGCTGCGCCATGGCATCGGCCGCAACCTCGGTGAGGACACCATCGAGATCGAGGGCCGCCGCGACGGTGACATGCTGTGTATCGAGGTGCGCAACCAGAACAGCACGCTGCAGCAGCCCGGGGCGCCAGGTGGTCATGGCATCGGCCTGTCCAATACGCGGCTGCGCCTGCGCGAGCTGTACGGCGATGCGGCCGAGGTGCGCCTGGACCTGCTCTGGCCGCAGGGTGTGGCCTGCAGGGTCCGGTTGCCACTGCGGATGCTGGACGATGCCGATGACGCTCCCGAGTTTGTCCTGCACGGTAGTGCCGCATGAGGCTGAGCGTGCTGGTGGTGGACGACGAGCCGATCGCCCGGCGCGCGGTGACGCGCCTGCTGCACGGCGATGCAGACATCGACCAGGTAGCCGAGTGCGGTGACGGAGTGTCTGCCGTGGCAGCCATCCGCGCGCAGTCGCCGGACCTGGTGTTCCTGGATGTGCAGATGCCTGGCATCACCGGTCTGGACGTGCTGGCCACCATCGGCGCCGCGCAGATGCCGGCCACGGTATTGGTCACCGCCTACGAGCAGTATGCGGTACGCGCATTCGAGGCCAATGCACTGGATTACCTCGTCAAGCCCTTCAGTCGCGAGCGTTTCGCGGCCACCTTGCTGCGCGCGAAGTCCCGGCTGGCCCAGGCCGCCAATGCCGCCGACAACACGCGCCTGCTGCAGGCGCTCGATGTGCTGCGCAGGCGCGAGGATCATCTGCAGCGGATCGCCGTACGTGATGGCGAGGCGATGCTGCTGCTGGCGGTGCAGGACATCCTCTGGATCCGCGCCAATCGCAATACGGTGCAGCTGCATCTGGCCGATCGCGTGCATGAGCTTCGCGAAACGATGAACAACCTGGCTGAACGGCTCGATCCCAGGCATTTCGCCCGGGTGCATCGCTCGGCCATCGTCAACATCGCGCGGGTCAGGACGATCCATCCCTGGTTCAACGGCCATCACGTACTCACTCTGGAGAACGGCCAGCAGCTGCGCATGAGCCGCTACCAGCACGACGCTTTCCTGCGGCTGGTGTCGGCCCGCTCGGAGGCGTGAGTGCCTGCTGCCGGGCCAGCGCGGCCGACCCGACGGCGATGGCATGCAGAATGTCATCGGTTCCTATCGCCGATGCCATCGGGCTTGCCTAGAATCGAGGCATCCCGGTAGGTCCCGGGCGCTGTCGAGTGAATGGATTCAATGAAGATTCTGTTGACCGGAAGTTCCGGGCGGATAGGGCGCGCGATCTTCGGTGCGCTGGCGGGAGCCAATGAAGTGGTGGGGCTGGATCGCAGTCCCTTCGCCACCACGCGGGTGATTGCCGATGTCACCGATCGCCGGGCGCTGGAACGCGCTGTGCAGGGCGTCGACGCCGTGATCCATACCGCGGCACTGCACGCGCCGCACGTGGGCCTGGTGCCTGACGCGGTGTTCCAGCAGATCAACGTGGAGGCCACCGCGAACCTGCTGCAGCTTGCGCGCGAGGCTGGCGTGCAGCGCTTCGTGCTGACCAGCACCACGGCGTTGTACGGCCATGCAGTGGTGTCCGGCGGCTGCCGTTGGATCGACGAGGACACCGAGCCGCTGCCACGCACCATCTACCATCGCACCAAGCTGCAGGCCGAGGCCGCTGCCGAAGCGGCGGCCAGTGCAACGTTCACCGTGCGCGTGCTGCGGATGGCACGCTGCTTCCCCGAGCCGCCCGACCGTATGGCGATGTTCCGCCTGCACCGTGGTATCGACGCACGCGACGTGGCCAGCGCGCATGCCGCGCTGCTTCACGATGAAGGCGCGCCCTTCCAGCGCTACCTCGCCTGTGCGCCGACGCCCTTCCGGCGCGAGGACTGCCTGCAGCTGGCCGCCGATCCGCGCCAGGTGCTGGCACGCCGCGCACCGCAGCTGCTGGCCGAGTTCGAGCGCCGTGGCTGGCCGCTGCCGCTCAGCATCGACCGGGTCTATGACAGCAGCCGGATGCGCGCAGCGCTGGGCTGGCAGCCGCGCTTCGGTCCGGAGGACGTTCTGCAGCAGTACGCCGCGGGCAGCATCGAGGTCCTGCCCCGTGCGGAGTGGATCCGCGACCGCGTCGCCGAATAGAGTCGCCGAATAGAACAGGCGAGCAGCACAGGCCTGCGTCGACGGCCGCAGCTGAGCAGGTTCAGGTTTGTCCGTGCGGTGGGCCTCAACCTCGCCCGGCCATGGCCGCTAACCCGGTGCGCGCCTTCCCGCGCCGGCTTCCGATCCGGCGGGGCAGGCGGCCCGCGCGATGGATCGCGCATCTGCGCGGTGCCCTGGTGGCACCGGTCGACCTGAACTGCCTGCGGATCCTTCCATGCCTCCTTCCCGTTCCGTCGCTGCCCGTCGCCCCGGCAGCATCGCCCACAAGCTGATGCTGGGCACCGCGGTGATCGCGTTGCTGTGCTTCGGCGCGACCGCGTTCCTGATCTATAACCAGGCCAGTTCGGCGCTGGTATCGTCCTCGCGGCAGACCATGGCCAGCGAAGCCCGTGCCGAGGCGCGCCAGGTGGCTGCCGACCTGGGCACGGCCTTCGCCAGCAACGATGCGATGGTGGAAACCGTGCTGGCCCAGCGTGCCCGCGGTGATGCGCCTGATCGCGCCAGCCTGGCCAATGTCATCGGCGAGCAGCTGCACGCGCACCCGGAATGGCTGGGCAAGAGCACCATGTGGGAGGCCAATGCCTTCGACGGCAAGGATGCCGAGTTCGTCAACAGCGAGGCGCACGACGCCACCGGCCGTTACATGAGCTACTGGGCCTGGCAGGACGGCAAGCCGCAGCAGTCGACGATGACCGACTACACCGAGATGCCCAGCGGCTCGGGCAACTGGTACATGGTGCCCAGCCGCGACAAGCTGCCGCTGGTCAGTGAACCGTATGCCTACGATATAGGCGGCAAGCAGGTGCTGATGAGCACGCTCAGCACGCCGATCGTAGAGAACGGTACCTTCCTCGGTGTGTTCACCGTCGACTTCTCGCTGGACGCGCTGCAGAAGCACCTGGCCACGCTGACGCCGATGGGTGCTGGCCGTGTCGAGCTGCTGTCGCCGAAGGGCGTGGTGCTGGCCTCGGCCGATGCTGCCGAGATCGGCAAGCCGCGCACCGATGCCGCCACCCTCGGCATGCTGGCGCAGATCGCCGCCGACAAGACGTATGAAGCGTTCGAGCCCGACGCTGCCGGCAACGTCCGCCTGTACGTGCCGCTGCAGGTGGGTGACGCGCCGCAGCGTTTCGCGCTGGGCGTGGTGGTGCCGCATGCGGTGATCATCGCGCAGGCTCGCGAGCTGCTGTGGATCATCCTGCTGGTCGGTGTGGTGGCCGCGCTGGTGCTCAGTGGCGGTGTCTACCTGCTGCTGCAGCGGCTGGCCGTGCGGCCGCTGGCGCAGGCGGTGCGTATCGCCGGCGACGTGGCCGCGGGCAAGCTGGATACTGCCATGCCGGCGCTGGGCAACGATGAAGTGGGCCGCCTGCTGGACGCCATGCAGGGCATGCGCGGCCAGTTGCAGGCAGTGATGGCCGCACAGGCGGAGATGGCGCGTCGCCATGATGCCGGTGAAATCAGCTACCGCATGGACGCCTCGGTGTTCCCGGGCGAATACGGCCGCATGGTGGCCGACAGCAACCAGCTGGTGGCCGACAGCAACGCGGTCACCCAGCGCCTGGTCGAAGTGATGCAGCGCTACGCGGTGGGCGACCTGAGCGTGGACATGGAGGCACTGCCAGGCGAAAAGGCGGTATTCACCGCTGCGATGGCAACAACCAAGAGCAACCTGGCGGCGATCAACGAGCAGATCCAGCAGTTGGCCGCCGCCGCCGCAGCGGGTGATTTCGCGGTGCGCGGCGATGTACAGCGCTTCGAGCATGACTTCCGCCGCATGGTGGAAACCCTGAACACGATGATGCAGGTCAGTGACCACAACCTCGCCGCACTGTCGACGCTGCTGCGCGCCATCGCCGCCGGTGACCTGAGTACGCGGATGGAAGGTGACTTCCACGGGGTGTTCGCGGTGATGCGCGATGATGCCAACAGCACCGTGCAGCAGTTGACCCAGATCGTCGGCCAGATCCAGCAGTCCGCGTCCAGCATCCGCCTGGCCGCAGGCGAGATCGCGTCAGGCAACAGCGACCTGTCACGCCGCACCGAGCAGCAGGCGGCCAATCTGGAAGAGACCGCCGCGTCGATGGAGGAGCTCACCTCCACCGTGCGCCAGAACGCCGATCACGCCCTGCAGGCCAACAAGCTGGCGGCCTCGGCCGCAGGCGTTGCCAGCGAAGGCGGGCTGGTGGTCAGCCAGGTCGTGCAGACCATGGAGCAGATCGAGACCTCTTCGCAGCGCATCGCCGAGATCATCTCGGTGATCGATGGCATCGCCTTCCAGACCAACATCCTGGCATTGAACGCGGCGGTGGAAGCGGCGCGCGCGGGCGAACAGGGCCGTGGCTTTGCGGTGGTCGCCAGTGAAGTGCGCGCGCTGGCACAGCGCTCGGCGGGCGCAGCCAAGGAGATCAAGGAGCTGATCGACGCCTCGGTCGGCCATGTCGGCGCCGGTGCGCAGCTGGTGCATGGCGCCGGCCGCACGATGCAGGAGATCGTCGGCCAGGTCGGCCGGGTCAACGAGATCATGGCCGAGATCTCGGCCGCCTCGCGCGAACAGTCGGCCGGTATCGAACAGGTCAACCAGACCGTGGTGCAGATGGACGAGACCACCCAGCAGAATGCTGCGCTGGTGGAAGAAGCCACCGCTGCGGCGCGGGCGATGGAAGAACAGGCCGAGCAGCTGGCGGTGGCGGTGTCACGCTTCCGCCTGCAGGCCGATCCCCGCCCGACGGCCACGTTGCGCGCTGCCTGACCGGGGCCGTGAACGAAGACGCCCGGCCAAGGCCGGGCGTCGATGTGCTGCTGCGCTGTCGAGCGCTGCGGCTTAGAACATGCCTTCGAAGGGGTTCCAGCTGGTGTTGCCCTTCACCTGTTCCAGGTAGTAGCTGTAGTTGGTGCTCGACGCCACCAGGAAGTTCATCGCGATGAACAGTGCACGGGCCACGATGTCCGGCAGCACCAGGCTGACCGCGATCAACACGATGTTGATGCCGATCACCACCAGCGCCTTGCGCCACATGCCCAGGATGAACAGATAGATCGCGCCGAAGAAGAAGGCGAAGAAGTTGAGGTTGATCTTCAGGCGGTCGCCGAAGGACAGCGCCTTCCAGGCTTGCTTGAAGCCGGGCTCCTTGGGGGCGCCGTGCTGCTGGAAGAAGTTGAAGCGGAACTGCCACTTCGGGCTGAAGCGGGTCAGGTCGACGGTATTCATGTGAGTAGGGACTTCCCTGTTAGGAAAACGTTTTCATGATAAGTGAGTCGCATTCAGCAAGCCAGCTTGGAGCGTCAAAAATGTGACGTTCCTACGGCAAAGGGCTTGCGTCCCGGTGCCGCACCGTCACCCATCCGCCTTGTTTTTAGGATAGGGTGCGCAGTTCCGCTGCCATCCCGGCGTTCATGGGTAGCAGCGGTATGTCCATGGAGGTTGCATGACCACACCTGCTACACCGGAAAACGCACCCGGACCGGTGCTCCTGCCGACACCCGAAGTGGTGCAGGCACAACAACTGCTCGCCCGCCAGCAACTGGCGGTGGCGATGGACCGTGCACGCATCGCGGCCAGCCGCGATGCGGCGCCGGCGGTGCTGGAAAACGACTGAGCCTGGGAAATCCCCCGCGATCGCGCTGGCCTGTTGCCAGCGCGATCACCGTGCGCATCAGAAGCGCGCGGTCATGCTGAGGAAGTAGCTGCGGCCGGCGACGAAGTAGTCGGTGGCGCCGTCGGCGTACAGCTTCTTGTCGGCCAGGTTGCTGACGCCGCCACGCAGGGTCAGCACCTCGTTGACGTTCCAGGCAGCGGTCAGGTCATACAGCGTGTAGGCCTTCAGGAAGGTATTGACCACGCCGGTCTGCTTGCCGGTGTACTGCGCCGACAGGCTGCTGGAGAACACCGTGTTCGGCGTCCAGTCCAGCGACGAGTAGCCTGAGAACTCCGGGGTGTCGATCAGGTTGCGGCCGGTGGTCAGGTTCTTGGCTTCCTTCATCCAGGTTGCCGAGGTGCGCCAGCGCCAGTGATCGCCGAAGCGGAAGTTGAGGTTGCCTTCCATGCCGCTGGTACGCGCGCGCTGCACGTTGCTCATGCGCGTCCACCAGTAGCCGTTGAAGAAGCCCAGCGCTTCGTATTCGATCTTGTTCCTGAAGTCGGTATGGAAGTAGGTCAGGCCGGCGTCGACCAGATCGTTGTCGAAGCTGACGCCGATCTCGCGGTTGGTGCTGGTTTCCGGGTCCAGGTCGGGGTTGCCGGCCATGTAGCAGCCGCCACGCACGTAGCCGAGCGGGTATAGCGAAGTGCAGCCGCGGCCGCCGGACTGGGTCGCCGCGCTGGGCGAATTCTCGGTCAGGCTCGGCGCGCGGAAGCCCTTGGAGACGCCGCCACGGATCGTCCATTGCTCGCTCGGGTGCCAGACCAGGTAGGCGCGCGGACTGACATGGCTGCCGAACTGCTCATGGTGGTCCAGGCGCGCGCCCAGGGTCAGGGCCAGGGTGCGGTGCAGCTTCAGCTCGTCTTCGACGAACAGCGCCCAGGTATCCACTTCCAGGGTGGAGCCGACCACCGGTTTGCCGGCGTAGTCGATGGGTGCCTGGCCGATGGTGTCGGTGTTGGTCAGCTCCTGGCGCTTCCATTGGCCGCCTACCGCGAACTGGTGGTCCACGCCCAGGGTGAAGGGCGTGCTCAGGCTGCCTTCGATGATCTTGTCGGTCGCCTCGGAGCGGCCGGTCGGGCCGATATCGTTCTTGTACTCGGTCCAGTACGCGCTGAGCTTGGAGGTACCGAAATCCCACTTGCCGTCATGGTTCAATGCCAGCGAGCTGCGCTTGAGTTCACTGGCGCCCCATGCGCCTTCGTCCTGCTTTTCCAGCGCCTGGGCGATGAAGGCCTGCTGCACGCCGTGGCCCGCTTCCAGCGACACTTCCTGTGCCTCGCTCAGCTTCCACTGCAGCAGCGCGTCGACATTGCGGTCCTTCTCACCGGCGTAGGCGTTGCCATACACCCCGCCGTTGGAGCGGTCCGAATCGCGGCGCATGCTGTTGGCACCGATGCGCAGGCCGAAGCGCTCGCCCAGCGGGCCGGAGAAGGTCGCGCCGATCTGCTGGGTGTCGCCACGGTCGCCATCCTGCGGCCGGGTGTAGCTGTGGGTGGCGCTGCCGTTCCAGCTGTCGCCGATGCGCTTGGTGATGATGTTGATCACCCCGCCCATTGCGTCCGAGCCATAGAGCGAGGACATCGGACCGCGCACCACTTCGATGCGCTCGATCTGATCGGGCGAAATCCAGTTCAGGTCCTGGCGGCCCAGGTCGGGGCGGTAGTTGGTCGAGGCCGAGCTGCCCATGCGCTTGCCGTCCACCAGCACCAGCGTGTAGTTGGACGGCATGCCACGCAGCTTGATCTTGGACTGCTCACCGACCGCGCTGAGTCCGCCGGTCACGCCCGGAATGCGGCTGAGCAGGGTGGCCAGGTCGTGCACCGGCTGGCGTTCGATGTCTTCGCGGCTGATCACGCTGATGCTGGCCGGGGCATCCTTGATCCACTGCTGGTTGCCCGAGGCGGTGACGACCACGGTATCCAGGTCCTTGGTCGAGGCGTCAGCGCTGGCTTCAGCGGCGGCGAGGGCAGGCAGGGTCAGCAGGCAGGCGGTGGCCAGGGCGCTGGCCAGTCGGGTGCGCGACAGGCGCGCGGAACGGAAAGGGGACATGACGGCTTCCAAGGGAGAGGAGAGACCCGGTGGAAGCAGCAGGCGCACGCAGACAGCAGGCAGCCACCCCTTCCCTGGGTCGTCGGGCGCGCGGTAGGTCCGGCGCAGCTGGGTGGGTCCGGTGCGCGGTGCGCGGCGACCTGCCTGGTTAACGGAATGATAACCGTTCTCGTTTGTTACGATCCAGTACTTCCCGGGATGAATCGACATTCCCGTGCTGCGTGCCGGGGTTCGCCTGCTGACTGCTGAATGGGGAGATTTCCCGGCGTAGACCTTCGCACCCGGCTTACATTCGGGGCCATAGACTGAGCCGCATTTTTCGATTCCGCCCGTTGGAGATCGTGTGGGTTCCGGTAGTGACAGACATCGACTGCGCGGCGTGACGCCGTGGCAGACAGGACAAGTGCGGACGCCGGGAATGCGTGCCAGGAACCTTGGTGCATGCAGCCCGGCCGGGACGGCCGGTCCTGCGGCCTGCAGGGAGTAGGCGGGCATGGGGAGTGAAACCATCGACGCGGAACCGGTCACGGCCGGTCCCGACGCGGGCTGGGCCCTGCTGCCGGCGGAAGCACCGCTGCTGATGCCCGAACAGACGCTGCGCCAGGGTGCGCTGAAAGTCCGGCGCCATCGCACCTCGCCGCGCATGATCGGGCTGCGCCGCCTGTACATCCTCGGCGGCACGGTGGCGATGACCGCCGTGGCCACCCGGATGATGTGGCGGGTGCTGTCCGGCAACGGCATCAGCGTGCTGGAGGCGTGCCTGCTGGTGCTGTTCGTCGGCCTGTTCGCGTGGATCGCGCTGTCCTTCGCCAGTGCCGTGGCCGGCTTCCTGACGGCCGTGTTCGACCGCGGCTACCGCCTGGGCATCGATCCGGACAAGCCGCTGCCGACCGTGCACAGCCGCACCGCGCTGCTGATGCCCACCTACAACGAAGACCCGCGCCGGCTGCTGGCTGGCCTGCGCGCGATCTACGAATCGGTGGCGGCCACCGGCCAGCTGCAGCGTTTCGATTTCTTCGTGCTGAGTGATACCCGCCGCGAGGACATCGCGCGTGCCGAAGAGCAGGTGTTCGCCGAGCTGCGCGAGCTGGTGCCCGACGGGCAGGCACGGCTGTTCTATCGCCGCCGGGGTGACAACAGCGCGCGCAAGGCCGGCAACATCGCCGACTGGGTACGCCGCTTCGGCGGTGCCTACCCGCAGATGCTGATCCTGGATGCCGACAGCCTGATGACCGGTGACAGCATCGTGCGCCTGGTGGCCGGCATGGAGCACAACGCCGACGTCGGCCTGATCCAGACCCTGCCATCGGTGATCGGCGGGCGCACCCTGTTCTCGCGCATGCAGCAGTTCGGCGGGCGCGTGTACGGCCCGGTGATCGCCCGTGGCGTGGCCTGGTGGCACGGTGCTGAAAGCAATTACTGGGGCCACAACGCGATCATCCGCACCCGTGCCTTCGCCGACCACGCCGGCCTGCCGGAGCTGCCGGGGCGCAAGCCGTTCGGCGGCCATGTGCTCAGCCACGATTTCGTGGAAGCCGCGCTGATGCGCCGTGGTGGCTGGGCCGCGCACATGGTGCCCTACCTGGGCGGCAGCTACGAAGAAGGCCCGCCGACGTTGACCGACCTGCTGGTGCGCGATCGCCGCTGGTGCCAGGGCAACCTGCAGCATGGCAAGGTGGTGGGCAGCCGTGGCCTGCACTGGATCAGCCGCGTGCACATGATGATCGGCATCGGCCATTACTTCACCGCACCGATGTGGGCCATGCTGATGCTGATCGGCATCGCCATCCCGCTGTTCCAGGAAGGCATCGATTTCAATGCCCTGCTGCACCTGTCGCCCAGCGTGTACTGGCGCGCGCAGGATGAAGAACAGGTGGTGCGCCTGTTCGCCGCCACCATGGCGGTGCTGCTGATGCCCAAGGTGCTGGGGTACCTGGCCATGCTGCTCGACCCGGTTGAACGCCGTGGCTGCGGTGGTGCGATCCGGGCGTTCCTGTCGATGCTGGTGGAAACCGTGCTGGCCGCGTTGATGGCGCCGGTGGTGATGTACGTGCAGTCGCGCGGCGTGGCTGAAGTGCTGTCCGGCCGTGACTCGGGCTGGGATGCACAGCAGCGCGACGACGGTGGCATCTCGTGGATTTCGCTGGTGCGCGGCTACGGCGGCCTGGGCGTGTTCGGCGCCTTCATGGGCGTGCTGGCGTGGGCGGTGTCGCCGTCGCTGGCAGCCTGGATGGCGCCGGTGGTGATCGGCATGGTGCTGGCGGTGCCGGTGGTGGCACTGACCTCGCTGCGCGGGCCGGGTGCCTTCCTGCATCGTCTCGGCCTGCTCGACATTCCCGAAGAGAACATCCCACCGCCGGTGCTGGTGCGGGCCGCACAGCTGCGCCGGGAAGCGGCCGAGCAACCGCCGCTGTACTGATCGCACCGTGCCAGCGGCATAATGCGGCTCGAACGTACAGGAGCCGCAACATGCTGCAAACGGTGGAACAGGAAACCGGCGCCTCGCCGCAGTGGTCGGTGATCTGGCTGCACGGCCTCGGTGCCGACGGCCACGACTTCGCGCCGATCGTGCCCGAACTGGTGCGCCCGCACTGGCCGGCGCTGCGCTTCGTGTTCCCGCACGCACCGGTGCGGCCGATCACGATCAACAACGGCGTGCCGATGCGCGGCTGGTACGACATCGTCGGCATGGACTTCCGCTCGCGCGCCGACATGACCGGCGTGCAGGAGTCGGTGGTACAGCTGGATGCGCTGATCGCCCGCGAGATCGAACGCGGCGTCGCCGCCGATCACATCTTCCTGGCCGGCTTCTCGCAGGGCGGGGCGGTGATCCTCAGTGCCGCACTGGCGCGTACTGCACCCTTGGCCGGCCTGATCGCACTGTCGACCTACCTGCCGGATGCGGAAAGCGCGTCGCGCGTCGATGGCGCGGTGGACGTGCCGGTGTTCATGGCCCACGGCAGCAGCGATCCGGTGATCCCGCAGCCGGTGGCCGCGCACAGCGCCGAGACGCTGCGCACGCTCGGGCTGGACGTGCAGTGGCACAGCTACCCGATGGCCCACCAGGTCTGCGCCGAGGAAATCGACGCGTTGGGCGACTGGCTGCAGGCACGCCTGGGCGTCGCCTGAGCCATGGCCGCGAGCGCCGCCACCCCGTGGATGCCGGAACTGTGCCGCCTGCCGCGGCTGGCAGCGATGCTTGGCCTGGCCGAACTGGTGGTGGTGGTGCTGGCGCTGGCGCCCGATGGCAGCCGTCATTGGACGATGGGTGAACTGGCCTCGGCCAGCGGCTTCGCACTGTGGCTGGCGCTGGCGGTTACCGCCAGCCTGTGCCTGCTGCGGCAGGCGCTGTCGAAGCTGCCGGAACTGCTGGGTGCCGTCGCCGCCGTCGGCCTGGCCGCGCTGATCGCCATCCTGTGCGCGGGCATCATCCATGCCCTGTATGGCGTGCTGGGCGACAACTTCGCCCGCGGCATCGGCTTCTGGCGCTTCACCCTGGGCAGCGCGGCCACCACGGCACTGATCACTGCGTTGGCGCTGCGCTACTTCTATGTCAGCGACCGCTGGGCGGCGCAGGTGCAGGCCAATGCCCGCGCGCAGGCCGACGCCCTGCAGGCGCGTATCCGCCCGCATTTCCTGTTCAACAGCATGAACCTGATCGCCAGCCTGCTGCATCGCGACCCGGCGGTGGCCGAGCGTGCCGTGCTCGACCTGTCCGATCTGTTCCGCGCCGCGCTGGGGGCGGGCGAGGGCGATTCGACCCTGCGCGATGAGTGCGAACTGGCCGAGCGCTATCTGTCGATTGAATCGCTGCGTCTGGGCGACCGCCTGCGGGTGCACTGGCAGCGCGACGAACCCCTGCCCTGGGATCTGCCGATGCCGCGGCTGGTGCTGCAGCCGCTGGTGGAAAATGCGGTGCTGCACGGCATCTCGCGCCTGCCTGAAGGCGGCACCATCGAGCTGCATCTGGCCTGTGTGGGCAGCGAGCTGCAGATCCGCGTACGCAATCCTGCACCGGATCCGCAGGTGCCCGGGCTGGCCCTGGCGCAGGGAGCGGGCCATGCCCAGCACAGCATCGGCCACCGCCTGACCTGGCGCTTCGGCCGCGCCGCGCGGATGACGGCTGGCTGGAGCGAGGGCTACTATGCCTGCCAGGTGACAGTGCCGATCCAGTGAGGGGACGATCGTGAGGGTAGTCATCGCCGATGACGAACCGCTGGCGCGCGAGCGCCTGCGCAGCCTGCTGGCCGCGCAGGAAGGGGTGGATGTGGTGGCCGAGGCTGGCAACGGCGAGCAGGCCTTGCACGCGTGCGCCGAACTGCAGCCGGACCTGGTCCTGCTGGACATCGCCATGCCCGGCCTGGACGGGCTGGAAGCGGCCCGCCATCTGGCCAGTTTCGAGCCGAGGCCGGCCGTGGTGTTCTGCACCGCTTACGATGCGCACGCGCTGTCGGCGTTCGAGGCAGCGGCCATCGATTACCTGATGAAACCGGTACGCGCCGAACGGCTGGCGGCGGCGATCGCCCGCGCCCGCACGTTCCTGGCTGGCCGCGACGGCCAACCCCAGCACACCGGCGGCCAGGCCCGCAGCATGCTGTGTGCCCGCCTGCGCGGCAGCCTGCGATTGATTCCGCTGGACGACATCCACTACCTGCAGGCCGAAGAGAAGTACGTGGTGGTGCATCACGCCCGTGGCGAGGACCTGATCGAGGAATCGTTGAAGTCGCTGGAGGAAGAATTCGCCAGCCGCTTCGTGCGCATCCACCGCAACTGCCTGGTGGCGCGCCATGAGCTGGTGGAACTGCGGCGTGGCAGTGGTGGCCAGGTGCAGGCCGTGCTGCGGCATGGCAAGCAGCCGCTGGAAGTGAGTCGGCGCTGCGTGGCGACGCTGAAGCAGGAATTGCGGCATCTGTGAGTGTTCCGCGCGGCCTGCGGCCGCGACTGCTTCGAAATCAAAAGCAACAGCACAGCAACAGCGGGTTGTCGGCTCTGTGTTGTTGCGTGTTGGGTGAGGCGGGATGGGCGGGCGGAACACGCCGTAAACCCATCCCTGGGGGCTCGATGGCGCCATCCATGGCGCCAACGGTCCCGCCCGCCCATCCCGCCTCACCCTCGCGAATTTCCCGGTGACGGACGGCAAAGGCATTGTTGTTATCGGGCGGGAAGGAGGGGTCAGATCCCTTTTCCTGCGGAAGAGGGATCTGACCCCGGACGCCGCCGGCTGTTGCTTCTGCTTCTGCTTTTTTCTTTTTTCTTCTGATCTTCCGTGGCTGACGCACACGGAAACTGTCAGAGGCCGGGCGGGGTGGGTGCGCGGGGGTGTCCGCGGCATGGATGCCGCGGCCAAGCCCCCAGGGATGGGTTTACGGCGTCCCCCGCGGCCCCACCCCGCCCGGCCAAGCCCGGCTGTTGCTCTCAGCCACGAGGGGCTCCGCCGTTGGCCGTATCCCGCCGATAGGCGCGATAATGACCGGATGGAAACCGTCCGCATCGCCACCCGCAAGAGCCCGCTCGCCCTCTGGCAGAGCGAACACGTCGCCGACCGCCTGCGCCAGGCACATCCCGATCTGCACGTGGAACTGGTGCCGATGAGCACCCGCGGCGATGAAGTGCTGGATCGCTCGCTGGCAGCCATCGGTGGCAAGGGCCTGTTCCTCAAGGAACTGGAACTGGCCATGCTGCGGGGCGAGGCCGATTGCGCGGTGCATTCGCTGAAAGACGTGCCGATGGAACTGGATGCGCCGTTCGCGCTGCCGGCGATGCTGACCCGCCACGATCCGGCAGACGGCTTCGTCTCCAACCTGTATGCGTCGCTGGATGCGCTGCCGATCGGTGCGCGCGTCGGTACCTCGTCACTGCGCCGCCAGGCCCAGCTGCGCGCGCTGCGCCCGGACCTGGAACTGCTGGACCTGCGCGGCAACGTCAACACCCGCCTGGCCAAGCTCGACAACGGTGGCTACGACGCCATCGTGCTGGCCGTGGCCGGGCTGGAGCGGTTGGGCCTGGGCAATCGCATCGTCGCCCGCCTGCAGCCGCCGCAGTGGCTGCCGGCGCCGGCGCAGGGCGCGGTGGCGGTGGAGTGCGATGGCGGCAACGCCGCGCTGATGGCGCTGTTCGCAGGCCTGGATGACGCCGCCACGCGCGCCTGTGTGGAAGCGGAGCGGGCGATGAACCGCGCGCTGCACGGCAGCTGCCATGTGCCGGTGGCGGCAATCGCGCAGTGGCAGGGGCAGGATCTGCGCCTGCAGGGTCTGGTCGGCAGCGCCAGTGATGGCCGCGCGGTGCGTGCCGACGCCGTGGGCCCGGCCAGCGACCCGGAAGCGCTGGGCCAGCGCGTGGCGAAGATGCTGCTGGAGGCGGGCGCCGGCGAGCTGCTGAACGTCTGAGTTCGCTGGATCGTGCCCACCAAGGTGGGCACCTACCGGAAAAGAAAACGGGCGCCTGGCGCCCGTTTCGCTTATTTGAACTTGTAGACCACGTTCATCGTGGTCAACGTATCGGTCTTGCGCTTGTCCACGGCGACGTCGCTGTTGTAACGGGCCTGCCAGCCGGCCTTCAGCGCCAGGTGCTCGTTCATGCTCACCGAGACACCGAAATCGTTCTGGCCGAAGGTGTTGTACGAACCGGATTCGACCAGCAGGGTGTTGATCAGGTCGGTGTTGTCGGTCAGCGAGTACTTCAGGTCGAACAGGCCACGACCAATCAGGCCGGTGCGGGTGCGGTCGTCTTCGGTGCTGTGGGTGCGGCGCACACCGGGGCCGATCTGCGCGTCGAACGAGAAGCGCTCGGTGTTCCACAGCCGGGTGCCGTAACCCAGACCGAACGAGCTCTGGCGATCGTAGGTGGCGAAATCATCACGCTCGGTACGTACCGTGGCGGTCAGCTGGCGATGTTCGCCCAGCTGCAGCGCGCTGCCTGCACTGCCGGTGTAGCGGTTGGCGGTAGTGTTGTTGCGGCGGGTGGTGGTGCCATCGTCGCTGGTTTCGGTCACCTTGGAGCTGGAGCGCAGGCCGAACAGGTCCATGCTGTGTACCCAGTCGCCATCGGTGTAGCGCAGGCGCAGGCGGCCGTTGAAGCTTTCGGTGCTGCTGTTGCCACGTGCCGACGCGAAGCCGAGTTCGCCACCACTGCCACTCCACGGCGAGGACATCGCCGCCAGTTCGGAGGCATCCTGCGCATACGCCAGCGGGGCGCAGAGCAGCAAGGGGACCAGCAGGGACACGCGCAGGGACATCGAGGCTTCTCCGAAGCGGTTGGCAGCCGGTGATGATACTGGAAGCGTGATGACCGTCCGAATCGCCCGTCCCGCCTGCTTCAGCAGGCGTTGCCGGCGAGCCCCGTTCAGGGCAGATCGACCCGCAGGGCCGGATCGTTGAAGCGCGAGTAGCGCAGCCGCAGCTGGAAGGGTTTGCCGTTGTTGTGGCCACTGCGCACGATCTGCCGTGGCAGGCCCTGCGCATCCACCCAGTACTCCAGGCGTTCACCGGCGGTGGCGCCACGCAGGCCGTAGTGGCGCGTGCTGACGCCATCCAACGTCTGCTCGCCCAGGTCTTCGGCCTGCAGGGCCTGGGCGGGGATATCGGCGGGCAGCGGGCTGCGCCATTGTTCCAGCAGCCCCGGCGGGGTCGGCACCTGGCGGATCGCATCGTCGGCCTGCAGGAACATGGTGTCGCCGATGATCACCTGCGGCCCGGCAGGGGTCTGCACCCGGAAGCGATCCGGGGCGACGAAGTCCATCGCGGTGCGCACCGGCCGCTGCGCACCCAGCACCTCCAGCTCGGCATGGAAGCTGCGCAGGGCGGCAAACCGCTGGCTGGCAGACAGTACCGCCTGTGCCGGATCGGCAGCGGGGACAGGCGTCGCCGCCTCGGTGGGCGACGGTGCGCGGTCGCAGGCGGCCAGCAGCAGGCAGGCCAGCAGGGGCAGGACAGACAACCGGCGCATCGGGCGCTCCGCAGGGCAGGGGGCGCCCACGATAGCCCAATCGTCCGCCACAACGCCCGAGACTCGGACATAATCGGGGGCATGGACCGATACGAACGCATCACCGCCCTGCATCGTCTGCTCAAGTCCGCACGCTATCCGGTGACGGTGGCGACCCTGCAGGACAAGCTCGGTTGCTCCCGGGCCACCGTCTACCGCGACCTGGCGTTCCTGCGCGATGCGCTGATGGCGCCGATCGAGGGCGATGGCGAGGCCGGCTTCCGCTACCTGGCCGACGAGAGCGACCGCTTCGAGCTGCCCGGCCTGTGGCTGAGCTCGGAGGAGCTGCACGCCCTGCTGGCCTCGCAGCACCTGCTGGCGCGTACCGGCGGCGGCGTGCTGTCCTCGGTGCTGGCACCGCTGCAGCAGCGCATCGAGAGCCTGCTGGCTGCCCAGGCCGGTGTTTCCAGCTGGCCGGTGGACCGGGTCCGGGTGATTCCGCACCGTGGCCGCAAGTTCGATGAAGCCAGCTTCCGTTCGGTGGCCTCGGCGGTGCTGGAGCGCAAGCAGCTGGGCTTTGAATACCGTGCCCGCTCGACCGACGAAGCGACCAAGCGCACGGTATCGCCGCAGCGGCTGACCCATTACCGCGACAACTGGTATCTGGACGGCTGGGACCATGATCGCGAGGCCCTGCGCAGCTTCGCGGTGGACCGCATCTACAAGGCGCGGGTGATCGACAGCACCGCCCGCGATGTCGCCGACAGCGAGCTGGACGAGCAGCTGGGCGCCAGCTACGGCATCTTCTCCGGTGCGCCGAAGGGCTGGGCAACCATCCTGTTCAGCGCCAAGGCCGCGCGCTGGGTGGCCGACGAACACTGGCACTCCAAGCAGCAGGGCCGCTTCCTCGCCGATGGCCGCTACGAACTGAAAGTGCCTTACAGCGTGTCGCGCGAACTGTTGATGGACGTGTTGCATTACGGGTCCGATGCCGAGATCGTCGAGCCGATGATGCTGCGCGAGCAGGCCAAGGCACTGCTGGAACTGGCCCTGACCAACTACGAAAAATCCTGACACCTCCCCCGAGATCGATTGCGCCCATGAAGAAGACCCTGTTGCTGCCCCTGTTCGCCGCTGCGCTGGCACTGACCGCCTGCGGCAAGTCCGGCGAGCCTTCGCAGAAGCTGGTGGTGGCCGCCACCGCCGTGCCGCACGCCGAGATCCTGGAAGTGGTCAAGCCGATCCTCAAGCAGGAAGGCGTGGAGCTGGACGTGCGCGTCTTCAACGACTACGTGCAGCCCAACGACCAGCTGGTGCAGAAGCAGGTGGATGCCAACTACTTCCAGACCGAGCCGTACCTGGACGCCTACAACCGCGATCGCAAGACCGACCTGACCAAGGTGGTGGGCGTGCACATCGAGCCCTTCGGTGCGTACTCGCGCAAGATCAAGTCGCTGGCCGAGCTGCGTGACGGGGCCGATGTGGTGATCCCCAACGACCCGAGCAACAACAGCCGCGCGCTGATCCTGCTGCACAAGGCCGGCGTGATCGAGCTGAAGGACCCGACCAATGCGCTGGCCACCCAGCGCGACATCGTGTCCAACCCGAAGAACCTGAAGTTCCGAGAGCTGGATTCGGCCATGCTGCCGCGCGTGCTCGACCAGGTCGACCTGGCCCTGATCAACACCAACTATGCGCTGGATGCCGGCCTCAACCCGACCAAGGACGCGCTGGCGATCGAGAGCAAGGACTCGCCGTACGTGAACTTCCTGGTTGCCCGCCCGGACAACAAGGACGATGCCCGCGTGCAGAAGCTGGCCAAGGCGCTGACCAGCTCGCAGGTGAAGACCTTCATCGAGACCAAGTACAAGGGCGCGGTGCTGCCGGCGTTCTGACCGCGCTGATCCGCTGACGATGCCCGTGGTGAGTGTCGACCTTGGTCGACACCGCCCTTCCTGTACAGCCGAGCCCACGCTCGGCTCTGCTGTTTTCGGCATTCCACCAACGGCAGCCGAGCATGGCTCGGCTCTACAATGTCAATCGACGTGGAAGGCGAGGGTCGCGGCCACGGCCTGCTGCCACCCTGCGTAGAGTTTCTCGCGCCGGGCCACCGCCATCTGCGGTTCGAAGCGGCGATCCAGCCCCCACTGTGCCGCGATCTGTTCGCGGCTCTCCCAGAAGCCGACCGCCAGCCCGGCCAGGTAGGCCGCACCCAGCGCGGTGGTCTCGGTCACCCGCGGTCGCAGCAGGGGTACGCCGAGGATGTCGGCCTGGAAGCTGGCAAGGAAGTCGTTGCCGATCGCGCCGCCATCGGCGCGCAGTTCACTGAGCGAGATGCCCGCATCGGACTGCATCGCATCCAGAACGTCGCGGGTCTGGTAGGCCATCGCCTCCAGCGCCGCCCGCACGAAGTGGGCTTTGCGGGTGCCACGGGTCAGGCCGAACATCGCACCGCGCACATCGCTGCGCCAGTACGGTGCACCCAGGCCGACGAAGGCCGGCACCAGATACACCCCCGCGCTGTCCGGCACCTGTGCGGCCAAGGCCTGGCTCTCGGCGGCGCGATCGATCATGCGCAGGCCATCGCGCAGCCACTGCACCACCGAGCCGGCGACGAAGATCGATCCCTCCAGCGCGTATTCCACCTTTCCGTCCAGGCCCCAGGCAACGGTGGTCAGCAGGCCATTGCGCGAGCGTACGGCCTGCGTGCCGGTGTGCATCAGCATGAAGCAGCCGGTGCCATAGGTGTTCTTGACCATGCCCGGCTGGAAGCAGGCCTGGCCGAACAGCGCAGCCTGCTGGTCACCGGCGATGCCGGCGATCGGGATCGGGTGGTCGAAGAAGAACTGCGGGCGCGTGTGCGCATACACCGAGCTGGAATCCCGCACCTGCGGCAGCATCGCGCGCGGGATGTCCAGCAGTGCCAGCAGGTCATCGTCCCATTCCAGGGTATGGATGTTGAACAGCAGCGTGCGCGCGGCGTTGCTGTAGTCGGTCACGTGCGCCTGGCCGCCGCTGAGATTCCACACCAGCCAGCTGTCGATGGTGCCGAACAGCAGCTCGCCACGTTCGGCCCGTTGCTGCGCGCCTTCGACGTGATCGAGGATCCAGCGGATCTTGGTGGCCGAGAAATAGGCGTCGATCAGCAGGCCCGTGCGCTCGCGGATCAGCGCTTCGTGGCCGCCGGACTTCAACCGCTCGCAGATCGCCTGGCTCTGCCGCGACTGCCAGACGATGGCGTTGTGGATCGGCTGGCCGCTGGCACGGTCCCAGACCACGGTGGTTTCGCGCTGGTTGGTGATGCCGAGCGCCGCGATGTGGCGGGGATCGATCTGTTCGCGGCTGAGCAGTTCGGTGATCGTGGCGTAGACGCTGGTCAGGATCTCGCGCGGGTCATGCTCGACCCAGCCCGGCTGTGGAAACACCTGGGCGAACTCGCGCTGCGCGCTGCCGACGATGTCGCCGCTACGATCGAACAGGATCGCACGCGAACTGGTGGTTCCCTGGTCGATGGCCAGCACGTAGCGGGGCGTCATGCAGCGTCTCCGGTGGCGATGTTGAAATCGTAATGCATCGGCGGTGCCGGGTTGCGCGTGGCACTACCGGCAATGTGAACCCATCCACGCCTGCAGCCGTGCCGCCTGCGCCGCATCCATCTGCAGCCCCAGCTTGCTCCGTCGCCACAGTACATCCTCGGCGCTGCGGGCCCACTCGTGGTCGCACAGGAACGCCACCTCGCGTGCGTGCAGGCCCGCGCCAAAGTCTTCGCCCAGATCGAGCAGGGCGTTCGCGCCGTGCAGCAGATCGACGCTGCGGCTGCCATAGGCGCTCGCCCAGCGCCGCAGTGTGGCCTCGGGGAGCCAGGGGGCCTGCTGCTGCAGGTGCTGCCGGGCCTGCCCGGCATCACCCCAGTCGCTGCCGGGCAACGGATCCCCTGCCGCCGTCCAGGCCGGGCCTGCGTGCGGCAGATGGGGGCGCAGCAGGTCCAGTGCTTCCTCGGCCAGCACCCGGTACGTGGTCAGCTTTCCGCCCAGCACGTGCAGCGCAGGCGCACCGTCGGCGTCCAGTTGCAGGCGGTAGTCGCGGCTCAGTTTCGCCGCGCGCGGGTCGGGGGCGGCCAGCAACGGGCGCACGCCGGCAAACTGCCAGACCACCTCGGCCGCTGCGATCGGATCGCGCAGGTAGCCATTGGCAGCGCTGCACAGGTAGTCCACTTCCGAAGGCAGCACCGTGCAGCGTGCGGGGTCCCCGCGATAGTCGGTGTCGGTGGTGCCGATCAGCAGATGGTCGTGGAAGGGCAGCAGGAACACCACGCGGCCGTCGGGCTGCTGCAGCAGGCAGGCCCTGTCGTTCGGCCAGGGGCGGCGCAGCACGATGTGGCTGCCCTGCACCAGGCGCAGCGCAGGTCCGCCGCTGCGGGCGTGCATGCGCTCCAGCAGGCCGCCAGCCCACGGGCCTGCGGCGTTGGCCACCGCCCGTGCCTGCACGGTCTGCTGATCGCCGGACGCGCCTTGCAGAACAACGCGCCAGCGCCCGTGCTCGCGTCGCAGATCCACGCAGCGCGTGCCGGTCAGTATGCGTGCACCCCGTTGCGCGGCGTCGAGCGCGTTGAGGATGACCAGCCGCGCATCATCCACCTGCGCATCGGCATAGCTGAAGGCCTGCCGCAGCTGCGGCGACAGCAGCGCGCCGAGCGGATCGTCGTGCAGATCCACGCCGCGCGACGCAGGGAAGGCGGAGCTGCGCCGGCCCAGGTGGTCGTACAGCCAGAGCCCAAGGCGCAGCATCCAGCGTGGCCGCAGATGCGGTTGCCACGGAAGCACGAAGCACAGCGGCCGCACCAGGAACGGGGCCTGCCGGCGCACCACTTCGCGCTCGCCCAGTGCTTTGCGCACCAGGCCGAACTCGCTCTGCTCCAGGTAGCGCAGGCCGCCATGGATCAGCTTGCTGCTGGCGCTGGAGGTATGCGCTGCCAGGTCGTGCTGTTCGCACAGCAGCACCTTCAGGCCACGGCCACTGGCATCACGGGCGATACCCGCGCCGTTGATGCCACCGCCGATCACCAGCAGGTCGACCTCGTCCATCGCGCCTCCGCATCCGGTTTGTCGACTCTACCTAATGCGGGTGACGGAAACGACGACGGGCCCCGAAGGGCCCGTCGCGGTACAACTAATGACGCAGAAGCGTTTAGAAGCGGGCGCCGATGCCGAAGCCGACGGTCCACGGATCCATCTTCGCTTCGCCGATCTTCTCGCCGCCGACCTTCACGTCCGGACGCGAGCGCATGTAACGGGCGTCGGCACGGGCGAACCAGGTCGAGTTGATGTTCATGTCCACACCGACGGTGCCGATCACGCCCTTGGCATCCTTCAGGCGGATGTCGGAGTCGCTGCCGTCTGCCAGGGTTTCATTGCTGAAGGCCGACTGGAAGTAGCCCACGCCCACGAACGGACGGAACACGTTGTCAGCCTGGCCGAAGTGGTACTGGCCGCTCAGTGCGACCGGCTGCTGCTCGACGCTGCCGAGGCGGGCATTGCCCGGGCCCTTCACCTTGTGGTCGAACTTGTCTGCAGCGCCCCACAGTTCAACGGCCCAGTTGTCGTTGATGTAGTAGCTGAAGCTGACGGTCGGTGCCGGGCCGCCATCGACCTTCTTGATGCCGTCGATCGGGTCATTCTTCGGCTGCAGCAGCGAGACGCCGCCAACCACGGCAAAATGCTTGCCCGAAGCGGTGTCGGTGGTGCTGCTGTCCTGCGCGAAGGCAGCCGGTGCGAACGCGGCGGAGGTCAGCAGGGCGAGGCTCAGGATACGGATGGAGCGCATGGGGGAATCTCCTAATGTTTCTTGTTTTGGGCCCCCGGTTGCGGGGCGAGCACACCGTAGTCGCCCCAACATGAATCGAGTCCGACGCGCGTTAAAAATTAGTTCGCATTGTTCAGCGAACAGCGCGAAACGCTTGTTTTCACGTGGTTTCTGCCATTCCGGAATATTCATGCAGTTGGAGAAGATGTGAGCGCCGCAACGTTGTGCATCGGCCTGCCTGCGCAGGTGAACCCGGATTGCCGGGTGTTGCTGCTGGGTTCAATGCCCGGTATCGCGTCATTGCAGGCACAGCATTACTACGCGCATCCACGCAATCGCTTCTGGCCATTGCTCGGGGACCTGTGCGGCTTCGATCCGTCGTTGCCGTATGCGCAGCGCCTGCAGGCGCTGGCGGCCAATGGTGTTGGCCTGTGGGATGTGATCGGCCGCTGCGAACGACGCGGCAGCCTGGATGTGGACATCGTGCGTGGCACGGAAGTGGCCAATGCACTTCCCGCACTGATCGCCGCGTTGCCTGACCTGCAGCTGATCGGCTGCAATGGTGGCGCGGCGATGCAGGCCTTCCAGCGCTGGGTGCAGCCGCTGCTGACCGCCTCGCCGACAGTGCTGGCGCTGCCGTCCACCAGCCCGGCCAATGCAGCATGGTCCCTGCCGCGCCTGCGCCAGGCCTGGCAGCCGGTGGCCGTCGCGCTGGCGACATCAAGCGGACATCGACAGGACAATACGCTACCGACTGGAGGCGCCGGCGAGCCATGAGCAACAGCGTGTCCCGGCTGCGTGCGTACTGAAAACACCTGTAACGGTTGGCGCAGGCCCCCGCTGGCCGCACAATAGACGTTTCCCTACACCAGATTGCCGGAGTTCTCCCCATGGCCGAAATCAAGGAAGCACGTGTCCCCGATATCGGTGACTACAGCGATATCCCGGTAATCGAGGTGCTTGTTGCCGTCGGCGATACGGTGAAGAAGGACCAGGGCCTGGTCACGCTGGAAAGCGATAAGGCGACCATGGAGGTGCCGTCCTCGGTGGCCGGCGTGGTCAAGGAAATCAAGGTCAAGCTGGGCGACAGCCTGTCCGAAGGCAAGGTCGTGGCACTGATCGAAGTGGCCGACGGCGAAGCTGCGCAGCCGGCCGCTGCCGCTGCGCCGGCTCCGGCTCCGGCCAAGGCCACTGCTCCGGCCGCTGCCACCCAGGCGGCTCCCGCTGCCGCTCCGGCTCCGGCCGCCCCCGCTGCCAGCGGTGGTGCGGTTGAAGCGCTGGTGCCGGATATCGGCGACTACAGCGGCATTCCGGTCATCGAAGTGCTGGTCGCCGTGGGCGATACGGTGAAGAAGGACCAGGGCCTGGTCACGCTGGAAAGCGACAAGGCCACCATGGAAGTGCCGTCGTCGGTCGCTGGCGTGGTCAAGGAAATCAAGGTCAAGGTCGGCGACAATCTGTCGCAGGGCAATGTGGTCGCCATCATCGAAGCCGAAGGCGCTGCCGCCCCGGCCCCGAGCAAGGCCGCCGCTGCTGCGGCCCCGGCCGCCGAGACGGCCACCAAGGTCGAGCCGGTCGCCGTGCCGGCCCAGCCGGACAAGCTGGCTGCCCGCGAGATCGCCAGCGCCCCCTCGGCCGGTGCGCCGAGCAGCCCGCCGGTGCAGTTCAACGCTGATGGCGTGCTGCCGGCCAAGGTGCCTTATGCATCGCCGGTGGTGCGCGTGTTCGCCCGTGAGCTGGGTGTCGACCTGCTGCAGGTCAGCGGCAGCGAGAAGGGCGGCCGCATCACCAAGGCCGACGTGCAGAAGTTCGTCAAGGCCGCGCTCAGCGGCGGCGCTCCGGCGGCTGCCGGTGGCACCGTGGCTGCCGGCGGTGGCCTCAACCTGCTGCCGTGGCCGAAGGTCGATTTCAGCAAGTTCGGCGACGTTGAAGTGCAGCCGCTGTCGCGCATCAAGAAGATCTCCGGTGCGAACCTGGCCCGCAACTGGGCGATGATCCCGCACGTCACCCAGTTCGAGCAGGCCGATATCACCGACCTGGAAGGCCTGCGCGTGGCGCTGAACAAGGAGAACGAGAAGGCCGGCATCAAGCTGACCATGCTCGCCTTCCTGATCAAGGCCAGCGCTGCGGCGCTGAAGCAGTTCCCGGAGTTCAACGCTTCGCTGGATGCCAGCGGCGAGAACCTCACCCTGAAGAAGTACTTCAACATCGGTTTCGCGGCCGATACCCCGAACGGCCTGGTCGTTCCGGTCATCCGCGATGTCGACAAGAAGGGCGTGGTGCAGATCGCGCAGGAAACCGGCGAGCTGGCCAAGAAGGCGCGCGACGGCAAGCTGGGCCCGGCCGACATGAGCGGCGGCTGCTTCTCGATCAGTTCGCTGGGCGGCATCGGCGGCACCGCGTTCACCCCGATCGTCAATGCACCGGAAGTGGCCATCCTCGGCGTCTCCAAGTCGTCCATCCAGCCAGTCTGGAACGGCAAGGAATTTGCACCGAAGCTGATGCTGCCGCTGTCGCTGAGCTACGACCACCGCGTCATCGATGGCGCCCTGGCCGCACGCTTCACCACGTACCTGTCGCAGGTGCTGGCCGACATGCGCCGCGTGCTGCTGTAAGGCACCGCTTCGCCCCCACCGTGCGGCCGCAGCCCCTGGCGCGGCCGCCTGTCGAAACGCAGTGACAGCCCACCGGCCACGCCGGTCGGGCACGAGGAAAACCCACCATGGCCACGATTGAAATCAAGGTTCCCGACATCGGCGATTACAGCGATGTACCGGTGATCGAAGTGCTGGTCGCCGTTGGCGATACGGTGAAGAAAGACCAGGGTCTGGTGACCCTGGAGTCGGACAAGGCCACCCTGGAAGTGCCGTCCTCGGCTGCCGGCGTGGTCAAGGAAATCAAGGTCAAGCTAGGCGACACCCTGTCCGAAGGCGCTGTCGTCGTGCTGCTGGAGACCGAGGGCGCCGCTGAAGCGCCGGCCAAGGCTGCCGCGCCGGCCCCGACTGCGGCTGCTCCAGCCAGCAAGCCGCCGGTGACGCCGTCGCACCGCGCCCCGGCCGAGCCTGCAGCACCGAAGCCGGCGCTGGCCAGTGGCAAGGCCGCCGACATCGAATGCGAGATGGTCGTGCTGGGCTCGGGCCCGGGCGGCTACACCGCCGCCTTCCGCGCCGCCGACGTCGGCCTGGATACGGTGCTGGTCGAGCGCTATGCCAGCCTCGGCGGCGTCTGCCTCAACGTGGGCTGCATTCCGTCCAAGGCGCTGCTGCATGCCGCTGCGGTGATCGACGAAGTCGCCCACGCCGGTGATTTCGGCGTCGAGTTCGGCAAGCCGACCATCACCCTGGACAAGTTGCGCCAGTACAAGGAAAAGGTCGTCAACCAGCTGACCAAGGGCTTGGCCGGCATGGCCAAGCAGCGCAAGGTCCGCAACGTGCAGGGCGTGGGCACGTTCGTGTCGGCCAACGAACTGCTGATCACGGCTGAAGACGGCAGCACCCAGTTGCTGCGCTTCCAGAAGTGCATCATCGCCGCCGGTTCGCAGGCAGTGAAGCTGCCGAATTTCCCGTGGGACGACAAGCGCGTGATGGACTCCACCGACGCACTGGAACTGGCCGAAGTGCCGGGTTCGCTGCTGGTCGTGGGTGGCGGCATCATCGGCCTGGAAATGGCCACCGTGTATGGCGCGCTGGGCAGCAAGGTGACCGTGGTCGAGTTCATGGACCAGCTGATGCCGGGCGCCGACAAGGACCTGGTCAAGCCGCTGGCCGACCGCCTGAAGAAGCAGGGCATCGAGGTCCACCTGAAGACCAAGGCGTCTGGCGTGACCGCCGATGCCAAGGGCATCACCGTGACCTTCGAGGCTGCCGAGGAAGGGCAGACGCCGGCGTTGGCGCAGGGCACCTTCGACCGTGTGCTGGTGGCCGTGGGCCGTTCGCCGAACGGCAAGAAGATCGACGCGGACAAGGCGGGCGTGCAGGTCACCGACCGCGGCTTCATTCCGGTCGACCGGCAGATGCGCACCAACGTGCCGCACATCTTTGCCATCGGCGACATCGTCGGCAACCCGATGCTGGCCCACAAGGCTACGCATGAGGGCAAGCTGGCGGCCGAAGTGGCTGCCGGCCACAAGAAGGAATGGGTGGCCCGCGTGATTCCGTCGGTGGCCTACACCAACCCGGAAATCGCCTGGGTCGGCGTGACCGAGACCGAAGCCAAGGCCAAGGGCCTGAAGGTCGGCGTGGCCAAGTTCCCGTGGGCTGCCAGCGGCCGCGCGATTGGCATCGGTCGCACCGAGGGCTTCACCAAGCTGATCTTCGACGAGGACAGCCATCGCATCATCGGTGGCGCGATCGTCGGCGTGCATGCTGGTGATCTGCTGGCCGAGATCGGCCTGGCCATCGAAATGGGTGCTGAGGCCGAGGACATCGGCCACACCATCCATGCGCACCCGACGCTGAGCGAATCGGTGGCGATGGCCTCGGAAATCTACGACGGCACGATCACCGATCTGTACATGCCGAAGAAGAAATAAGGCGTCCGCGCCTTTGCGAATAAAAGGCCCCGGCATTGCCGGGGTTTTTTTGTTGGGTGTCGATCAATCTGATTGCGAACGGTGGGGCCGCTGCGCGGGCGGCAGGCATTTCGACAAATGTCCCCCGTCGCCCGCCTGCGGCGGTCGCCTCCTCCTTTACTTTGTCCAAACGCCTGCCGCCCGCGCAGCGGCTCGGCTTGCGGATAGTCGAGAAGCCAGTGCCAAAGCCGCCCGGATGCCTGACACGCGGAGGGAGAGGGGGCTGGGTGCGAAGTAAAGGAGGAGGTGACGGCCGCAGGCCGGCGCCGGGGGACATTCGCACGCAGCCCCCTCTCCCTCCAGCGCTCGACCAACCCGCTTCTGCTCTTCTGTCAGAAACCCACAAAAAACGCGGCCCCCGATGTTCCGGAGGCCGCGCCAGGAGAGAGAGTACTGTGGAAGGGGAGCAGGGCTTAGAAGGTGACGCTGATACCAGCCACCGGGCCCTTGAATTCCTGCTTCAGGCCGATGGTGCCGTCGCTGCCCTTCTTGTCCGCGTCCAGCTTGAACCAGTCGTAGCCGGCGAACACGCCGAAGTTGTCGGTGAAGCGGTAATCGACGATCGCGTTGGCGCGGCTGAGGTCACCCTTGTAGTCGTCGAAGCTGCCCCAGCGCGTGTTGAGGTACTGGCCCTGCAGCGTGATCATCCACTTTTCGGACGGGGTGAAGCTCAGGCGCGCACCCACCACTGGCGCCACGCCGTCGGTCTTCTCGTCCAGGAACTGGCCTTCGTACACCGTGCCCAGATCGGCGTAGCCCTTGGTGCTGACCTTCGCGTATTCCGCACCCAGCTGCAGGCCAAGGTCGAACTTCTCGGTGTCCACCACCGAGTAGTCATACACCAGGCTGGCCACCTGGTACTTCAGCTCAGCCTTGACGAAGCTGTCGGCCGGCACGTTGACGTTGCCGAAGGAAATATCCTGGCCCAGCGTCTCGCGGCGGTCCTTGTCGTACTTGAAGTAGTTGAACAGCAGGCGCTGACGGTTGCTGATGCGGAACATGCCGTCGATGCGCGGCTCCCATTCCTTGCCACCCAGCTTGAAGTCCTCGGAGAAGCCGATGTCCTGGCCGGCGACGTTGGTGTTGCCGCGCAGGGTGTTGTCCGAATCGATGTTCATCGCACCCAGGCGCAGGGCGAAGCGGTCATCGCCTTCGGCGGCATGAGCGGCGGAGGCGAACGACGCGCCGGCGGCGAGAAGCGAGAGGGCGAGCAGGGTGGGAACGGAGCGCATCGAAAGAGTCCTTGCAGTGGTTCATCGGAATGAAGGCCACTTTGCCGGACGTCGCTGTCCACCATTCGTGAAGGTATGGTCCACGCGATGTGGACGGTTCAGCGCTGTCGGTGCCGTGCGAAAAGATGGCCCCGGAGCGGCGCTTCGGGGCCATCATGGGGACCTGCAGGCGGAGCGTCGACGAGGTAGCTGCAGGCAGGTCGCAGGATCGGACCCACGCCGTCGGCGGAAAGTTCCGTCGCCTGCGACCAAAGTTCAATACGTTGCGGCGCAACATCGCGCACATGTCATTGTCCCCGTGGTGGGCTGGAAAACCGCAGCCCTTACCGCAACGTGCGCTGATCCGATATGAACAGGCACCGGTTGTCTCGCAAATTGTCCCATTGCTATAATTTGGCGGCTCGAAGAGGCCCCCCTGCTGTAGTCGCCTCAGCCATCCACTTGTAACCACGCGGGACGTCCTGTGCTGAACTCCGTAGAAACGGGTCGGCGACTGATGCTGCGCGCCGCGGTCTACCCGCTGGCCGCGGTGGCTGTCCTGGCTCTGGCCTTCCTGCTGGTAGGGCCGAAGTATGCCCTTGGTGCTCTGGCATCCGGTGTGGCGGTTTCGGCCGGTGGTTGGGTGGCGGCACGGATGGCGCTGGGTGGTGGTGCGCTGGGGGCCGGTTCGGCCATGGCACGCCTGATCGTTGCGATCGTTGCCAAGTGGGCGCTCGTTTTTGGTGTCCTGATGGTGGGGTTCCTGGTCTTCAAGCTGCCTGCACTGGCGCTGTTGGCCGGTATCGCCGTCGGGCTGATGTTCCAGGTCCTGGCCATGGCCAGGCGCTAATCGAATTCATTTAACTTAAGGTTCCGGACACATGGCAGGCGAGGCGCTTACACCCACCTCCTACATCCAGCATCACCTGCACAATCTGACTGCAGGTCATGGCACCCCGTGGGCGATCCACGTGGATACGCTGGTAACCTCGCTGCTGATGGGCCTGGTGATGGTCGTCGCCTTCTGGATGGCGACCCGCAAGGCCACCTCCGGCGTGCCGGGCAAGTGGCAGGCATTCGTCGAGATCTGCCTGGAGTTCGTTGACCGCCAGGCCAAGGACACCTACCACGGCACCAGCAAGCTGGTGACCCCGATCGCGATCACGATCTTCTTCTGGATCCTCCTGATGAACCTCATCAAGATGATCCCCGCCGACTTCATCGCCAAGCCGCTCGAACTGATGGGCGTGCCGTACTGGAAGCCGGTCCCCACCGCCGACGTCAATGCCACCCTGGGCATGTCGATCAGCGTGTTCTTCCTGATGCTGTTCTTCGCGTTGCGCGCCAAGGGTATTGGTGGTTTCACCAAGGAATTCCTGACCGCACCGTTCGGCAAGTGGATGATGCCGTTCAACCTGATCCTGAACATCGTCGAGTGGCTGAGCAAGCCGATTTCGCTGGCGATGCGACTGTTCGGCAACATGTTCGGCGGTGAAATCGTGTTCCTGCTGATCTGGGTGCTGGGCGGTGCAGGTATCGCCGGCATGTTTGCAGGCGCGTTCGCCGGCTTCGGCTGGATGCTGTTCCACCTTCTGGTGATTCCGCTGCAGGCCTTCATCTTCATGATGCTGTCCATCGTGTACCTGAGCCTGTCGGAAGACGCTCACTGAGTTTCGCTTCACCCTTCATCCGTTTGTTTCTAAACCCTTAGCAATCAAGTTCCTGGAGAAAACCATGTACTTCGCCGTCCTGACCAATCTCGCCCAAGTTCAGAGCTCCACCGTCCTCGCCGTCGGCATCATGATCGGCCTGGCCGCGCTGGGCGCCGGTCTGGGTCTGGCCATCATGGCCGGTAAGTTCCTGGAGTCGGCCGCGCGCCAGCCGGAACTGATCCCGGTCCTGCAGGTCCGCATGTTCATCACCGCCGGCCTGATCGACGCCGCCTTCATCATCTCGGTCGCCGTGGGCCTGCTGTTCGCCTTCGCCAACCCGCTGGTCGGCGAGTTCGTCTCGCGCCTGCCGGCAATCGCTGGCTGATCCAGCGAAAGCGAAACGACCGGGCGCCGCAGGCGCCTGGTCGCGGATGAAGGTTCGGAGGCGCCGCCCGTGTGGCGGCGCATCCATCCCGTCACAACCGACTGAGCGAACCCCATGGATATCGGTTTTACCCTCATCGCCCAGGCCCTGGCCTTTGCCGCCCTGATCTGGCTCATCGCGACCAAGATCTGGCCGCCGCTGATGAACGCGATCGAAGAGCGCCAGCAGAAGATCGCTGAAGGCCTCGCTGCTGCCGACCGCAGCCAGAAAGATCTGGCCCAGGCGCAGGACAAGGTCAATGAAGCGCTGAAGGAAGCCCGCACCAAGGCCAACGAGATCATCGACCAGGCCCACGCGCGTGCCAACCAGATCGTCGACGCGGCCCGCAACGAAGCTGTTGCCGAAGCCACCCGTCAGAAGGACCTGGCCCAGGCCGAAATCGACGCCGCCGCCAACCGTGCCCGTGAAGATCTGCGCAAGCAGGTGTCCGCGCTGGCCGTGACCGGTGCCGAAAAGCTGCTCAAGCGCGAAATCGACGCCAACGCCCACAAGGCGCTGCTCGACGAGCTGGCCTCGGAGATTTAAGGATGAGCCAGGCCCTCACGCTTGCCCGCCCGTACGCCCGCGCCGCCTTCGCGACCGCGCGTGACGAAGGCGCGTTCGCGCCGTGGTCGGACGCTTTGGCGTTCTCCGCCCACGTCGCCGCCGACCCGCGCGTGGCGGCCCTGCTCGCCAACCCGGAGCTGGGTCGCGATGACGCCGTCGCCCTGCTGGCGCCGGAGTCCCGCGGCGAGACCTACTCGCGCTTCCTGGCTGTGCTTGCCGAATCGCATCGTCTGCCGCTGCTGCCGGAAATCGCTGGCATGTTCGACGCACTGCGCGCCGAGGCCGAGCACGTGGTCAAGGCCACGGTGACGTCCGCGGCCGAGCTGTCGGTTGCCGAGCTGGACGCGATCAAGGCTGCGCTGCGCAAGCGCTTCAACCGCGAGGTCGAAGTGACTACCGCGGTCGACGCCTCGCTGATCGGCGGCGCTGTGATCGATGCCGGCGACGTGGTCATCGATGGTTCGCTGAAGGGCAAGCTGGCCCGTCTGCAGACCGCGCTCGCTAACTGAATTCATTTAACGTCCGGCCCCGCTGCCGGCACTAGGACTTGACGATGGCAACCACGCTCAACCCCTCCGAAATCAGCGAACTGATCAAGAACCGCATCGAGAAGGTCAAGCTGGCCGCGGAATCGCGCAACGAAGGCACCGTGACCAGCGTGTCCGACGGCATCGTGCGCATCTTCGGTCTGGCCGACGTGATGCAGGGCGAAATGATCGAACTGCCGAACAACACCTTCGCCCTGGCCCTGAACCTGGAGCGCGACTCGGTCGGCGCCGTGGTCCTGGGTGGCTACGAGAATGTGCGCGAAGGTGACGTCGCCAAGACCACCGGCCGCATCCTGGAAGTGCCGGTCGGTCCGGAACTGCTGGGCCGCGTGGTCAACGCGCTCGGCGAGCCGATCGACGGCAAGGGCCCGCTGGCCACCCAGCTGACCGCTCCGGTGGAGCGCGTTGCTCCGGGCGTGATCTGGCGCAAGTCGGTCGACCAGCCGGTGCAGACCGGTTACAAGTCGGTCGACTCGATGATCCCGATCGGCCGTGGCCAGCGCGAGCTGGTCATCGGTGACCGCCAGACCGGCAAGACCGCGCTGGCCATCGACGCGGTGATCAACCAGAAGGGCACCGGCATCAAGTGCGTGTACGTAGCGATCGGCCAGAAGGCCTCGACCGTTGCCAACATCGTGCGCAAGCTGGAAGAGAACGGCGCCCTGGCGCACACCATCGTGGTGGCTGCCACCGCGTCCGAATCGGCCGCGATGCAGTACATCAGCGCCTACTCGGGCTGCACCATGGGCGAGTACTTCATGGACCGCGGCGAAGACGCACTGATCGTGTACGACGATCTGTCCAAGCAGGCCGTGGCCTACCGCCAGATCTCGCTGCTGCTGAAGCGTCCGCCGGGCCGTGAAGCCTACCCGGGTGACGTGTTCTACCTGCACTCCCGTCTGCTCGAGCGCGCTGCCCGCGTGTCCGAGGAATATGTCGAGAAGTTCACCGAAGGCAAGGTCACCGGCAAGACCGGTTCGCTGACCGCGCTGCCGATCATCGAAACCCAGGCCGGCGACGTCTCCGCGTTCGTTCCGACCAACGTGATCTCGATCACCGATGGTCAGATCTTCCTGGAAACCGATCTGTTCAACGCCGGCATCCGCCCGGCCGTGAACGCCGGTATCTCGGTGTCGCGCGTCGGTGGTTCGGCACAGACCAAGATCATCAAGAAGCTGTCTGGCGGCATCCGTATCTCGCTGGCCCAGTACCGCGAGCTGGCTGCGTTCGCGCAGTTCGCCTCGGACCTGGACGAAGCCACCCGCAAGCAGCTGGAGCGCGGCCAGCGCGTCACCGAGCTGATGAAGCAGAAGCAGTACGCGCCGATGTCGATCGCCAACCAGGCGCTGTCGATCTACGCCGTCAACGAGGGTTACCTCGACGACGTGCCGGTCAGCAAGCTGCTGGCGTTCGAAGAAGGCCTGCACGCGCACTTCGCCAACACCCAGGGCGAACTGATCGGCAAGGTCAACGCCACCGGCGGTTGGGACAACGACATCGAAGGTGCCTTCAAGAAGGGCATCGTCGAGTTCAAGACCACCGGCAGCTGGTAATCGAGGTCCTGTAGAGCGGAGCGATGCTCCGCTGGACCAGACGATCAAACGGTTGAACAACGCGGGGCCCAGGCCCCGCGCCACGGGAATAAAAGATGGCAAGCGGACGCGAAATCAAAACCAAGATCAAGAGCGTGCAGAACACCCGCAAGGTGACGCGCGCCCTGGAAATGGTCTCGGCCTCCAAGATCCGCAAGGCGCAGGATCGGATGAAGACCTCGCGTCCGTACGCGCAGGCGATGAAGCAGGTGATCGGCCACCTGGCGCAGGCCAGCACCGACTACCAGCATCCGTTCCTGGTCGAGCGTGAGCAGGTCAAGCGGGTCGGTTTCATCGTGATCTCCTCCGATCGCGGTCTTGCCGGCGGCCTCAACAACAACCTGTTCCGCAAGATGCTTGGCGAAGCCAAGGCCTGGCAGGACAAGGGCGCCGAAGTGGACCTGGTGACCATCGGCCAGAAGGCATCGACCTTCTTCCGCCGGGTCAAGGTGAACATGGTCGGCACGGTGACCCACATCGGCGATACGCCGAAGCTGGAATCGCTGATCGGTGTGATCAAGGTCATGCTCGACGCCTTCACCGAAGGCAAGGTCGACCGCGTGTATCTGGTCTACAACCGCTTCGTCAACACGATGGTGCAGAAGGCCAGCTTCGATCAGCTGCTGCCGCTGCCGGCCGCCGAGAAGCAGGTTGCGCACCACGACTGGGACTACCTGTACGAACCCGATGCCGCGACCGTGCTCGAGCACGTGATGACGCGTTACATCGAGTCGCTGGTGTACCAGGCGCTGCTGGAAAACGTCGCTTCCGAGCATGCCGCGCGCATGGTGGCGATGAAGTCGGCCAGTGACAACGCCAACAAGCTGATCGGAACCCTGCAGCTGGTCTACAACAAGGCCCGCCAGGCAGCGATCACCCAGGAAATCTCCGAAATCGTCGGCGGCGCGGCAGCAGTCTGACCGCGTTCGTTAAAAGCACACATTTAGAGGATGCAGCAATGAGTCAGGGCAAGATCGTTCAGATCATCGGCGCCGTCGTCGACGTCGAATTCCCCCGCGAGTCGGTGCCGAAGGTGTACCACGCGCTGAAGGTGGACAACACCGAAATCACCCTGGAAGTGCAGCAGCAGCTCGGTGACGGCGTGGTCCGCTGCATCGCGCTGGGCTCCACCGATGGCCTGAAGCGCAACCTGGTGGCCACCAACACCGAGCGCGGCATCTCCGTGCCGGTCGGCGCTGGCACCCTGGGCCGCATCATGGACGTGCTCGGCCGCCCGATCGACGAAGCCGGTCCGGTCGCCGCCAGCGACACCTGGGAAATCCACCGTGCTGCTCCGTCGTACGAAGACCAGTCCCCGGCCACCGAGCTGCTGGAAACCGGCATCAAGGTCATCGACCTGATGTGCCCGTTCGCCAAGGGCGGCAAGGTCGGCCTGTTCGGCGGCGCCGGCGTCGGCAAGACCGTCAACATGATGGAACTGATCAACAACATCGCCAAGGCGCACAGCGGTCTGTCCGTGTTCGCCGGCGTGGGTGAGCGTACCCGTGAGGGCAACGACTTCTACCACGAGATGAAGGACTCCAACGTCCTGGACAAGGTCGCGATGGTGTACGGCCAGATGAACGAGCCGCCGGGCAACCGTCTGCGCGTCGCCCTGACCGGCCTGACCATGGCCGAGTACTTCCGCGACGAGAAGGACGAGAACGGCAAGGGCAAGGACGTGCTGCTGTTCGTCGACAACATCTACCGCTACACCCTGGCCGGTACCGAAGTGTCGGCACTGCTGGGTCGTATGCCGTCGGCAGTGGGCTACCAGCCGACCCTGGCCGAGGAAATGGGCGTCCTGCAGGAGCGCATCACCTCGACCAAGAATGGTTCGATCACCTCGATCCAGGCCGTCTACGTGCCGGCCGATGACTTGACCGATCCGTCGCCGGCGACCACCTTCGCCCACCTGGACTCGACCGTGACCCTGTCGCGTTCGATCGCTTCGCTGGGTATCTACCCGGCGGTCGATCCGCTGGATTCCACCAGCCGCCAGATGGACCCGCTGGTCATCGGCCACGAGCACTACGACACCGCCCAGCGCGTCCAGCAGACCCTGCAGAAGTACAAGGAACTGAAGGACATCATCGCCATCCTGGGCATGGACGAACTGTCCGAAGAAGACAAGCAGGCCGTGTCGCGCGCCCGCAAGATCGAGCGCTTCTTCAGCCAGCCGTTCCACGTGGCCGAAGTGTTCACCGGCTCGCCGGGCAAGTACGTGTCGCTGAAGGACACCATCCGTGGCTTCAAGGCCATCGTCGATGGCGAGTACGACCACCTGCCGGAGCAGGCGTTCTACATGGTCGGCAGCATCGAAGAAGCGGTCGAGAAGGCCAAGAAGATGGCCGAGAAGGCCTGATGCGGCAGGGACGGGCACACGCCCGTCCCGACCGTGACACGGGGTGGGCCTGCGCCCACCGCTGCGGAATCCCTGCGGTGGGTTCGACCCGCCCCCTAGCGAAGAGAGTTACATGAGCACCATCCGTTGCGACATCGTCAGCGCCGAGCAGGAAATCTTCCGTGGCGAAGCGACCCTGGTCGTGGCCACCGGTGAGCTGGGCGAACTGGGCATCGCGCCCAAGCACGCACCGCTGATCACCCGCCTGAAGCCGGGCAAGGTGGTAGTGACCACGCCGAGCGGCGAGCAGCTGGATTTCGCCATTTCCGGCGGCATCCTGGAAGTGCAGCCGCAGGTGGTGACCGTGCTGGCCGACACCGCGATCCGCGCACAGGACATCGACGAAGCCTCGGTCCGCAAGGCCAAGGAAGAAGCCGAGCGCATCCTGGCCAACCGCGGCGAAGCGATGGAAGTGGCTGAAGCGCAGCAGAAGCTGGCAGAGGCCGTCGTCCAGCTGCAGGCGCTGGAGCGCCTGCGCAAGACCCTCAAGCACTGAGGCTCACCGCCATCAAGCAGGAACGCCGGCCATGTGCCGGCGTTTTTGTATGTGTCAGCGACGCAGCGGGAACGCCGTTACCGGTACACGAGGTGGCGCAGCAGCAGGAAGGACACCACCGCCAGGCCCGCTTCCACCAGCGGCTTTGCCAGCCAGGCGTACTGCAGGCCCAGCGCATGGTCGGCGGCGGCCACCAGCAGCGTGCTGGCCGTGGTCAGCAGCAACCACAGCGGCAGGAATCGCGCGAAGCGGCGCCACCCCAGGCGTTGCCCATCGGCATCGGCGAAGGTGATGCGTCCATTGAGCCAGAAGCCCAGCAGCATGCCGGCCACGCGCCCGCAGACGTTGCCGGGCGCAGCAGGCATGCCGGCTGCCGTCGCCAGTACGAACACCGCCCAGTCCAGCAGCAGCTGCAGCAGCCCGACGACGAGATAGGAACGGCCTTGGCGCAGCAGGCTCATGGTGCCGGGATCAGGGTGGGGGCTCCATGTTAACGGCCCCCGTTCTAGAATCACCGCCATCGAATCGTGGACTGCCCGCATGACCCAACCCCTGCACGTGATCATCCTCGCCGCTGGCGCCGGCAAGCGCATGAAGTCGGTGCTGCCCAAGGTACTGCAGCCGATTGCCGGGCAGCCGATGCTGGCACATGTGATCGCCACGGCGCGCGAACTGCAGCCGGCCGCCATCCACGTGGTGTACGGCCATGGCGGGGACCAGGTGCGGCACTACTTCGCTGACCAGCCGGACCTGTTGTGGGCCGAACAGGCGCAGCAGCTGGGTACCGGTCACGCCGTTGCCCAGGCCATGCCGGAGGTGCCCGACGCCGCGCAGGTGCTGGTGTTGTACGGCGATGTGCCGTTGATCCGTGCGCAGACCCTGCGCGACCTGCTGGACCAGCCGGGCCGTCTGGCGGTGCTGGTTGCCGATGTCGACGATCCCACCGGCTATGGTCGCGTGCTGCGCGATGCCGAAGGCAAGGTGGGGGCGATCGTCGAGCAGAAGGACGCCGATGACGAACAGCGCCGTGTGCGCATCATCAACACCGGCATCATCACTGCCGAGTCGACGGCACTGCGTCGTTGGCTGTCACAGCTGTCCAACAGCAACGCGCAGGGCGAGTACTACCTGACCGATGTGTTCGCCTTCGCCGCCCGCGAGTTCACTCCGGCGGAGATGGCCCTGGTGGCCGATGCGCAGGACGCGGAAGGCGCGAACGATCCCTGGCAGCTCTCGCAGCTGGAACGGGCCTGGCAGCGGCGCGCGGTGCGTGCATTGTGCATCCAGGGCGCGCGCGTGCGGGATCCGGCGCGGGTGGATATCCGCGGTGAGGTGATCGTCGGCAGCGACGTGATGATCGATGTTGATGTGATCCTGGAAGGCAAGGTGGTGCTGGGCGATGGCGTGACCATCGGCCCGTTCACCCGTCTGAAGGACGTCACCCTCGGCGCGGGCACCGAAGTGCGTGCGCACTGCGATGTGGAAGGCGTGATCAGCGAGGGTGCGGCACAGATCGGTCCGTTCGCGCGCCTACGCCCCGGTACCGTGCTGGCCGATGGCGTGCACGTGGGCAACTTCGTGGAAACCAAGAAAGTCACCCTGGGGGTAGGCAGCAAGGCCAACCACCTGACCTACCTGGGTGATGCGGTGATCGGCAGCAAGGTCAACATCGGTGCGGGCACCATCACCTGCAACTACGACGGGGTGAACAAGTCGACCACCACCATCGGCGACAACGCCTTCATCGGCTCGAACAGTTCGCTGGTGGCGCCGGTGCTGATCGGCGAAGGGGCGACGATCGCTGCAGGTTCGGTCATCACCCGCACCGCGCCGGACGGCAAGCTGACCGTAGCCCGTGCGCGGCAGGAAACGATCGATGGCTGGCAGCGACCCATCAAGAAAAGCTGAGCCGAGACCACCGCGCGTTGACGAGCTCGACGCGTTGCCCCGCATCGAACAGCGTGCGGGTGAACTGCTGCGCGGGCACGAGGCGTACCCGGTGTTCTCCGGCCATGGACTGGACCTTCCCACGTTGCAGGCCGGACTGCGGCGTGGCCTGTTGTGGATCATCGAAGGCGCCGCTGGCGGCATCGCCGGCTACCTGCTGGGCGGTACGCTCGACGGCGATTTCCATGTGCTGCAGATGGATGTGGATCCCAATCATGCTCGCCGAGGCTACGGACGGGCGTTGCTGCAGCATGCACTCGCCGAGGCCAAGGCGCTTGGCTATCCGGCGGCGGTGCTGACCACGTTGTCCGATGTGCCGTGGAATGCGGCGTTCTATGCCAGCGAAGGATTCACCCTGCTGCCGGAGCCAGAGTGGGGCGCGGGCCTGCGAGGGGTGATGGCCGAGGAAGCCGCATTGGGATTCCCGATGCACCTGCGGGTGGCGATGCGGCGGGTACTGTGACGCCGGGTGCGCTTGCCTAGCGGGTGCTGTCCAAGGAAGGTGCCGACGCCGGGACCTACTGCGCAGAGCTGGCAAACCCGAGCCATACATGTCTAGCAGATAGCATGGTTGGGCAGGGGCGTGATATTGGTTCCAAGCATGGCCTATTGCGCATTCGGTCTGATGGCAAGCGAGCTCAGAATGGCTATAGGCATCCCTACGTGCTGCTCCGAGTGGATTGGCTGACTTCACGTAACTTGCCATTTTCAAGTTCAAGTATGCGATCGGCAAACGAGAAAAGTGCAGAGCGGTGGGCAACTACTATGCGGGTTCCCTTGATGGAGGTAAGTGCCTTGGCAATTCTTCTTTCGCATTCGGAATCCACATGAGCCGTGCCCTCATCAAGAACTGTGACCGGGCTGTTGCGATAGATGGCTCGTGCTATGAGAATCCGCTGGCGCTGTCCTGCGGAGAGGAGGGCAGTGCCCTCCGCGATGGGGGTTAGATAGTTCATAGGCATGGACATGATTTCATCGTCTATCTCGGCCATCCTCGCAGCAGACCTGATTTTCTCCAGATTCGTGGTCGGTTCAAACAGTGCAATGTTCTCCGCGATTGATCCGTTGAACAGAATGTCCTCTTGTAGTAGTGCCGAGAAATTATCTCTCCAGCTTCGAAGGTCACTATTTGCGATGTGGCTGTCGCCATAGCGAATAGTCCCAGATATAGGGTCCGTGAATCCGAGCAGTAATCTTACGAGCGTTGATTTCCCCGATCCCGATTTTCCAGAAATGACGATGAACTCTCCCGGGTGAACGGTAAGAGACAGTCCATCGAGCAGAGGGGCGGCCTCACCTATTCGATATGTGACCTCACTGAGTTCAATTGTGCAAAGGCCTGGACGGACTGGGGCGTGCCCTTTGCTACGCTCGGGGTTGATGTGCCGAAGATAGTCGAGACGAGCCATGCGCTCGCGGAATCCGAGGTAGGATGGGGCTAGATTTAGCAGCGAGGATGCTTTTTCGCGGATGATCGATCTGAATGCAAAGATTCCGAACAGAGTGGCTATTCCGGAAGTGCCTTGATGCGCTCCAGTGGCAATCAGGATCAGCGCGGTGAACTCCATCGGCAGCAGGATTGAAGACAGGGAGCTTCTTAATGCCCGACCACGCAGGACACCGGACTGTGCACTGGAAATGTCCAGTAGGATGCTGCGCCACTGTGAAAGTCTTGTCTCCTCGCCGCCAAATATTTTTATGCTCTGGAAGCCGCGGGTCGTATCGTACAGATAAGCAGACTCTGAGCTGTTGGCATTGATGATGCTAGCTGCTGCCCGTGCCTCAGACTTTATGTTGGATAGACGGATTGCAGTGTCAGAAATTACAAAAGTAAGAATTATGGCTCCTGCGGTCGGGTTAAAAATCGTAGCTAAAATGGCGGCGAACAGAAGTATTATCGCATCCGCTCCGGCTGGTATGAATTCATCGACAACACTTCTGCGGATTGTCTCAAGTGACTGGATCTGCATACTTACTGAACTCTCCGCTCGTCTGCGAATGAAGTCGGGAGACGCGGCCAGAATCAGTCCCATGACGCGAAGGGAGAACTTTCGAGTGACTTCGATGCCAAGCGCATCCAGTGCTCGGGCCCGAAGTAGGTTCAGAGCAAACTGCATTCCTAGAAGCCCCGCCAACCCTAAGAAGATCAGAATCAGCCCGTGGCTGGCGGGTTTAGAGAGCGCTACTACTAGATCTCTTAGCAAAAAAGGTTGAGCGAGAATGGCAGCTTGCAACAAAAGCATGATCAAACTTGTCACCATGATCTGCCTGACCAATCTTCTGTCGATTGACATCAGGCTGGGCGGCGAGGACTCGGCATCCTTGATTGGCTGGACATCGCTATGTCGAGATATCTCCACCGCAACGCCGGTAAACCTATCATCCGCGAGATGCAAGGGAATTTCCAGCTTGCCAAGCGCCGGATCCGCGATCAGGAGATGCTCATCATCAACGCGCTCTAGGACGACAAAGTGATTCATCTCCCAGTGAATTATGGCAGGCAGTTGCAGATCAGCGAGACGACCCAGGCCAACACGTACTGGCCTCGCAGACAGTCCTATGGCATCGGCAGCCCGGATAAGGCCTCGCAGAGAAGTGCCGTTGGCCGCGTTCCCAAACAGCGAATCAAGCTTGCTTGGTGAAAGATCAATGCCCCAAGCGCCTGCTACCATAGCCAGACATGCAGATCCACAATCCGTTGGGGATGATTGGAACCGGTGTACGACGGGTCCAATTTTCTCCGATCGACTCTGGCCTCGAAGCAGTCTGTTTGCCAAACCTCCTGACTTGAAACTCTGAGAATCGGAGGGGCTGCCTAGATTTCTTGAGATCGCAGCCCGCACTGCGGACTTTCTGAACTGTTGTTGCATGACTTTCAACGAGTCCTTGATCAATCTGGTTGCATCAATGCTTACCCAGTCGTAGGGTTTACGATCGGGTTCTCGTCAGGCTGCTCGTTCTCTTGTGCTGAAATGCTCCTCGTAACGTGACGAAGTTGCATCCCAGATTGCCCGCCCAAAGGCGGTCAGACTCTTCGCATCCTCCATTGCCGTCGAGTAGGTTTCGAAGAAGTTGCGCCAGAGTGTGAGCTGCTTCTGTTCCACTTCGATCAACTCTCGCCGACGGGATGCGATGCTCAGGAAGATTGCGGTGCTCACAGTCGCGTGCGCGGCATAGAAGACCATTTCCAGCGGGCGTTCGGTTCCCTTTATCGGCGAGTAAAATGCCTCGCTTGAATCTGGGCAAATCAAGGGGTGAAGGTCACTGGCTGCGTTGAGCGCCATATGGCAAGCTTCATGAATCAGAGCTTCGGCCGTCAATAGTGGAGTTGGATGCGGGTTGAGATAGATGCAGCCTGGAAATCCTCCCGAACTTCCAGATGTATCTACATTGCTTGTACTGAGGCTTGCAAGATAGACCTGCCTCACTAGGGTATTTACCCAGGCAGCGTGATCTGGGCACGTGAGTTGCAACTCCAGGCAAGCTTTCTGGAAATGCTGAACGTCTGCCTGCATGCCCGGTTCATCGATTGATCGGGGCGATGCGCCAGTGCACTGGGCAGAGGGGAATTGTCCAATGTCAACCTTCAGCCCAGTTTCACTCAGTCCGAAGTCGAGGCCATCGACCGGGGAGTATGTGTGCCATAGTGCCCCCAACTCCTCACGCTTGCTCCTAGCCCGGGATACTGCTGTTGCGCTCCCCGATGGATTGTTCCATTGCTTCACGGCGTGCATGGGCCGAAGTGCGCCCTGCGTCTCGAAGTAGTTGCCACATGAGTAGATGTAAGTAGGCGTTTTTATGGCGAACTCACAGTCAACAGTACATCCATTTCCAACAAGGTAGACTGCCAACTGGGCCTTCGCGAGATCCATTTCCCCATTCTTCATCAGTGATGAGGTGATGCCCAGTTCTGGGGAATATGCGCTTGCCCCGCGGGACAGAAGTTGTGCTCCAAAACTCTCAATCTCAGCTTCAGAAAAGCCCAAGCGCCGTGCCATCAGGAGCGCTCTCGCTGTTCCAATTCGGCAAAGTACGGCCGTTAGGTCGCCTCCGCCAGGTGCCGCGAACACTTGCGCGAATCTAAGCTGCATTGTCATGCCTGTATTCCAGATTTCGGTCGATAAGGGCTTTGGGCACGGAATTGGCTTCGAGCATGTTGCGGACATTCTGGTAGAGCGATTTTAGTTGGGTGCAAAATATGGATGGGTTGTTGAAGCCCCTCTCGGATGAGAACCTGTTGGCAGGATTGCCGCCTCTACATACGCGCAGCCATTGGCATGATTGGCAGGCGTCCGGGCCGGAGATTGTGTCCTCGAGTTCTGCCCAGACATCGGATTCGAATACATCTTCTGCTCGAGCCTCTCCCACTACGCCTGGCATGCTTCTAAAGCGTTCGGCCAACCCATGAAGTGTATCTTCCGGCCCTATCCGCCCGTCTGAAGAAACTACAAGAAGGTGGCGGAAGTCATGAGGTACCGTCTTTCTCATTTCATCTTCGTCTGATGCCATGAGTGTGATGATCTGATGGAGGAATCGGATGCGGACTCCTGGCTTGCGCAGCTTCGCCCATGCCTTGGTTACTGAGTTGAGATAGGTTCCGACGCCTTCTGCGTAACCTGGCGTAATACCACTGTCATGGCTGTAATCGGGTACCAGGAAATTCATCTGCTTCGCGCCGAGGTCTGAAGCGAAGTGGTTGAACGCGCGTGCTCCATCCTCATCTGGATTTATCACGCCCAACAGGCCGGGAGGTGGGCAGACCCGGTTGCTTGCGGCAGTCTGCAATAAACGCAGTCCATTTACTGTGCGGTCATATGAGCTTTGGCCTCGCTTGTCGAGCCGAAAGATGTCGTTCTGGGATTTGTCTCCATCCAATGAAATGCCAACGCCCACTCTGTGGTTGGCAAGTAGGCTCACCCATTCATGATCTATCAGAGCGCCATTCGTCTGGAGGTGAAAAATGAAGCGAAAGCCAGATTCATACGAGCGCAACGTTCTGCACATCCAGTCGAATCTACTCTTTCGCATTAATAATGGTTCGCCGCCATGGAGGGTGATGACGATCTCGTTGAGATTATAGGATCGCGCGGCTTCTGAGCAAAATCGTCCGAGTCCATGGACCGTATCATCGGTGACAAGTGGCGGGCGCTTCTTCCATGTTTCATCGCCACTGAAGAAGAAGTAACAGTACTCGCACTTGAGGTTGCATCGTTCGCTTATTTTGAACACTATTCCAAGGCGCTTGCTGGGCTGGAACATCACTGCATCTCCATTGCTCGACGTTAAGCCCCTTCCCCTATTGGGAAGGGGCCTTGCAAATGGTTAGAAGCACTGATCGCCGCCGCAATTCTCATTGCTTTGGTGTTGCCAGAAATTTGCATTCCCGGCAGATACCTGGTCAATGTTCTCTGCGATCAGATCTTCGATCCCCATCATGTCTTCCTGACGGAATGTTTCCTTGCTTTCCATGATTTCCTCTCCTTTGGGTTCGCCGCGAATGCGGCAAGGGAGTATGTATCTTGAATAGCTCGTCAAGTTGTTAATTTTTCATTTTATTTTATGAAAGCGTGACGAGTTTTCCAAAGCTAGCCCCACAATGACGCGACTGGCATCATCAAATGGCCCCGCCAAGACGTGTTCGACTCAGTTACGACAGGGCGCGCCGCCTTCCTACTTGATCGGCTTGCCCTCGATCTGGGCGTTCTACCCGATCACCACCGGCAACAGGATCGACACACACAGTCCACCCTCGGTCCGGTTCTGCAGTGACACGCGACCACCGTGCGCCTCGACGATCTCACGGGTGAGGGCCAGCCCCAGCCCGGTGCCGTTGCGCTTGGTCGAATAGAACGGCATCAGCGCATTCTGCAGCACCTGCTCGTTCATGCCCTTGCCGCGGTCCAGCACATCCAGCCGCAGCCACTGCGGCAGCCGGGTCAGCTGCACCTGCACGTCGTCGTTGGGCGGATCGGCTTCGGCGCAGGCCTCGTGTGCATTCTTCAGCAGGTTGAGCAGGGCCTGGCCGAACTGGGCGATGTCGATCCGGCTGCTCAGTTCCGCGTCGGGTTCACGCTCCATCGTGAACGGAATCTGCTGGCACAGGCTGGAGAGGAACGGCGCCCAGTGCACGGTCTGCAGCTGCGGCTGGGGCAGCTTGGCGAAACGCGCATAGCCCCGGATGAAGCCTTCCAGATGCCGTGCGCGGTCTTCGATGGTGGTGAAGATCTCCGGCAGCCGGTCAAAGCGCTCGCGCTTGACCAGTTCGCCACCGGAGTGCGCCAGCGATGCGATCGGCGCCAGCGAATTGTTGAGTTCGTGGCTGATCACCCGGATCACCTTCTTCCAGGTCTGCACTTCCTGCCGGCGCAGTTCGGCAGTGAGCTGGCGCACCAGCAACAGGTCATGGGGGCGGCCGTTGAGCTGGAACGCGCGCCGCGACAGGTGATAGACCTGTTCGTCGTCCTCGTCTCCCTCCACGCCGTCTTCGTGTTCGGACTTCACCGCGAACAGGCTGTCGCCGCCGCGGCCGATGGCATCGCGCAGTTCCACCGGCAGCTGCTCGATCACGTCTTCCATGCGCTGGCCTTCCAGCTTCCAGCCGCTGTGCAGCAGCTTGCGCGCGGCCAGGTTGGAGAACACCACGCGGGAAATGCCATCGCCACCAGCGGCGATCAGCAGCATCGCCACCGGTGTGTTCTGCACCATGGTGTCCAGCAGCAGTTCGCGCTGCACCAGGCCCTGGCGCTGTGCACGCAGCACTTCGCCCAGTTCGCGGTGCGCCTGCACCAGGTCACCCAGCTCGTCATTGCCGGGCCAGTAGATGCCGAAGTTGTACTCACCGTCGCGGTAGCTGCTGGTGGTGCCCGACAGCGCCCGCATCAACGAGCGCACCGGTGCAGTGGCACGACGCAGCGTCCACCACATCAATGAGAGCAGGACGATCGTGGAGACCGTGGTCACCACCCAGCCATGGTCCATCCAGTACGCCAGCAGCCACGGCAGCGCGGCAGCCAGCGCCAGCACCGGCAGCAGGCGCAGGAACAGGCGGAAGGTGAAGGAGCGTCGCTTCATTCGCGCGGGATACCGTGACGATCCATGCGCCGGTACAGTGCCTGCCGGCTCAGCCCCAGCTCGTTGGCCGCCTGTGCGATGACGCCGTGGTTGCGCGCCAGCACTTCTTCGATGCGCGCGCGGTCGGGATCATTGCCGGCGCTGGGCGTCGGGCGTGGCGCAGCAGGCGCGCGCGGCAGGTTGAGATCGGCCACGTCGATGCGGGTGCCGGTGGCCAGCAGTTCGGCACGCTGGATCACGTTGCGCAGCTCGCGCACGTTGCCCGGCCACGGGTGCCGCTGCAGTGCACTGGCCGCCGCGCTGGACAGTGGCTTGCCGATGCTGAGGAAATGCTCGGCCAACGGCACGATGTCGCCGGGGCGGTCGGCCAGCGGCGGCAGCGCCAGTTCCACCGTGTTGAGCCGGTAGTAGAGGTCTTCGCGGAACGTACCCTCGCGGATCATTGCCGGCAGGTCGGCATTGGTCGCACTGACCACGCGCACCTTGACCTGGCGTTCGCGGTTGGAACCCAGGCGCTCGAAGCGTCCTGTCTCCAGCACGCGCAGCAGCTTCATCTGCCCACCCAGCGACAGGTTGCCGATTTCATCCAGGAACAGCGTGCCGCCGTCGGCCGCCTCGAACTTGCCTTCGCGCGCCTTGTTGGCGCCGGTGTAGGCGCCGGCCTCGGCACCGAACAGTTCGGCCTCGATCAGCTCGGAGGGCAGGGCGCCGCAGTTCACCGCCACGAAGGGGCCCTTGGCCACCAGCGAGTTGGCCTGGATGATCTGCGCGATCTTCTCCTTGCCCGCGCCATTGGGGCCGGTGATCAGCACCGGCAGCTCCGAGCGCGCGACCTGGCAGGCCAGGGCGATCACCCGCTCGCTGGCGGGGTCGGCGAACACCGCGCCGCACAACGCGTACTTGTCTTCCAGTGCATGGCGCTGGCGTTGTTCGCGCTGGCGTCGCTGGTCCAGTTCGCGCCGCGCTTCGGACAGTTCCAGCAGGTTGTTGACCGTGGTCAGCAGCTTGCGGTCATCCCAGGGCTTGGCCAGGTAGTCGGCGGCACCGGCCTTGACCAGGTCCACCGCGCTGCTCAGGTGGGTCCAGGCCGTCAGCAGGATCACCGGCAGATCGGGGTGGCGTTCGCGGATCTGTGCGAACAGCGCCTCGCCCTCCTCACCGGAGGTGGTGTCCTCGCTGAAGTTCATGTCCTGGATCACCAGGTCCACCGGCTGCGATTCCAGCAGCGCCAGCCCTTCGGCCGGGCTCTGCGCCAGCAGGGTGTCGATGTCGTGCAGGGAGAACAGCACGTCCAGCGCGGTTCCCACGCTGGCGTTGTCGTCGATGATGAGGATCGCGGGCATTCGGCGGCTTCTGGGAGGGCAGGGAAGCGCCGGAAAGCGTCGGCGCCGCGCACGGAAAAGGGTGGATGACGCCGGAGCTTTCGGCGCCACCCACCAAGCATAGCCAAACCGATGGCGGCGCAGGAGCCGCCGGGCCTCAGCGCCGTGGCGGAGGCGGAGGCGGGGGAGCCGGCGGTGGTGGTGGCGGCGCCAGCGCGGGGCGCCACTGGGCCACGTTCACCGGCACGGTGAGCATCCGCCCATCGCGCCGCAGCAGCAGGTAGACGGTGGCCGTCGATGCCGCCTGCATGGCATCGGCGAGCTGCTCGATCTGTCGCACCGGCGAATCGTTCACGCGCAGGATGCGGTCGCCGCTGCGCACACCGAAGCGGGCTTCCGGGCTGGCGGCGTCCACCCGTACCACGCCCTCGGTCGAGCGCAGTGCCAGCCGCGCATCGTCCTGGCGCCACTCCAGCGTCTGCGCGCTGCTGCTGCCGGCGAGTACCGGCAGCGGCAGGGCCAACAACACCAGCAGCAGGCCGGCGCGCATCTCACGCCCCCCGCGTGGCGACGGCCGGCGGCACGGCAGCGGCGCGGCGGGCCGGGCCGAACACGGCGATCTGGCCCAGCATCCACAGCAGCACCGCACCCAGCGGCAGGTACAGCAGCGGCATGCGCGGCAGCTCGTACATGTTCATCAGCGCCAGGTTGATGGCATAGGCCGCCAGCATGCCCAGCACGATGCCCAGCGTGGCCAGCAGGAAGTTCTCGGTCTGGAAGTAACGCAGGATCTGCCCACGGGTGGCGCCCAATGCGCGGCGGATGCCGATCTGCTTGCTGCGCTGCTGCACCCAGAAGCTGGCCAGGCCGACGATGCCCAGGGCGGTGACCACCAGCAGCGCCACGCAGACCGTTACCAGCAGGCCGACCATCGAGCGGTCGTTCTTGAAGTAGTCGGCACGCTGTTCCTGGTAGGTCAGTTTCTCGCGCACCAGGCGGTTGGGGTCGTTGTGCTCCAGCGCGGCCAGCGCACCCTTCAGCACTTCATCGCGGCGAGACGGGTCCGTTCGAAGCACATAGGTGCTTTCGTCAAAGGAGCGTCGCATCGGGAGGATCATCGACTTCGTCCAATTTCCGTCCCAACCACCTGGGGTAGACAGCTGATCGACGACTCCAACGACAGTCAATGGTTGCTTTCCGAGATAGAATTTTTTGCCCACTGCGTTCCCTGTCGGGTCCATCTCTCGAGCAGTTTCTCGGCTGAAGATCACCGGCATCGCCCGATCTCGGGCCGCACCTTGCTTGACGACTGCGTCGTAGTCAATGAACTCGTTCGGCAGAAAGTCGCGACCGGCGATCAACTGCAAGCCGAGTGTGGAAATGGCGTTTTCGGAAATGGTATACATTGATGCGTCCATTGTTGGACGGTCCTGATTCAGCTCTCTAGAAATGCTGCTGCTGGAGGAACCGCTGCGAAAGGGGATCTGATTGACCGTGGTTACATTCCTTACGCCCGGGATGGCTCGCATCGAATTCAGATCTTCCCGAGTACGGACCATGCCGTCCGTATGCTTTCCTATGCCGCTCAGGCGGATGATAACGAGCTCATTCTCGACGATGCCACTGGGCATGCTGATCTTTTCCAGTCGCTGACTGACAAGGAAAAGCGCATTGCAGACAATCGCGCAGGTCAGGGCGACCTCCAGCACAATCAATGCTGCTGCAGTCTTGTGCCGGGAAAGGGTGCTCAGTATAGGGCGGATGTCCATGGTGTCCTCGAGATGTGCTTACTGAGATTTGAGCTGGATTGCCGGCGGGACCTGCATAGCTCGCCAAGCTGGAAGGAAGCCGGCTGCGATGCTGGCCAGCAGCGATAAAGCAAGTGCCAGCAGAAGCATGGCCCCGTCAATGTTCGCGAGTTTTGCGTACTCCACGGGCTGCTGTCGGACCGCGTACAGGCCCAGCATTGCCAGGCCAACTCCAAATACTCCGCCGATCGCGCCAACTGCCCCGGCTTCAACGAGGCATTGCAGGAAGATCTGGCCACGACTCGCTCCAAGCGCGCGCCGAACTGCGATTTCTCCGCTGCGTCGCAGGAATTTGGCCAAAAGCAGGCCGACTGTGTTGGTCAGGCATACGACAAGGAATCCCAGCGCGAGCCAAACTTGCAATCGAACGTCGCTTGGTACCGATCCGTTGAAATCGAGCCACTCCATTACGTTCCTCAGGCGAACATTTGCCGGGCGCTCGAATCGGCCAGCTCTCTGCTGCTCATTGGAGTAGTTCTGGAGATACTCTCGATAGGATTCCTTTCGGCTTGGGTCCATCTCTGCCCAGTATTGAATCCATGAGCAAGGAGCGTTCAGAGATGTGCTATCCCCGTTGGGACTTTCTCCAAAGCAGTTCATATTGCCGTTGGTTCCGAAACTCAGATCGAACGATGTGGAGGCTGGCATGAAAAGATCCTCGTGCTTTCCAAAACTCCCGTTGTTGATGTCAAAAAAATAGGGCTCCGGATTCCAAGATTCAAGAACGCCCACAATGCGGAGTGATTGGCCATTGATGCGCACGCTTTGGCCGACACTGTTTCTTCCGCCGAACAGCTTTTCGTTCAAGCTTTGGGAAATTACCGCGACCCTCGACCGCCCTTCATCGTCGACGTGGGTCCAAGGTTGACCGTAGCGCAATGGGACGTTGAACATCCGGAAAAAATCTGATGATGTCCAACGCGTATCCACGGAGAACGGTGAAAGCGAGCTTCCGGCAGGTTCAATCGTGCCAGTTCCGGCAATCATCATTGCCTGCCGCTCGGCCTTTGCTTGCCGCAAAAGACCCTCAGCATCGAAACGGGTCATCTGGGTCTCCGGCTCTTCGCCGGTCAGGTAACCCGAGCGCGGTCGCGGATCGACCTGCACGTAGAACAGACGGTCGCTCTTGTCCGGGATCGGATCGCCGGACAGCACATGGAACACGGTCAGGGTGGTCATCGAAGCACCGATGCCCAGCGCGATGGCCACCACCATCAGCGCGGTCAGTACCTTGTTGCGGCGGAAGCTGCGCACCGCCAGTCGGGCGTAGTAGGCGAACATGGTCGTGCCCTCACTCGTTGACGGCGACGATGCGACGTGGGGTAGCCAGTACCGGCTCGCGCACCAGGTCGGTGACCTGGCCGTCGACGATATGCACGTTGCGCTGCGCGCGCGCGGCCAGTTCCGGGTCGTGGGTGACCATGACGATGGTGGTGCCGGCGGCGTTGATCTCCTCCAGCAGTTCCATCACCCCGCGCGCCATCTGTGTGTCCAGGTTGCCGGTCGGTTCGTCGGCCAGCAGCAGGCGCGGACTGCCGGCCAGGGCACGGGCGATCGCCGCGCGCTGCTGCTGGCCGCCGGAGAGTTCGTTCGGGTAGTGCTTCATGCGCGAGCCCAGACCCACCTGGCTCAGCGCCTTTTCGATGCGCTCGCGGCGCTCGCCGGCGCTCATCTTGCGGTAGCGCAGCGGCACGTCCACGTTGTCGAACAGGTTGAGGTCCGGGATCAGGTTGAAGCCCTGGAAGATGAAGCCGATCTTCTGGTTGCGCAGGCGGCTGCGTGCATCATCGCCAAGCTTGCTGACGTCCTGGCCATCCAGCATGTAGGTACCGCTGGTGAAGGTTTCCAGCAGGCCGGCGATGTTGAGGAAGGTGGTCTTGCCGGAGCCGGACGGACCGGTGACGGCGACGAACTCGCCTTCCTTGACCTGCAGTTCCAGTGAACGCAGCGCGTGGGTTTCCACCTGTTCGGTACGGAAGACCTTGGCGACCGAACGCATTTCGAGCATGTACATGGGATGTCCTCTCTCCAGGATGTGTCAGTTATCGGTGATCAGTTGACGGAGACGCGTTCGGCGTCCTTGAACAGGTCGCTGCCCGAGACCACGATGCGGTCCCCCGGCTGCACACCCGACTTGATTTCCACTTCGCCCAGGCTGCTGACGCCCAGTTCGATCGGACGGCGCACCGCGGTGCGGCCATCCATCACGTACGCCACGCCGTTGCCCTGTTCCACGAACGGGCCGCGTTCAACCTTCATGACGTTCCTGCGGGTATCCAGCAGCACCCGCACCGACATCCGCTGGCTCTGGCGCAGGCCCTCGGGTTGGGCCGCGGCAAAGCGGACGCGCGCGTTGACCTCGCCATTGACCACTTCCGGCGACACCGCACTGATCTCGCCCGGGAACGGCTGGCCGTTGCCGCCGGTCAGCTGCGCCGGCATGCCGATCGCCAGGTCGCGCGCGAAGCTTTCCGGCACCTTGATCTCGACCTCGAACTTGGACAGGTCGACAACACCCAGCACCGGCGCATTGGCGGCCAGGTTGGTGGACTGCACGGCCTGCACCTGGCCGACCTGGCCATCGAACGGGGCGCGCAGGGTCAGGGCGTCGACCTGGCGCTGCACTTCGGCCACTACGGCCTTCTGGCGGTCGGCCAGCAAGCGCTTGTTGCGTGCGTCCAGATCCGCGCCCTGGCTCTGCAGGCGTGCATCGGTGGTGGCATTGGCCAAGCTGATGTCGGCCTTCTTCAGGGTGTCCTGGGCCTTGGCCAGATCGATCTGCGGCACCGCACCGCCATCGAAGCCGCGCTGGTAGCGCTGCAGGTCGCGGTCGGCAGCCTGCCGCTCGATGTTGGCCTGGTCGGTGTCCTTGCGTGACTTGGCCCGGGCCAGGGTGGCATCCAGGTTGGCGCGGCTGGCCTCGGCTTCCAGACCCGCCAGGGTGGCCTCTTCCTGGGCGAGCTTGCTGCGCAGCTCGGGGCTGTCGATGATCGCCAGTTCCTGGCCCTTCTTGACCACGTCACCGGCCACGACCTTCAGGTCCACCGTGCCGGCGGAAATCGCATACAACACCGGGCTGTTGGCGGCGATCACGCGGCCGTCGGCAGCGATGTCGCGCACCAGGTCGCCGCGCTGCACTTCGGCCACGCGTACCCGGCTGCTGTCGAACGAGCGGCTGGCGTTGGACCAGGCATGCACGGCCCAGCCGATGCCGGCGAGCAGGGCGATGCCGGCCAGGGCCGGCCAGCGGTAACGGTGCCATGCGGCCTTGGGAGCACTGGCCGAAGCGGAGGAAACGATCTGGTCCTGGGCGGAGGTGTCGCGGATCATCGGGTTCGTGCCTGTCGGTGGTGCCAGAGTGGTGCCCTATGCAAAGCACACAGCGTGCCAACTTTATTTCCTTTTCCATCAATGATTTGCAGAGGCGCCGCTACTGTCCGGGTGTCCGCGGACACCTTTCCGGACACTTTCATTAAGCGGACAGGAGGGGGGGCTGGCGGACACGCAGGCTAGAATGCGGCGACCGTCTTCAAGGAAATGCGTGACATGTGTGGAATCGTGGGTGCGATCGCCGGGCGCGACGTGGTGCCGCTGCTGATCGAAGGACTGAAGCGACTGGAATACCGCGGTTACGATTCCTCCGGCATTGCGGTGATCGATCAGGCCGAACGGCCCGACGTGCGCCGCGTGCGCCGTACCGGCCGTGTCTCGGAGATGGCAACTGCTGCCGAGGCTGAAGGCTTCACTGCCAGCCTTGGCATCGGCCACACCCGCTGGGCTACCCACGGTGGCGTCACCGAGGCGAACGCGCATCCGCACATCAGCCATGGCGTGGCGCTGGTACACAACGGCATCATCGAGAACCATGAAGAGCAGCGCGAGAAGCTGCGCGCGCTGGGCTATACCTTCGAGTCGCAGACCGACACCGAAGTGATCGCGCACCTGATGCACCATCACCTGAAGGGCGGCGACGACCTGCTGGTGGCGCTGCAGCACACGGTGAAGGAACTGACCGGTGCCTATGCACTGGCTGTGGTCAGCCGTGCTGAACCAGAACGTTTCGTGTGCGCCCGCATGGGCTGCCCGCTGCTGGTCGGTCTGGGCGAGGGCGAGAACTTCGTGGCGTCCGATGTGTCGGCCGTGCTGTCGGCCACGCGCAAGGTGATCTTCCTGGAAGAGGGCGACACCGCCGAGATCCGCCGTGATGGGGTAAGCATCTTCGACGGCAACGATCAGCCGATCGAGCGCGACGTGCATCTCTCCGACGTCTCGCTGGCCTCGCTGGAGCTCGGTCCGTATCGCCACTTCATGCAGAAGGAAATCCACGAGCAGCCCCGCGCGCTGGGCGACACCATCGAAGCGGCGATCGACGCCGGTGGTTTCCCGGCCGAACTGTTCGGCAAGAATGCCGAAGCGGTGCTGTCGGGCATCGAAGGCGTGCAGATCCTCGCCTGTGGTACCAGCTACTACTCGGGCCTGACCGCGCGCTACTGGATCGAGGCCATCGCCGGCCTGCCGTGCAGCGTGGAGATCGCCAGCGAGTACCGCTATCGCGCCGCGTATGCCAATCCAAAGCATCTGATCGTGACCATTTCCCAGTCCGGCGAAACGCTGGATACGATGGAAGCGCTGAAGTACGCCAAGTCGCTGGGCCACAAGCACACGCTGTCGATCTGCAACGTGCCGGAAAGTGCGATTCCGCGCGCCAGCGAACTGGTCTGCTACACCCGCGCCGGCGCCGAGATCGGCGTGGCATCGACCAAGGCCTTCACCACCCAGCTGGCGGCGCTGTTCCAGCTGACCGTGGTACTGGGCAAGCTGCATGGTCGCGTCGATGCCGCGCAGGAAGCAGACTACCTGGAGCAGCTGCGCTTCCTGCCAGGCAGTGTGCAGCATGCGTTGAACATGGAACCGCAGATCGCCGCATGGGCCGAACGCTTCGCGCGCAAGAGCAGTGCGCTGTTCCTTGGCCGTGGCCTGCACTATCCGATCGCCCTGGAAGGCGCGCTCAAGCTGAAGGAAATCTCGTACATCCACGCCGAGGCCTACCCGGCCGGCGAGCTCAAGCACGGGCCGCTGGCGCTGGTGGACGAGGACATGCCGGTGGTGGTGATCGCGCCCAACGACAGCCTGCTGGAGAAGGTCAAATCCAACATGCAGGAAGTGCGTGCGCGTGGCGGTGAGCTGTTCGTGTTCGCCGACCAGGACAGCAACTTCAACGAGTCCGAGGGCGTGCACGTGATCCGCACCCCGCGCCATGCCGGCGTGCTCAGCCCGGTGGTGCACACCATCCCGGTGCAGCTGCTGGCGTACCACACTGCACTGGCGCGCGGCACCGACGTGGACAAGCCGCGCAACCTGGCCAAGAGCGTGACGGTGGAGTAAGGCCGGACGTGGTTGGTTGAGAGCGAAACAAGGGGCGGTCCGGGAGGACCGCCCTTTTTCGTTCCCGCGTGGCACCATGCGTCCACCAGGTCTGCCGCATCACGGAGGATGCATGCGCCATCTTGATCCATTCGATGTGCTCGCCAACCTGCGCAATGGTCGCAGCGTTGAACAGTTGCTGCCAGCCGGCCAGGATGCCGACGGGCGGATCATCCGCTTTCTGGTCATCCATCTCGAACGGGAAGGGCAGTGGGCAGTGACCTTGCACGAGGTTGCCGACGTGGGCACTGCGGAGTATCTGGACATCTACAGCTTTCCCAGCGTCGCGCCCGATCCGGACGACGCACAGAGTGCATCATTCGCCAGCATCGAGGCCGCACTTGAGCACGCTCGGCGCGCACTGAGCGCGGATATGCGGCGCTTCGTCAACTCGGGTGTGACCGAATCCGAGTACAGGGATGCCTATCATCCGCAGTGGTGAAGCCTGCCGGGCAGTGGCGGGTCCGCGTGAGGCTGTGCGGGCCTCCCTCGGCACGGTCCATGAAATATTCAATCCGCGCGCATCGACGCGCATAACAGGGGGCGGTAGATGAAGAAGTGGCAGGTGGTTGCACTGGCAACGTCAATTGCAATGTTGTCTGCGTGTGCGAGTGTCCCGGCAGCGGACAAGGGGCAGATGGAGCTGGCCAAGACCTTCCCGGTGCCGGAGGAAGGCAAGGTAGGTGTCTATATCTATCGCAACAGTTTTGTCGGCCAGGCACTGAAGAAGGATCTCTGGATCGATGGCGAATGCCTGGGTGAGACCGCGAACAAGGTGTTCTTCTACACCCTGTTGTCCGGCAACCAGGAACATGCGATCTCGACGGAATCGGAGTTCTCGCCCAATGACATCAAGCTGCTTGTCGAGGCGGGAAAGAACTACTTCATCGAGCAGACCATCAAGATGGGGGTGTTCGTTGGTGGCGCCAAACTCACTGTCGTTCCAGAGGCGGAGGGGCGGCGCCAGGTGGCGCAGTTGAAGTTGGCCCAGAAGGGGCAATGCTCCCGATAGCATCGGGCCGGATGCGCCGGTCGTGAGTCGACGCATCCGCACATACCGCAGCGCATGCTTCGCACCGGTGTTGTCGGCGCGCTGCGGGTGCTGGTATCGGTACCTCCCGCGACGGATCGGGTCTGACCACCCTGACTTTGCAGGGTCGGGCGGTTGCACCGGCGTCGGCCATCCCTGCGCGAACTTGAGGGCGGGGCACCCACTGCATTCAGCGCCGGTTTCAGGCCGGGTGCGATTCTCGGAAGTGTCGAAGGTTCCTACGACGTACTGTCCCATCGATGCCGCTAGTGACCGATGGACGCAGTCGTAGAATCAAGTTGACCGAGATCCGGGTTGAGCCGTTGAATCCGCCTCGTTCGCGTTGCAGCACCTAGCCCGCCTGCTGGCGAAATGCCAGATCCGGCAAAGTGCGCCAGACGTGCGCTGAAGGGTCTGTTCCCGGGGAGGGGGCGAATCGGCAGAGCACACTTTTTTGACTTGAGTGACCTGCACCAGGAAACAAGAATGAACGTCCGCGAGCTCCTGCAATCCAAGAAAGAAACTGTCATCACCATCGACACGGAAGACACGATCGGTGCCGCCGCGCACAAGATGAGCGCGAATAAAATCGCCGCACTGGTAGTGATGAAGGATGATGCCCCGGTCGGCATCATTTCCGAAAAGGACATCGTCCGCAGCCTGGCCGATGATGGTCCGCAGGCCGGCCGACGGGTGATTTCCAGCCTGCCGTCCACCGGTCTGGAAGGCATCGCGCCGGACGCCACGTTGAAGCAGGCCATGTCGCTCATGACCTACTCGCGTCGTCGCCACCTGATGGTCACCGATGGCAACCAGCTGGTCGGCATCCTCAGCCTGGGTGACATCGTGAAGAACCTGCTGGGCGAGCTGGAGCTGGAAAAGGCCGTGCTGCAGGACATCTACATGGCGGCCCACTGAGGCCTGCGCAGTGCGATGAGACGAAGCCGGGCATTGCCCGGCTTCTTCGTTGGTGGCGCCGGGCAATGCCGGCGAGCGCGTAGCGCAGGAATCAGAAGCTGACCTTGACCGAATCGGCGCTGTAGTTCGCCGGGCCGTGGTAGACCACCTCGATGTTGTTGCCATCCGGATCGAGCACGAAGGCGCCGTAGTAGCCGGGATGGTAAGGGCGCTCGCCGGGCGCACCGTTGTCCTTGCCACCCGCCGCCAGCGCAGCGCTGTGGAAGGCATCGACGGTGGCGGTATCGCGCGCCTGGAACGCCAGGTGGTGGCGACCGGTCAACTGGCCGGCGGCGGCCTCGCTGCTGGCACTGGAAATGAACAGTTCGTCGGCCCAGAAGTAGTCATCGCCTTCACCGGCCACCGGGATGCCGATCGTGTCGAACACCGCCTGGTAGAAGCGGCGGCTGGCGGCCAGGTCGCGCACGACCAGCTGGATGTGGTCGATCAGGCGGCCACGGTGCAGTTCCATCGTTTCCATACGAACCTCGCAAAAAGGGGGCGGAGTCGGCGCCGGGCCGTGCCCGGCGAGCGCGCAGCGCGGCCTGCTCAAGGCCGCCGGGCATGGCCCGGCGCTACCGGAATTGTGCCCCTTTCTGGGTCAGGCGTTGGAGATGATCTCGACCCAGTAGCCGTCCGGGTCCTTGATGAAGGCGAGGTTCTTCATGCGGCCGTCGGTCAGGCGCTTCTGGAAGGTCACGCCCAGGTCCTCGAAGCGCTGGCAGGCGGCTTCGATGTCCGGCACCGACACACAGATGTGACCGAAGCCGCGCGGGTCGCTGTTGCCGTCGTGGTAGACCGCGCCGTCCTGGGTTTCAGTGCCATGGTTATGGGTCAGTTCCAGCACGCCCGGCAGGCCGGCCATCCACAGGCGGCGGGCGTCGTCATCTTCCGGCACCGTGGCGCCGGCCGGAACGTAGGCCAGGAAGTACAGGCTGAACTGGGCTTCGGCGAAGTCGCGCTTGTCGATCAGCTGGTAGCCGAGCACGCGGGTGTAGAAGTCCAGCGAGGCAGTGGCGTCCTTGACCCGCAGCATGGTGTGGTTGAAGACGAAACCGGTGGTTTCGGCCGGGGCCTGGGCGGCGACGCCGGGGACATCGCGCAGGGCGGGAATGGTCATGGGGGAGGTCCTTCAGACAAGGCCGTTGCCGGCCGGATGGGTGCCATTCTACGGGGCGGCAGCTGACGGCACCGCGACGTACAATGGCCGGATCGCACCGTTCCGTCCTGATGACCATTGCCCGCCATGTCGCAGCGTGAATGGGTGGCCGCCGCCATCCGCAAGATCGAAGCCGATTTCAACCGTTCCGCCGATACCCACCTGATCCCGCTGGCCTTGCCCGGGTTCGATGGCATCGAGGTGTACCTGAAGGATGAATCGAGCCATCCCACCGGCAGCCTCAAGCACCGGCTGGCGCGCTCGCTGTTCCTGTATGCGCTGGCCAACGGTTGGCTGCGCGAAGGGCGGCCGGTGATCGAGGCCTCCAGCGGCTCGACCGCCGTGTCCGAGGCCTACTTCGCGCGACTGCTCGGCCTGCCGTTCATCGCGGTGATGCCGGCCACGACGTCGCCGGAGAAGATCGCGGCGATCGAATTCCACGGCGGCCGCTGCCATCTGGTCGAGCGCGCCTGCGACCTCAACTGCGATTCGGAAAAGCTGGCCCGCGAAACCGGCGGCCACTTCATGGACCAGTTCACCTATGCCGAGCGCGCCACCGACTGGCGTGCCAACAACAACATCGCCGAATCCATCTTCAAGCAGATGGCCGAGGAACCCAGCCCGATTCCGGACTGGATCGTGTGCAGCCCCGGCACCGGCGGTACGGCCGCAACACTCGGGCGCTACGTCAGTTATCGCCGGCACGACACCCGCATCCTGTGTGCGGACCCGGAAGTGTCGGTGTTCTTCGACGGCTACCAGGCCGCCCTGGCCGGTGGCAACGAGTGGCGCGGCATGACCTGCAACGGCGGCTCGCGGGTGGAAGGCATTGGCCGGCCGCGGGTGGAGTCGAGCTTCATTCCGACCAGTGTCGACGCCATGGTGAAGGTGCCCGACGCCTTGAGCCTGGCTGCGATGCGCCACGTCAGCCGCCAGCTGGGGCGCCGCGTCGGTGGCTCCACCGGTACCAATTTCATCGGCGTGCTGCAGGCCGCGCAGTGGATGCGCGAGGCTGGCCGGCAGGGCAGCATCGTCAGCATCCTCTGTGACAGCGGCGATCGCTACGCGCACAGCTACTACGACCCGGCCTGGTATGTGCGGCAGGGGATCGATGTGGAAACCGCCGATGCACAGGTGGCGGCGGCAGCGGCCGGGCAGGGTCTGCCTGGATTGCCGTGGTGCAGCCTGGAAGCGCTGTAAGCCCATCAGGCATCCGCCGGGCATGGCCCGGCGCTACCAAGACAGGTCGGCAGCGCCGGGCCATGCCCGGCGAGCGCAGCGGCGCATTGGATCGCGCTCAGTACCCCGCGGCCATGAAGGCATCCAGTACCGCATCGCGCAGGGCATCGGGCAGGGCCTCGATCTCCACGGCGCGGTCGTCAAGGTGCAGGCGCGGGTCCAGGCTGCTGGCCCGGCCCTGGGCCAGGGCCTGCAGCCACAGCAGCACGCAGATGACGAACTCGCGCTCGTGGCCCAGCCGTACCTGGCTGGCACCGCGCTCGATAACCTCGAACGGATACCATTCCTGCTCGTCGCTGAACCTGCCGCCCTGGTGTTGCAGTGCCTGCAGCTGCTGCAGGTGGCGCGGCGCATCGTCGCCCGCATCGCACAGCGCGGCGATCCAGGCCAGTTCGGTCGGGCTGGCCGACAGCGCCAGCGATGGTGAACGTACTGCGGATGGAGCTGGAGCCAGACCTTCCATGTGGGGCCTCCTCGACACGTTCCGCTGCGGTCTCCCCCGCGCTGCAAGCTTCAGCCGACGGCCGTAAGGCCGACGTGAACAGTGGCCCGCCGCCCCTTGTCTGCCAGCCAGGCAAGCGCCATATCGACTTGGCTGCCCGCGCTGCCGGGCCCGTACTCTGGAGATCTGCCGTGACCGTTGCCAACCCCCTGCTCGATTTTTCCGGCCTGCCGCGCTTCGAGGCGATCCGCCCCGAGCATGTGGCGCCGGCGCTGGACGTGCTGCTGGCGCAGGCGGAGGCGGCGGTCAGCGCTGCCGAGCAGGTGCAGCCGGTCAGCTGGCAGACCTTCGTTACCCCGCTGGACGATGCCACCGAACGCCTGTGGCGTGCCTGGGGCCTGGTCGGCCATCTGCAGGGCGTGGTCAACACGCCCGAGCTGCGTGAGGCGTACAACAGCAACCTGCCGCGGGTGACCCGTTTTGCCAGTGCGCTGGGCCAGAACCTTGCGCTGTACCGCCAGTACCAGGCCCTGGCGGCCAGCACCGAAGCGGCCGGATTCGATGAGGCGCGCCGCAAGGTGCTGGACAACACCCTGCGTGATTTCCGCCTCGGCGGTGCCGAACTGGATGCGGACGCGCAGCAGCGTTTCGCCGCCATCAAGGAAGAACTGTCGGCGCTGTCGGCGAAGTTCTCGCAGAACGTGCTCGACGCCACCGATGCGTGGTCGCTGATCGTCGAAGACCCGGCGCGCCTGGCTGGCGTGCCGGACGACGTGAAGGCTGCGGCACGCACTGCTGCGGAGAAGGACGGCAAGACGGGCTGGAAGCTGACCCTGCAGATGCCGTGCTACCTGCCGGTGCAGACCTGGGGCGAGGACCGCGACCTGCGCGAGATCCTCTACCGCGCCAGCGCGCAGCGCGCCTCCGAGTTCGGCGATGATGCGCTGGACAACGGCGGCAACATCGATCGCATCCTTGCACTGCGTGCCGAGTTGGCCGCGTTGCTGGGCTTTGATTCCTACGCCGACTATTCGGTAGCCACCAAGATGGCCAAGGACCCCGCCGAAGTGCTGGGTTTCCTGCGCGACCTTGCCGCGCGCGCCAAGCCGTTCGCGGCCAAGGATCGTGCCGAGCTGGAGCAGTTCGCCCGCGAGCATCTCGGTATCGACAGCCTGCAGGCCTGGGATCTGGCGTTCGCCGCCGACCGCCTGAAGCAGGCGCGTTACAGCTACTCCGAGCAGGAGGTGAAACAGTACTTCACCGAGCCGAAAGTGCTCGGCGGCCTGTTCTCGGTGATCGAGCAGCTGTATGGCCTGCGCGTGCAGGAAGACAGCGCGCCGGTCTGGCATGAGGACGTGCGCTTCTTCCGCCTGGTGGATGCGCAGGGCAAGCTGGTGGGCCAGTTCTACCTGGACCTGTACGCCCGTGAGGGCAAGCGTGGCGGCGCGTGGATGGATGACTGCCGCAACCGCCGCGAGCGCGCCGATGGCAGCGTGCAGACGCCATTGGTGTACCTGGTGTGCAACTTCGGCCGTGGTGCCGACGGCAAGCCGGCAACCTTCAGCCACAATGAAGTGACCACACTGTTCCATGAAATGGGCCACGGCCTGCATCAGTTGCTGACCCGTATCGGCGAGCTGGGCGTGGCCGGCATCAACGGCGTGGAGTGGGATGCGGTCGAGCTGCCGAGCCAGTTCATGGAGAACTTCTGCTGGGAATGGGACCACCTGCAGGGCATGACCGCGCATGTGGACAGCGGTGAGCCGCTGCCACGCGCGCTGTACGAGCGCATGCTGGCCGCACGCAATTTCCACAGCGGCATGGCGACCGTGCGCCAGCTCGAATTCGGCCTGTTCGACATGCTGCTGCACAGCCAGTTCGAAGCAGCGCAGGACAGCGTGCTGGCACTGCTTGAGCGCGTGCGTGCGGAAGTGGCGGTGAACCATCCGCCGAGCTGGAATCGCTTCCCGCATCAGTTCAGCCACATCTTCGCCGGTGGTTATGCTGCCGGTTACTACAGCTACAAGTGGGCCGAAGTGCTGAGCGCCGATGCCTACGCCGCGTTCGAGGAAGCGCCGCAGGCGCTGGCTGCAACCGGCGCGCGTTTCCGCGACGAGGTGCTGTCGCGTGGCGGCAGTCGTCCGGCCGCCGAGAACTTCAAGGCGTTCCGCGGCCGTGCGCCGCAGATCGATGCGCTGCTGCGGCATTCCGGCATGGCGTAAGTACGCTACCGTCATCCACGCATGGCGTGGATCTACTGGAAATCGATGCCTGATGCCCTGGTAGGTGCCAACCTTGGTTGGCACGGGAACCATGCCAACCAAGGTTGGCATCTACCGGGTGTCGTGGCCCGGGATCACTCGGCGTAGATCATCTTCCGGGTCATGCCGCCGTCGACGACGAAATCCTGGCCGGTGCTGAATCCGGACAACGATGAAAGCAGGTATACCGCCAGCGCGCCGATGTCCTCCGGTTGCCCGACCCGACCCACCGGGTGCTGGGCATGGTCGCTGGCCGAATACTGCGGGTCGTGCCGGCGCGACGGTGCCTGCCAGGCATCGGTGCTGATCCAGCCGGGGCTGATGCTGTTCACCCGCACCGCCGGTCCGGCGCTGATCGCCAGCGCATGGGTGAAGGCCACCAGCCCGCCTTTGGCCGCTGCGTAGGCTTCGCTGTGCGGTTCGGACTGCCAGGCGCGCGTCGACGCGATGTTGATGATTGCGCCTGCATCGGCCGACAGCGCCGGCAACGCATGCTTGCTGCACAGGAACGCACCATGCAGCGACGAAAGCCGGCGCTGCCATTCTTCCCACTCCATGTCCTGCAGCAGGGTGCCGTGCGGCCCGGCGATGCCGGCATTGTTGACCAGGCCGTCAATGCGGCCGAAGCGTTGCAGGGCCACCGCGATGAAGTCGCGCACGCTGGATTCGTCGGTGATGTCCAGCCGCTGGAATGCGGCATCCTCACCGCGTTGCCATTCGGCGAGGCAGGCCTGGCCCGCTTCCACATCCAGATCGCCGATCAGCACCCGGCCGCCGGCCCCGAGCACCGCCTGGGCGATGCCGCGGCCGATGCCATTGGCACCGCCGGTGACCAGCACGACCCTGCCGTGCAGCGGCGCAACCGGCCAGGTGGCAATCGGCGGTACCGTGCTCATGACAGGTCTTCACCGCGCAGGCGACGGTGCCAGCCCTCAACACCGATCCGGTCCAGGGTCTGGATGTTGCGTTCGACGATCACGTCCGGGTCCGGGTAGACATCCACCGCGCGTGCCACGCTGTCTTCGCGCAGCAGGTGCAGGGTGGGGAAGGGCGCACGGTTGGTGTAGTTGCTGGCGTCATCGGCGGCGACGCCATCGAACTGGTAGTCCGGATGGAAGCTGGCCACCTGCAGGATGCCCTGCAGGTCCAGCGCCTCGATCGCCGCATCGGCGTTGTCGAGGAAGTCGTTGTAGTCGAGGAAGTCGGTCAGCACCTGCGGGTGCACGATCAGGGTGGTATCGATCTGCTCGGCCGGCGTGTCGCGCAGCAGCACCAGTTCTTCGGCCAGTTCTTCCACCAGGGCTTCCGGTGTGGTCGCGTCGCTCAGCACGATGCGGACCTGGTCCTTCACGTACACCGCCTTGGCGAACGGGCACAGGTTCAGGCCGATGACGATGCGCTCCAGCCACAGGCGGGTGGCGGCGATCGGGTCATCGGTGGGCAGGGGGGTGTCGGTCATGGCGGGCGCATCGGCTGGCGGGGGTGGTCATTGTAGGCGTGACGGTGCGGGGCGCCGTTCACTGTGCAGGAACTGGACAACGGCGATGCTGGAAATTCCCTTTGATTCAATCCCTTGCCGATATCACGCCAATGGCCGATTGCCGGCGCTGCGGGCCAGGCGTGCAATGGCGGCACGACACAGGAGGACTTCACATGACTGCATCTTCCCCATGGCTGCCGGACGCACTCTGGTCAGGCGCCTTCTTCGATGGCCAATGGAGCGCCGCTGAGCAGCGCCAGCCGGTGATCGAGCCCGCCACCGGGCAGTCGCTTGGCGAGATCGGTCTGGCCGACGCCGCACAGGTCGCGCGTTCTGCAGCCTCTGCGGCGCAGGCACAACAGGCCTGGGCGGCGGCGCCTTACGAACAGCGCGCCGAGGTGCTGCGCAAGGCTGCACGACTGGCCGAGGAAAACGTTGACACGCTGGTCGACTGGCTGGTCCGCGAAAGCGGCTCCACCCGGCTGAAGGCCGGTTTCGAGGCCAAGGTGACCATCAAGGCGCTGCATGAGGCCGCCGCACTGCCCTCGCGCAGCGTGGGCGAGATCCTGCCGTCCGAGCCCGGGCGACTGAATCTGGCGCGGCGCCGTCCGCTGGGTGTGGTGGGGGTGATCTCACCGTTCAATTTCCCGCTGTACCTGGCGATGCGCGCGGTGGCCCCGGCCATCGCTCTCGGTAATGCCGTGGTGCTCAAGCCCGATCCGCGCACGGCGGTGTGCGGTGGTGCGGTGATCGCACGCCTGTTCGAGCAGGCCGGTCTTCCGCAGGGTGTGCTGCACATGTTGCCCGGCGACGGCGCCGCCGGTGCCGCGCTGACCAGTGACCCGCATGTGGCGATGATCCAGTTCACCGGCTCGACGGCGGCGGGACGCAAGGTTGGCGAAGCCGCTGGCAAGCACCTGAAAAAGGTGTCGCTGGAGCTGGGCGGCAAGAACGCGCTGATCATCCTCGACGATGCCGATCTCGATCTGGCCGTGGCCAACACCGCCTGGGGCGTGTACCTGCACCAGGGCCAGATCTGCATGGCCACCGGCCGTGTGCTGGTACAGCGAAGCATCCATCAGGCGTTCCTGCAGAAGCTGGTGGCCAAGGCGAAGTCGCTGAAGGTGGGCGACCCGGCACGCGAGGACGTGGCGCTTGGGCCATTGATCAATGCCGCGCAACGCGACCATGCGGCGCGCGTGGTCGACGACGCAGTGAAGGCCGGTGCGTCCCTCGAAACCGGCGGCACGCATCAGGATCTGTTCTTCGCACCGACCGTGCTCGGCAACGTCAGCGCCGACAATCCGGCGTTCAACGAAGAGATCTTCGCGCCGGTAGCGGTGGTGGTGCCGTTCGATGACGACGACGAGGCCGTGCGGCTGGCCAATGACAGTGAGTACGGCCTGTCGATGGCGATCGTCTCCCGCAATGTCGGCCGCGCGCTGACGCTGGGCGAGCGCCTGCGTACCGGCCTGCTGCACATCAACGACCAGACCGTGAACGATGAGGTCATCAATCCTTTCGGTGGGGTCGGGGCGTCCGGCAACGGCACCAGCATCGGCGGCCCGGCCAACGTGGAGGAATTCACCCAGTGGCAATGGATGACGGTCAAGGGCGAAGCCCCGGCCTATCCCATCTGATCGAGGAGAACGCAACGATGAGCAGTAACAGTGGATCGCGTGACATCACCGCCGCCGTGGTGCGCGGCAAGGAACAGCCGTTCGTCATCGAGCAGGCGCGCCTGCGCGGCCCGCAGGACGACGAGGTACTGGTGAAGATCGTAGCGACCGGCCTGTGCCATACCGACCTGATCGTGCGTGACCAGTACTACCCGGTGCCGCTGCCGGCGGTGCTGGGCCATGAGGGCGCGGGTATCGTCGAGGCGGTCGGCCCTAACGTGCGTGAGCTGAAGGCCGGCGACCACGTCGTGCTGACCTACGGCCAGTGCGGCCACTGCAATCCCTGTCGTGGTGGACATGGTGCGTATTGCCGCGATTTCTTCGCGCTGAACTTCGGTGGCGTTGATGGCCACGGCCATACCGCCATCACCGATGCGCAGGGCCAACCGCTGCACGATCACTTCTTCGCACAGTCGTCGTTTGCCACGTTTGCGTTGGCGCGCGAGATCAACGCGATCAAGGTGCCTGACGATGCGCCGCTGGAGCTGCTCGGCCCGCTGGGCTGCGGCATCCAGACCGGTGCCGGTGCGGTGCTCAACTCGCTGCAGGTGCGATCGGGCAGCAGCTTCGCCAGCTATGGCGCCGGTGCGGTCGGCCTGAGTGCGGTGATGGCGGCCAAGGTTGCCGGTGCCACCACCATCATCGCCATCGACGTGGTGCCTTCGCGGTTGGAACTGGCCAAGGAGCTGGGCGCCACCCACGTGGTCAACAGCCGCGAGACCGACGTGATCGAGGCCGTGCGTGCGATCACCGGTGGCGGTGCCGATTTCGCGCTGGAATCCACTGGTCGTCCGGAGGTTCTCTCCGCAGGTATCGAGGCGCTGGGCGGGCTGGGCATGATGGGCGTGGTTGGCGCGCCGAAATTGGGCACGACCGCCAGCTTCGATGTGAACAACCTGCTGCTGGGTGGCCGTAGCATCCGTGGCATCGTCGAGGGTGACAGCGTGCCGCAGGTGTTCATTCCGCAGCTGGTGACGCTGTATCAGCAGGGGCGCTTCCCGTTCGACAGGCTGGTGAAGTTCTATCCGCTGGAGCAGATCAACCAGGCGGCCGAGGACAGTACGCGGGGCATTACCCTGAAGCCGATTCTGCGGATCGCGGCGTGAGGTGAGGGTTTGCAGGGCTGCGCCCTGCACCCGCCGAATCAACGTCAACGTCAACGGCAACGTCAAAAGCGGGCATTCCGTGGGATGGCGGGGTGGGTCCGGTTGCGGGGGACGCCGTGAACCCATCCCTGGGGGCTTGGCCGCGGCATCCATGCCGCGGACACCCCCGCAACCGGACCCACCCCGCCTTCGACAGATCTCCGTTGCTGTTGGTAGGTGTCGACCTTGGTCGACACATAGATCCACGCCATGCGTGGATGAATGCCTGACGAAAACGGAAACGCTCCGTTGCCGGGACGTAACGCGGGCATTGCGTGCGCGGGTGTACTCTGCGTCCATGATGGCCACGACAGTCGGGCAACAGCAGTTGGTGGCGGCGCGTGCCGCGTTCGCCGAGGGCGATGTGCAGTCGCTGGCGATGCTGCCCTTGCCGTTGCAGCAGTCCTGGCAGCGTTCGCATGCGGCTGGTGTGCGTCCCGGCCAGGAGCCGTACTACCCGCCACTGCAGAGCAACGGCCTTCGCTTGGAGTCCCGCGACGACCGTCGCTTGGCGCGTTGCGTGCAGCCTGAGCTGGAGCAGTTGTGGTCCGCGTTCGGTGCGCGGGGATGGACGATGTTCTGCGCCAACCGCGAGGGCATGGTGATCGTGCATCGCGCCCATGGCCTGGAGGATGCGCCGCTGCTGCGGCCGATCCAGGTGGGCCGGCGGCTGGGCGAGGCCGAGATCGGCACCACCGCGCCTGCGGTCAGCCTGGCCGACGACCTGCCCGCCTTGGTGCGCGGCAACGAACACTATCTGCAGCGGTTTGCCCCCGTGTTCTGCCTGAGTGAGCCGCTGCATGACCTGCAGGGGCAGGTCTGCGGTGCGATCGACATCACCGGCTTGGGGGAACGCGACCCGGCATTGCTGCAGGGCTATTTTCGGCAGGCAGCGCTGGCCATCGAGAACCGCTTGATGCACACGCTCAGCGATGTGCACCTGCTGGCGGTGCAGCATGATCCGCGCTGGCTGGCATCACCGCTGCAGGGCCTGTTGGCGGTGCAGGAAGACGGCCAGTTGCTTGCCGCCAACCGCGTCGCCCGGCGTCTGCTCGGACTGCCACGGCGTGGGCCGCTGCCGCTGCTTTCGCTGGACACGCTGTTTGCCGGCGCCAGCGCCGCACAGCGACGCCGACTGCTGGAGTCCGGTCCTGCGTATCGGGTGCGGCTGGGCGAGGGCAGTGCGGTCCATCTGCAGTATCTGCAGGCACCGCGCGTTGCACGGACGCGTGCAACTGCAGCGCCCGCGGCGCCCGTGCAGGCGGCGCCACTGCGTGACCAGCAGCGCGATGCAGCGCGCCGCGCCGCACGTGCCGCCGACGGCAACCTCAGCCTCGCTGCACGCCAACTCGGAATCTCGCGGACAACGCTGTACAGACTGCTGCGCGAGTGAGGCCGGCGGTCGGAGCCGGCGCTACACCCCGGCGTCGATCAATCGCGGAAATTGTTGAACTGCAGCGGCAGTTCAAACTTGCCGGCCTTCAGCACGGCGATGGCGTCCTGCAGGTCGTCGCGCTTCTTGCCCATCACCCGCAGCTTGTCGCCGTTGATCTGGGTTTCCACCTTCAGCTTGGCTTCCTTCAGCGCCGCGGCGATCTTCTTGGCGATCTTCTGCTCGATGCCCTGCTTGACGGTGATCTTCTGCCGGGCCTGGGCCAGGTTGGTTTCCACGTCGCCATATTCCAGGCTGAGCACGTCGATGCTGCGGGCGGCCAGGCGTGCGCGCAGGATGTCGTTCATCTGCTTGAGCTGGAACTCGCTCGGTGCGGACTGGGTGATCACTTCACCCTCGCGCTCGAACCTGGCGTCCACGCCCTTGAAGTCGAAGCGGGTGGCAAGCTCGCGGTTGGCCTGGTCGAGCGCATTGGTCAGTTCGTGGGTGTCGACTTCGGACACAACGTCGAAGGAAGGCATGGGCGTTACTCCGCAGAAATCAGTGGCGGTCATTCTATCGCGTGGGCCTGGGTGCCCGCTTTCTGTAGCCGGGCCCATGCCGTGGCTGTCGCTTTTCTGTAGAGCCGAGCCCATGCTCGGCTGCGTTGTGAAGAGCAGCCGAGCATGGGCTCGGCTCTACAAGACCGCCAGCCGAGCAAGGGCTCGGCTCTACAAGACCGCCAGCCGAGCATGGGCTCGGCTCTACAATCCGGCGCGCTCGGCGATAATGGGCCATGAACCTGCAACGCTCCCCTTCGCGCGCCGTGGCCTGGATGGTCGCGGCTGTCGCCTGTTTCTCGCTGATGGACGCCGGCATGAAGCAGCTCTCGGCCAGCTATCCCTCGCTGGAGGTGACCTTCCTGCGGGGCGTGGCGTCGCTGCCCTTCGTGCTGGTCTGGGTGCTGGCCAGTGCCGGGCCACGTTCGCTGATCCCGCGCCGCTGGGGCCTGCACCTGCTGCGCGGCGGGCTGGGCATGGCGATGATCGGCTGCTTCGTGTTCGCCCTGCGCGACCTGCCGCTGTCCACCGCGTACACCATTTATTTCGTCGCGCCGCTGCTGATTGCTGCCTTGTCGGTGCCGCTGCTGGGCGAGCGGGTGGGGCCGCGGCGCTGGGTCGCCATCGGCATCGGCCTGGTCGGCGTGCTGGTGGTGCTGCGGCCGGGCGTGGGCGGTTTCATCTCGGTGCCGGGGCTGATGGTGCTGGCCGCTGCCACCGCCTATGCCATCGCCGCGATCACCGTCAGCCTGCTGACCCGCACCGATACCTCGCAGTCGATGGTGGTCTGGTTCCTGGTCATCATGGCCATCGGCGCCGGGCTGCTGGCGATCCCCGGGTGGGTGCCGCTGCAGATGGCGCATGCGCCATTGATCGCCGGCATGGGCCTGGCCGGTGCGCTGGGCCAGATCGCGCTGACCAAGGCCTTCCAGCTGGGTGAGGCCTCGATGATCGCGCCGCTGGAGTACAGCGGCCTGGTCTGGGTGATCGGCTGGGATCTGGCCTTCTGGGGGCAGCTGCCGGACGCCTACACCTGGGCGGGCGCGGCGATCATCGTCGCCTCGGGCCTCTATCTGCTGCACCGCGAGCGGGTGAACCGGCAGGAACCGCCGAAACCGTTGGACCATCCCTGAACCGGTGTGGCTGGGGAATGGGACAGATCCCCGCAGGGGCTCTGGCCCCGGCCAATGCGCCGTTGCGAGCGCCTTAGAACCAAAAGGAATAACATTCTGGCCCATGGCGCGGGCGCGCGAGCGCCGGCGCTGGTAGGCTGCACGCCCCCTTCCATCGACCTCCCGGTGAGCTGATCCCGTGATCGAGTTCCAGCGCCTGCACAAATCCTATGCCGTTGCCGGCCGCGCGGTCAGCGCGCTGCAGCCGCTGGACCTGACCATCGAGGCCGGTGAGGTGTTCGGCATCATCGGCCATTCCGGTGCGGGCAAATCGACGCTGATCCGCATGATCAACCGCCTGGAAGAGCCCAGCGGCGGCCGTCTGCTGATCGCCGGTGAAGATGTCACCGCACTGGAGCCGGAGGGCCTGCGCGCGCTGCGCCGCCGGATCGGCATGATCTTCCAGCACTTCAACCTGCTGTCCTCGCGCACGGTGGCCGGCAACGTCGCTTTCCCGCTGGAACTGGCCGGTACGCCGAAGGCCGAGATCGACGCGCGCGTGGCCGAACTGCTGCAGACCGTCGGCCTGCAGGCGCATGCGGACAAGTACCCGGCGCAGCTGTCGGGCGGGCAGAAGCAGCGTGTGGGCATCGCCCGGGCACTGGCCACCCGCCCGCAGATCCTGCTGTGCGACGAGGCCACCAGCGCGCTCGATCCGCAGACGACCGCCTCGGTGCTGGCGCTGCTGTCGAAGATCAACCGCGAACTGGGCCTGACCATCGTGCTGATCACCCACGAGATGGACGTGATCCGTCGCGTCTGCGACCGCGTGGCCGTGCTCGATGCCGGCCAGCTGGTCGAGACCGGACCGGTGACGAAGGTGTTCCTGCACCCGCAGCACCCGACCACCCGCCGTTTCGTGAGCGAATCGGAGCAGGTGGACGAGGGCACGCTGCACCGCGATTTCGACGCGGTCGGCGGCCGTGTCGTGCGCCTGACCTTCCTCGGCGCCGACACCTACGAACCCCTGCTCGGCAGCGTCGCGCGGCAGACCGGGGTCGACTACAACATCCTGTCCGGCCGTATCGACCGGATCAAGGACACCCCGTATGGCCAGCTGATCGTCGCCCTGGTGGGCGGCGACCAGTCCGCCGCGCAGGCCGCGTTCGTGGCTGCCGGCGTGCACGTTGAGGAACTGCGTCGATGATCATCGCCACCGCCGGCGGCTTCTTCCGCCACCTGGATGCAGGCAAGTGGGCCGACATCGGCCAGGCCACCATCGACACCCTGCTGATGCTGGCCGGTTCGCTGCCACTGACCCTGGCCATCGGCCTGCCGCTGGGCGTGCTGCTGTACCTGTTCGGTGCGCCACAGCTGAAGCGCCGGCCGTTCGCCTACGGCGTGCTCGCGCTGGTGGTGAACCTGCTGCGCTCGGTGCCCTTCATCATCCTGATGATCGTATTGATCCCGGTGACCCTGTTCATGATGGGTACCTCGCTGGGTGTGCGTGGCGCGATCGTGCCGCTGGTCATCGGCGCTGCGCCGTTCTATGCGCGCCTGGTGGAAACCGCGTTGCGTGAAGTGGATCGTGGCGTGATCGAGGCGACCCAGGCCATGGGTGCCACCACCTGGCAGCTGGTCACCCGCGTGCTGCTGCCCGAAGCACGGCCGGGCCTGATTGCCGGTGCGACGGTGACCACCGTGGCCCTGATCGGTTTCACGGCGATGGGCGGTGCGATCGGTTCCGGTGGTCTGGGTGACCTGGCGTTCCGCGACGGCTACCAGCGCTCGCACACCGACGTGGCACTGGTCACCGTGGTCCTGCTGCTGGTGCTGGTGCAGCTGCTGCAGATGCTGGGCGACCGCCTGGTCGCGCATTACAGCCGCAAGTAACTGGGGCTTCCGCCGGGCATGGCCCGGCGCTACCGGAACGTTCGCGCGGCAGCGCCGGGCCATGCCCGGCGGCGGCGTCTCAACGCACGTTCGGCACTTCGTAGCCCAGCTTGCCCACCTGATCGGCGTGCTGCGGCACGCGCTTGAGCTTGTCGGTGTTTACGCCGTACTCGTCACGCAAGCGCTCGGCCAGCTCCTTGTAGAGGCCTTTGTCCATGTCCGGCGTACGCGAGAAGATCCAGGCCATCTCGCGCCCCGGGTAGCCGATCAGCGCCCAGGAATAGTCCGGCGCCACTTCCAGCACACGCGAATGAGTCGGCACGACCCGGTAGAACCAGGTGCGCCAGCCGTGGTTGCCACTGTCCGGATCGACACTGGCACGCGCGCGGATTTCTTGCAGAGGCTCGCCGAACCCATCGCGGTAGCGATAGGTGATGGCGACCTTGTGGTCCTCGCGCAGCTCGTACTGGTTGACGCTGGTGACGTGGCCGCGTTCGATGAAGTTCGGCACGCGGCCGATCACGTACCAGGTCCCCATGAAGCGCTGCAGGTCGATCGCCCCGTCTGCAGAGGCTTCCGCGGCGCTGTTGCGGGACGACGGTGGGGAATCGGCAGCCACTGCCGGACCGCCCAGGGACAGGGCCAGCAACACAGCGCAGAGCGGGCGGATCGAGGTCATGCGGGAGCGGGCTCCAGTGGGCTTGCCCGCGCATGGTCACTGTGTGCACGCAATCCGTCAATGGTGTCGCAGCCGGTGAGAAGCCCCGCAGCCAAGCTGGCGTGCATCGACCACCGGAAAATCCGCATGCGCACACGTCCCCGCCACCGCCCGCCAACTGAACGCGTCAGCGAACGTGCCGATCCCCGCCTGCTGCGGGTGGTGCCGCAGCTCGCCTTGGCCGGGCTGGCCGTGGTGCTGGTGTGGCCGGCTGCGCGCGGCAGCAGTGCCTGGCTGGGCTGGTTGCCGCTGTGGCTGGTCGGCATGCCGCTGGCGGCCTGGTGGGCCCTGCTGCGCTGCCCGTTGCCAACGCGGGCCGTGCGGCGCTGGTTGCGACGCGACACCGGGCAGGCCCGGCGCCGCTCACAGCCACGTACGCGCAAGGCGCACACCGCCACGGCCTGACCTTCGACACGGGGGCGGCCCGGGCGATCCATGCTAGCGTCCCAAGGCTAATGACTGCCTGGAGCTGCAATGTCACGATTCGCTTCCGCCTGCCTGCTGGCCGGCATGATGACCGCTGCCTCGGTGGGTACCGCCGTGGCCGCTGAAGACACCGACCGTTACGCCTGGCTGGAGGACGTCACCGGCGACAAGCCGTTGTCCTGGGTCAAGGAACAGAACGCCAAGTCCGAGGCGCGCCTGGCGCAGACCCCGGCCTTCAAGCAGATGGAAACCAGCATCCGCGAGGTGCTCGACTCGGACGCCAAGATTCCCGGCGTGCAGAAGATCGGAGACTACTACTACAACTTCTGGAAGGACAAGCAGCACGAGCGCGGCCTGTGGCGCCGCACCACCCTGGCCGAGTACCGCAAGGCCTCGCCGACCTGGGAGACCGTGCTCGACCTGGATGCGCTGAACAAGGCCGAGAACGAAAACTGGGTCTGGCACGGCGCCGACTGCCTGCGTCCGGACTACAGCCGTTGCCTGATCGCGCTGTCGCGCGGCGGCGCCGACGCCGATGTCACCCGCGAGTTCGACCTGGCCAGCAAGAGCTGGATCAAGGACGGCTTCTTCCGTCCCGAATCGAAAGGCGGCCTGAGCTGGATCGACCAGGACACCGTGTTCGTCTACACCGATTTCGGTACCGGTTCGATGACCACCTCCGGTTACCCGCGCGTGGCCAAGCTGTGGAAGCGTGGCACGCCGATGTCCGCGGCCAGCCTGGTCTATGAAGGCAAGCCGGAAGACATGTACATCGCGGCGATGCACGATGACACCCCGGGCTTCGAGCGCAACCTGGTCAGCCGCACGCTGGCCTTCTACAACAACGAGATCTACCTGCGCGGCGACGATGGCAAGCTGACCAGGATCGATGCGCCGAACTCGGCCGAGAAGGGCCTGCACAAACAGTGGCTGACCCTGGAACTGCGCGATCCGTGGACCGTGGGTGGCAAGACCTACGCCTCCGGCGCGCTGCTGGTGACCAGGCTGGATGATTTCCTGGCCGGCAAGCGCGACTTCGAGGTGCTGTTCACCCCGACCGCGACCACCTCGCTGGCCAGTGCCTCGTGGACCAAGAACCACCTGGTGCTGAACGTGCTGGACGACGTCAAGAACCGCCTGTCGGTGCTGACCCCGACCGCCAAGGGCTGGCAGAAGAGCGACTTCGTCGGCGCGCCGGCCTTCGGCACCCTGGGCGTCAGTGCGGTCGACAGCAATGACAGCGATGCAGTGTGGCTGACCGCCACCGACTACCTGACCCCGACCACCCTGGCCATCGCCGACATCGGCAAGGCGCCAGAAGTGCTCAAGACCATGCCGGCGTTCTTCGATGCCAACGGCAAGGTCATCGAACAGCACTTCGCCACCAGCAAGGACGGCACCCGCGTGCCGTACTTCGTGGTGCACGACAAGGCGATGAAGCTCGATGGCTCCAACCCGACCCTGCTGTACGGTTACGGTGGCTTCGAGATCTCGCTGACCCCGTCGTATTCCGGTGGCATGGGCCGCGCTTGGCTGGAGAAGGGCGGCGTGTACGTGGTCGCCAACATCCGCGGTGGTGGCGAATACGGCCCGCGCTGGCACCAGGCGGCGCTGAAGCAGAACCGTCACAAGGCCTATGAAGACATGGCCGCCGTTGCCCAGGACCTGGTCACCCGCAAGATCACTTCGGCCAAGCACCTGGGCGTGCAGGGCGGCAGCAACGGTGGCCTGCTCACCGGCAACATGCTGACCCAGTACCCCGAGCTGTTCGGTGCGGTGGTGGTGCAGGTTCCGCTGCTGGACATGAAGCGCTACAGCCACCTTCTGGCCGGCGCGTCGTGGATGGCCGAGTACGGCAACCCGGACACCAGCGACTGGGAGTTCATCAAGACCTTCTCGCCGTACCACCTGTTCGACGCGAAGAAGAGCTACCCGCCGGTGCTGTTCACCACCTCCACCCGCGATGACCGCGTGCATCCGGGCCACGCCCGCAAGATGGCCGCGAAGATGATCGATGCCGGCAAGGACGTGACCTACTACGAGAACATCGAAGGCGGTCATGGCGGTGCGGCCAACAACGCGCAGGCCGCGCACATGTCCGCACTGGCCTACAGCTTCCTGTGGGAGCGGTTGGGCGGTAAATGATGGAATGAAAAACGCCGCCCTCGGGCGGCGTTTTTCGTTGCGCATTCGTTGAACGGTAGCGCCGGGCATGGGCCAGCGCTACCGGAAATGTTTCAACCCGCGCGCGATCCGCTCCACCGCTTCCTGCAACCGCGGCACTTCCTGCGTATAGGCCAGGCGTACGTGCTGGTTCGATCGATGGAAGCCGAAATCCAGGCCCGGGGTGAACGCTACGTGCTCGGTCTCCAGGAAGTGCGCACAGAACGCCTGCGCGTCATCGGTGAAGGCGCTGACGTCGGCGTACAGGTAGAACGCCCCCTGCGGTTCCACTTCGATGCGGAAGCCCAGTTCGCGCAGGGCAGGCAGCAGGAAGTCGCGGCGCTGCTGGAAGGCCTGGCGGCGCTGTTCGAAGATCGCCATCGCCTCTTCGCTGAAACAGGCAAGGGCCGCATGCTGGGCGATGCTCGAGGCGCTGATGTACAGGTTCTGCGCCAGCTTCTCCAGGTCGGGTACCGCCGCCGGCGGCGCCACCAGCCAACCCAGTCGCCAGCCGGTCATGCCGAAGTACTTGGAGAAGCTGTTCAGCACGAACGCGCTGTCATCCACCTGCAGCACGCTCGCCGCATCCAGGCCGTAGGTCAGGCCGTGATAGATCTCGTCGACCACCAGGTGGCCGCCGCGCGCATGCAGCGACGCCGACAGTGCCGCCAGTTCATCGGCGGACAGCACGGTGCCGGTGGGATTGGCCGGTGATGCCACCAGCGCGCCGACGCTGTCGCCGTTCCAGTGCTGCTGCACCAGCGAAGGGGTCAGCTGGTAGGCCGTTTCAGGGCCCACCGGCACCAGCTGCGCGCCGCCTTCCACCAGTCGCAGGAAGTGGCGGTTGCACGGATAGCCGGGATCGGCCAGCAGCCAGTGGCGGCCCGGATCGACCAGCAGGCTGCTGGCCAGCAGCAGCGCGCCGGAGCCGCCCGGCGTGACCAGGATGCGTTCGGGGTCGATATCCAGGCCGTAGTGGCTGCGATAGAAGCCGCTGATCGCCTGGCGCAGGGCCGGCAGGCCGCGTGCGGCGGTGTAGCGGGTGTGGCCGGCGGCCAGCGCCGCCTGGCCGGCCCGCACGACCGGCTCGGCGGTGGTGAAGTCCGGTTCGCCGATCTCCAGATGGATCACATCGTGACCGGCCTGTTCCAGCGCCTGCGCGCGGGCCAGCAGGGACATCACATGGAAGGGAGCGATTTCGTGGCTGCGCCGGCTGTAGCCCGGCGTGTGGGGCAGGGTACTCATGCCACACATGGTACGCCGGGTGCCGGGGTCGGATCCCTTTTGCATGGAAAAGGGCTCTGACCCCAACAGGAACCGCGCCCATGACGATCCGCAGGGTTGCCGCTTCGCCGCGATTGGGGTCAGATCCCTTTTCGGGAAAAGGGATCTGACCCCGTCGAGACCATTGCATTGAAGCGCCTGGAGCCTTATTTCATGAAATCCACTCTCTGCCTGTTGCTTGCGAGCCTGATGACCAGCACCGCTACCGCCGCCACCCCGCCCGTTCCGCCGGATGTTGAGAAGCGTCCGCACGTGGTCAAGGCGCCGTTCGGCGCGACCCGCAACGATGACTATTACTGGCTGCGCGACGACAAGCGCGAGGACAAGGCCATGCTGGCCTACCTGCAGGCCGAGAACGCCTACGCCGACCAGCTGCTGGCACCACTGAAGCCGCTGGAGGATGCGCTGTACGGCGAGATCGTCGGCCGCATCAAGCAGGACGATGCCAGTGTGCCGGCGCGCGAGCGCGGCTACTGGTACTACAGCCGCTACGAAACCGGCCAGGACTATCCCATCCATGCGCGCCGCAAGGCCAGCATGGACGCGCCAGAGGAAGTCCTGCTCAACGTCAACACGATGGCTGCCGGCAAGGGCTATTTCAGCGTCGGCTCGATGGAGGTCAGCCAGGACAACCAGTTGCTGGCCTGGGCCGACGATGACGTGGGCCGCCGCCAGTACGTCATCCGCTTCAAGGACCTGCGCACCGGCACGGTGCTGCCGGACACGATCACCGGCACCTCCGGCGACCTGGTCTGGGCCGACGACAACCGCACCGTGCTGTACGTCGAGAATGATCCGGAAACCCTGCTGACCGTACGGGTGAAGAAGCACGTGCTGGGCACCCCGGCCAGCGCCGACACCGTCGTCTACGAAGAAAAGGACGACAGCTTCTACATGGGCATCGGCCGCACCCGCGACGATCGCTTCATCACCATCGGCGTGCACAGCACCGTGTCCTCCGAAGAGCGCTACGCCCCGGCCAGCGACCCCACCACGTTCACCGTGTTGGCCCCGCGCCAGCGCGACGTGGAGTACGACGCCGACCACTACGACGGCCGCTGGGTGATCCGCACCAACGATGGTGCGAAGAACTTCAAACTGGTGACCGCACCGACCGACGCCACCTCGCGCGCGCAGTGGAAGGACTGGATTGCCCATGACGATGCGGTCTTCATCGAAGGCTTCGAACTGTTCGATACCTACACCGCCATCGCCGAACGTTCCGAAGGCCTGGAGCGCATCCGGCTGCTGTTCAAGGACGGTCGCAACGACTACGTAAAGGCTGACGAACCGGCCTATTCGATGGGCCTGGGCGACAACACCGAGGCTGACACCACTTGGCTGCGCTACGTCTACACCTCGATGACCACGCCGACCACGGTGTACGAACTGAACACCACCAACGGCGAGCGTCGCCAGCTGAAACAGCAGCCGGTGATCGGCTATGACGCATCGAAGTACGAAACCGACCGGGTGTGGATCACCGCGCGCGACGGGGTGAAGGTGCCGGTGTCGCTGGTCTATCGCAAGGGCTACAAGAAGGATGGCACCGGCGCGCTGTTCCAGTACGCCTACGGCAGCTACGGCATGTCGATGGACCCGTACTTCAACCAGACCGCGGTGAGCCTGCTCGATCGTGGCGTGGTGTATGCCATCGCCCACATCCGCGGTGGCCAGGAAATGGGCCGCGACTGGTACGAGAACGGCAAGCTGCTGCACAAGCAGAACACCTTCAACGACTTCATCGACGTCACCCGTGGCCTGGTGGCACAGGGCTGGGCGGCGAAGGATCGTGTCGCCGCCTCCGGTGGCAGCGCCGGTGGCCTGCTGATGGGCGCCATCGCCAACCAGGCGCCACAGGACTACCGCGTACTGGTGGCGCAGGTGCCGTTCGTGGACGTGGTCACCACCATGCTCGACCCGACCATCCCGCTGACCACCAACGAGTACGACGAGTGGGGCAACCCCGAGCAGAAGCCGTACTACGAGTACATGCTGTCCTACTCGCCCTACGACAACGTGAAAAAACAGGCCTATCCGTCGCTGTTCGTGGGTACCGGCCTGTGGGATTCGCAGGTGCAGTACTGGGAGCCGGCCAAGTGGGTGGCCAAGCTGCGTGATGACAACACCGGTCACTTCCCGATCCTGTTCCGCACCAACATGGAAGCCGGCCACGGCGGCAAGTCCGGGCGCTTCCAGCGTTACCGCGAACTGTCCGAGTCGTATGCGTTCGTGCTGCAGCAGCTGGGCATCGAAATGCCGGCCGCCGGCGCTGCGACGGAATGACGCATCGTGGCGGCGGTGATATCGCCGCCGCCACCTGCGCTGGGTATCCTTGCGCGATGAATCTGCCCGAACCGCCCGCCACCCAGGATCTGCCTGCGCCCACCCGGCCGGTGCGGTTCCGCTGGGCGTGGTGGCTGCTGGCCTATGCCAGCCTGGGCACCGGCATCGTCGGCATCTTCGTGCCGGGGCTGCCCACTACCGTATTCATCCTGATCTCGGCCTGGGCCGCCTCGCGCGGCTCCGAGCGCCTGCACGGCTGGCTGCTGCAGCACCCGCGGTTCGGCCCGGCCATCACCAACTGGCAGGCACATGGTGCGGTCAGCCGCTATGGCAAGTGGATGGCCACGATCACCATGGCGGTGTGCGCCGGCATCATGCTGTGGTGCGTGCCGGTGGCCTGGGTGAAGTGGTTCTCCATCGGCAGCATGACCGTGGTGGCGATCTGGCTGTGGACCCGGCCGCTGCCACCGGCCGAGTGATCTCTCCCGCCGGGCATGGCCCGGCGCTACCACGGTGCCGGGATGCGGTAGCGCCAGGCCATGCCCGGCGGATGCGTGGCGCGGCACCCTGCACCAACCGCTCAGCCGCCAATGGCTATACTCGGGGCATGAACATCCCCCATCGCAATGTCATCCTGATTCCGCTGGCAGCGGCCTCGCTGCTGTTCCTCGCCGCATGCGGCAACAAGGGTCCGCTGGTGCTGCCGCAGAAGCCGGTGCCGGTGGAAGAAACCGTCGAACCGGCCACTGATGCCGACACTACGCCCGCGGCCACCCAGAGCACCGGTGACGGCAGTCCGTCGGTCACCCCGGACCCGGTCAAGAAGGTGGACGACGGGAATGAGTAGGGCCGGTAGCAACGGCCTGCGCTTCAGCAAGATGCACGGCGCGGGCAACGATTTCGTAGTGATCGACCTGCGCGACGGCACCCCGCCGCCCACCCCGGAACTGGCCGCGCGCCTGGCCGACCGCCATACCGGCGTCGGCTGCGACCAGATCCTGACCATCGAGCCGCCGCGCGCCGAAGGCTCGGTCGCCTCGTACCGCATCTGGAACGCCGATGGTTCCAATTCCGAGCAGTGCGGTAACGGCGCGCGCTGCATCGCCGCCTGGCTGGTGCGCGAGGGCAGTGCGCAGGGCGATCGCTTCGTGATCGACAGCCCGCTGGCCAGCCATGCCGTGGATGTCCTCGGCGATGGCCAGTACGCAGTGTCGATGGGCGTACCGCTGTTCGAGCCGGCGCAGGTGCCGCTGATCGGCTTCGCCCACCCGCGCGAGGAATACCTGCTGCCACTGCAGGGCGAGACCGTGCGCTTCGCGGCGGTGTCGATGGGCAATCCGCACGCGGTGATCGAAGTGGGCCTGGTCGACGCTGCACCGGTCGAGCGCGTGGGCGGACTGCTGCAGCAGCATGCCTCGTTCCCGAAGTCGGTGAACGTGGGCTTCGCCCAGGTGATGGGCCCGGAACATGCACGCCTGCGCGTGTTCGAGCGCGGCGTGGGTGAAACCCTGGCCTGCGGCAGTGGTGCCTGCGCGGCTGCGGTGACCCTGATGCATCGCGGCCGCCTGCAGCGCGATGCGCGCATCAGCCTGCCTGGTGGCGACCTGCGCATCCAGTGGCCGGGCGATGGCCAGCCGGTGGTGATGGCGGGCCCGACCGCATTCGTCTTCGAAGGGGAGTGGATCGCATGACTGAGACCGTCGACAAGCTCGGCGCCCATGAAGTCGCCGCCTGGTTGCGGCGTCATCCGGGCTTCCTCAAGCAGTTCCCGGACCTGGCGCTGACCCTGGTGGTGCCACGCGATGACGGCCCGACCGCATCGCTGGCCAGCTACCAGCTGGAAGTGCTGCGCGAGAAGAACCGCGAGCTGGCGCGACGGTTGGCCGACCTGGGCGCGACCGCGCAGGTCAACGAGCGGCTGGCGGTGCGTACGCATCAGCTCACCCTGGCGCTGATGAAGCAGGACAACGCCGCCGACACGCTGCGCGCGATGGCGGCGTCGCTGCAGGAAGACTTTGCCGGCGATCTGGTGCGGCTGGTGGTGCATGCGCCGGTGGCCGGGCTGGAGCAGGCCGAGTGGCTGCAGGTGCTGGCTGCCGATGATGCGCAGCTGGGCCCGTTCCGCGACTGCCTGAAGGATGGCGAGCCGATCTGTGGCCGCCTGCACAGCGACAAGAACGCGGTGCTGTACGGCGCGCGCAGTGAGGAAGTGCAGACCACCGCCTTGCTGCCGCTGCCGGGCGTTGGCCTGATCGCGGTGGGCAGCCACGATCCGAACCGCTTCTATCCCGGCATGGGCACGCTGTTCCTGCGGATGATGGGCGAGGCCCTGGTGACCGGGCTCAAGCGCTTCGCGGATTGAGCGGGAAACGACGACGATGAGCGCGGTGCAGGCGTTCCTGCAGCACCTGCAGGTGGAGCGGCGGATGTCGGCGCATACGCTCGATGCCTACCGCCGCGACCTGGACGCATTGTCGGCGTGGGCCGAACCCCGCGGCGTGGCCGTGGAGGCATTGGACGCCGACGCGGTGCGCCAGTTCGTGGCCGACGAACACCGCCGTGGCCTGTCGGCCAAGAGCCTGCAGCGCCGGTTGTCGGCCTGCCGCAGCTTCTATGCCTGGCTGCTCAAGCATGGCCGTATCGAGGCCAGCCCGGCAGCGACGCTGAAAGCACCACGCGCACCGAGACGATTGCCGCAGGTACTCGACGCCGACGAAGCCGTGCAGCTGGTTGAACTGGAACCGGAAGGCGAGCTGGGTCGTCGTGACCGCGCGCTGCTGGAACTGTTCTATTCCTCCGGCCTGCGCTTGAGCGAAGTTTGTGCGCTGACCTGGCGCGACCTGGATTTCGCCAGTGGCCTGGTCAACGTGATGGGCAAGGGCAACCGGCAACGTCGCGTTCCCTTCGGAAAGCCGGCACGCGAAGCGCTGCTGACCTGGCGCAGCGAAAGCGGTGGTGGTGCTGCCACACCGGTTTTTCCCGGCCGCAACGGACCGATCAGCCAGCGCGCGGTGCAGATCCGCATCCGCCAGCTGGCGCAGCGCCAAGGCTTGTTCAAGCACGTGCACCCGCACATGCTGCGGCACAGTTTCGCCAGCCACATCCTGGAATCCTCCGGCGATCTGCGCGGTGTGCAGGAACTGCTCGGCCATGCCGACATCGCCACCACGCAGATCTACACGCACCTGGACTTCCAGCACCTGGCCAAGGTCTACGATGCGGCGCACCCGCGCGCGAAACGCCGCAAAGACCCGCCCGACAAGGGGGAGTAGCGCCGGGCCATGCCCGGCGGCTGTGCGATCCAATTCGCGTGCATGCGACGCAGCTCGCGCTGCGCGCTCGCCGGGCATGGCCCGGCGCTACCGGAACGGCCGCCGCTTGATCTTGATCAGGGCAGCGCAGGGGCGATCGGCGCATCGTGGCCGCAGGCCACGAAGCGATACCGACCATGGCAAAGCCCATTCCGCTGCGTCCCAAGCACCCCGAGCGCATCTGCTGGGGCTGCGACCGTTACTGCGCCGCCGACGCACTGGCCTGTGGCAACGGCTCCGGCCGCACCCAGCACCCGATCGAGACGCAGGGTGAAGACTGGTATGTGGCATGGGGCATCGAGCCCAATCCGGACCGGCCATCGCATGCCAAGCGCTGAACGGCAGCCATCGGCACGGGCTTGATCGCTTCGGCGGCTGTCCCCATGTCCCGTGAACAGCTATCGGAGGCCGCATGGACCCCAGTCAGAATCCCACCGTTTTCCACGCCACCACCATCGTCTGCGTTCGTCGCGGCGAGCACGTGGCCATTGCCGGCGACGGCCAGGTCACCCTCGGCCACACGGTGATGAAGGGCAACGCACGCAAGGTCCGCCGCCTCGGCCGCGATGGCCAGGTGCTGGCCGGCTTCGCTGGCGCTGCCGCCGATGCCTTCACCCTGTTCGAGCTGTTCGAGGCCAAGCTGGAAAAGCACGGCCAGCTGCAGCGTGCTGCGGTGGAACTGGCCAAGGATTGGCGCACCGAGCGCCGCCTGGGCAAGCTTGAAGCCCTGCTGGCGGTGGCCGACAAGGAAACCTCGCTGATCATCAGCGGCACCGGCGACGTGATCGAGCCGGAGGACGGCATCATCGCCATCGGTTCCGGTGGTTCCTATGCACTGTCCGCTGCACGCGCGCTGATGGCGCACACCGAACTGGACGCACGCACCATTGCCAGCGAAGCGATCAACATCGCCGGCGACATCTGCATCTACACCAACCGCAACGTGGTGGTCGAGGAGCTGTGACGGGGAACCGTCACAGGCATTCCCGATCCGCCGGGCATGGCCCGGCGCTACCGACAACGAATTCGTGAGCACACCCATGCCGCACAAGATCGAAGTTTCCTCCGCCACCATGACCCCGCGCGAGATCGTGCAGGAACTGGACCGGCACATCGTCGGCCAGCACGACGCCAAGCGCGCAGTCGCCATCGCCCTGCGCAACCGCTGGCGCCGCATGCAGCTGCAGCCCGAGCTGCGCAATGAGGTCATGCCCAAGAACATCCTGATGATCGGCCCGACCGGCGTCGGCAAGACCGAGATCGCGCGCCGCCTGGCCACGCTGGCCAACGCGCCGTTCGTCAAGGTCGAAGCGACCCGCTTCACCGAAGTCGGCTATGTCGGCAAGGACGTCGAGCAGATCATCCGCGACCTCGCCGATACCGCCGTCAAGCTGTACCGCGAGCAGGCCAAGGTGCGCGTCCGTACGCAGGCCGAAGAGCGCGCCGAAGACCGCATCCTCGATGCGCTGCTGCCGCGCCGCAGCGGTGGCATCGGCTTCGACCCGGAGGCGGCGCGCAACGAGCCGTCGGCGCAGGACAACGAGACCCGCATCAAGTTCCGCAAGATGCTGCGCAACGGCGAGCTGGATGATCGCGAGATCGAGCTGGACCTGACCGCCAACGTCAGCATGGACATCATGACCCCGCCGGGTATGGAGGAAATGGGCCAGCAGCTGAAGTCGATGTTCGCCAACCTCGGCGGTGGTGCCAAGGCGCACAAGCGCACGCTGACCATCAAGGCCGCGCGCCCGCTGCTGCAGGAAGAAGAAGCCGGCAAGCTGGTCAATGAGGACGATATCCGCACTGCCGCGATCGAAGCCTGCGAACAGCACGGCATCGTGTTCATCGACGAGATCGACAAGGTCGCCAAGCGGGGTGACGCAGGCTCGTCTGGCGGTGATGTCTCGCGCGAAGGCGTGCAGCGCGATCTGCTGCCGCTGGTGGAAGGGTCCAACGTGTCCACCAAGTACGGCACGATCAAGACCGACCACATCCTGTTCATCGCATCGGGCGCCTTCCACCTGGCCAAGCCCAGCGACCTGATCCCCGAGCTGCAGGGCCGCTTCCCGATCCGCGTGGAGCTGGGTGCGCTGAGCAAGGCCGATTTCGTGCGCATCCTGACTGAACCGAAGGCTGCGCTGACCAAGCAGTACGAAGCGCTGCTGGCCACCGAAGGCGTCAAGGTCAGCTTCACCACTGATGCGATCGACCGCCTGGCCGAGATCGCGTTCCAGGTGAACGAGCGCCAGGAAAACATCGGTGCGCGCCGCCTGCACACCGTGCTGGAGCGCCTGCTGGATTCGCTCAGCTACGAAGCGCCTGATCGCGATGGTGAAACCCTGGCCATCGACAGTGCCTATGTCGATGCGCACCTGGGTGAGCTGGTGCAGGATCCGGACCTGAGCCGTTACATCCTGTAAATGAAAAGGCCGCCGGAAGGCGGCCTTTTTCGTTGCGGGGTCGGATCCCTCGCTCTGGCGAGGGCTCTGACCCCACCTGCAACGGGTCAGAGCCCTCTCCGGGCGGAGAGGGATCCGACCCTTGTGCCGCTCACGCCTCCGGCAGCGGCTCCGGCACCGAACCCGGTACGAACACGCCTTCCTTCACGTAGGCGGCCAGGGTCATGTCCAGCGCCAGCATGCCATCGCGCTTGAGGTCCATCAGGTCCGGCTCGACCATCGCCCCGTGCAGCACGCCGAGCACGGTGGCGTGCAGCATGCGCGCGGCGATCTTCGGGTCGGCGCCGTCGCGCAGCTGGCCCAGGTCCTGGGCACGGCGCAGGGCGCGTTCCATCCGGTCCAGGGCATCGCGGAAGCCGGCCTGCTGCAGTTCGGTCAGTACCCTGGTGTCAGCCGAGGCATCGCTGCGCAGCATGATCTCCATGGTCTTGCGCAGGCGCTCGTCCTCGGACAGCTCGATGAACGAGTGGATCATCACCGCGCGCAGATCGTGCACCGGAGTATCGCGCTGGTCGCTGGAGGTGCGCTCCAGTTCCTGCATGAAAGGCAGGTGCACCCGTTCGATCATCGCCGCCAGCACTTCGCCCTTGTTCTTGAAGTGCCAGTACACCGCGCCGCGCGTGTAGCCGGCGCGCGCACCGATCATCTCCAGCGTGGTGCGGGCGACGCCGTGCTCGTGGAAGCAGGTTTCGGCGGCGTCCAGGATGCCTTCCCGGGTCGCCTGGGTGTCCTCTTTGGTCTTGCGGGCCATGAGTGGGTACGAGTTAGCGTGAAACGTGGCTGAATTGTACCGGTTTACAAACAAACACGCATGTATGTATATTTCCCTCCCATCATTCCCGTCGTGTGCGTGGCAGGCCTGTCCTGGCTCCCACTCCACCCGGGTGGGCGCTGTCCGCGCGGTCTCCGCTCCTGCAAGGGGAGGGTCCTCCGTACCAGAGCCGACTGAGATCCCTCCCCTCAAGAGCCATTCCCATCATGTTGCTGAGCCGAATCCGACCCTTCGCGTTGTCGCTGGCGATCGCTGCGACCGTCGCTGCCTGCGGCGGCCAACCCCAGGCGCCCGAACAGGGACCGGGCCAGGTCAGCGTGGTCACGCTGAAGTCCGAGACCGTCGGCCTGACCCGTGAGCTGCCGGGCCGCACCAACGCCTTCCTGGTCGCCGAAGTGCGCCCGCAGGTCAACGGCATCGTCGCCAAGCGCCTGTTCACCGAGGGTGGGATGGTCAAGGCCGGCGAGCCGCTGTACCAGATCGAGGACGCCAGCTATCGCGCCCAGGCCAACAGTGCGCGTGCACAGCTGGCCCGCGCCGAAGCCACCGCCAATGCGGCGCGGTTGAGCGCCAAGCGCATCACCGAGCTGGCCAAGGTCGACGCGGTCAGCCAGCAGGATCTGGAAAACGCCGTGGCCGCGCAGAAGCAGGCCGAGGCCGATGTCGGCGCCGCCAAGGCCTCACTGGATGCCGCCAACGTGACCCTCGGTTATGCGCGCATCACCGCGCCGATCAGTGGTCGCATCGGCAAGTCCAGCGTCACCCAGGGCGCGCTGGTCAGCGCCGGCCAGGCCACGGCGCTGGCGACCGTGCAGCAGCTGGACCCGATCTACGTCGACCTCACCCAGTCCTCGGCCGAGCTGCTGCAGCTGCGCCGCGAACTGGCCGCCGGCCGCCTGCAGGACAACCAGCAGACGCCGGTCAGCATCCTGATGGAAGACGGCAGCACCTTCGAACACAAGGGCACGCTGGAGTTCTCCGAAGTCAGCGTCGATCCAGCCACTGGCAGCTTCGCGCTGCGGGTCAAGGTCGACAATCCCGATGGCCTGCTGATGCCGGGCATGTACGTGCGCGCGGTGATCGGCGGCGGGGTGCGCAGCGATGCGGTGCTGGTGCCGATGCAGGGCATCGCCCGCGATCCGAAGGGTGATACCAGCGCGATGGTGGTCGGCAAGGACAACAAGGTCGAAGTGCGCCCGGTCAAGGTCAGCCGCACCGTCGGCGACAAGTGGCTGGTCGAGGACGGCCTGAAGGCCGGTGACAAGGTCATCGTCGAAGGCCTGCAGAAGATCGGCCCGGGCATGCCCGTGAACGCCACCGAACAGGGCGCCGCCCCGGCCAAGCCGGCCGCCGCCCAACCTGCAGCTGCGGCCGCAGGCGCGAAGTAAGCGGAGAACCCTATGGCACGTTTCTTCATCGATCGACCCATCTTCGCGTGGGTCATCGCGATCATCATCATGCTCGCCGGCGGCCTGGCCCTGTTCAAGCTGCCGATCTCGATGTACCCCAACGTCGCACCGCCGGCGGTGGAAATCAGCGCCAGCTACCCGGGTGCTTCGGCCAAGGTGGTCGAAGACTCGGTGACGCAGATCATCGAGCAGAACATGAAGGGCCTTGATGGCCTGATCTACTTCTCCTCAAACAGCTCGTCCAACGGCCAGGCCACCATCACCCTGACCTTCGAGAGCGGTACCAACCCCGACATCGCCCAGGTGCAGGTGCAGAACAAGCTGCAGCTGGCGATGCCACTGCTGCCGCAGGAAGTGCAGCGGCAGGGCATCAACGTGGCCAAGTCCAGCTCGGGCTTCCTGAACGTCATCGCGTTCGTGTCCGAAGACGGCAGCATGGATGCCAACGACATCGCCGACTACGTCGGCTCCAATGTCGTGGACCGTCTCAGCCGCGTGCCGGGCGTGGGCAACATCCAGGTGTTCGGTGGCAAGTACGCCATGCGCATCTGGCTGGACCCGAACAAGCTGCACACCTACGGCATGTCGGTGCCGGAAGTGGTTGCTGCGGTGAAGGCACAGAACGCGCAGGTGGCCATCGGTCAGCTGGGTGGTGCGCCGTCGGTGAAGGGCCAGCAGCTCAACGCCACCATCAACGCGCAGTCGCGCCTGCAGACCCCGGAACAGTTCCGCAACATCATCGTGCGCGGCGCGCAGGACGGTGCCGAACTGCGCCTGGGCGACGTTGCCCGCGTCGAGCTGGGCGCCGAGTCGTACGACTTCGTCACCCGCTACAACGGCCAGCCGGCCAGCGGCCTGGCGGTCACCCTGGCCACCGGCGCCAACGCGCTGGATACCGCGGCCGGTGTCGATGAAACCCTGAAGGAACTGGAAGGCTTCTTCCCGGCCGGTTTGAAGGCCGAGATCCCGTACGACACCACCCCGTTCGTGCGCGTGTCGATCAAGGGCGTGGTGCAGACCCTGCTCGAAGCGATCGTGCTGGTGTTCGTGGTGATGTACCTGTTCCTGCAGAACTTCCGCGCCACCCTGATCCCGACCATCGCCGTGCCGGTGGTGCTGCTGGGTACCTTCGGCGTGCTGTCGGTGCTGGGCTTCTCGGTGAACATGTTGACCATGTTCGCGATGGTGCTGGCCATCGGCCTGCTGGTGGACGATGCCATCGTGGTGGTGGAGAACGTTGAACGCATCATGTCCGAAGAGGGCCTGTCGCCGCTGGAAGCCACCCGCAAGTCGATGAGCCAGATCACCGGTGCGCTGGTGGGTATCGGCCTGGTGCTGTCGGCGGTGTTCGTGCCGATGGCCTTCATGAGCGGCTCCACCGGTGTGATCTACCGGCAGTTCTCGGCGACGATCGTGTCGGCGATGGCGTTGTCGGTACTGGTGGCGATCGTGCTGACGCCGGCGCTGTGCGCGACCATGCTCAAGCCGCTGAAGAAGGGCGAGCACCATGTCGCCCACCGCGGTTTCGCCGGTCGCTTCTTCAACGGCTTCAACCGCGGCTTCGACCGTACCAGCGAAAGCTACCAGCGCGGCGTGCGCGGCATCCTGCATCGCCCGTGGCGGTTCATGGGCATCGTGGCCGCACTGTTCCTGCTGATGGGCGTGCTGTTCGTGCGCCTGCCCAGCTCGTTCCTGCCCAATGAAGACCAGGGCGTGCTGATGGCGCTGGTGCAGGCCCCGGTGGGTGCAACCCAGGAGCGCACGCTGGAATCGATCGCCGCGCTCGAAAAGCACTTCATGGAAAACGAGAAGGGTGCCGTCGAATCGGTGTTCTCGGTGCAGGGCTTCAGCTTCGCCGGCATGGGCCAGAACGCGGGCATGGCGTTCGTCAAGCTGAAGGACTGGAAGGATCGTGACGCCGACAACGGTGTGATGCCGATCACCGGACGTGCGATGGCTGCACTGGGGCAGATCAAGGATGCCTTCATCTTTGCCTTCCCGCCGCCGGCCATTCCGGAGCTGGGTACGGCTTCGGGTTACACCTTCTTCCTGAAGGACAACAGCGGCCAGGGCCATGAGGCACTGCTGGCGGCCCGCAACCAGCTGCTCGGCCTGGCGGCCGGCAGCAAGAAGCTGGCCAACGTGCGTCCGAACGGCCAGGAAGACACCCCGCAGTTCCGCATCGATATCGATGTGGCCAAGGCCAGCTCGCTGGGCCTGTCGATCGACCAGGTCAACACCACCCTGGCCACCGCGTGGGGCAGTTCGTACATCGATGACTTCATCGATCGCGGCCGCGTCAAGCGCGTGTTCGTGCAGGCTGACCAGCCGTTCCGCATGGTGCCGGAGGACTTCGATCTCTGGTCGGTGAAGAACGACAAGGGTGAGATGGTTCCGTTCAGCGCCTTCGCCAGCAAGCATTGGGATTACGGTTCGCCGCGCCTGGAACGCTACAACGGCGTGTCGGCCACCGAAATCCAGGGCGAACCGGCCCCGGGCGTGGCCTCCGGTGATGCCATGGCCGAGATCGAACAGCTGGCCAAGCAGTTGCCGGCGGGCTTCGGCGTCGAGTGGACGGCGATGTCCTACCAGGAACGCCAGGCGGGCTCGCAGACGCCGCTGTTGTACACGCTGTCGCTGATGATCGTGTTCCTGTGCCTTGCTGCGTTGTACGAAAGCTGGAGCGTGCCGACCTCGGTGCTGCTGGTGGCGCCGCTGGGCATCCTCGGCGCGGTGCTGGCCAATACCTTCCGCGGCATGGAGCGCGACATCTATTTCCAGGTGGCGATGCTGACCACGGTGGGCCTGACCAGCAAGAACGCGATCCTGATCGTCGAGTTCGCCAAGGAGCATCTTGAGAAGGGCGCAGGGCTGATCGAAGCGACGATGCATGCAGTGCGCGACCGTCTGCGCCCGATCATCATGACCTCGCTGGCCTTCGGCATGGGCGTGCTGCCGCTGGCGATCTCCAGCGGTGCCGGCTCCGGCGCCAAGCAGGCGATCGGCACCGGCGTGCTCGGCGGCATGGTGGTCGGCACCGTGCTCGGCGTGTTCTTCGTACCGCTGTTCTTCGTCGTGGTGCAGCGCGTGTTCAAGAAGCGCAACGCCGCCGAGTGATGACAACCGGTAGCGCCGGGCCCGGCCCGGCGCTACCACCGTGACCCCCAAGGTGTCGCTATGAAATTCTCTTCTCTTGCAATATCCCTTGCCACCGCGCTCGCGCTCAGCGCGTGCGGCACCCTGGCACCGAAGAACACCGCCGTGGCCCCGGCCATTCCGTCGCAGTGGCCGGCGGAAGCCGCACAGGGCGAAGTGGCCGATGCGGCCGCGGTCGGCTGGCGCGACTTCTTCACCGATGAGCGCCTGCAGCAGGTGATCGGCCAGGCGCTGGACAACAACCGCGACCTGCGCGTGGCCGTGCTCAACGTCGAGAAGGCGCGTGGCCAATACCGCGTGCAGCGCGCTGACCGCGTGCCGGGCGTGGCCGTGACCGGGCAGATGGATCGCCGCGGTGGCGACGTGCCGGTGACCGAGCAGTTCAGCGCGGGCGTTGGCGTGGCCGAGTTCGAACTGGACCTGTTCGGTCGCGTGCGCAACCTGAGTGAAGCCGCGCTGCAGCAGTACTTCGCCGTAGCCGCCAACCGCCGCAACGCACAGCTGAGCCTGGTGGCCGAGACCGCCACCGCCTGGTTGACCTACGGCGCCGACCAGCAGCGCTTGGCGATCGCCGAAGCCACGGTGAAGACTTATGAGGATTCGCTGCGGCTGGCCGAAGCACGCCATGAGCGTGGTGGCAGTTCGGCGCTGGAACTGACCCAGACCCGCACCCTGGTCGAGACCGCGCGCACCGATGCGGCGCGTCTGCGCGGGCAGCTGGCCCAGGACCGCAACGCGCTGGCGCTGCTGGCCGGTGGCCAGTTGGATCCGGCGCTGCTGCCGGACAGCATCGCGCCGCAGGTGCTTGCGCTGGCACCACCGCCGGCCGGCCTGCCCAGCGACGTGCTGCTGCAGCGCCCGGACATCATGGCGGCCGAACATCAGCTGCTGGCCGCCAATGCCAACATCGGTGCCGCACGCGCTGCGTTCTTCCCCAGCATCTCGCTGACCGGCAGCATCGGCAGTGGCTCGAATGAGCTGTCGGGCCTGTTCGACAGCGGTACGCGGGTGTGGAGCTTCCTGCCGAAGATCACCCTGCCGATCTTCCAGGGTGGCAAGCTGCGCGCGAACCTGGCGGTGGCCAACGCCGATCGCGATATCGCACTGGCGCAGTACGAAAAGTCGATCCAGAGCGGTTTCCGCGAAACCGCCGACGCGCTGGCATTGAACGTGAGCCTGGATGAGCAGGCTGCCTCGCAGCAGCGACTGGTGGAAGCAGCCGAGCAGGCCAACCGTCTGTCGCAGGCACGCTATGACGCCGGCCTGGACAGCTTCGTCACGCTGCTGGATGCACGTCGTACCGCCTACAACGCGCAGCAGTCACAGCTGCAGACGCAGCTGGCGCAGCAGTCCAACCGCATCACGCTGTACAAGGTGCTGGGCGGCGGCTGGCACGAGCGCGGGTAAGCCGCGCTGATTCCGGTAGCGCCGGGCCATGCCCGGCGGCTCTTCCACCCAATATTCAGGGCGCCTGAAGCAGGCTGCGCTGCGCGCTCGCCGGGCATGGCCCGGCGCTACCAGCGGGTCGGGATCATCGGAGATCGTGAAGTTGCCGGCCAGCGGCCGGCACCACCGGTCACACCGCTTCGTCATCCCGCCGCTCGCTGCGGCAGGAGCGTACCCGGGTCAGCGCGTCGCCGGCTTCGCGCGCCATCCTTTCGTACTCGGCGCGGATCTCTTCCAGACGCTCTTCGTCCAGTTCTTCCAGGTCCAACAGCTCGTTGTTGGCCTCGGCAGTGGCGCGGATCAGTTCATCCAGCTTGATCTGCATCGCCGCCGTGTCCGAGTTCTGCGTGTGCTGGATCAGGAACACCATCAGGAAGGTGATGATCGTGGTGCCGGTGTTGATCACCAGCTGCCATGTATCGTTGAACTTGAATATCGGGCCGCTGATGCCCCACAGCACGACGATCGCCACCGCAGCCAGGAAGGTCCACGGCGAGCCGGTGGCGGCCGCGGCCTTCTTGGCGATCGTATTGAACAGGTTCCTTGCGCTCATCGTCATCGATCCACTGGAATGACGACGATCATCGGCACGTGGGCGTGCAGGTGCCGTGCAGTCGAGCGTGGGCTCAGGCGCGCAGGCGCGGTGCTTCCTGGCTGCGCACCGGGCTGGCCAGGTAGACGTGCTGCCAGCAGCGTTCGACGAATTCGCGGGCCTGCTCTTCGGTCATGCGCGGCATGATCTGCAGGGCGTACTGGGTCTGGAACAGCTCATCGCGCTGCGCATTGCTGGCGCGTGGTTGGGTGATCAGCGAATCACAGGCGAACTTGATCCACGGCACATAGGTGCCGAACGAGGTGTGCGCGAGTGCGCCATCGGCGTGCTGGCGGCGCCAGTAATCCAGCTCCGCATCGACATTGATGACCGGGGGAATGGCGGGAACTTCAGCGTGCATGACGATCCAATCGGTTGAAGGTGAAAGGGAGTGAGGGCCCATTACAGTGTGGCCCGGGCGGTGGTGCATGGCGCGTCAGCGCGATGTGCAGCCAGCGTGGCGATGGCGCAGCAGTTGTGCGTGTTCAACTGCACCCAGGCGTTCGGCCATGGCGGCCATCGCATTGCACAGGCGCACCAGGTCGCGGGGATGGTCGTGCAGCAGATCCTGCTGCATGTCCTGGTAGGCGCTCCAGAACGAGGCACTGCGCTGGTGCAGTGCGTATTGCTGCTGCAGTCGGTCCCAGATCGCGGCCAGGGCCGGGTCGCTGGGAGGACGTACGGCATGCGCTTGCATGGTCGGCTCCAACCCGGGGCGGGGGCCCCGGTTGCCTTCCACCCTAGACGTGGCGGCGCAGCAGGATGTTAGTGGCGCGTATGCACTGCACGCAGCTGACTGCGCAGCAGTTCACGTTGAAGCAGGCAGACGCTGCCGGCACAAGGCTGTGCCGGCACTGAAGCGTTCATCAAGGCGGACTCATCAGCCGTAGCGGATGCTCATTCGCCGATGTCTTCGTTCCAGATTTCCGGATGTTGCGCAATGAAACCGCCGAGCAGGTCCACGCACTCCTGGCTGTCCAGGTCGATCACGTTGACGCCGTTTTCGCGCAGCCAGTCGATGCCGCCCTGGAAGGTGCGCGATTCGCCGACCACCACCGTGCCGATGTTGAACTGCCGCACCAGGCCCGAGCAGTACCAGCAGGGCGCCAGGGTGGTGACCATGATGGTGTCCTGGTAGCGGCGCTGGCGGCCGGCCTTGCGGAAGGCATCGGTCTCGCCATGCACGGACGGGTCGCCTTCCTGCACGCGGCGGTTGTGGCCGCAGCCGAGCAGGCGGCCGTCGTTGTGGTACAGCGCCGCGCCGATCGGCACACCGCCTTCGGCCAGGCCCTGGCGGGCTTCGGCAATGGCGGTCTGCAGCAGGGCCTGGTAGTCGGGCGTGGTGATCATGCGGGGCTCCGGTAGGTCGTGGGGCGCCATGATACGGCCAGCGTTCCCCGCAGGGGCCCGGCGGTGCGATAATCGGGGCATGAGCGAATCCCCCTACAAATCCGGTACCACCCATTTCGGGTTCCGCGACGTTGACGCCAAGGACAAGCAGAAGCTGGTCGGCCAGGTGTTCACGTCGGTCGCGCGCAACTACGACCTGATGAACGACCTGATGAGCATGGGCGTGCACCGGGCATGGAAGCGCTACTACGTAGCCACCGCGCAGGTGAAGCCGGGTGACCGCGTGCTCGACCTGGCCGGTGGCACCGGCGATATCGCCGCGCTGCTGAAGGAGCGGGTCGGTGCCGAGGGTTCGGTGGTGCTGGGCGACATCAACGCCGGCATGCTGTCGGTCGGCCGTGACCGCCTGACCAACCGCGGCCTGGTGCTCGGCCTGGACTACGTGCAGTGCAACGCCGAAGCCCTGCCGTTCCCGGACAACAGCTTCGACCTGGTGACCATCGCCTTTGGCCTGCGCAACGTGACCGACAAGGACGCTGGCCTGCGCGAGATGTTCCGCGTGCTGAAGGTGGGTGGCCAGGCACGCGTGCTGGAGTTCTCCGAAGTCACTGCGGACTGGTTCAAGCCGATCTACGACTTCCACTCGTTCAAGATCCTGCCGAAGCTGGGCAAGCTGTTCGCCAACGATTCGGACAGCTACCAGTACCTGGCCGAGAGCATCCGCAAGCATCCGCCGCAGGAAGAGCTGAAGGCGATGATGGGACAGGCGGGCTTCGAGCGCTGCCACTACAAGAACCTGACCGGCGGCATCGTCTCGATCCACTCCGGCTACAAGCTGTAAGCCTCGCTTTGGTAGGTGCCAACCTTGGTTGGCACATGCCCGTTCGCGAGCGGTGATGGATCCGTGCCAACCAAGGTTGGCACCTACCAGAGGCAGGAAGGTGGGCCCAGGGCCCGCCCGCGAGCGATGACGCAGCAATCCGCCGTGGTAGTTGCCAACCTTGGTTGGCACCTGCCGGGCCATCGCGGGGGCGACCATTACCCCGCACCGCGCAACGCTTCCCGGCCGGGGGAGAGGTACCATTGGGGTTTGATCCCCCGTAACGGTCCCGATTCATGCGCAATCCGCTGATGCTCCTTCCGCTGGCCGTGGCCCTGGCCGCCGGCTGCTCCCAGGAGGCGGCCGCACCCGCCGCCGCCCCGACTGCCCAGAAGGCTCCCGCCGCCCCCGTGAACGCCGAAAACCGCAGCCACGATGAAAGCTCGTACGCCGAGCCGGACAAGGTCGTCGTCAAGGACATCGCGCTGGACCTGAAGCTGGACTTCGACCAGAAGCAGATCGGCGGCACCGCCACCTACACCCTGGAATGGAAGCAGAAGGACGCCAAGCAGCTGGTGCTGGACACCCGCGAGCTGAGCATCGCCAAGGTCGAAGCGATCGCCGCTGACGGTGCGCGCAGCCCGCTGCAGTTCGTGCTGGCCCCGGCCGACAAGGTGTTCGGCAGCAAGCTGACCATCGAAACCCCGGAACAGCCGGCCAAGGTCGAAGTGACCTACCACACCGCACCGACCGCTTCGGGCCTGCAGTGGCTGGCGCCGTCGATGACCGAGGGCAAGAAGCTGCCCTTCATGTTCAGCCAGTCGCAGGCGATCCACGCCCGTTCCTGGGTACCGTTGCAGGACACCCCGAGCGTGCGCTTCACCTACAGCGCGCACGTGGTCTCGCGCCCGGACGTGATGGTGCTGATGAGCGCCGACAACGATCCCAAGGCCGCGCGTGACGGTGACTACACCTTCAAGATGCCGCAGCCGATTCCGTCCTACCTGCTGGCCATCGCCGCCGGCGACCTGGTGTTCGAGCCGATCTCCGGCCGCTCCGGCGTCTGGGCCGAGCCGACCATGGTCAACAAGGCCGCCAAGGAATTCGAAGACACCGAGAAGATGATCGGGGCCGCCGAGAAGCTGTACGGCGAATACCGCTGGGGCCGCTACGACATGCTGGTGCTGCCGCCGTCGTTCCCGTTCGGCGGCATGGAAAACCCGCGCCTGACCTTCGCCACGCCGACCGTGATCGTCGGCGACAAGTCGCTGGTCTCGCTGGTCGCCCATGAACTGGCGCACAGCTGGTCGGGCAACCTGGTGACCAACGCCAGCTGGAAGGACATCTGGCTCAACGAAGGCTTCACCACCTACGTCCAGGGCCGCATCACCGAAGCCCTGTACGGCAAGGAGATGGCCGAGATGGAAAAGCAGATCGACCAGACCGATCTGCTGGCCGAAGTGAAGGACATGAGCCCGGCCGACCAGGCGCTGGCGCTGCCGCCGCTGAACGAACGTGACCCGGACGAAGCCCTCAGCCAGGTGGCCTACGTCAAGGGTTCGTGGTTCCTGGAATTCCTGGAACAGCGTTTCGGCCGCGAAACCTTCGATCCGTTCCTGCGCGGCTGGTTCGATGACCACGCCTTCCAGAGCGCCAACACCGACCAGTTCGTCGAGTACCTGAAGAAGAACCTGCTGCCGAAGAATCCGTCGGCGGTCACCGAGGCCGAACTGAAGGCGTGGCTGGACGAGCCGGGCATTCCGTCGTTCGCGGCCAAGGCGCAGTCGCGCAACTTCAGCAGCGTCGATACCGCGCGCATCGCCTTCGCCAGCGCCGGCACCGTGCCAAGCAGCCAGGTGATCGCTGAGTGGAGCACCCAGGAGTGGGTGCGCTTCATCGACGGCCTGGGCGCCACCCAGCCGCTGGACAAGCTGGCCACGCTGGACAAGGCCTTCCACTTCACCGGCACCCCGAATGGCGAGATCGCCATGCGCTGGTACCCGCTGACCATCCGCAGCGGCTACGAGCAGGCCAATGAAGCGGCTGCCGCGTTCATCGAGCGTGTCGGCCGTCGCAAGCTGATCCTGCCGATCTACGCTGAATTGGTGAAGACCCCGAAGGGGCTGGAGCTGGCCAAGCAGGCGTTCGAGAAGGCCAAGCCGGGCTACCACCCGATCACCACCGCCTCGGTGCAGGACATGCTGGCCAAGGCTGAAGCCAAGTAAGAAAACGCGCCGGGCACTGCCCGGCGCTTTTTTTGTAGAGTCGAGCCATGCTCGATGGGCTTTTCAACAGCAGTCGAGCATGGCTCGACTCTACAAAAAAGCGCAAACACGAAGGACCTCCTCCATGAAACGACTGATCCTGCTCACCGCCTGCACGCTGGCCCTGGCCGCCTGCAGCAACCCCGAGGAAGAACGCAAGGCGCAGGAGGCCGCCGCTGCCGCCGTACAGGCGCAGAAGGAAGCCAAGGCCGAGGATGTGGCCAAGCAGTACGACATGGCCGTGGCCGCGCAGGACTGGGAGCGCGCGCGCCTGCATGGCGCCTCGCTGCTGGACCAGTACAAGGACACCGCCGCCGCCGAGCGCATCGCCGCCGGCTTCGACGAGGTCAAGGCCAAGGGCGATGCCGCGCGCGACCTGCGCCGCATGCAGGCGCTGTGGCAGTACAACCAGATTCCGGTCGGCAGCAAGGGCAACCAGGTGTCGGCACAGATCTTCAGCAAGGAGCGGGTGGACGTGGATGGCAGCGGCGCCAAGCCGGTGCAGCTGGTGTTCCGCGATCATCCCGAATGGAAGCGTCATGCCTACCTGGTGCTGCAGGCCGGCGATTTCCGCTGCCCGCAGTGCACGGTGAAAGTCACGGTGGACGATGGCAAGCCGATCTCCATGGCGGCATGGCGGCCGAAGACCGACGAGGCGATCGCCCTGTTCATCACCGACCAGAAGGCGCTATGGAAGCTGGCAGCCAAGGGCAAGTCGATCCGCATCGAATTCCCGGTCAAGGCCGGTGGCACGCGCACGGCCGTGTTCGAGACCGGTGGCGTGGATGCCAGCCGCATGCCGGCGTGGTGGCGTTGACCGTGCAGGCACCGGCGGCTGCTTCGTCGCTGTCGGCGATCCGCCACTGGGTGTTCGACATGGATGGCACGCTGACCGTGGCGGTGCATGATTTCGCGCGGATCAAGCGCGAACTGGCGATTCCGCAGGAGGATGACATCCTCACCCATCTGGCCGGGTTGCCGGCCGCAGAGGCCAGCGCCAAGCACGCCTGGCTGCTGGCGCACGAGCGTGCGCTGGCCGCTGCTTCCCAGCCGGCAACGGGAGCGGTGGCGCTGGTACGCGCGCTGCAGGGCGCCGGCTGCCGGCTGGGCATCCTGACCCGCAACGTGCGCAGCCTGGCGCAGGTCACCCTGCAGGCGATCGGGCTGGGCGACGTCTTTGCCGAAGACGACATCATCGGCCGCGACGAGGCCGAGCCGAAACCCTCACCGGCCGGGCTGCAGTACTTCCTGCGGCGTTGGCAGGTGGAACCTTCGCAGGTGGTGATGGTAGGCGACTACCGCTTCGATCTGGAATGCGGCCGCGCGGCGGGCAGCCGCACGCTGCTGGTCAATGCCCCGGACAACCTGTGGCCGGACATGGCCTGTTGGCACCTGGCCGATTGCGCGGCCGTGCTGGAGCGCTGGCGAGGCTAGCGCGGCGCGCTCGACGCGTTGTGGCGGGCACCTGAGGACCGCGCCGGCGGTCAACTCTCGACTGTCATCACAGTGTATTGTGCGAGGCCGCCTGGACGCGCTTCTAACGCCCGGCAGGGGGTGAAGCGCAGGTGGTCGGGGAACCGTCGCCGCTCACTGCCGCGGCCTGATCGGCGCTGCGGCGAGCGTTGGAGGTGGCGGCGGGTGGTCCTGCCGCGCTGGCGGGTGTGTCGGGTTGCACGTTGTACGGTGTGGCCCGCTGCCAAGGATGGGGCATGGGTGTCCTTGGCTCCATTTCTGGATTCCTTTCATGCTCCGAGCTGTGTGGGTGTCGCTGTACCGGCGTCTGTGTCCGATTGCCGCCTTCTTCCTGTTTGGCCTGGCCGCCCTGTCGTTGTCGCGACTGGGGTTGGCGCTGTGGCACGCTGCGCGGGTCAGTGCTGCCGATGGCTGGGCCACGGTGCTGCTGCAGGGCCTGCGGGTGGATGTGGCCACCCTGTGCCTGCTGTACGGCATCCCGGCAGTGCTGGCGCTGCTGTTGCCGCTGGAAGGGCGCATGGGCCGCGCCTGGCGCCATCTGCTGCGGTGGTGGCTGATCCTGGCGAGCGTGCTGCTGGTGTTCATGGAGCTGGCCACGCCGAGCTTCATGGCCGAGTACGGCCTGCGCCCCAATCGCCTGTTCCTGGAATATCTGATCTATCCCGAAGAAGTCGGGATGACGCTGCTGCGCGGTCATCTGGTGGCTGTGGTGATCGAAGTAGCAGCGGTGATCGTGCTGTTCTGGGCATTGCTTCGCGGGTCGCGGCGCTGGGTCGGCAACAGCCCGACGGTCGCAGTCGAAGCCGGATGGCTATGGCGGCTGCCATTGGCGTTGCTGGTGCTGCTGCTGGCGGCGCTGGGCGTGCGTTCCAGCCTGGGTCATCGGCCCTTGAATCCGGCGCTGGTGGCATTCTCCACCGACCCCACCATCAACGCCTTGCCGCTGAATTCGCTGTACACCGTCGGCTATGCCGCGCGGCAACTGGCGACCCGCAGCGAAACCTCTCGCGTCTACGGTGACCTGCCGCTTGCCGAGGTGGTCAGCGAACTGCGCGCCAGCAGCGGCCTGCCGGCATCGGCGTACGTCTCCGACGTGTTGCCGAGCCTGGTGCTGCGTCCGCCGCAGTACCAGGGCAAGCCGCGCAATCTGGTGATCGTGCTGGAAGAAAGCCTGGGCGCGCAGTTCATCGGCAGTCTCGGCGGACGACCGTTGTCACCCAACTACGATCGCCTGAGCACACAGGGTTGGGCGTTCGAGCGGCTGTATGCCACCGGCACGCGTTCGGTGCGCGGCATCGAGGCGGTCCTGACCGGGTTCCCGCCGACCCCGGCCGAATCGGTGGTGAAGCTGCCTGCCAGCCGCCAGCGCTTTTTCACCCTGGCCGATGTGCTGGGGCGGCATGGCTACGACACCGGCTTCTATTACGGCGGCGAAAGCCACTTCGACAACATGCGCGAGTTCTTCCTCGCCAACGGCTTCACCCGCATCGTGGACCGCAAGGATTACCGCAAGCCGGCATTTGTCGGCTCTTGGGGCGCGTCGGATGAAGACCTGTTCGGCCGCGCCGACCAGCAGTTCCGGCAGCTGAAAGCGCAGGGCAAGCCGTTCTTCGGCCTGGTGTTCACCTCCAGCAACCACGATCCGTTCGAGTTCCCGGACGGCCGCATCGACCTGTACGAGCAGCCGAAACAGACCCGCGACAACGCTGCCAAGTACGCCGACTACGCGCTGGGCGAGTTCTTCCGCAAGGCGATGGCCTCACCGTACTGGGAGGACACCGTGTTCCTGGTGGTGGCTGACCATGATTCGCGGGTGTTCGGCAAGAACATGGTGCCGATCGGCAACTTCCATATTCCCGGGTTGATCCTCGGCGGCGGCATCGAGGCGCGCCGCGATACCCGCATCGTCAGCCAGATCGATCTGCCGCCGACGCTGTTGTCACTGCTGGGCATTGCCGATCCCACCCCCACGGTGGGGCAGGACCTGACCGACCTGCAACGGCTGCAGCCGGGACGCGCGCTGATGCAGTACGACCGCAACCTGGCGTGGATGGAGGGTAACGATGTGGCCATCCTGCAGCCGGACAAGCCAGCGCAGGGCTTCCGCTACGACCCGGCCAGCGATCAGTTGCAGCCGCAGCCGCTGCGGCCGGAACTGGCGCGGCGCGCACATGCCTACGCGATGTGGGGCACGCTGGCCTACGAAAAAGAGCTGTACCGCTTGCCGGAGAAGGCCAAGCCCTGAGCTGGGGGTAGCGCCGGGCCATGCCCGGCGAGCGCGAAGCGCGTGCTGCATCCAGAATCGAAGGTGTCTGGTCGGAAAGCCGCCGGGCATGGCACCGGCGCTACCAGAGCGGTGCCGGCCGCTGGCCGGCGGTGTCGACCAAGGTCGACACCCACCGAGCGGGTGCGCGGGCAGTTCGGTTACACGCTCAACGCGTAACCGAACTGCTGCTTGAACTGCTCATTGAACTCATCAAAGGTGAAGCGCTGGTTCTGGGTGCCTGGGTGTTCGACCTTCAGCGCGCCCATCAGGTTGCCCATGCGGCCGATGGTCAGCCAGTCGAAACCCTTCTGGATGCCGTAGATCAGGCCGGCGCGGAAGGCGTCGCCACAGCCGGTCGGATCGACCACGCGACGCTCGTGCGCCGGCGGGATGTCGTAGCTCTTTTCCGGGGTATGGATCACCGCGCCCTTCGGGCCGCGGGTGGTGATGTAGGCCTTGACCCGGCTGACGATCTCTTTTTCGTTCCAGCCGGTGCGTTCCTGCAGCAGGTTCGACTCATAGTCGTTGACCACCACGTAATCGGCCTGCTCGATGAACTCGCGCAGTTCCGGGCCGTTGAACAGCGGCATCGCCTGGCCCGGGTCGAAGATGAACGGCACGCCGTCTTCGTGGAATTCCAGCGCGTTCTGGATCATGCCTTCGCGGCCGTCCGGGCCGACCAGGCCCAGGCTGACGCCCGGCACGTCGCGCACGTGGTTTTCGTAGGAACGCATCATCGCGCCCGGGTGGAAGGCGGTGATCTGGTTGTTGTCGTGGTCGGTGGTGATGAACGCCTGCGGGGTGAACAGCTCATCGATCACGCGCACGCGGGTGAGGTCGATGCCCAGTGCATCGAAGTGCTCGCGGTACGGGCCGAAGTCCGAACCCACCGTGCCCATCGGGATCGGATCGCCACCCAGCAGGTGCAGGTTGTAGGCGATGTTGCCGGCGCAGCCGCCGAACTCGCGGCGCATGCGCGGCACCAGGAACGACACGTTCAGGATGTGCACCTTGTCCGGCAGGATGTGATTCTTGAACTGGTCCGGGAACACCATGATGGTGTCAAAGGCAAGAGAACCACAGATCAGAGCGGACATCGATGTAAGCCTATGCGGTGAATTTTGGGGTGGGCCGGCCCACTTCGGCAGGCAAGCAAACGGCGCCCTTGGGCGCCCGACGGCGCAAAGGTTACCCGCTGGTGCCGCTCAGGGCCAGAACCGGGTGATGCCTGATCAGGCCGAAAGCCTGTGAAGGCGCGGGTTCAGCTGGATTTCTCCTTGCTCGGCGGCAGGCGGGTTGCTAGGCTTGTCGACCTCGATTTCTGCCCATTTTTTCGCCATCCCGCGTTGGGCGCGACACCCCTCAGGATCAACTCCCAGATGTTCAAGAAACTGCGCGGCATGTTCTCCAATGACCTGTCCATCGACCTGGGCACGGCCAACACCCTCATCTATGTGCGTGGGCAGGGAATCGTGCTGAACGAACCGTCCGTGGTCGCAGTGCGCCAGGATCGCGCCATTGGTGGTACCCGGTCGGTGGCAGCCGTTGGCGCCGAGGCCAAGCAGATGCTCGGCCGTACCCCGGGCCACATCACCACCATCCGCCCGATGAAGGACGGCGTCATCGCCGATTTCACCTACACCGAGGCGATGCTCAAGCACTTCATCAAGAAGGTGCACAAGTCGCGCTTCCTGCGCCCGAGCCCGCGCGTGCTGGTCTGCGTTCCGGCCGGCTCGACCCAGGTCGAGCGCCGCGCGATCAAGGAGTCGGCCGAGGAGGCCGGTGCCCGTGACGTGTTCCTGATCGAAGAGCCGATGGCAGCCGCGATCGGCGCCGGCATGCCGGTCACCGAAGCCCGTGGCTCGATGGTCATCGATATCGGCGGCGGCACCACCGAGGTGGCGGTGATCTCGCTCAACGGCATCGTCTATTCCGCGTCGGTACGCATCGGCGGCGACCGCTTCGACGAATCGATCACCAACTACGTGCGCCGCAACCACGGCATGCTGATCGGTGAAGCCACCGCCGAGCGCATCAAGGTCGAACTGGGCTGTGCCTACCCGCAGGCGGAAGCGATCGAGATGGAAATCTCCGGCCGCAACCTCGCCGAGGGCGTGCCGAAGATGATCAAGATCAGCTCCAACGAAGTGCTTGAAGCGCTGCACGAGCCGCTGTCGGGCATTGTCAGCGCGGTCAAGCTGGCACTGGAGCAGACCCCGCCGGAACTGTGCGCCGACGTCGCCGAGCGCGGCATCGTGCTGACCGGTGGTGGCGCACTGCTGCGCGACATGGACCGCCTGATTTCCGAGGAGACCGGTCTGCACGTGCAGGTGGCTGACGACCCGCTGACCTGCGTGGCCCGCGGTGGCGGTCGTGCGCTGGAACTGGTCGACATGCACGGCAACGAGTTCTTTGCGCCGGAATAAGCCGTCCCGGCTGCCTGCGCCCGCAGCGCCCCTCCGGGGTGCGGCCTGCCACATCGGCGGGCCGGCACCGGCGGGGCGCCCGCGTGTTTCCCATCCGTCTTCTGCCAGTTGAATCGCTGCCGTGCCGCCCTACGCCGGACCTCCCGTCGCTTCCCGATCCGGTGATGCCGCCAGCCCGCTGCGGCTGCTGGCCTATCTCGCACTGGCAATCACCTTGATCGTCCTTGACGACCAGGCCGGCTGGCTGGCGCGTCTGCGCGAGCAGGCCAACAGCCTGGTGCAGCCGGTGTGGGCCCTGGCCGGCCTGCCCGGCAAGCTCGGCGGGCAGGTGCGCGACTCCGCCGCCAGCCACGGCCAGCTGGTCACCGAGAACCGCGAGCTGCGCAACCAGCTGCTGCTGGCCAACGCCCGCCTGACCCGTCTGCAGACCGCCGCGCTGGACAACGCCCAGCTGCGCGAACTGCTGAACGTGGCCGAGCGCAGTGGCCTGGACGTGCAGCTGGCGCCGATCCTGGACATCGACCTGGACCCGGTCAAGCAGCGCCTGGTGCTGGATGCTGGCAGCCGCGAAGGCGTGCACGTCGGCCAGGCGGTGATCGATTCCGGCGGCCTGATGGGCCAGGTGATCAACGTGACTGCGGGCAGTTCCACCGTGCTGTTGCTGACCGACCCCGACCACGCGGTGCCGGTGACCGTGGCCCGCAACGGCGTGCGCCTGATCGTCTACGGCCGCGGCGACAAGCTGGAACTGCGCGACATCCCGCTCAGCGCCGGCGTGGAAGTGGGCGATGAGATCGTCACGTCCGGGCTTGGCGGTCGCTTCCCGGCCGGATTCCCGGTGGGCACCATCACCGCGCTGCGCCCGGACGATACCCATGCCTTCCTGGTGGGTGAACTGAAACCGGCCGCGCAGCTTGATCGCGGTCGCGACGTGCTGCTGCTGCGCCCCGGCGCTGCCATTCGCTTGCCTGCGGCCAGCGAATCGCTTCAGCCAGGTTCGCCTTCGGCAAAACAGGCTGCCGAGGGGGCATCCCACCTTACCCCCGCGCCTTCGGCGCGCCCTCCTCAACAAGAGGGGGGCTCTCCCCCAGCCAGCTCCACGGGAGTGCCGGTCGCTGGCCGGCAACCGTCCTCGTCTTCGACGGGGACGGCTGCCCCCACACCTTCGGCGACGCAAACCTCTCCGGTAGTGCCGGCCGCTGGCCGGCAACCGCAGCAGACCCAACCGCAGCCGGAGGCGCAACGATGAGCCGCCTTCGCGACAACCGCTGGGTGCTGCCGGCCAGCGTGGTGGTGGCCCTGCTGCTGGGCCTGCTGCCGTTGCCGACGCTGCTGCAGCCGCTGCGCCCGTATTGGCTGGCCCTGGTGCTGGCCTACTGGGTGATCGAAGCGCCCGAGCGCGTCGGTCTTGGCATCGCCTTCGCCAGCGGCGTCGTCGCCGACCTGCTGTATGGCGGGGTGCTGGGCGAACAGGCGTTGCGGCTGGTGATGCTGGCCTTCATCCTGCAGCGCTTCCGCGCGCGCATCCGCTTCTTCCCGATGTCGCAGCAGATGCTGGCCATCGGCGGCCTGCTGTTCAACGACCGCATCGTCAGCGCGCTGGTCCACATCATGGTGGGCGAGCCCACCCTGCCGTGGTCGTACTGGTGGGCACCGCTGCTCGGCATGGGCCTGTGGCCGCTGGTGTTCGTGCTGCTGGATGCGGTGCGCTTCGGCAAGCGCGGGCGCTGAGCCATGCTGCCGCGCCGCCAGGTCAAGAATCCGCACGCCGAAGCCGAACAGTTCCGGCGCCGCGCGGCGCTGGGCTTCTTCGGCGTGCTGGTCTGCCTGCTGGGCCTGGGCGGCTGGTACTTCAAGCTGCAGGTGCTGGACCACGACATCTACGCCACCCGCTCCGAAGCCAACCGCATCAAGCCGCGGCCGGTAGTGCCAGGGCGCGGCATGATCTATGACCGCAACGGTCGCCTGCTGGCCGAGAACGTGCCGGCGTTCCGCCTGGATGTGACCCCGGACAAGGTCAAGGACATGGATGCCACCCTGGAAGGGCTGGCGAAGATCATCCAGATCAGCCCGGAAGAGCTGGAAGCGTTCAACAAGTCGCGCAAGGCGCGCCGCAAGTTTCTGCCGGTCACGCTGAAGCTGCGCATGAGCGATGAAGAAATGGCGCGCTTCGCCGTGGACCGCTGGCGCTTTCCCGGCGTCGAGCTGGAGCCCTACCTGACCCGTCGCTATCCCTATGGCGACCTGTTCGCGCACATCATCGGCTACGTCGGCCGCGTGGACGACAGGGATCTGGAGATCCTCGGCGAAGGCAATGCCGCGCTGACCCACATCGGCAAGTCCGGCCTGGAGCGCTATTACGAGCAGGAACTGCGCGGCAAGGTCGGCTACGAGCAGGTCGAGACCAACGTGCAGGGCCGCGCGATCCGCACCATCGGCCGTGTCGCCGCGCAATCCGGCGCCGACCTGCGTCTGTCGATCGACGCCGACCTGCAGCGCGCGATGGTGGCCGCCTTCGGCGATCAGGAAGGCTCGGCGGTGGCGATGGACCCGCGTACCGGTGAAGTGCTGGCAATGGTCAGCCTGCCGTCCTACGACCCGAACCTGTTCGTGAACGGCATCTCGCATGCTGATTTCAAGGCGCTGAACGACAACCCGTCGCGCCCGCAGTTCAATCGCCTGGTACTCGGCGGCGTCGCTCCCGGTTCCACCCTGAAGCCGTTGATTGGCCTGGCCGGCCTCGATTCGGGCGTTCGTCGTCCGGAGGACAAGGTGCTGTCGACCGGCATGTTCTACCTGCCGGGCACCTCGCGTGGCTGGGGCGATTCGCACCGTGGCGGTCACGGCTGGACCGATCTGCGCAAGTCCATCGCGCAGTCGGTCAATACGTATTACTACCGGCTGGCGTTGGACCTGGGCATCGAGCGGTTCGACCACTACATGGAGTACTACGGCTTCGGCCAGCCGACCGGCATCGATCTGACCGGCGAGATCTCCGGCATCCTGCCGTCGCCGGCCTACAAGCGGAAGAGCCGCAAGGAAGCGTGGTATCCCGGCGACACGGTGAACATCAGCATCGGCCAGGGTGACTGGAAGGTCACCCCGCTGCAGCTGGCCCGTGGTGTCAGCGGCCTGGCCAATGGCCAGCTGCGCACGCCGCACCTGGTGATGCAGCAGCGTGCGGGTTTCGACAGTGACTGGGTGGCGACAGAGCCCGGCCCGAGCAAGCCGGTCAGCCCCAACCCGAACAATCTTCAGGCCGTGCGCGAAGGCATGATGGCCACCATGCTTCCCGGCGGCAGCGCCGCACGCATGGCGGCCGGCGCGCCGTACACGATGGCGGGCAAGACCGGTACCGCGCAGGTCGTCAGCCGCAAGGGCACCGCCGCGGTCAATCCCAGAAGCCTGCCGATGCACCTGCGCCACCGTGCGCTGTTCGTCGGCTTCGCGCCGGCCGAGCAGCCGGTGATCGCGTTGGCCATCGCCGTGGAAGGCGGCGGTTACGGCGGCGCGGCGGCCGCACCGATCGCGCGCAAGATCTTCGATGCCTGGCTGCTGGGCAAGATGCCTGAAGGCATGCAGCCGCTGGACAGCGAGCGCGGCACCACCGCGATCGGTGCGACTGCCTTCGACAATGAAGACGTGGGCGCACGCCAGGCCGGCGATATCGCGGCCGCACAGTTGGCCGAGCATCCGGTGCTGATCGGTGTTCCTGCGCCGGAGCCTGTGCCGGTACCTGCGCCCGGTGCGCCTTCTGCGGCAACCGTGCCGGCCGGCACGCGCCCGACCCCTGCTGCGGAGGCTGCGCGATGAAGGAGTTCCTGCGCTGGGCCGGCGAAATGCTGCAGCGGTTCTTCAGCAGCCTCGACTGGCTGCTGTGCCTTGCCTTGGGCGCGCTGATGGTGATCGGCCTGGCGACGTTGAAGAGTGCTGGCGGCGATGGCCTGGTGATGGCGCAGGGCGTGCGTTTTGCTGTGGGCCTGGCGGCGATGTGGGGCATCTCGCGGGTGCCGATCCTGCGCATCCGCTCGGCGACGCCGCTGATCTATGCCATCTCGATGATTCCGTTGCTGGCGGTGTTCGTGCTGGGCACGGGCAAGTACGGCCGGCAGTGGCTGGACCTGAAGTTCTTCTACCTGCAGCCGGCCGAGCTGCTCAAGGTCAGCCTGCCGATGATGGTGGCCTGGTACCTGCACAAGATGCCGCTGCCGCCGCGCTTCAACACGGTGCTGGTGGCGATGGTGATCATCGGCGTACCGACCGGGCTGGTGATGCTGCAGCCGGACTTCGGCACCGGCGTGCTGATCGCCGCCAGTGGTGTGTTCGTGCTGCTGCTGGCCGGCCTGCCGTGGTGGTGGGTGGGGCTGGGCGTGGGCGGTGTGGCCGCGGTCGCACCCGTCGCCTGGTTCTGGCTGCTGCGGCCGTACCAGAAGGACCGCATCATGATGTTCCTGGATCCGGAAATGGATGCGCTGGGCGCGGGCTGGAACATCATCCAGTCGAAGATCGCCATTGGTTCGGGTGGTTTCGATGGCAAGGGCTGGGGCGAAGGCTCGCAGTCGCACCTCAATTTCATTCCCGAGCAGACCACGGACTTCGCGTTCTCGGTGCTGAGCGAGGAGTTCGGCTGGATCGGCGTGGCGCTGGTGCTGACGCTGTATCTGGTGGTGATCGGGCGCTGCCTGTGGATCGCCAGCCAGTCGCGCGATTCGTACTCGCGCCTGCTGGCCGGTGCCACGGGTCTGGCGTTCTTCGTCTATGTGCTGGTGAACGGCGGGATGATCTCGGGCCTGCTGCCGGTGGTGGGCGTGCCGATGCCGTTGATCAGTTACGGCGGTACGTCGGCGGTGTCGCTGCTGGCGGGGTTCGGGTTGGTGATGGCGGTGCGTCGTCACAATCCGGTGCATGGTGGTTACGGGTAGTTTCCAGCCATCGGCGCAGCCCCTCGTGGGTGGTTGCTGAAAGCAACAGCCGTGGTTGGCCGGGCGGGGTGGATTCGCGGGGGACGCCGTGAACCCATCCTTGGGGGCTTGGCCGCGGCATCCATGCCGCGGACACCCCCACGAACCCACCCCGCCCGGCCTCGGACAGTTTCCTGCGGTGGCCACCCACGCAAAGAGAAATAAAGCAGAGCAGAAGCGGGTCGCTTCGCTCTTTGTAGTGCCGAGCCATGCTCGGCTCAGGGCCTGCGTGCGCGCGTGGGCTTGGCTCCACAGGGACGCACGCATCACGCCGCCTGCAACTGCACGTCCACATATTCCGACAGGCCTCGGCAGGCCAGCAGCAGACCTTCGCGGGCGTCGTCGCCCAGTTGCTGCGTGTCGTCGCCGTCCACGCGCACGCGTTCGCTGGCGTGCAGCAGTTCCAGCAGGAAGGTCAGCCCGGCATTGGCGCGGTCGATGCGTGCCATCGCCATGCACTGCGCGTGCGTTCGCCCCTTGCGTGGCCACGGCTGGCCGTCGGCGGCTTCCACTTGGCGGATGCGCTGCAGGCAGTCCAGCAGGGTAGGGCTGCCTGGACTGTTGGCGGCCTGCGTGGCGGTGAGCGTGGTTTCCAGTGCGCGGGCGATGTCGTCCGGCAGCTGGTGGGCGGCCTCGCCCAGCGTGGCGAACAGGTACGGGTAGGTGGAAGCGGACATGGCGGCATCCTTGTGCGGTAGGCAAGGGCCACCCCCCGTGCATGCGAGGGGGGCGGACGATGCGTGGCTCCAATACCGGTGACCAAGTGTGAAAGCGCCGGCGGGCACGAGGCCCTCCACGCACCGCCCGCCAAAGACGCACGGACGGATTGCCAGCCGACGCCGCTCAACAAGGAGAAAGCGACGCCGGCTGGCAAGCGTAAACAACACTTGGGTCAACGGGATTGGAGTCCCGTGCCACCCGTTGTCGGTGGCACTACATGATGTGCACGGGAGCCCCCGCTGCTCCAATCAGAATTGTTTGAAACCCGGAAAATCCGCACACGAAAGGGATCCGTCACGCGGAGTGTCGATAGCGACAAACAGCGCTGACAGCTTCGCGAAAGCGCCGGTTGCTACCGTGCCACGGGTGAAATGGAAACGAATGCTTGGCGGCTGCCGTGAGGCAGTGCGCACGATCGATCTGCCGTTGCTGGTCGCGTTGTTTATCCTGATGGGCGCGGGCCTGGCGGTGCTGCACAGCGTGAACGGACCGGTGGCGGGGCAGGCGATGCGCTTCGCCGGTGGCCTGGTGGCGATGTGGCTGTTGTCGCGGGTCTCGCTGCTGCGCCTGCGCGCGTGGACACCTGCCATCTATGCATTGTCGATGCTGCCGTTGATGGCGGTGTATGTGATCGGTACCGGTAAATACGGGCAACGCTGGCTCAACCTCGGCGTGTTCTATCTGCAGCCCTCGGAGCTGCTCAAACTCAGCCTGCCGTTGATGATGGCCTGGTATCTGCACCGTCAGCCGTTGCCGCCGTCACCGCGCACGGTGCTGACGGCAGCAGTATTGATCGGGGTGCCAGCGGTGCTGATCCTGATGCAGCCCAACCTGGGTACGGCCACGCTGGTGACCGCCAGCGGCGTGTTTGCGTTGCTGCTGGCTGGCCTGCAGTGGCGTTGGGTGGTGGCCGGCTTGAGTGCGGTGTCGGTGGCTGCGCCACTGGCGTGGTTCGGGCTGCTGCGGCAGTACCAGAAGAACCGTGTGCTGACCTTCCTGGATCCTGCCGCCGATCCCTTGGGCACCGGTTGGAACATCCTGCAGTCGCGCATCGCCATTGGCTCCGGTGGCATGCAGGGACGTGGCTGGGGGCAGGGCACGCAGGCGACGTTGGATTTCCTGCCCGAGTACACCACTGATTTCGCGTTCTCGGTGTTGGCCGAAGAGTTCGGCTGGATCGGGGTGGTGACGGTGTTTGCCTTGTATCTGTTCGTGGTCGGGCGTTGCCTGTCGATCGCGGTGCAGGCACGCGACACGCACGCGCGGTTGTTGGCCGGCAGCCTGGGCCTGGCGTTCTTCGTGTACGTGCTGGTCAACGGCGGGATGATTTCCGGCTTGCTGCCGGTGGTGGGTATTCCGATGCCGCTGATCAGCTACGGCGGCACCTCGGCGGTGTCGTTGCTGGCGGGCATCGGTCTGGTGATGGCGGTGTGCGGGCATCGGCCGGTACACGCGTAGGTTTCCAGCCAACGGCGCAGCCCCTCGTGGGTGGCCGCTCAATGCGATTCATCGATTGGGCCGGGCGGGTTGGGTTCGCGGGGGACGCCGTAAATACGTCCCTGTAGGCTTGGCCGCGCCATCCATGGCGCGGACACCCCCGCGAACCCAACCCGCCCGGCCTCTGACGGTTTCCTGCGGCGTCCACCCACGCAAGAAGGAAAAAGATCAAAAGCAAAAGCAGCATGGCCGGTTGCCCGCGCTTCCAGTAGAGCCGAGCCCGCGCTCAGCTCAGAGCGAAGCGACCCGCTGTTGCTCTTCTTTTTCTTTTCCGTGGGTAGACGCCACAGGAACGTGTCCGTGGCCGGGTAGATGGGCTGCGCAGGGGCGTGAGCCGCATGGATGCGGCGACCGAGCTTACAGGGACGTACTTGCAGCGGCCCCTGCGCAGCCCATCTACCCGGCCCTCCCCATGAATCGCTTCGCGGCCACTCACAAGGGGCTGCGCCGTTCGCCGACCTTCGCCGCCGATGTACGCATGAATCTGCGCAAGCGCATTTCTGTAATCGTTCCCACAACGCCGCACAGCAGCATGTCCGCTGACGAAGTTCCATAAAAAGTGGGCGCCAATTCACATTTTGACGCCGCGTTGATCCTGATCAATGGACTTGTCGCAATCGGCCTGCACAATGGCGGCCCGTTCGGCATGGCGCGCCGTCTTTGATGCAGCGCGAGGGGCGTCGGATGGGAAAGCAGTACTGATCCAACAGGTACAAGGAGCGCGGAGCACTGCCACTGGGGAGCGGCAGCCGCGCAGGTACCGACCGGGTCCGGCGGCCGGTTGCGTCTGCGGGGATGGGGACGCAACCGGCAACCTCTGCCTGAATGGGGTAGGTCAATCACGACGTCTTCACATTTCTCGCTGAACGCGAGCAAATCGTTGTGATTCATGGTCTTAGGGGTTTTAATTCATCCATGACCTGCTAACCTGCGGTGATGATTCGACGTTCTCTGGCCTGCATGCTCACCCTCGGCCTGGTCGCCTGTGCGACCCAGCCGACGTCCCCACCGACTTCGCCCCAGGCCAGCAGTACGCCGCGCCACCCGGCGGCCAAGCCTCAGGGCCCGGCCGAAGCCGCGCCGGAAGCGGCAGCCGCTACGGCTGCGCCGGTCGATCTCACCCCGGTGCCGTTCGAAACCGCGCGCGCCAGGTTCATTGCCGATACCGCCAAGCGTTACGGACTGAAGCCCGATGAGATCCGCAACGTGCTCGACCAGGCGCAGGTGCGCCAGCCGATCATCGCCGCCATGTCGCGGCCGGCAGAGCGGGTCAAGCCGTGGAACGAATACCGTCCGATGTTCATCAGCAAGGCGCGCATCGACGGCGGCAAGGCCTTCCTTGCCCAGCATCGCGCTGAACTGGACCGTGTGCAGCAGCGCACCGGTGTACCGGCTGAAGTGATCGTGGCGATCATCGGCGTGGAAACCAGCTACGGCAAGAATGCCGGCAGCCATCGCGTGCTCGATGCGCTGTATACGCTGGCCTTCTATTACCCGCGCAGTGGTGACCCGGCCAAGCTGGAACGCGAAGTGCGCCGCGAGCTGTTCTTCCGCGATGAACTGGCCAAGCTGTTCGAGCTCGGCCGCGAGGAAAAGCTGGACATCACCACGCTCAAGGGCAGCTATGCCGGCGCGATGGGCATGGGCCAGTTCATGCCCTCCAGCTATCTGGATTACGCGGTGGACGGCAACGGCGATGGCCGCCGTGACCTGTTCACCAGCTACGACGACGTGTTCTCCTCCATCGCCAACTACTTCGTGAAGAAGGGCGGTTGGGTGCGCGGCGGCCAGGTCGCCGTGCCGGCCACGCTCGCCGCCGGCCGCGAAGAGTTCAATCCGACCGAGTGGATGCCCACCTGGTCGCTGTCCGATCTGGCCCAGCGCGGCTACCAGCCGAGCGCACCGGTGCAGCCGGGCGCCACCGCCACCCCCATCACGCTTGAAGGCAGCACCGGCAAGCAGTACTGGCTGGGCTTCCAGAACTACTACGCGATCACCCGTTACAACCTCTCGAAAATGTACGCGATGGCCGTGTTCCAGTTGTCGCAGGCCATTGCCGGACAGGAGCTGCCCCCGGCATGAACATCAGATGGCTGGTCCCTGGATTGATCGTCCTCGCGCTGGCCGCCTGCAGCAGCGCGCCGAAGAAGCCGGCGACCGCCGGCCACGGTGGCAAGCCGTCCGGCACGGTGGTGCAGGGCAAGGGCGGGCGTCCGGCGCATTGTCCGGAGGGTTCGCCGTACGCGGCCGCCACCGAGGACCTGTCCACCCGTGGCAACTACACCGCTGGCGGCCTGTACAAGCCCGGCGTGAAAGACACCACGCCCAGTTACGTGCCCAACGTAGCCTGCATTCCCGAGCCGCTGGTCACCAATGAAGACCGCTCGGCGATCGGCAACAAATCGCCCTACGTGGTGCTGGGCAAGCAGTACAAGGTGCTCGACGACACCCGCAACTACGTTGAACGTGGCACCGCTTCGTATTACGGCGCCAAGTTCCACGGCCGCCTGACCTCCAACCGCGAGGTCTACGACATGTACCAGTTCACCGCCGCGCACAAGACCTTGCCGCTGCCCAGCTTCGCCCGCGTGACCAACCTGGACAACGGCGAATCGGTGATCGTGCGCGTCAATGATCGTGGTCCGTTCCACGATGGCCGCGTGGTCGATCTCAGCTATGCCGCCGCCGTGCGCCTGGGCATCACCCAGCGCGGTACCGGCAACGTGGAAGTGCGCGCGGTGCAGCCGGGTGAAACCAACCTGATGGCGCAGAAGCCGTCGCGCCGTGAGCGCCGTGCTGCTGAAGCGGCGGCGGCCACCGCTGCCGTCGCCAGCGCGCGCCCTGCACCCGCCGCTCGTGCGGTTGCCGACAGTGACATCGATCGCCTGGTCAACCGCCTGCCTGCCGATGGAGCGCCAGCGCGTGGCCAGCCGGCCACCACCCAGGCCGCCGTCAGCACGATGCCGGAGGTGGCGGTCAGCAGCCTGCCGCCCAGCGCGCCCGCGCCGCGTCCCGCCGCGCCGGTCGTGGCTACCGCCGTGCCACGCAGCCCGGCCTCGACCAGCAGCCCCAGCCTGTCGCAGAAGGTGGTGGGCGCAGTGATGCTGCAGGTCGCCAGCTTCTCCAACCGCGACAACGCCAACCGGGCGATGGGCCAGCTCAACGCTGCCGGCATCGTCGGTGCCACCATCAGCGACATCGCTGCCGGTGGTCGTACCCTGTGGCGTCTGCGGGTTCCCGCCAGCGACCATGCCAGCGCGGCGGAACTTGCCGGGCGCATCTCGGGTCTGGGCTTTGGCTCGCCACAGATCGTCAAGGACTGATTCCGCCCGGGCCGGTGCTGCCGGCCCTTGCCACCCCGGCCTTACAATGGCCACCTTGTCCCATCCTTCATTTTCCGGCCGTCCCCTGGAGCCTGCTGTCCCATGAATTTCCGTTCCGCCGCCACTGCCCTGGCCGCCACCCTGGTGGTGGGCCTGGCCTCCGCCCAGACGCCGCTGCCGACCCCGGCCACCCCGACGCCTGCCGCTGCCGCTGCTGCCCCCGCCACCGTGGCCACGCCGCCGGCGCCCGCACCCAGCGTGTCCAAGGCCTGGGTGCTGATGGACTACGCCACCGGCCAGGTGCTGGCAGGCGAAAACATCAACGAACAGCTGGCCCCGGCCAGCATCACCAAGGTGATGACGTCCTACGTGATCGCCGCCGAGGTCAAGAACGGCAAGGTCCGTCCGGACGACCAGGTGATGATGAGCGAACGCGCCTGGCGCGAAGGTGGCGCCGGCACCGATGGCAGCTACAGCGGCTTCCCGGTCAACCAGACTGCACGTCTGGAAGACATGGAAAAGGGCATGGCAATCCAGTCCGGCAATGACGCCGCGATCGCCCTGGCCGAGCACGTGGCCGGCAGCGAAGAAGCCTTCGCTTCGCTGATGAACAGCTACGCCGCCAAGATCGGCATGAAGAACTCGCACTTCGTGAACGCCCACGGCCTGACCGCCCCGGGCCACCACAGCAGCGCCTACGACCTGGCCCTGTTGGGTCGCGCGATGGTGCGTGATTACCCGGAAACCTACGCGTACAACAAGATCAAGGAATTCCAGGTCGGCACCATCAAGCAGCCGAACCGCAACCTGCTGTTGTGGCGCGATGGCAGCGTGGACGGCATCAAGACCGGCCACACCTCCGAAGCCGGTTACTGCCTGATGAGCTCGGCCCAGCGCGGTGACCAGCGTCTGGTCGCGGTGGTGCTGGGCGGCGCGTCGGAAAAGCAGCGCGCCGACGACAGCCTTGCCCTGTTGAACTGGGGCTTCCGCTTCTTCGAAACCCACCGCCTGTACGAGCCGGGCAAGGCCGTGGCCGAGCACAAGGTCTGGAAGGGCACCACCGACAAGGTGCAGCTGGGCGTGGCCCAGCCGATGCTGGTCAGCGTGCCGCGCGGTCGCTACAACGACCTGAAGCCGAGCATCGACGTGCCCAAGACCCTGGAGGCACCGTTCACCGCGGGCCAGCAGATCGGTACCGTGAAGGTCACCCTGGATGGCAAGCTGGTGGCCGAAGCGCCGCTGGTGGCGGTGGCCGCCGTCGAGCAGGCCGGCTTCTTCAAGCGCCTGTGGGACAGCTTCTGGATGTGGTGGGAATCGGAATGATCCGCAGCGTGCTGCGGTGAACGGAAAAGGCCGGCGAATGCCGGCCTTTTCTGTTTCGGGAGCCGGCTCCGCATGAATCCCGCCGGCACTACCAGCCCGATCGCTTACAGCGAGCGGCTGACGGTGAAACTGCCGAACACCGGCGACTGGCGCTGGCCATCGAATTCGCGGGTGCTGTGGTAACGCGCCATCGCGAACTTCCAGCGGCCGCGCATCACCGCGATGCCATAACCGCCTTGGGCGACCACATGACGCTTGTCCACGCTGTGGCTGTTGCGGAACGTATTGCCGTCCAGGGTGATATCGCGGATCACCCACGCTGCATCGGTGGTGGCGAACAGGTGCCATGACCAGCCGGACGGCTTGCCGCCGCGGGTCGGCGCGGTGTTCTCGCCCGCCGGGCGCAGTGGCGTGCTGCCGAAATCGTCCGGCAGCTTCCAGCCGAAACGCACTTCGCCGCCGAGGTTCGCCTTGGTTTCCAGGTTGCCGATCGAACCGCCGTAGTGGCTGATCGCATCCCAGCCCCAGCCGTCGGCATTGATGCTGGCATCGCCGGGCCAGCGGCGCATGCGCTCGTGGGTCAGCATGAACACCGGTTCGTTGTGCAGCTGGTTGTCCCAACCCTTGAACTTCTCATCGCCCAGCACGCTGTGCACCGCGTCCTGCACCTGCTTGCCCTGTGCCCACGGCCCGACCACGCCCAGCGAGAGCTGGGTGGTCTGCAGGCGATCGCCACTGCGCGCGTTGAAGCCGAAACTGACCAGCAGCACGCCGGCATACGGCCGGTCATCCTCGATCAGGTCGCTGCGGGTCGGGTCGGTGGGCGTGAAGATGCCCTGGGCCAGGCTGAAAATCATGTTCTGCTGTTCGAACTTGCCCGGGTGCAATGCTTCCAGGTGGCTGTTCACCCAGCGCGCCAGGCGCGGCAGGCACGGGTCATCGGTGTAGTCCACCAGGTTGGGCGAGACCAGGGTCAGCTGGGCGCCGTTGGTATAGCCCTGGTCCTGGTGGCGGCCGCCGAACAGGTCGTTGTCGACGCGGAAATTGACCTGCGGCGGATGCTCGCGCATCGCGTCCGGGCCGCATTGCTCGGCTGCGTAGGCGGAAAGGGGGAGGGCGGTGGCCAGCAGGCCGGACAATCCAAAGGATGCGAGGTGGCGCATGGATGGGATGATCATGGGGAAGGGGGCTTTTGTCTGTCGTTTTATGCAACGACACGGTACTCCCGGCGCTGTGATGGAACGAGCGCGCTGGGATCACTTGTCTGTTCCGAAAACAACATTGTCTGATCGATACAATCGGTTGCTGCCGGTGAAGCCGCAGCGATGGGGCAGCGGTCCTGGCAGGTGAGTACTGCCTGAATGGATGTTCAGCTGCAACGCAGCGGGCCGCCTGCGGTGCCGTCGGCCTTTATGAATACTCTTGGGTTTGTTGCCCTGCGGCCCGATAATGGGCGCATGGAAATCAAGTCCGACAATCCCGAACACGGCTTCCAGTTCCCCGGTCAGTTCGAGCTCAGCGCGATGGGCCCGGCCAACCGCGGCCTGGAGCATGAACTCCCCCGCCTGCTGCTGGCTGCTGGCGTTGACGTGGTGAACGAGCGCATCAGCTGGAAGCATTCATCCAACGGCAAGTACGTCTCGGTGCGCCTGGTCTTCCGGGCCGAGAACCGTGAACAGTACGACGTGGCCCACCAGGCCCTGCGCGACCACCCGGAAGTGAAGTGGACGGTGTAGCCGTCAGCTGCCCTGCCGAAGTGGCGGCCCCCGAGGCGCGTCCGCCGCGCCCGGCAGTGGTCCGTGACCTGGGGCGCCAGCCCTACGAACCGGTCTGGCACGCCATGCAGCGTTTCACCGACCAGCGCGACGACGACACGCTCGACGAGCTGTGGGTGGTCGAGCACGATCCGGTGTTCACCCTGGGCCAGGCCGGCAAGGTCGAACACGTGCTGGCGCCGGGCGAGATCCCGGTGGTCCACGTCGATCGCGGCGGCCAGGTGACCTACCACGGCCCCGGCCAGATCGTGATCTACCCGCTGCTGCGCCTGCCGCGGCTGGGCATCGGCGTGCGCGACTACGTGTGCCGCATCGAGCAGGCCATCATCGACACACTGGCCGAGTGGAACATCGGTGCCGAACGGCTCGACGGCGCCCCGGGCGTCTATGTCGGCGGCGCCAAGATCGCCGCGCTCGGCATCCGCGTTCGTCGCGGCTGCACCTTCCATGGCCTGGCCTTCAACGTGGCCATGGACCTGGATCCTTTCCACCGCATCAACCCCTGTGGTTACGAGGGGTTGCAGGTGACCACGGTGCTAGACTTGGGCGGACCGTCCGGGATGGACGCCGTCAAGCCGGTGCTGCTGGACCACCTGGCCCGCCAGTTCGGCCTGCTGCTGCAGCCCATGCCTGAACTGCCTGATCTCTCTGCGGCCGCCTGACCGCCCCCGGAAACGCCATGACTGAAACCACTGCCCGCACCATTCCCCTGCAGATCGTGCAGGCCGAGCTTCCGTCCTCCGCGCCGTTGCAGGCCGGGGTCAAGCAGATGGGTGGGGACAAGATCAACCGCTCGCCGGTGCAGTTCGCCGACGTGCCGGTGCTGCGCAAGCCCTCCTGGATCCGCGTGCGCATTCCTTCGGGCAATGCCGTGCAGAACCTGAAAGCCAAGCTGCGCGAGAACCGTCTGGTGACCGTGTGCGAAGAGGCCAGCTGCCCGAACATCCACGAATGCTTCGGCCACGGCACCGCCACCTTCATGATCCTGGGCGAGGTCTGCACCCGTCGCTGCTCGTTCTGCGACGTGGCCCACGGCCGGCCGAAGCCGCCCGATGCCAACGAGCCGGCCAGCCTCGGCCAGACCGTGGCCGACATGGGCCTGAAGTATGTGGTGGTGACCAGCGTCGACCGCGATGACCTGCGCGACGGCGGTGCCCAGCACTTCGTCGACTGCATCACCGCCATCCGCGAGAAGTCGCCGGGCACCCGCATCGAAGTGCTGACCCCGGACTTCCGTGGCAAGGGCCGCATGGAGCGCGCGCTGGAGATCCTCGCGCAGAACCCGCCGGACGTGTTCAACCACAACATCGAAACCGTGCCGGACCTGTACCGCAACGTGCGTCCGGGTGCGGACTACCAGTGGTCGTTGAACCTGCTGAAGAACTTCAAGGCGCAGCACCCTGACGTGCCGACCAAGTCGGGCATCATGCTGGGCCTGGGCGAAGACTTCGAACAGATCAAGGCCACCATGCGCGACCTGCGTGCGCACAACGTGGACATGATCACCATCGGCCAGTACCTGCAGCCGACCGCGCATCACCATCCGGTGCTGAAGTACTGGACGCCGGAAGACTACAAGGCGCTGGAAGTCTACGGTTACGAGCTGGGCTTCAGCCACGTGGCCTCCGGCCCGATGGTGCGCTCGTCGTACCACGCCGACGTGCAGGCCAAGGGCGCCGGCGTTTCCTGACACCCTGCTGCTGGGTGGGAGCTGCTTCTCCTGTGGGTGCGGACCGTTTTGGTCCGCACACCTCTGCCTGCCGTAGAGCCGAGCCCATGCTCGGCTGCTTGCTGCCGGCCAGCCGAGCATGGGCTCGGCTCTACGTGCATTCACAATTTGCTACACCGGCCCCGCTAGGCTGGTTTTCCACCGAACGTGGGCGGGTGACAAACCCGGCAACTTTCGGCACTGTCGCGGTGTCTGAACACCCTGCAGTCTCCCCCTTGGCAAGGCGCCTTCGAGCACGTCAATGAAATTCAAAGCCCCCGCATTCCTGATGGCCCTGGCGCTGGTCGCGCCGCTGGCGCTGGCGGCCAAGGCCGACTCACCGGCGTTGCCGGCTGCCGCCACCGCCGATCAGGTGACCACCTCCAAGCTGGTCTACGGCCTGTTGTCCGACAGCCGCTACGCCTACCGTCCGCGTGCGCTCGATGAAGCCACCTCCAAGGATGTGTTCAAGCGCTACCTGGAGACGCTGGACGGCGGCAAGCAGTACTTCACCCAGGCCGACATCACCCGCTTCGCTCCGTTCCAGGCCGGCATCGCCAATGCCATCCGCGGCGGCGAACTGGAGCCGGCCTTCCAGGTGTTCGCGGTCTACAAGCAGCGCGTCGGCGAACGAGTGGCCTATGCGCGCAAGCTGCTCAAGCAGGAACCGGATTTCACCACCGATGAGCGCTTCGAGTACGACCGCAAGGAGGTGCCGTGGGCGGCGTCCAATGCCGAGCTCGACGAGCTGTGGCGCAAGTCGGTGAAAAACGACTGGCTGCGCCTGAAGCTGGCCGGCAAGAAGTCCGATGACATCCGCAAGACGCTGGACAAGCGTTACGCCACCCTGGAAAAGTCGGTCAACGAGCTGAAGGGCGAAGACACCTTCCAGTTCTTCATGAACGCCTACACCAGCGCGGTTGATCCGCATACCGATTACTTCACCCCGCGTACCGCCGAGAACTTCAACCAGGCGATGTCGCTGTCGCTGGAAGGCATCGGTGCGCAGCTGCAGCGCCAGGACGATGTGGTGGTGATCCGCGAGATCATCGCCGGTGGTCCGGCGGCCGTGGACGGCACGCTGAAGCCGGGTGACCGTATCGTCGGCGTCGGCCAGGGCAAGTCCGGGCTGGTGGAAGATGTGATCGGCTGGCGCATTGATGATGTGGTGGCCAAGATCCGTGGCGCCAAGGACACCGACGTCAAGCTGGAATTCATTCCTGCCGAAGCGGGCGTCGACGGCAAGCATCACACACTGGTGCTGACCCGGCAGAAGGTGCGCCTGGCCGAACAGGCCGCCAAGGGCGAGACCATGACCATCCCGGCCGCCAATGGCGAGCCGGCACGCAAGGTTGGTGTGATCAAGCTGCCGACTTTCTACCAGGACTTCGAAGGCCGTCGTCGCAACGCCACCGACTATGCGTCGGCCACCCGCGACGTCGCCAAGCTGCTGGCTGGTTTCAAGACCGACAAGCTGGACGGCGTGGTGCTGGACCTGCGCAACAACGGTGGTGGTTCGCTGGATGAAGCGATCGAGCTGACCGGTCTGTTCATCGAGCAGGGTCCGGTAGTGCAGGTGCGCGAATCCGGTGGCCGTGTCACCGTCAACAGCGACCGCAACCAGGGCGTGGCATGGGACGGCCCGCTGGCGGTGCTGATCAACCGTGGTTCGGCGTCGGCGTCGGAGATCTTCGCCGGTGCCATCCAGGACTATGGCCGCGGCCTGGTCATCGGTGAAACCAGCTTCGGCAAGGGCACCGTGCAGAACATCGTCGACCTGGACCGTTGGCCGAGTGGCGAAGCCCAGCGCTTTGGCCAGGTGAAGCTGACCATCGCCCAGTTCTTCCGCATCAGTGGCAGCAGCACCCAGCACAAGGGCGTGGTGCCGGACCTGGCGTTCCCGGCCAGCGTCGATGCCACCGAGTTCGGCGAGAGCACCTACGACAACGCACTGCCGTGGACCCGCATCGCCGCGGTGCCGCACACCCAGTACGGCAACTTCGCGCCGCTGCTGCCGAAGCTGGAAACGCGCCACGACACGCGCATCGCCACCGACAAGGAATTCCAGTGGTGGAACGAGGACGTGGAGCAGTTCCGTACCGAAGCCGCGAAGAAGTACGTCTCGCTGAATGAAGCGACCCGTCGTGCCGAGCGCGAGCGCCAGGACACCCAGCGCAAGCAGCGCCAGATCGTGCGCAAGGAACTGGGCCTGGCCCTGGACCCGCTGGCCGATGACAGCAGCGATGACGGCCTGACCGGCAACGAGCGCGACATCGTCAAGGATGCCGCCCGCGAGAAGGCCGCCGAGAAGCGCCCGGACCCGCTGCTGCGTGAATCGGCCTCGATTCTGGCCGACGCAGTGAACCTGCTGGAGGCCGACCGTCCGCTGTCGGCACAGGTGCTGCCGCAGTCCACCGCCGCAGGCCGCTGGGCCGACTGATTGACTGAGGAGGGGACGAAGGGCTTTAAGTCGTTGGTGGCACAAACGACTTAAGCCCCTCCGTCCCCTTTTTGCATGAACCGGGAGCAACGGTGGGGGACGGGCCAAGCAGTATCGACCCGGCGCACACGGGCAGGGGGCTACCCTCGGGGCTATCGTCTTTGCAGGAGTACCCATGCGGGCCTCCCTTCTCTCCGCTTCCCTGTTGGCCGCCACCAGTGCCCTGGCATTGACCGCGTGCGGTGGCCGTGCCGCCGACAGTAGTCTGTTGCGGGAGTCCTTCGACTCCGGCGACACCTTCTCGCGCACCGTCGATGGGCGCCCGGCCGACGCCTGCGAGGCGGCACGGCGCACGCTGCTCAGCCAGGGCTATGCCATCGCACGGTCGGACGACGCGCAGGTGGAAGGCAACAAGAATTTCCAGCCGCGCGAGGATGACCACGAACAACTGGTGCTGCGTATCTCGTGCGCGCCGCGTGGCAGCCAGGCGCTGGTGTTCGTCAGCGCCGTGCAGGACCGCTATGCGCTGAAGAAGAGCCCGACCTCGGCCAGCGTCGGCGTGGGCGCGCTGGGCTCGGTGTCGCTGCCGTTCGGCAGCAATGACGACTCGCTGGTGAAAGTGGCCAGCAGCACGATCACCGATGCCGAGTTCTATCGGCGCTTCTTCCAGCGCCTGCAGCAGTACCTGCCGGCGGCAGCGAAAGCAGAACCGCAACCACAACCGCAACCACAACCACAACCGGCCGCGTCGCCGCCGCCTCCTGCCGGGCCTGAGCCCGAACCCGCGCCGGCAGCAACGGACCAGGGCTGAACGTGCGCGGCAGGGTGATGGCGTGGGCCCTGCTGCTGGGCTGGCCCTTGAGCGCGCTGGCCGCTACGGCCGAGTGCAGCCAAGGCCTGCTGCAGCGGTTGGGCTGGCGCTTCGAAACCGCAGCGATCACCGCGCCGCAGGTACACGGCGGGCCGGTCTGTACGCGAGCCTCGCTGGCCGTAGCGCAGGCCGCCGGCGATCTACGCGCGCGCTTGCCCGAGACGTTGGCCGATGCGGACCGCCAGGCCCTGTTGCAGCAACTGCTGGATGACCCGGCCACGGTCTGTGCCTACGCCTTCGAACTGGGCGCGGCGGTACAACGGGCCACGCAGGCACTGCAGGACAATGAGTCCTTCCGCTTCACCGGTGTGCAGCTGGGCTGGATCGGCTTTGGCGCACGCGGCGCCCCGGCACAGGGATGGCAGCGGGTCCGCAGCTTCGGCCGCGGCTATGTGCCGGCCGCCAGCAACAGCCGCGCACTGGATGCGTTCTACACCGGCCGGGTGCGTGCCGAGTGCGGTGTCGGCCGTCAGGTCGCGCAGCTGGCTACGCAGCGCGAGCTGTACGGCGATGCGGCCTTCGATGCGGAATTCGCGCCGGGGGAGCTGTCCATCGGCACCTTCCTGGGTCTGCACGACACCGACAGCATCCTGCTGGGCGCACAGGCTGGCCAGTTCCTGGCCGACGGCAAGGCCGTGCGCACGTCGGCGATGGGGCGGCAGGCATTCGTCGGATTGCCCGGCTTCATCGAACACGTATTCGACAAAGGCACGCTGGACGATCTCAGCAACCAGGCGGAGAACTTCGTCGTGGTGGAAGTGGGCGAGGGGGCCGCGCAGGCCTTGGCAGAGCACGGCGGCCTGGCCTGGTATGACCAGCGCAACCGTGCCCTGTGGCAGCTGGCGCAGGGCATTCCGTGTGTCGGCCAACGCTATTTCGAGCGGCTGTTGTACGAGCGCGATCCGGCGCTGCGTGGGCAGCTGGCCCCGCGCTATCGCGACGCCGTGCAGCAGATGGACAAGTTGCTGGACGATGCGTTCTACCAGCAGTTCGTGATCTACGTGCACCCACGCGGTATACGTCCTGTCGGCTATCACATCATCCGCCTGCTCGACCGCAATCCGCGCACGCCGTTTTCCATCGACCTGGCGTTGCACAATCTGCATACCACGCTCTACCGGCGTTGGCGCGAGGCGCAGCTGCGCCACTGCGCGACGACCGGCCGGCCAGGCAGCCTGACTTCCGACAACAACTGAAGGTGAAACAATGGATATTGCAATGATCGGCCTCGGCCGCATGGGCGCCAACATGGCCCAGCGCCTGCACCGCGGTGGCCACCGCGTGGTCGGCTACGACCCGGGCGAGGGCGCCCGCCAGCGCGCCGCCGAGGCCGGCCTGGAGGTGGTGGATTCGCTGGCCGCCGCAGTGGCCGCGCTGCCTGTGCCGCGCGTGGTGTGGCTGATGGTGCCGGCCGGCGAGACCGTGGACCAGACGCTGGGCCAGTTGACCCCGCACCTGGCCGAAGGAGACGTCGTCATCGACGGTGGCAACTCCAACTACCAGGACTCGATCCGTCGCGCCAAGGCGCTGGCCGAAGATGACCTGGGCTACGTGGACTGCGGCACCAGCGGCGGCGTGTGGGGCCTGCAGGAAGGCTACAGCCTCATGGTGGGTGGCGATGCCGCGGTGGTCGAACAGATCGCACCGCTGCTGCGCACGCTGGCACCGGCCGAGGACCGCGGCTGGGCGCGCGTCGGCCCGTCCGGCGCAGGCCACTTCACCAAGATGGTCCACAACGGCATCGAGTACGGAATGATGCAGGCCTACGCCGAAGGCTTCGCGCTGATGGAGCGCAAGCAGGAGATGGAACTGGACCTGGCGCAGGTGGCTGAGGTGTGGCGCCACGGCAGCGTGGTGCGTTCGTGGCTGCTGGACCTGAGCACCGAAGCCCTCAAGCGCAATCCCTCGCTGGATGGCATCGCACCGTACGTGGAGGATTCCGGCGAAGGCCGCTGGACCGTCGCCGAAGCGATTGCGCTGGACGTGCCGGCACCGGTGATCACCCTGTCGCTGCTCGAACGCCTGCGTTCGCGTGAATCGAACTCGTTCACCGACCGCCTGCTGTCAGCGATGCGCAACGAATTCGGCGGCCACGCCATCAAGAAGTCGTAAGCACCGTTTTGACGTAGATCCACGCATGGCGTGGATCTACTGTGTCGACCAAGGTCGACATCCACCAAGAGCAGGCAATGCCATTCAGACAGATCGCGGAGATCTGTCGAAGGCGGGGGGGGCCGGTTGCGGGGGCGTGAGCGCCATGGATGGCGCGACCGAGCTTACATGGACGTACTTGCAGCGTCCCCCGCAACCGGACCCATCCCGCCATCCCGCGGAATGCCCGCTTTTGCCGTTGCCGTTGCCGTTGCCGTCGATTCGGCGGGTGCAGGGCGCAGCCCTGCCGATCACCCCACCCGCACCCGCCGCCCTTCGCGCGCGCTGTCCATCCCCGCCTGCAGCAACCGCATCACCTGCAGCGCCTGCTGCGCGCTGACCGTCGGCTCACCCTCGTCCTGCATCGCCGCTGCGAAGTCGGCATACAGGCGCCGGTAATCACCGGGCAGGTTGTCCACGGTGCTGCGCTGCACGTTGTCCTCCGCATCGCAGTGCATCAGTTCGCCGTGGCGCGGATCGATGCCCCATCCCGGTGCGCCTGGCGCAACGCCGCGACGCAACTGCGCCTCCTGTACGTCCAGGCCATGCTTGATCCAGCTGGCACGCGTGCCATGCACCGCGAAACGGGGGGCAGGCGCCGCCACCAGTGAACCGGCGTGCACGATCGCGCGATGGCGCGGGTAGTGCAGTACCGCATGGAAATAGTCGATGCCAGTGCCGCCTTCGCGCTGCACCGCCAGGTCCGCATCGATCGCCTGCGGACAGCCGAACAGCACCAGCATCTGGTCCAGCAGGTGTGGTCCCAGGTCGTACCACAGGCCGCTGCCCGGCCCCTCCTGCTCGCGCCAGCGTTCGCGCACCTGCGGGCGGTAGCGGTCGAAATGGGCGTGGCATTCGGCGATGTCACCCAGCGTGCCGTCGGCAAGCAGCGCCTGCAGGGTCAGGAAGTCCGCATCGAAGCGCCGGTTCTGGAACACCGTGGCGATGCGTCCGGCACTGCGCGCTGCGGCCAACACCTGCTCGGCTTCGTCCACGGTCACGGCGAATGGCTTGTCCACCAGCACATGCTTGCCGGCGGCCAGCGCGGCGATGGCCAACGGCGCGTGCTGTTCGTTCGGCGTGGCGATCACCACCGCATCCACCGCAGGGTCATCGAAGACCTCCTGCGCGGTAGCGCGTACGTGGACGTCGCTGAAGGTGCGCAGCAGCGTATCGCGCTGCGAACTGACGACGCTGTGCAGGGCCAGGCCCGGTGTGTGCTGGATCAGCGGGGCGTGGAAGACACGGCCGGCCAGGCCGTAGCCGATCAGGGCCAGTTGCAGCTCGGGGCGCATGGGAAGACTCCGCGCGGATCGGAAAGTACAGGACAGGAACCTCAGGGTAAACGAGATGACTGCGCCCCCGGAAGCTGAACCGTTCCCGCTGCAGGTATGCCCATTCACGTGAGCATGACCGCAGCGCCACGCCTGCACTACAAGCACTTGGCGACACTGGGCGCACCAACCAGTAGGAGAACCACACGATGAGCACCACGACCCGTACGCTGTTGGCTTCCGCCCTCACCCTGGGCCTGGCGCTGTCCTCCTCGGCCGCATTCGCCCAGGACGCCGCAGCGAAGAGCCCGCCGAAAACCGATCATTCGGCGATGACCCATGCCGACCGCCATGATTCCAACGAGCCGGTCACCGACAGCTGGATCACCACCAAGGTCAAGGCCGATCTGCTCGCCAGCAGCAATGTGCCGGGTACCGAAGTGAAGGTGGAGACGGTCAATGGCGTGGTCAGCCTGAGTGGCACCGTTGCCACCAAGGCCGAGCATGACAAGGCCATCGCCACCGCCAAGGGCATCAAGGGCGTGACCCGCGTTGATGCCGCCGCGCTGAAGGTCAGTGCCGCCAAGAAGCGCTGATCGACACCGCAGGTTGCCTACAGGGGCGCTCCCACGGGGGCGCCCCTGTTTTTGTAACGTCGGGCCTGCGCGATGCCTGCTGGTGGGCGCCCCGCCGAACGACCCATTACCCCAGAGATGTGACCGGCTGCGCTATATTGCCGGTTCCGCCGTGGCTGATCCTGCCCGGATCGCTCTCCCCGGCTGAGCTGACGAGGAACTATGGCGCTGGTTTTCAGTGATGACATCTGGGATCGCTGGCGACTGCCTGCTTTGGCACTGGCAGCGGCAGCCATCATCGTGGTCCCGTGGTTGACCCTGCGCAAACTGCAGCAGGACAACGAGCTGGCGATGGGCTGGGTGACCCATACCCAGCAGGTGACCGTAGCTCTGCAGCAGCTGCAGACCGACGTGCGCGACATCGAATCTGCTGCATTGACGCTGTCCAAGGGCGTGGATGCGCCGGGCCTGCGCGAGCGCATGGCCAAGGCCAACGACATCCCCGAGCGCCTGGCCGAACTGGGCCGGATGACCCGCGACAATCCCGACCAGCTGATCCGCATCGGCCGCATCCAGTCGATGCTGGAAGGGCGTATGGGGGTTGCGCGTGAGCTGGCGAAGTCCGAGCCCAACAGCGACCAGCGCGAACTGGTGCAGGACCTGAGCACGCGCTATCCGATCCGCGGCCTGGTGGAAGAACTGCAGGCCAGCGAGGAAGCGCTGCTGGCCCAGCGCGCCGCCCAGGCGGAGCGACAGAAGCGGCAGACCAACTTCGTCTCGTGGAGCTCGCTGCTGGTGCAGCTGGCGCTGCTCGGCCTGGTGCTGTGGCTGCTGCAACGACAGATTGGCCGCCGCCTGCAGGCTGAACGACAGTCGCAGCGCGCCGCTGCGCGCGCGGCATCGGTGCTGCAGACCGTGCGCGAACCGATCGTGTTGCTGGATCGCGAGCTGCGCGTGCAGCTGCACAATCCCGCGTTCTCCGAGTTGTACGGGTTGCAGGATGAGCGCGCCGATGGCCTGCTGCTGGAGAACGTAGGCGACGGCGCATGGCGTGACCCGGTGGTTCGCCAGCGTCTGGCCGACGTATTGCTGCGCGGCCGCGAACTGTGGGATTTCGAACACGAACAACGCACCGTCGACGGCATGTCCCGCTACATGCTGCTCAACGCGCGGCGCATGCCGCTGCCTGACACCGACGATGAAGTGGTGCTGCTGACCGTCAGCGACGTGACCGTGCAGCGTGCGGTGCAGACACGTGTTGAAGAATTGAACCGGCAGCTGGAGGGCAAGGTTGCCCAGGTCTCGGAGGTCAACCGCGAGCTGGAAGCGTTCAGCTACTCGGTGTCGCACGACCTGCGCGCGCCGCTGCGCCATGTCGCCGGTTTCTCGGACAAGCTGTCGCGGCACCTGGGCGAGGCCGCCGACGAGAAGAGCCAGCACTACCTGGGGGTGATCTCCGGTTCAGCGCGGCGCATGGCCACGTTGATCGACGACCTGCTGGTCTATTCGCGCCTGGGCCGCGCAGCGATGCGCCAACAGACCGTGGACATGCAGTCGCTGGTGGCCGATACGCGCGCGATGCTCGACGCGAACGTGCAGAGCGAAGCCGAGAGCAGCGGCCATGCGCATCAGGTGGAGTGGAGCATCGCGCCGCTGCCTATCGTGGTGGGCGACGAGAACATGCTGCGCCAGGTCTGGCTGAACCTGCTGGGCAACGCGGTCAAGTATTCGGCCAACCGTGAGCCTGCGAAGGTCCGCGTGGACTACCAGCAGCAGCCCGATGGCGGTCATCAGTTCACGGTCAGCGACAATGGTGCAGGCTTTGACATGGCCTACGCCGGCAAGCTGTTCGGTGTATTCCAGCGCCTGCACAAGGCCAGCGACTATCCCGGCACCGGTATCGGCCTGGCCAGCGTACGCAGGGTGCTGACCCGCCATGGCGGCCGCATCTGGGCCGAAGCCGCACCGGATGCCGGCGCCACCTTCCACTTCTATCTTCCCCCCGTGCTCGACACGGACAAACAGGGCCCCATCGCATGACGACGCTGCGCACCATCCTCCTTGCCGAAGACAGCCCGGCCGACGCCGAAATGGCGATCGATGCGCTGCAGGAAGCGCGCCTGGCCAATCCCATCGTGCACGTCGAAGACGGCGTGGAAGTGATGGATTACCTGCTGCGCCGTGGCGCCTTCGCCAGCCGCGAGGAAGGCCTGCCGGCGGTACTGCTGCTGGACATCAAGATGCCGCGCATGGATGGCCTGGAAGTACTGCGGCAGATCCGCGAACACGATGAGCTGAAGCGTTTGCCGGTGGTCATCCTGTCCTCCTCGCGCGAGGAAAGCGACCTGGCCCGCAGCTGGGACATGGGCGTGAACGCGTACGTGGTCAAGCCGGTGGACGTGGACCAGTTCTTCGGCGCCGTGCAGACCCTGGGCAAGTTCTGGGCACTGATCAACCAGGCTCCGGAGATCGAGTAGGCCCATGCCCCTGACTGGTCCCGCACTCGGCGCCCTGCGCATCCTGCTGGTGGAAGATTCCCCCGAGGATGCCGAGCTGATGTCCGAACAGATGCTCGATGCAGGCCTTGAGGCCACGTTCGAGCGTGTCGAGAGTGCGGACGACCTGCGCCATGCGCTGGCGCGCTTCCAGCCGGACATCGTGCTGTCCGACCTGAGCATGCCAGGCTTCTCCGGCGACGACGCGCTGCGCATCGTGCGCGATGCGTTGCCGGAGGTGCCCTTCATCTTCGTCTCCGGCACCATGGGCGAAGAGAATGCGGTGGCGGCCCTGCAGAAGGGCGCCAACGATTACATCATCAAGCACCAGCCGGCACGCCTGCCGTCGGCCGTGGCGCGCGCGGTGCGTGAGGCACGCAGTGCCATCGAGCGCTCGCGGGTGGAAACCGAGCTGATGCGCGCGCAACGGTTGGAAAGCCTGTCGTTGCTGGCCGCTGGGCTCAGCCACGATCTGCGCAACATCCTGCAGCCGCTGCTGATCATGCCGGACCTGCTGAAGGCGCGCACCGAAGATCCGCAACTGCACCACCTGGCCGACGTGATCGCCGAGTGCGGTCGTCGTGGCCACGAGATGGCCGAATCGATGCTGTCGTTCGTGCGTGGGTCGCGCAAGGCCAGCGAGCGCATCCACATCGATGACCTGTTCCAGGCCGTGGCGCTGCTGTTGCGCAGCAACGTGCCCGATGGCGTCCGCCTGGACCTGGTGGTCGAGGATGAGGGCCTGGTGGTCGATGCCAACTACACCGAGCTGCAGCAGGTGTTGTTGAACCTGGCGCTCAATGCGATCCAGGCGATGCCCCATGGAGGCAGCCTGAGCCTGACCGCCAGCCATGGTGGCCAGCGCGATGGCGAGGACTGGCTGCGCATCGCGGTGGTCGATGAAGGCACCGGCATGGATGCGGACACGCTGTCGCATCTGTTCAATCCGTTCTTCACCACCAAGGCCGATGGCACCGGGCTGGGCCTGATTTCCTGCAAGCGCATCGTTGAAGGCGCCGGCGGCAGCATCCACGTCAACAGCCAGCTGGGGCAGGGCACGTGTTTCGAGCTGCGCTTGCCGATGCATGCCAGCGCCGAGGGCGGCGAACCGATCGAACAACTGGTGGCGCTGGGCAGTGGCCAGTCGATCCTGGTGGTCGATGGTGAAGCCACCCGCCTGTCGCTGCTGGGCAATGCGTTGTCCAGCCAGGGCTATCAGCTGCAGCTGGCCTCCGATGGCCCGGCGGCGCTGCGCTGGATGCAGCAGGAGGCAATGCCGGCGCTGGTGATTGCCGATGCTGGCTCCAAGCTGTTGTCGGCCAGCCAGCTGCTGGGCGAGATGGCTACGCTCGGCTATCGCGGCCCGGCGCTGGTGCTGGAAGATGCTGCCGGGGAAATGCCGGCCGGTGTGTTCCCCGCCGGCATCGAGGTACACCTGCTGCGCAAGCCGCTACAGATGCAGCAGGTATTCCGCGCGGTGGCCGACGCGCTGGGCTGACGTCGAGGGAACGCTGTACAGCCGAGCCCATGCCCGGCTGCTGTCTGCATCGGCTGCGTCAGCCGAGCATGGGCTCGGCTCTACAGGTGTGCGGCGGCGGCGTTTCAGCCCGGGCGATCCGTCGTTTCCCACGGAAACCGCGGCAGGCTTTCCACCGCCTGCTCCAGCCGCCGCGACCAGTTCTGATGGATGTCGGCATACAGCGCTGAATCGGCGCCCAGCCGCAGCTGCTGGCTGATCCGCAGCTCGCCGGCGCGCAGCAGCGCCAGGTCGACCGGCAGGCCCACCGACAGGTTGGAACGGATGGTGGAATCCAGGGACACGATCGCGGTGCGTGCGGCGTCTTCCAGGCGCGTGGACGGGGTCAGGATGCGGTCCAGGATCGGCTTGCCGTACTTGGATTCACCGATCTGCAGATAGGGCGTTTCCGGCGAGGCGGCGATGGCGTTGCCCAGCGGGTAGACCATGTACAGGCCGGGTTGCTCGCCGGCAATCTGCCCACCGAAGATCAGCGTCGCCTGGGTGTTCACCCCGTCATGGCCGTGTTCGGTGTGCTGGCTCTGCACCTGGCTGTCCACCAGCAGGGAGCCGACGTAGGCCGCAGCCTCGAACAGATGGGCCATGTCGCGCAGGTTCGGCGTGCGCCGCTCGTCGGCATCGCGCTTCAGCCGCGACACCAGCAGCTGGGTCGTGGCCAGGTTGCCGGCGGCCATCACCACGTAGGCGGCTTGGCCGGGATATTCGAACACGTGCAGTTTGCGGTGCACGCGGACATCGTCCAGCGCGGCATTGGTGCGGGTGTCGGCGGCGAAGACCAGGCCCTCGTCCACCTCGATTCCAACGCAATAGGTCATGTCGGTGCCCTATCATATGCGTCCCGGATTGTAGGCAGGCCGTTGTGACGATGGCATGCCCGCGCTCCACCTGATTGCCGTCACCGGAACCGCATGACCACCGTGCTCCTGAGCCTGGGCAGCAACGTCCACCCCCGCCGCTACCTCCACGCTGCGGTGGCGGCCCTGCGCGAGCGCTTTGGTGCGCTGCAGGTGTCTGCCGCCTACCGCACCGCCGCCGTCGGTTTCGAGGGTCCGGCCTTCCTCAACAACGGCGTTGCCATCGAGACCGACCTGCCGCTGCAGGAGCTGGATGACTGGCTGCATGCGCTGGAAGATGCGCACGGTCGTGACCGCAGCGGTCCGCGTTTCTCCGACCGGACCCTGGACGTCGATGTGGTGTTCTATGGCGACCTGGTGGTGGAAGGCCCCGGCCATCTGCGCATTCCGCGCCCGGAACTGAAGCATGCCTTCGTGCTGAAGCCGCTGGCTGATATCGCCCCGGATTTCATCGATCCGGTCAGCGGCCTGGACCTGGCCACGCTGTGGCGCGCGCACAAGCAGTATGGCGAAGCGTTCGAGGTGGTTGACCTTGAGTGATGGGGTCAGATCCCTTTTCCCATCGGGAAAAGGGATCTGACCCCGTCCTGGATCCCGGCAACACCTCAACTCACCGTACGCCCACCGTCCACGCGCAACGTGTGGCCGGTGACGAAGCTGGCCTCGGCCGCCAGCCAGTACACCGCTTCGGCGATTTCCTCGACCGTGCCGATCCGCGCCAGCGGCGTGCGCGCCAGCAGCGCCTCGCGGGCGAAATCGTCCTTGCCCTGTTCCGGCCACAGGATCGCACCGGGCGCCACCGCATTCACCCGCACCTTCGGCGCCAGTTCCAGCGCCAGCGAGCGGGTCGCCATCTCCAGCGCGGCCTTGGCCATGGTGTAGGCGACGTGGTTGGGCATCGGGTCGGTGCCGTGCAGGTCGGTCAGGTTGACGATGCAGCCGTGCTGGCGGCGCAGGTACGGCGCGGCGGCCTGGGCCAGCAGCAGCGGTGCGCGCGCGTTGACCGCATACAGCTCGTCCATCGCCTCGGCGGTGACCTGGCCGAGCGGGGTGGGGAAGAAGTTGGAAGCGTTGTTGACCAGCGCATCGAGGCGGCCGAAGTGGGTCACTGCCTGCTCGACCAGATCGGCCAGGGCGTCGGCGTCGCGCAGGTCGGCCTGCAACGCCAGCACGCTGCCGGGGCGCTCGTTGTCCAGGTTGAAGGCGGCCTGCTGCAGTTCGGCGCTGGAGGTATGGGCGTGCAGCACCACCGACCAGCCACAGGCGTGGAACTGGCGGGCGATGGCCGCGCCGATCCGGCGTGCGCTGCCGGTGATCAGGGCCACGGGGGCGGTGTCACTCATCGAGGGTCCTCCAAGGCTCGGCTATCCTGTGCACCATTGTCACCGCATTCGAAGACGCCATGCAGCCTACCTTCCCCCTGCCCGAAGCCGATGCCCTGGCCCACAGCGACCAGCTGGCCGCCGCCCTGCGTGCCGAGATCCTCGCACTGGGCGGGGCGATGCCGTTCTCCCGCTTCATGGAGCTGTGCCTGTACACGCCGGGCTGGGGCTACTACAGCGCCGGTGCCAGCAAATTCGGCGGCAGCGGCGATTTCACCACCGCCCCCGAGCTGGGCGGCCTGTTCGCCGGCAGCGTTGCCAATGCACTGGCGCCGGTGTTCGGTCAGCTTGATGCGCAGGCACGGATGCTGGAACTGGGTGGCGGCACCGGCGCCTTCGCCGAGGCGGTGCTGCTGCGCCTGGCCGAGCTGGACGCGCTGCCGGCCCGCTACGCGATCCTCGAACCCAGCGCGGACCTGCGCCAGCGCCAGCAGGAGCGCCTGCAGCAGAACCTGCCGCCCGAGCTGGCCAGTCGGGTGGAATGGCTGGATCGTCCGTTCGAGGACGACTGGGACGGCGTGGTGTTCGCCAATGAGGTGATCGATGCGCTGCCGACACCGCGCTTCCTCATCAAGGACGGCGAGGTGTACGAGGAGACCGTCGAACTGGACGGGCAGGGCAACTTCATCCGTGGCGCGCAGCCGGCCGACCTGCTGCTCAACGGCGCGGTGCGCCACCTCGAACGCTACCTGGAAAAGCCCTTTGCCGATGGCTACCGTTCCGAGGTGCTGCCTCAGCTGCCGTACTGGCTGCAGGCAGTGGCCGGTGGCCTGCGCCGCGGCGCGATGCTGTTCGTGGATTACGGCTACAACCGGGGCGAGTTCTACCAGGAAGAGCGCGACGATGGCACCGTGCGCGCGTTCTACCGCCACCACGTGCACAACGAGATCCATCGCTGGCCGGGCCTGCAGGACATCACCGCATCGGTCGATTTCACCGCCATGGCGGAGGCCGGCCTGCACGGCGGTTTCGAACTGGCCGGTTACTGCAGCCAGGCCAGTTTCCTGCTCGGCAACGGCCTGGACCAGGTACTGACCCTGGCCGAGGAGCGCACCGATGAAGTGGGCCGCATCCAGCTGCGTGACCAGGTGAAGAAGCTGACCCTGCCAACGGAGATGGGCGAGCGTTTCCAGGCCATTGGCCTGCAGCGCGACGTTGATTTCGAACCGGCGTTCGAACTGGGCGACCTGAGCTGGCGCCTGTGAGTGCAGCGTTGCCGGTGATCAAGCCGCTGCGGCGGCCACGCCTGTGGATCGCGTTGTGGGTGTTGGCGGTGCTGACGGTGATCGTGGTCTGCCTGATTCCGCCGCCGCCGATCCCGCTGCCGGAAAACAGCGACAAGGGCGAGCATTTCCTGGCCTATTTCATTCTGGCCGGCAGCGCGGTGCAGCTGTTCCGGCGTGGCCGTCCGTTGCTGTGGGTGGGGGCTGGCCTGGTGCTGATGGGCATCGGCATCGAGTTCGCGCAGGGCGCGTTGACCAGCAACCGCATGGCCGATCCGATGGATGCGGTGGCCAACACCATCGGCGTGCTGGCGGGGATGGCCACCGCATTGACCCCGCTGCGCGACATCCTGCTGCGCTGGCGGGGGTAACGTTCCTGTAGAGCCGAGCATGGGCTCGGCTCTACAGTAGATCCACGCCATGCGTGGATGAATCTCCCCGGCGCCAACCAAGGTTGGCAGCTACCGGAGCGTCACCTCATCCAGCACCCACATCGCCGGGCGCGTGTCGCCGGTGAAGTTGATGCACAGATCCCCCGTACCCGAGGTGCCCTTCGGCAAATCCGCACGCAGGGTCACGAAGCCATCGGCATCGGTCTGCGCCGGCAGCGGCACCTGCGCGAGCACCTTGCCCGTGCAGTCACCGCGACGGATCAGCATTTCGCCGTGCGCGCTCCGGGCCTTCTCGAAGCGGCGCTTCGGCTCGTCGTGGGCCAGCTGGAAGTAGTACGGAATGCGGCCCGCGCGCACCTGCACGCTGCCGATGCCATCCAGCTGCGCCTGCGGCCAACGCCAGCAGGGCTGGAAGATGTCGACGGTGAACACGGCACGCGCACCTTCGCGCGGACCATCGTCTTCCAGGCGCAGTACCAGGCCCTTCTCGCCGACACAGCTGCGCAGTTCTTCGCTGTGCCGCGACAGCAGCGACTGCGCGGTGTACGACGCCACCGTCGGCTTCGCAGCCAGTGGCTGGCCCTGGTAGAACGCAGCGGCCTGCACCGTCGCCGGCAGCGTGGACGTCAGCGGCTGCTGGTACAGCGGCGACTGTGCGGTCACCGGCTTTCCGTCGCTGCTGTAGCGCACTTCATAGCCCAGCGGGTTGGCCAGCGATACGGTCACCGTGTTCGCCGCGCGGTTATCGGTATAGGCCACGCCTACTTCGAACGGCGTCTGCGCATACGCCAGGCCCCAGGCCCGATAGCGCTGCAGCTGCGAGGGCAGGCGGGCCAGGAAGTCGCGGAAATCACGATGCTCCGGCGTGCTCCAGCCGGTCTCGGCCACGGCGGCCAGTCGCGGGAACAGGTTGTGCTGCAGACGTGCATAGGTGCGCGTGTGCTCGGTGAACATGTTCGCCTGCAGGCCGAGGATGTGACCGCGCTTGTCGGCGGCCAGTTCGGCCGGCACCGGTTCGTAGTTGTAGAGCTTGGCCAGGTTCACCTGCGTCGGCCGGCCCGGCGGCTCGTTCGGCGATGCGGTCTGCAGGTAGTCCAGGTACAGGTGGCTGACCGGCGACATCACCACATCGTGGCCCGCGCTGGCCGCGGCCAGCCCGCCCTCGGTACCGCGCCAGGACATCACCGTGGCCTGCGGCGGCAGGCCGCCTTCAAGGATTTCGTCCCAGCCGATCAAGCGACGGTCGTGTTCTTCCAGGAAGGTTTCCAGGCGCTTGATGATGTGGCTCTGCATGGCCATCTCATCCTTGATACCGAGCGCGCGCATGCGCTGTTGCACCTGCTTTGACGCCTCCCACTGGTCCTTCACTGCCTCGTCGCCACCCACGTGCACGTACCTGGCCGGGAACAGGGCGATGACTTCTTCCAGCACGTTTTCCAGGAAGGTGACGGTGCCGTCCTCGACGTTGAACAGGTTCGGGAACACGCCCCATTCGCTCAACGGCTTCAGTGGCGTGTCGATCGTGCCCAGTTCCGGATAGGCAGCGATGGCAGCGGTGGCGTGGCCGGGGACATCGATCTCCGGAATCACCTGGATATGCAGCGCGGCCGCGTACGCAATCACTTCGCGGATCTGGTCCTGCGTGTAGAAGCCGCAGTACGGATGCTCCTTGCCGCTGACCGGATCGATGCCGCCGTCACCGGCCGGCAGGCGGCAGCTGCCGACGGCGGTCAGCTTCGGGTAGCGCTTGATTTCCATGCGCCAGCCCTGGTCGTCGGTCAGGTGCCAATGGAAGGTGTTGAGCTTGTGCGCGGCCATCGCATCGAGCACGCGCTTGATCTCGTCCAGGCTCTGGAAGTGCCGCGCCGAGTCGAGCATGAAGCCACGCCAGCTGAAACGCGGCGCATCCTGGATCTGCACCGCCGGCAGCACGCCGTTGCTGCCGCCGGTGGCGAGCTGGGCCAGCGTGGTGGCGCCGTAGAACAGGCCGGTCTCGTTGCCGGCCTGCACCAGCACGCCCTGCGCGGTGCTTTCCAGCGTGTAGCCCTCGCCACTGTCGCGGAAGGTCGGCACGATCTGGAAGCGGATGCTGCCGCCCTTGGCAGCAGCCTTGCCGTTGGCCACTGCCAGGCGCGGCCCACCACTGCGCGCCAGCAGGTCGGCGAACTGTGCAGCGACGCGCTGGGCGGCTTCGCCATCGGCCTGCAGCACGGTGCCCGCGCCGATGGTGATGCCCGCGCCGTTGCCGCGCTGCACGTTGGCCGGTGCGGGAATCAACATCAGGCTGCCGGCGCGCAGCTGCGGGCCGGGGCCGGTATCGAGTACCGGGGCATCGGCGGCCAGTGCCGGCAGCACGGGCAGGGCGGCCAGCAGGCTGCCCAGCAACAGAAGGCTGCGCATCCTGGCGCGGGTGGGCTTCGTCATCGGAAGGACTCCTTGGATCGGGTGCGATGTTCGCTATACATGAAAAACGCCGGGCCCGGAATGACCCAGGCCCGGCGTGCGTGCACGACTCGGCGATGAAGCTGCCGCTGGATCAGTACTTGAAGCGGAAGTTCAGATAGTACTGGCGACCGTTGCTGTAGAACGAGGTCGGAATGGCTGCGGTCTGGTAGTACTTGTAGGTCGGGTTGTTGAGGTTCAGGCCATCCAGGCTGATGCTCAGCCAGTCGGTGGCCTTGAAGCTCAGCGACGCCGACAGCGTGCCGAAGTCATCCTGGTAGTACGGGTTGGTGCCAGACAGGCTGATCAGGAACGAGGAACGGTGGGTGTAGCTGACCCGTGCACCGAAGCGCTCGTTCTCGAAGTAGGCGCCCACGTTGTAGGTGTTCTTCGAGGTGCCCAGCAGGTTGTGCGAACCATCGGACCAGGTGTGCGCGGTCGTGCCGTTGGCATAGGTGTAGTTGGCGTTGATGCCGAAGTACTCGCCGATCGGCTGCTCGTAGGCCACTTCCACGCCGGTGACCTTGCCGTCGGCATTGATCGGGGTGGAGATCTGGTAGGTCTCAAGCTGGTTGGTCAGTTCGCTGTACAGCTGGCGCGAAACCACGTCGAAGGCGATGTAGTCCTTCAGGTCCATGTGGTAAGCGCCGACCGACAGCAGGCCGCGCGGCATGAAGTACCACTCCAGGTTCGCATCCAGGTTGGTGGACAGGGTCGGCTTGAGGTTCGGGTTGCCGCCACCGCCGGTCCGGTTCAGATCCGAACCGTAGGACGATGCACCCAGTGCCGAGTAATCGGGCAGGGTCTGGGTCTGCGAAGCGGCCACGCGCAGCACGAGGTTGTCGTCCAGGTCGAACTTGATGTTGGCGCTGGGCAGCACGCGGTTGCGCTTGTTCTGGAAGGCCATGCGTTCCCACATGCCGAACAGGCTGCTGACATCCGCATCGGCGGCATTGCTGACCGCGTTGTAGGTATCGATGTCCTGCTTGATGTTGACGTAGCGCAGGCCCAGGTTGCCGCTCCACCAGTCACCGCGGAAGTTGGCCTGCACGTAGCCGGCGAAGTTCTTTTCCTTCACCTGCCACTCGGCACCGTAGTTGTGGCGGCCGGTCGGGCCGTCGTTGCCCGCCAGCCAGGTGGAGTTGTTGGTCACCGCATCCTTCAGCGCACCCGGGGTGAAGTACCAGATGTTGCGCGGGAAGGTGCCGCCGATATCGCCAGCGAATCCGTTCGGATAGTTGGAGGTGGCACCGTTCTTCAGCGCGCTCCAGATGTCACCCGGGGTCGCACCTTCCGGCGACAGCGCTTCGCGCTTGTGGTCGGCGAAGCGCAGACCGAAGTCGATGGAGCTCAGCACGCCGCCGTCGTTGAAGTACTGGTTGAAGTCGAGCGTGGCCCACTTCTCCTTGTCTTCTGCGGTGACCTGCTGGTTGCCCCAGGTGCCGAAGCTGGTGACGCCATTGGGCGAGAGGTCGCCGCCGACGTTCCAGTCGATCGGCGAGCCGGCGCCATGGGTAGCCCAGCTGGCGCCACCGCCGCTGCCCACGGTGACCTCGGCGATGTACTGGCGCGGGGTCTCACCGGTGCCCTTGGTGCTGCCGGCCTGGAACTTGGCCGTCAGGCTGTCGCTGATCTGCCAGTCGGCATCGAAGGTGACGTAGCTCGACTTGGCCTTCGACTCGCGGTAGATCATGTCGTACACCGCGTAGTTGGTGCCCGGCACGCCTGCATAGGTGGCGTTGGTCAGCACGCCATCCTTGACCACATAGCCCGGGTTCGGCGCCTGCACCTTGGCAAAGCTGTTGCCGAACATCATGAAGTTGCGGTTGTAGTTGTTCGCCTTCAGCTCGGAGCTGAAACCGTTCAGGCCCAGGGTGAGGGTGTCGGTGGGCTTGAACTGCAGCGAGACCAGGCCACCCTTGCGCTCACGGGTCTGTTCGAACAGGGTCGAACCCAGCAGGCCGGGAACGTTGACGCCGATCAGGTCCGGATTGGTCTTGGCGACAGGATCGTCGGCGCCGATCTTGAAGAAGCCACCCGGAATTTCCTGCGCTTCACGGCGCAGCTCGCGCTTCTGGCTGAAGCCCTGCACCATCACGCCGAAGGTGTTTTCTTCGTTCTTGTAGTTGAACAATGCCGAGTACTGCGGGTCGTTCGACTTGGCCTGGTCCGAACGCACCATGCCGATCGAGCCTTCAGCGGTGAACTGCTTGGAGAACTCCAGCGGCTTGCGGGTGATGATGTTGACGGTACCGGTGGTACCGCCGTCCTGCAGCTTGGCCTGCGAGGACTTGTTCACTTCCACCGAGCTGACCAGTTCCGACGGCAGCAGCGAGTAGCTGACACTGCGGCCGACATTGTTGCCCTGGCTGAGCACGAACCAGTCGGCCGAACCGACGGTGTGGCCGTTGATCAGGGTCTGGGTGAGGCTGGGGCTGGTGCCGCGCAGGCTGACACGGTCGGCTTCGTCGAAGCCGCCTTCATCGGCGCTGGACGAGCTGATGTTGACGCCCGGCAGGCGCTGCAGGGTATCGGCGACGTTGTGCGCCGGCAGCTTGCCCACGTCTTCGGCGGTGACCACTTCCACGCGCGCATTGGCTTCGCGCTTGGTGTCCAGCGACTTTTCCATCGAACCGCGGATACCGGTAACGGTGACGGTGTCCAGATCGGTGGCGGTCGGGGCGGCCTGCTGCGCGTGCGCACTGAAGGCGATGCAGCTGACGATGGCGGCCGAAAGCAAGGTCTTGCGGGTATTCATGATGTCTCTCCTCATCACTCGATTGGATGCCGGCGGCGATATGGGATTGCGGTTGCGATGACGTGCGCGGGGCGGCGGCGATGTCCCGGGCATTGGCGTGCCACGTACTGCGTGCTGCGATTGCGTTGAAGCCGTTTGCAGGTTCAGGCGTCGGCGTGGAGCAGGTACCAGCTGGCAGCGCCGATCACGCCCAGCTGTCCGTGTTCGACCACCTTCACCGGGATGCGTGCCAGCGCTTCGCCCATCGGCCCCTTCTGCAGGTAGCGTTCGACGAAGGTGCTGGTACGCAGGTACTCGCGGATCTGCGGCAGGATTCCACCGGCCAGGTAGACCCCGCCGTGGGCGCCATAGAACAGGGCCATGTCGCCGATGGTGCTGCCGAGCAGGCCGCAGAACACATCCAGCGCCTGCCGTGCCAGCGGATCGCTACCGGCCATTGCCGCGGCGGTGACCGCATCGGGGCTGGCCAGCGCCGGTGCCTGGTCCTGCAGTGCGCAGATCGCGCGGTAAAGGTTCATCAGGCCGGGGCCGGAGATCGCATGTTCGATGGACACATGCGCGCGGTCGCGCTGCATGTGGCGGACGATCGCCATTTCCAGTTCGGTGCTGGCGGCGAGGGTCGGCTGGCCGGCTTCGGTGGCCAGCACCACCGGGCCGTTGGCCGTGGGAATCCACAACGCGGCACCCAGGCCGGTGCCGGGGCCGACCACCAGGGTCGGGCCGCGCGGTGCGCTGTCCGGGCCACACAGGTGCAGCACGCCACTGGCATCGACCTGTGCGGCGGCATAGGCCACGGCTTCGAAGTCGTTGACGATGTGCACCCGCTGCAGGCCGACGTCGGCCTCGATCTGCCGGGCCGACAACGGCCAGGGCACGTTGGCGGTGATCACCGTTCCGTCTTCGCGGGCATAGCCGGCGGTGGCGACCACACAGTGCGACGGGCGCGGGCCTTCGGCCAGGAAGTCGGCGAGGATCGCGCTGAGCCCGGCATGGTCGGCGTTGCGGTACTTGCGGTAATCGAGCACCTGCACCGGATGGGCATCGTCGCCACTGGCCTGGACCCGGGCGACACGCACATGGGTGCCGCCAACGTCGGCAGCCAGGAACGAGGGCGCGACGCGGGACAGGACATGGGCCGGGGCGGGATGGCTGGCGGTCACGCGGGCTCCTGCAGCAGGTGGGGCCGGCCCCGGGAAGGGCAACGATGGAGCCGGCGATTGGGCGGAGTCTGTAACCGCGTTGACAACGATGTCAACGAGTTCGTGACACTTTCGTTGCTGCGCCGCAACGAATGCAGATCGCCGTAAACGTTTACATGGCGTGAATGCGGTGGCCTCGGCGGAACCGTTGCAGCAAGGGGCTTCAAGGGCCAAGCGCATTCAGCGGATGGCCGCGCAGCGGGCTTGCGCAGTGCAGCATCCGGTAGGGTGGGCCGTGCATGGAAGTTGACAAACGGTCGTCGTCCACCGAAAGAATGTGACAACGTTGTTCCCAGCCACTCTCCGACGCCGTGTTCTGCGGCCGTCGCCGCAGGAGCCTTCCTGATGTCAGCCGTCCCCGCTGCAAGCGCACGCCCGAACGTGGCCTCGTCCATCGCCATCGTCGGCGTGCTGTTTTTCCTGATCGGCTTCTTCACCTGGCTCAACGGCCCGTTGATCACCTTCGTCAAACTCGCCTTCGAGCTCAGCGAGGTCGGTGCCTTCCTGGTGCTGATGGTGTTCTACCTGTCCTACTTCTTCCTGGCCCTGCCGGCGTCGTGGATCCTGCGCCGCACCGGCATGAAGAAGGGCCTGAGCCTGAGCCTGCTGGTGATGGCCGGCGGCGCGGCGTTGTTCGGTGAATTCGCCACCCAGCGCTGGTATCCCGGCGCGCTCGGCGGCCTGTTCGTGATCGGCAGTGGACTTGCCTTGCTGCAGACCGCGATCAACCCGTACATCTCCATCCTCGGCCCGATTGAAACCGCCGCACGGCGCATCGCGATGATGGGCATCTGCAACAAGATCGCCGGCATGCTGGCGCCGGTGCTGATCGGCACGGTGGTGCTGCACGGCATCGGCGATCTGTCGGCCACGGTGGCCGCTGCCGATGAAGCGACCAAGGCGCAGCTGCTGAACGAATTCGCCGCCAAGATCCATGCGCCATACCTGGCCATGGCCGGCTTGCTGGTGGTGCTGGCGGTGGCGGTACTGTTCTCGCCGCTGCCTGAAATCAAGGCCTCCGAGGCCAATGCCACCCCGGCCGGCGCACCGGGCAAGGCCGAGCGCAGCAGCATCTTCCAGTTCCCGCACCTGTGGCTGGGTGTGCTGTGCCTGTTCGTCTACGTCGGCGTGGAAGTGATGGCCGGTGATGCCATCGGTACCTACGGTCATGGCTTCGACCTGCCGCTGGACCAGACCAAGATGTTCACCTCGCTCACCCTGGGCGCGATGCTGGTGGGCTACGTGGTGGGCCTGCTGCTGATCCCGAAGGTGGTCTCGCAGTCGCGCTACCTGACCATCTCTGCGGTACTGGGCGTGCTGTTCTGCCTGGGCGCCTTCTTCACCCACGGCTATGTGTCGGTCGCCTTCGTGGCGCTGCTGGGCTTTGCCAACGCGATGATGTGGCCGGCAATCTTCCCGCTGGCGATCCGTGGCCTGGGCCGCTTCACCGAAACCGGTTCGGCGCTGCTGGTGATGGGCATCGCCGGCGGCGCGATCATTCCGCAGCTGTTCGCCGTGCTCAAGCAGCACACCGATTTCCAGCTGGTGTTCCTGCTGCTGATGGTGCCGTGTTACCTGTACATCCTGTTCTACTCGGTGGTCGGCCATCGGGTCGGCCTGCCGCAGGACAAGGGCTGATCGGCGATGATGGACGGCAGCCAACCCCAGGAAAAGCCGATGCGCAGAGCGACCATCAAGGACGTTGCCGAAAAGGCCAAGGTCTCGCTGAAGACGGTGTCGCGGGTGATCAACAACGAGCCCTCGGTGATGCAGGCCACCCGTGCGCGGGTGCTGCGTGCCATTGCCGAGCTCGACTACGAACCCGATCCCTCCGCGCGCAACCTGCGCAGCGGCACCACCTTCGTGATCGGGCTGGTGTACGACAACCCGAACCCGTACCACATCATCGGCGTGCAGAACGGCGTGCTCGCTGCCTGCCGCGAAACCGGCTTCGGCCTGCAGATCCATCCGTGCGATTCCAGTTCGCCGCTGCTGGCCGATGAACTGGCCGACTGGGTGCAGCGCTCACGCCTGGCCGGGTTGGTGCTGACCGCACCGATGTCCGAGCGTCGCGACCTGATCCAGGCGCTCACCGCGCGTGGCATCAAGCTGGTGCGGATCATCGCAGCCACTGAAGATCCGGCCGATGGCGCCTGCGTGTTCGTCGACGACCGCGAAGCCGCCTATGAAATCACCGAACACCTGATCCAGCTGGGCCACCAGCGCATCGGCTTCCTCTGGGGTGGCACCTCGCACCGGTCGTCGGGCGAGCGCTACGCCGGTTACGAGGCCGCGCTGAAGGACTACGGCATGACCGTGGACAAGCATCTGGTGGTGCAGGGCGACTACACCTTCGATGACGGCTTCCGCGGTGCGCGACGCTTGCTGGCACTGCGCGAACCGCCTACCGCCATCTTCGGTTCCAACGATGAAATCGCCGCCGGCGTGCTGGCCGCCGCGAAGTCGGCCGGCATGAACGTGCCCTACGACCTGTCGATCGCCGGCTTCGAGGACAGCCCGTTCTCGCGCCAGTCGTGGCCGCCGCTGACCACCGCCAAGCAGGCCACCGAAGACATCGCCCGCCATGCCGCGCGCCTGCTGATCGCGCAGCTGCGCAGTGATGCCTACGACGATGCGCCGGCGCCGCTGCACAACCAGGGCTTCGTGCCGCAACTGGTGGTGCGTGGCTCGACCGCACCGATGCGTCCTGCCGCCGCCCGCCCCCTTCCTTCTGATCCTTCCTGAGCCTGCCATGTCGCTGTCCGACCCCACCGCCACCCTGATGTTCGCCGAGGCCGCCGAAGCGGCCGAGGTCGTTGCCCGCCAGTTCGCCCGCAACCATGCCGTGATGGAGACGCTGGCAGCCAGCCTGCGTGCTTCGCCGCCGCCGTTCGTGGTGACCTGCGCACGCGGCAGCTCCGACCATGCCGCGACCTACGGCAAGTACCTGCTGGAAACCCAGCTGGGCCTGGTCGTTGCCTCGGCCTCGCCGTCGGTGGGTTCGGTCTACGCCGCACCGCTGCAGCTGCGCGGTGCGTTGTTCATCGTCATTTCGCAATCCGGCAAAAGCCCGGACCTGCTGCGCAATGCCGAGGCGGCCAAGGCCGCTGGCGCGCGCGTGGTGGCGCTGGTCAACGTCGAGGATTCGCCGCTGGCACAGCTTGCCGACACGGTAATCCCGCTGCATGCCGGCGTGGAAAAAAGCGTGGCGGCGACCAAGAGTTACCTCGCTTCGTTGTCCGCGCTGCTGCAGCTTGCCGCGTACTGGAAGCAGGACAGCGCGCTGCGCAATGCCCTGGACCTTCTGCCCGATGCCATGCGCGAGGCCTGGCAGTGCGACTGGAGCGCAGTGACCGAGGGCCTGGTGGAGGCCAACAACCTGTTCGTGCTCGGCCGTGGCCTGGGCCTCGGCGCAGCGCAGGAAGCTGCGCTGAAGTTCAAGGAAACCTGCAGCCTGCACGCCGAGGCCTACAGCTCGGCCGAGGTCAAGCACGGGCCGATGGCGCTGGTCGATCGCGGCTTCCCGGTGCTGGCCTTCGCCCAGCCTGATGAAACCGGTGCCGGTACCCGCGCCGTGGCCGAAGAATTCACCGCGCGTGGCGCCCAGGTGTGGCTGGCCGGTGCCGGCGGCAACCTGCCCGTCGCCGCTGCCCCGCATCCGCTGTGCGCGCCGCTGCTGACGGTGCAGAGCTTCTACCGCGCGATCAATGCGCTGGCGCTGCGCCGCGGCTTCAACCCGGACCTGCCGCCGCATCTGAACAAGGTTACGGAGACGGTGTGATGGCAACCGTCCTGCGCAATGCCCGCATGCTTGCCGGCGATGAGTTCCGCGATGATCTTGCGGTGGTCATCGAAGACGGCCACATCAGCGCGCTGCTGCCCGACGCTGCGCCGCAGCTGGGCACGGCCGACGAGCAGGTGGACCTGGGGGGCGGCTGGCTGCTGCCCGGCTTCATCGATGTGCAGGTCAATGGCGGTGGTGGCGCGCTGTTCAACAACACGCCCGACGTGGAGGCGTTGCGTACGATTGCGCGTGCGCATCGCCGCTTCGGCACGACTGCGATGCTGCCGACCCTGATCAGCGATGACCTCGGTGTGATGCGCGAGGCGATCGGTGCGATGCGCGAGGCCATTGCACAGGGCGTGCCGGGCGTGATCGGCATCCACCTGGAAGGACCGTACATCGCACCGGCGCGTAAAGGCACGCACGATGCCAGCAAGTTCCGCGTGCCGGACGCGGAAGAGATCGAACTGGCGTCGTCGCTGGACAATGGCGTGACCCTGCTGACCCTGGCGCCCGAGCGCGTGCCGCTGGAGACCATCCGCGCGCTGGTCGAACGCGGGGTGATCGTCGCCGCTGGCCACACCGCCGGCACCTATGAAGAGATCCGTGCCGGCCTTGATGCTGGCGTGCGTGGCTTCACCCATCTTTACAACGCGATGTCGCCGCTGCAGGGCCGCGAGCCCGGCGCAGTCGGCGCGGCGCTGGAAGATCGCGACAGCTGGATCGGCATCATCGTCGATGGCGTGCACGTGCATCCGGCCAGCCTGCGCGTGGCGCTGGCGGCCAAGCCGCGTGGCCGCCTGCTGCTGGTGACCGATGCGATGCCGCCGGTCGGTGCCGACGATCCCAGCTACGTGCTGTATGGCGAAACCATCACGGCCATCGACGGCGTCGTGCGCAACGCGGCCGGCTCGCTGGCCGGTTCGGCGCTGGACATGGCCACTGCCGTGCGCAACACCGTGCAGCTGCTGGGCCAGCCGCTGGCCGAAGCCGCGCGCATGGCCTCGACCTATCCGGCGCAGTTCCTCAACGTCGATGATCGTCTGGGCCACATCGCCGAGGGCTACCAGGCCGACCTGGTGCTGCTGGACGACGCGCTGCAGGTGCGTGGTACGTGGATCGCCGGCCAGTACGAGGCCGCTTGATGAACAGCACGTCGCCACGCCGGTTGGGCTCGATCGACGCCCTGCGCGGCATGACCGTGGCGGCGATGTTGCTGGTCAACAACCCCGGTGACTGGAGCGCGGTGTTCGCACCGCTGCGCCATTCCGAATGGCATGGCTGCACGCCTACAGACCTGGTGTTCCCGTTCTTCCTGTTCCTGGTGGGCGTGTCGATGGCCTTCAGCGTCGCACCGCGGGCGCTTGATCCCGCTGCACGCCCTGCACTTGCACGTGGCGTGCTGGAACGCGCACTGCGCATCGCCGTTGCCGGCGTGCTGCTGCACCTGCTGGTGTGGTGGGCACTGCATACGCATCACTTCCGCATCTGGGGTGTGCTGCAGCGCATTGCATTGTGCGCGGCAGTGGTGGGCCTGCTGGCGGTGTACACGCGTCCGCGCATTCAGGTGGCCGTGCTGGTGGCACTGCTGGCCGGCTACACCGCGCTGCTGCTGGGCATCGGCGATCTGGCGCCGTGGACCAATCCGGCCAGCCGTCTGGATACCGCCCTGTTCGCGCCGTGGATCTACCAATGGCAGGCCGATACCGGCCTGGGCCATGACCCCGAAGGATTGCTGAGCAGCCTTGGCGCATTGGCCAGCACCGTGCTGGGCCTGCTGGCCGGTGGCCTGCTGCGCAGTGGTCGCGCCGGTGCATTGGCTGCGCTGGGCGTGGTCACCGCCGTGCTCGGTCTGCTGCTGGCGGCGGTGTTGCCGCTCAACAAGCAGCTGTGGACGCCCAGCTACGTGCTGTGGACCGGGGGGCTGGCCGCGCTGGCATTGTGGCTGGGCCACGTGCTGATCGACCGCAAAGGATGGCCCGCACTGGGCCGTCGCTTCGGCGTCAATGCGATCACCGCCTATCTGGGGGCCTCGGTGATGTCGGTGATCCTGCTGGCGACCGGTGCCTGGGAGTGGGTGTGGCAACAGCTGGCTGCAGCGATGCCGCAGGCCCTGGAGCTGGCCTCGATGCTGCAGGCATTGGTGTTCGTCGCGCTGTGGTGGGGCGTGGCGTGGTGGCTGGACCGACGTCGCATTTATCTGAAGATCTGAGCGCGGGCAGAGGTCGGAGCGAACGGGTCATCCACGCATGGCGTGGATCTACTGGGCCAGGATTGCAATAGATCCACGCCATGCGTGGATGCTCTTGGCGGGCCAATGATGGTGAACGCATTCATCGATATGCGGGCCGCGTGAGCACTTCCCGATTTCACATCGAAAACGTGACCTGTTGCCTGCAATTTCACCTATCGACATCATTCCTGGCAGTGGCAGACTGCGTCAGCAGCGCCGTACATAGCATCCGCAGTTCCTGATCCCCCGACCCAGGAGTGCCGCATGTCCCATGTCGTCCCGCCCGGGTTCCGCCGGCGCCGTTTGACCGTTTCCTTGATACAGATACTGGCGGCGCCGTCGCTGCTCGCACTGGCCGCCCCGGCAGCCTGGGCGGGATGCGATGCGTCCGCCCCCGCCGCCGGGCAGACCGTCACCTGTAGTGCGGCGGCGCCCAACCCCGATGCAACGGCAGTCACCCTTGGCGCCGGAGCCACCGGCGTTACCGTGAACGTACAGAGCGGTGCGCAGTTGAGTACCAGCAACGCCAATGCGATCTACGTCGCCCCGACGGCCAGCGGCACCATCAACAACCAGGGCAGCATCGCGGCCAGCGGCACCGTCGGCAGCGGCACCGCCGGTGGCATCAATGCCGACGCCGTAGTGACGGTCAACAATGCCGCCAGTGGCAGCATTTCCTCGGCACAGGGCTACGCGCTGTATCTGCAGGGAGGCAGCGGCGTGGTCAACGACGGCCAGATCGGTGCGGCCGCTGGCTGGGGCATCGCTTTCAAAGGTGCAGGCGACAGCAGCGTGCTCAACCGCGGCACCATCAGCGGCGGCACCGGTGGCGTGCAGTTCGGCGCCGGCAACGATCGTCTGCAGATGCTGGCCGGCAGCATCAGCGGCGGCGTCCAGCAGGGTGATGGCAACGATGTGCTGCTGCTCAGCGGTGGCACCCTCGACAGTCTCGACCAGGGCAACGGCGATGACCAGCTGACCGTCAACGCCGGCACCATCACCGGGTTGGTGATTCAGGGCAGTGGTCGCGATGATTTCGTCATGACCGGTGGCACCATCGGTGCCCTGCAGCAGGGCGACAACATCGATACCTTCCGCATGAGCGGCGGCCGCATCGTCGGCGCGTTCGAAGACGGCGACCAGGCGTGGATGACCGGCGGCCGCATTGGCCGCGTCAACATGAAGCTGGACAGGAATCTGTGGGACATGTCCGGCGGCACCGTCGACGGTAACGTGGTCACCGGCTTCGACCAGGACACCATCATCATCTCCAACGACGCCTACATCGGCGGCAACATCAGCGTCAGTGGTGGCGCTGACAGCGTGACCATCACCGGCGGCACTGTACGTGGCCAGGTGCTGCTGAGCACCGGCAGCGACACCTTCAACTGGAACGGCGGTGGCATCGTCTACGGCGCCATCGACAAGGGGCCCGACGATGACGTCGCGACCTTGAGCAATCTCAACCAGGCCAATCTGGGCGCCGTGCCACTGTTCGATGGTGGCGCCGGCAACGACCGCCTCGGCTTCAACAACGTCAAGACCGCTGGCGTCAGGCGCTTGCAGAACTGGGAAGCGATCAGCCTGGCCAGCAGCACCGAGCTCACCTTCGATGGCGATCTGGTGCTCGGTGACAATGTCAGCGGTACCGGTTCACTCACCCTGGATGACACCAGCACGATCTATGCAGGCAGCGGTACGCATGCAGTGCGTCCTTTCACCGGCAGCGCGTTGGTCAATGTGGTCAACGCCGGGCGCATCGATCTGACCGGCTCCGCGCCGGGTGATGTGTTTACCGTGCGCGGCAACTACCGTGGCGATGGCGGCGGGCTGTACCTGCGTACCGTGCTGGCGGCGGACAACGCCACCAGCGACCGGCTGGTGATCGATGGCGGCACGGCCACCGGCAGCACCGGCATCGGCATCCTCAACGCGGGCGGCAGCGGGGCAGCCACGCTGGTCGACGGCATCCTGGTGGTGCAGGCGCTGAACGGTGCAACTACGGCGCCCGGTGCGTTCTCGTTGTTCGCACCGGTCTCGGCTGGTGCCTACGAGTACTTCCTGTTCAAGGGTGGTGTCAGCGCCGGCACCGGGGAGAACTGGTACCTGCGCTCGACGGTTGCGGTCGGGCCGACCGCTGCACCGAACGGTGGCGGCGAGGTGGTGCCACCGCCGCCGCCGACACCCCCGGTGGCACCGCCGCCTCCGATTCCCCCGGCACCCCCGCCGCCACCGGAAGGTGCCATCGATCCGAACCTGACCGCGGGTGAGACCGCGCCACCGCCGCCGCCGCCGGAACCGCCGCCCGTGGCACCGCCCAGCGATCCACCGGTGCCGGACGTGCCGGTGGCCGGGGGCAGTCTGCCCGGCACCGGTGCGCCGCCGCCCAGTGCGGGAGCAACACCCGCTGCGCCGGACGAGAACGGCCTGGTGCCGCTGTACCGCCTGGAGACCGCGGCCTACGCCGTTGTGCCCCCGCTGCTGCGCGAGACCTCGCTGGCCAGCCTGGGTACCTTCCACGAGCGTCAGGGCGAACAACGCCTGCTGTACAGCCAGGGCGCGTTCCGCACCGCGTGGGGGCGGCTGGTGGGGCAGAGCAGCGAGATCCACTGGAAGGGAGATGCACGGCCCGGCTTCGATGGCGACGTGATGGGCGTGCAGGCGGGCCTGGACGTATGGGCCGCTGCCGCCGATAACCATCGCAACCAGATCGGCGTGTTCGTCGGCCGTACCCGTGCCGATGGCAGGATCACCGGCCTGGCCGTGGGCTGGGACAATGTGCTGGTCGGCCAGAGCCGGTTGGACGACAAGCACGTGGGCCTGTACTGGACGTTGACTGACAACAGTGGCGGCTACATCGACGCAGTGGCGATGCAGAGCCGTTACGACGGCCGCACGCGTTCGTCGCGCGGGCTGGGCATCGACCTCAAGGGCGACGGCACCACGCTGTCGCTGGAAGCGGGTAAGCCACTGCTGCAGTTCGGACAGTCATCGTGGTGGCTGGAACCGCAGCTGCAGGTGATCTGGCAACGCAGTTCGCTGGATGACCAGCGTGATCTGGTGTCCACCATTTCCTTCGACAACGACAACGCCTGGACCGGCCGCGTCGGCCTGCGGCTGGCGGGTGATTACCAACTGGCTGACAACGGCTGGCAGCCGTACTTCAAGTTGAATTACTGGCACGGGCGCTCGGGCGAGGACCGCATCCTGTTCGACAGCGATGCAATCATCAATTCGCAGCGTTCGCGCGCACTGGAAGCGGGTGTCGGCGTGGTCGGGCGCTTCAACCGCACGATCAGCGCGTATGCCGTGGCCGATTACACCCGCGAGGTCGGTGGCAGCGACAACGGCAAGCGCCGCATCATCGAAGGGAACATCGGCCTGCGCGCTGACTGGTGACGACCGCTGCTTTGGTTGCTTTGGTGGGTGCCGACCTCGGTCGGCACGAATCCAACGGGCGCCATGCACCGCCCTGGTAGGTGTCGACCTAGGTCGACACGCCTTGGCAGCAGTCAATCAATCCCCACGCTGCTGCATTACAACGGCGAACGCCCCAGCAACGCACCCGCGTGATCGGCCAGCAGCTGCACCGCATGCAGCAACCCTTCCTCTGTCACCGGCGGGCATTGCGCCTCCGCGTCGTCCAGTTCACGCGCGGCCTGCGTCGCCAGCAACACGCCACCCAATGCCGACAATGCCAGCAGGCAGCGCGTGGTCCCGGCCAGATCGCGGGCACGCGCCGGCGTGATGCGCAGTTCCGTCCACGGCTCGCCGTCGGCGGCGTGGCAGCGCGTGATGTCGCGCAACCGCTTGAAAAAGGCGGGCGTGGGAGCGGCTTCATCGGCTTCGGTCAGCGCGTCTTCCAATGCCTCGGCAGCGGCGTTGGACAGCTGCAGGTCGGGCAGGGCATCGCCCAGCAGTGTGTGCAGGCGAGGATAGGTGGGGTAGAGCGTGGTCATGGCAACAACCTCACAGGGCTGTGCCACCTGCGGGATGCAAGGTGGCGGGCGGTGCGGGTTGGCGTGCCGGTCAAAATCCAAGCGAAAAAAGCCGACGGATCGCGAGGATCCCCACGCACCGCCCGCCATGAGCGAGCAGGTGCATTGTCGTGATTGCCGTTGAAGCGGCAATCTGATCGCTTGAATGTTTGATTCGGGACGCCAATCCCGGCCAACGCAAAGCGCGGTGGCAGAACAACCTTCGTGCTTTCACCCGCGCGATGACATGAGCAAAGTTGTAAATCGCAATCCGATACAAATGTGCCTGATGCGACACGCTGCGCGTATCCCGAGGCGGTATGCTGCGGTACCCACCAATGACGAAGGAACGTCAAATGCACCTTGATATCCGCCCGATGGTCGCTGCACTGGGGGCGCTTTTCTTCATCGCGATGCCAGCGGTGGCAGGGGAGCCCATCGAACTGCCAACGCCGCAGGCGCAAGCCGAACTGCTGGATATGCTGGAGCGCGAGGCCTTGTACCGTGACCGCGTGGAATGGCCAGCCATCCGCGCGCGCCTGAAGACCGCGCAGGGCGATCCGGGCAGGACGCGTGACGTTCTACGCGAGGCGATTGACCGCAGCTCCGGTGGTCATGGCCGCTGGATCAGTTCCCAGCGGCTGCAATTGGAGGCGCGGCGTCTTGGTCGCTCCAATGCCGCAGTGGCCACCGCGCCGGAAGCGCCTGTGCCGGTCGATTTACTGGATCGGCGCATCGGCTGGATGGGGATCGAAGGCTATTCCGCCGCCCCGGGCCCAGCCGCGCGCGAACAGATGAAGGCACGTGCCGCACGCTGGCAGGCGATCATCGGTGACAAGGACAACGGCAACCGCTGCGGTTGGATCGTTGATCTGCGCGGCAACACCGGTGGCAACATGTGGCCGATGCTGGTGGGTGCAGCGCCGTTGCTGCGTACCTCGGCGAACGATGACGAAGACGTCGGCTCCTTCGCCACCGCCGAGGGGGCGCAAGGCTGGCAATCGACTGCGTCCGGCGTGCGCCTGGGTTCGCGTGCAATCGTGGATCTCGGTGCACCCGGCTACCGTTTGAAGAACCCAGGTGCGCCGGTAGCCGTGCTGACCGGTCCGCTAACCGCCAGTTCCGGTGAAGCCACGGTGCTGGCCTTCCGTGGCCGGCCGCAGACACGCAGCTTCGGTCTGCCCACCGCCGGCATGTCCACGGCCAACATCGTGCGGCCGCTGGTCGATGGCAGTTCACTGGTGCTGACCACCAGCGTGATGCGGGACCGCAACGGACGTGGCGATGGGCTGAAGATCGCGCCGGACCAGCCCAGCGAAGGCGATGCTGCAACCATCGCCGCTGCCCAGGCCTGGCTGCTGGCCCAACCGGCCTGTGCGGGGCGCTGACCGATGCTGCTGATCGGCCAGCACGAACGGGTGCTGATTGTCGGCCCCACCGAAGCACACCACTGCCTGCGCTGCCAGGCTGAAACCGAGTTCGCCCCGCAGCTGCGCTACAAGATGGCGCGCATCGACCTGCTGTTCGGCTTCGTCTACCAGCGCCGCTATGAGCTGGCCTGCACCGGCTGCGAGCATGGCTGGGTGCTGGATACCGAAAGCATGGACCAGCAGCTGGGCGGGGTGCCGATCCCGTGGCGACACCGCTTCGGCCTGCCGGTGATGCTGGTGGTGGTGGCCGGGCTGGCAGTGGCGGGGTGGATGTGGCGGCAGGGGCACGGAGGCATCTGATGGGTCATGATTTGCATATGTCCCATATTGGGACTAGGATGCGCCCGTGAGAGTTTTCGCGCTGTCTACGCTCAGGCGCTACTGGGAGAGGTTTCCAGAGTGCGAGCAACCGCTGAAGGCCTGGCATGACGAAGTGAGGCGCGCCGCCTGGGCGAGTCCGCATGACATCCGCAGTTGTTATGCGAGTGCGAGTTTCGTCGGTAGCAGTCGCGTGGTTTTCAACATCAAAGGCAACAGCCACAGGTTGATTGTCGACGTTACTTATCAGCGTCAGATGGTCTACATCAAGTTCATCGGCACCCATGCCGAATACGACGTGATTGACGTAGCGACCGTGGAGGAAAAATGAACATTCGTCCCATTCGCACAGAAGATGACTACCAGAATGCGTTGCGCGAGCTGGAGGCCTATTTCGACAACGAACCCGCCCTGGACAGTGAAGAAGGTGACCGGTTCGAGATTCTCGCCACCTTGGTGGAGGCCTACGAAGCGAAGCATTACCCGATCGAACTGCCGGACCCCATCGAGGCAATCCGCTTCCGCATGGAGCAGGGCGGTCTGACCGTCAAGGACCTGGTGCCCTCCATTGGTCAGCTCAACCGCGTGTATGAGGTGTTGAATCGCAAGCGTGGATTGACCCTGGAGATGATCCGCAACCTGCACCGCAACCTGGGCATTCCGGCGGAAAGCCTGATCGGCCGCTGAGGTTCATCCTGGTGCGGGATGGGGTGTACGTAGCCTTGTGCAGGGCCTGCTAAAGTTGCAGCCAGCAATCACGTACCGGAACCGACCATGGACCACGAAATGCCGTTCGAACCCGCCAACGACCTGGAAGTGCGCCTGCTGCAGGCCCAGGACGGAACCCTTACGGCTTCTCAGTTCCTCGACGGCCTGCTGACCGCGCCGGTGTTCGTGCTGCTGGACAAGGCCATCGGTGAAGACGGTGCCTGGGACGAGAGCATTTCGCCGCTGGTGCTGACCAGCGAAGGCGGCGAGCCGATGTTCGCGGTGTTCACTGCGCCCGAGCGCGCGGAAATCTGGCACGAGCAGCTGCCGCAGTTCGCCCATGCCATGCCCATCGCGGTGCATGCGCTGCTGTCGGGCATCGGCGAGGGCGTTGGCCTGGTGCTGAACCCGGGCCTGGACGTGGGCATGGAGATGATCCCCGACGCGGTGGCGCAGCTGAAGGAACGTGCTGCGGCGATCACGCGTGGGATGGCGCACTGATAAAGCTGTGGTTGCCGGCCAGCGGCCGGCACCACCAGATGCTTCAGCGGACGGCGGCGATCGCCTTCACGCGCGCCTTGGCCAGCGCCTCACCAATGGCCGGCCCCTTCAGGTGCGTGGTATCCAGGTCACGTGCCTGCACTGACAGCGCGGCCTGGTGCAGGCGCTTCAGCGTTTCGCCCTGCGGGTAGTCGCTGTCCTCGAAACCGAGCCGGCCGCGCTTGTCGGCCTCGCAGCACAGCGCGATGCGGGCCACCCGTTCCGGCCGGCGCAGCGCATCGCAGCGGCCCAGCAGTTCCAGCACGGTGGCATCGCGCAGCTCGTCGATGCGATGCACGTTCAGATGCTCGCGGCATACCGCCTCGGCCAACTGCTGGTGCTCGGCCGGAATCTTGAGGCGCGCGCACAGTGCTTTCAGCGGCTTGATGCCGCGCTGTTCGTGCATGATGTGGCGCGGCCATTCCTCGGGCGGGGTGAGGCCCTTGCCGAGGTCGTGGGTCAGTGCAGCGAAGCCGACCAGATCATCGCCGGGCGCCAGCTTCGCAGCCATGTCGCTGACCATTTCCTGGTGGATGCCGGTGTCGACTTCCGGATGGAATTCCGCGCGTTGCGGCACGCCGTACAGCGCTTCCAGCTCCGGCAATATCGGGCCCAGCGCCTGCGCGTCGTGCAGGGTGCGCAGGAACGCGGACGGGCGTTCGCACACCAGTGCCTTGCGCAGTTCCTGCCACACACGTTCCGGCACCAGTGCGTCGAGCTCGCCGCTGGCGGCAATCTCGCGCATCAGCTCCATTGTTTCCGGCGCGACGGTGAAACCGAGCGAGGCGAAGCGGGCCATGAAGCGCGCCGCACGCAGCACGCGCAGCGGGTCTTCGACGAAGGCAGGACCGACATGGCGCAGCACGCGCTGCTCGATGTCACGCGCGCCGCCGTAGGGGTCGACCAGCGCGCCGCTGTCTTCATCGCAGGCGATGGCGTTGATGGTGAAGTCGCGGCGCTGCAGGTCTTCTTCCAGCGTCACCGCTGGATCGGCATCGACTACGAAGCCGCGGTAGCCACGGCCGGATTTGCGTTCGGTGCGCGCCAGCGCGTACTCCTCGCCGGTCTTCGGGTGCAGGAAGACGGGGAAATCGCGGCCCACGGCGGTAAAGCCCTGCGCTTCCATCTGCGCGGGCGTGGCGCCGACGACGACCCAGTCACGGTCGCCGGCAGGGCGCTGCAGCAGGCGGTCGCGCACGGCGCCGCCGACAAGATAGATCTTCATGTGGGGATGATGACACGGTAGCGCCGGGCCATGCCCGGCGGGATACATCGTGGCGTCCGCCGGGCATGGCCCGGCGCTACCGTCATCGGGCGATCAGTCGCCGCCCTGGTCGGCGTTGGCGGCGCAGGTGAAGGCCTTGCGCTTGTCCACCAGGCGGCCCATCAGGCGGTCGCTCAGCGGCAATGCGTCGCCATTGAGTCGCCAGTCGTAGATCACGCTGAAGGCCAGCACGCGGGCAACGTACTCGCGTGTTTCCTTGTAGCTGATGGTCTCGATCCACAGGTCCGGATCGAAGCCCGGGCGCTGGGTCTGCCAGCGTGCGGTCGGTGTCGGCCCAGCGTTGTACGCGGCGATGGTCACGTAGGGCAGGCCGTCGTACTTGTTCATCAACTGCCGCAGGTACGCGCTGCCGATGGCGATGTTGGTATCCGGGTCGTACAGGCTGTCAGCGCCGCCGTAGCCGGTCAGACCGATGGACCTGGCAACACCAGCACCGGTCGCCGGCAGCACCTGCATCAGGCCCATGGCGTTGGCAGGCGAACGCGCGCGCGGGCTGAACACGCTTTCCGCACGGATCTCAGCGGCCACCCAGGCCGGGTCCAGCGCATTGCGCGCCGACTCGCGACGGATCGTGGCGTCGTGATGCAGCGGGAAGCGCAGGTCGTACAGGCGCTGCTCCTGCTTCTGCTTGCCGAGCGAGAACACCGCACGGTCGAACCAGCCGTTGTCCTGCGCCACGCGTACCGCGAGGCGACGCTGGGTGTCATCGAAGCGCGACAGTGCGTTGTTCCATTCGGCCACCGCCCAGCCGGCGCGGTCGATCTGGTACAGCGCCATCGCGCGCTGGATGGCCGGATCGCGGGCCACCACGGCCTGCGCCTGCGCGCTGTCGTCGGGCTTCCACGGGCACAGCGTGTAGGGCTGCTGCAGCTTGTCCGCCGCCAGGAAGCCATGGAAGGTCGGCGCGCGTGCGGCTTCGCGGAACAGCGGCTGCGCCTGCTGCGCCTGGCCGGTCTTTTCCAGCATGCGGCCTTCGAAATAGCGCCAGCGCGAATCGTTGCGCTGGGTCGGGCCCATCTTGCGGATCGCTGCCAACGTCGCCGGCCAATCGCCGCGCGACATTGCTTCGCGTGCGCGCCATTCGTGCAGGCGTTCGTCGTAGGCCGCATCGGGTACGGCATTCAAGCGGCGGGCAGAGTCGGGCAGGTAGGACGCCACCGTCCACAGGGCGATCTGGTAACGCACCTGGCCCTGCTGTTCGGCGCTCAGGCCCAACGCCTGCGCGTACTGCGGCAGCTGCTGTTCGGTGGCGTCCGGGTCAGCCTTGGCCAGCTTGGCCAGGCCATCGGTGGCGATGCGTCGGCTGCGCTCGTTGCGCGGCCAGTTCAGGGCACTGGCGTTGGGCTTGTCGACGAAGGCGGCGTAGGTGTTGGCCAGCGCCAGATCGCCCGCCTGCAGGCCGCGTGCGGCCGAACGCATCACCGCCGGCTGCTGGGCATCGGCAGCGGCATCGATACGCTCCCAGCGCAGTGCATCGCTCATGCCACCCTGCGCTTGCAGCACGGCGAACACGGCGTCGCAGGCGTCGGGTAGCGACTTGCCGTTCTTGCGCCACAGATCCTGTGCCTCGCCAATCCACTGCGGGTCCACCTTGCCGGTGGCCTGGCGCGCTGTCAGCTGCGCACAACGCAGGCCGAGGTTGTCGGTCGGCACCCAGTTGGCCAGCAGCGTCGGCCAGTCCTGCCGGCGCGCCACGGAGGGCAGCCAGGCGCTGCGGAAGCTGTTGGCCACGGCCTGGCCCTGGTAGCGCTTGAGGAAGGCCTGTGCCTGCGCCGTATCCACGGTGTCGATGTTGCGCCGCAGGTTGGCGAACTCCAGCCAGCCATACGCTGGATGGCGGCTGAGCGCGGCGGCCTGGCCGGGATCGAACTGGCCACGTTCGGCGGCCGCGATGGCCGCCTTCAACTGGGCGTTCTGGGCATCGAGGGACTGGGCACTCGCGCAGCCGATCAGCAGCGTGGTGGCCAGCGGGAGCAGGGACAGGGCGGTCGAAGATCGTCGGGTCATGGCGACCAGCATAGCGGGCGGTGGCTGAATTCAGTTTCTCATTGCGTACACGGCAGCAGAGGGCAACGACAGCTGAATGATGAGGTGATCCGCACTGCCGCGAGGGCAGCTGGCCGGCGTAGGTTTGGGCTGGGGCGACCGGCCCTGCTGCAGGGAGCGGCACATGGCATTCAGTAGCGCAGGAAGAAGCGGCCCACTGGCGGACATCAACGTCACGCCACTGGTGGATGTGATGCTGGTGTTGTTGATCATCTTCATCGTGACCGCGCCGATGTTGTCGCGGCCGATCAACGTGCAGTTGCCGCAGGCCACCGATCGCGTGGTTGATCGCCCCGAGCCACCACCGCCGATCGAGCTGCGGCTGGATGCGTCCAGCCAGTTGAGCTGGGACGGGCAGCCGATGGCCGTCGGCGATCTGCAGTCGCGCCTGCAGGCGCAGGCCAGTGAGCATGCCGGCAACCTGCCGGAGCTGCGCATCAGCACCGATCCGTCGGCCGAGTACGACGGCATCGCCAAGATCCTGGCCGCCGCCGAGGCCACCGGCATGCAACGCATCGCGTTCGTGCAGTGATGATGGCTTGACCGGTGCGGCCTTCCCTAGGGAGGGCCGCACTAGGGCAGCAGGCTCTCGGAAGCGCGCCGATGTAGATCGCCGCCTTCGGTGAATACGTAGCCAAATGACGTTATCTGCTTTCAGAATCGTCAAATCCGCGTGAAACAGTGTCGGGCATCACGTCGCGATCTTTACCGCTTGTTTACAAAGGAGACGCTGCCGCCATGCAGGGGGGAGCGCGGCAGTCCATGTCCCGACATTCCTTTGGAGAGAGAGCGAATGAATTACCTGCACCACCGCCCCTTGGCGGTTGCCGTCGCGCTGTGCGTGACCGCCCTGGCACCGATGGGTGCTGCTGCCCAATCGACCACCACCAATCTGGACGCGATCGAAGTCACCGGCACCCGCATCAAGCGCGCTGAAGTGGAAGGCCAGGTGCCGGTCCAGACCCTCAACCGCGCCGACATCGAACGCACCGGCCTGACCTCGATCGGTGAAGTGCTGCAACAGCTCACAGGTTCCGGCTCGGCGCTCAATGCCAAATTCAATTCGTCGGGCAACTTCGGTTTCCCGCCCGACGGCAGTGGCGTCGGCGCGGGTTCGGCGCAGGTGGACCTTCGTCATCTCGGGGCCAAGCGTGTACTGGTACTGGTCGATGGCATCCGCTGGGTCAACGAATCCTCGGCCTCGGGCGTGGGCTCGGCCACCGACCTCAACACCATTCCGCTGGCCATCGTTGAACGCATCGAAGTGCTGGAAGACGGCGCGTCGTCGCTGTACGGCTCCGATGCCATCGCCGGTGTGGTCAACATCATCACCCGCCGCGATTTCGATGGCGGCCAGGTAACGTTGAACTATGGCCAGTACGGCAAGGGCGACGGCACGCAGAAGGGCGTGGACCTGGCCTGGGGCAAGAGTGGCGACCGTTACAGCCTGTTCCTGGGGGCAAGCTGGACCAAGCAGGACCCGGTGTATGCGAAAGACCGCGAGCAGTCGCGCTTCCCGATCCCCGGCACCGGCCTGGCCTTCGGCAGCGGCGGCATTCCGCAGGGGCGCTTTGCCTTCGTCGATCCCAATACCGGTGCCGAACAGGACATCGTGCCCAACACCGGCGTGAGCAGCCCGCGTTACGACGGCAGCGCCGGTTGCAACCGCACCGACGACTACCACTGCTTCACCAGCGCCGACCGCTTCAACTTCGCCGAATACAACATGGTGCTGACGCCATCGGAGCGTAAGGGCCTGTTCGGCCAGTTCCGTTTCGACATCACCGACAACGTGCAGTGGTACGTCAAGGCACTGGGCAACCGCCGCGAGTCGACCAACCAGGCCGGCCCGGAGCCGCTGTTCTTCGGCCCCGATGGCGCCACCGGCAATCCGCTGGCCGACAACATCGTGGTCTCGGCACTGAACCCGTACAACCCGTTCGGCTTCGACCTGGTGTCGTCGGGCAACATGAGCCTGATCGGTCGCCGCCCGGTGGAAGGTGGCGCGCGCGTATTCGAGCAGCAGGTGGACACCACGTACTTCGCCACCGGCCTGGTCGGCAACTTCCAGGCGGCCGACCGCAGCTGGTACTGGGACGTCAACGGCATGTACAGCAAGAACAAGGCCGAGCAGACCAACTACGGCAGCTACAACATCTACAACGTCAACATGGCGCTGGGCGATCCGGCCGTGTGCGCGGCCACGCCAGGCTGCGTGCCGCTGAACATCTTCGGTGGTGCAGGTTCGATCACCCCGGACATGCTGCGCTGGATCCAGCCGGTGGTGCGCGACCGCAGCCAGAACGAGCTGAGCCTGTTCACCGCCAATCTGTCCAGCGATCTGTTCACTCTGCCGGCCGGCCCGGTGTCCTTCGCCACCGGCCTCGAACACCGCAAATACAAAGGCTCGTACCAGCCTGACCCGCTGACGGTGATCGGCCACTACAACGGCGTACCGTCACAGCCGACGTCCGGTTCCTACGACGTCAATGAAGCGTACCTGGAGCTGAGCGTGCCGATCTTCGCCGACTCGGCACTGGGCAAGAAGCTGGACCTGAGCCTGGCCGGCCGCTACTCGGATTACTCGACCTTCGGTGGCGAGTTCACGCCCAAGTACGGCCTGCGTTGGCAGGTGACCGATGACTTCGTGCTGCGTACCACCTATGCCGAAGGCTTCCGCGCACCGTCGATCGGTGAGCTGTACGGTTCGGCTGCGCGCGCCGACCTGCAGTTGTTCGATCCCTGCTCAGTGGGCCTGGGTGGCACACCGCCGCGTGGCAGCGCGGCCAACTGTGCCTCGCTGGGCGTGCCTACGGGCTTCCAGCAGGCCAACTCGCAGATCTCGGTGACCACCGGCGGCAACCGCGAGCTGGAACCGGAGCGGTCGCGCAGCTTCAGTGCCGGCTTCGTGTGGAGCCCCTGGTTCGGCAACGATGCGTCGTGGTCGGAACGCTTCGACGTGGAAGTGACCTTCTATCGCCACAACATCGATGGCGCGATCCAGGCGATCAACGCGCAGACCCAGCTGGACCTGTGCGTGGATACGCTGGACCCGATCTACTGCGATGGCATCACCCGTGCCAGCACCGGTGCGGTCAGCAGCTTCAACAACCGCCTGACCAACCTGGGTTCGATCAAGACCGATGGCTGGGATGTGGATCTGTTCTGGACCCTGCCGCAGAGCCCGATCGGCCAGTTCAAGCTGGGCTGGAAGAACACCTTCGTCGGTCGCTATGAGGCCACCGGTGCGGCCGGCCAGCGGCAGCCGCAGAAGCCCGGCGTGGAAGTGGCTGACAGTTCGATTCCGGAGTGGACCAGCAATGCCAGCATCGGGTGGACGCTGGACAACTGGAGTGCCAACTGGACGGTGCGCCACATTTCCGAACTGACCGAAGACTGCGGTGACGCCGTGGCGTTCCCGGTGTGCAGCAACCAGGCGGCCGGCACCAACACACTGTCGGCCACCACCTTCCATGATGCGCAGGTGGGCTACAAGATCGACTGGATGAAGGGGCTGCAGCTGACGGCCGGCCTGAACAACGTGTTCGACAAGGATCCGCCGATCTGCCTGTCGTGCTCGTTGAACGGCTATGACGCGTCGACCTACGACATCCCGCGTGGCCGCTACTGGTACCTGCGCGCGGACCTGCGGTTCTGATGAAGGGACGGCGCCGGGCTCAGCCCGGCGTCCCCATGTGGATGTAGAGCCGAGCCCATGCTCGGCTTGATCGCCCACAACGTTGCGAAAGGCAGCCGAGCATGAGCTCGGCTCTACAGGTGCGGGGCGATCGTGCCCCGCGCCTGCTCAGAACGACCAGGTAAAGGTCAGCGAACCGTTGCGGCCATCGCCATACGCGCCGTAGCCATTGATCTGCGACAGATACTTCTTGTCCAGCAGGTTGTTGAGGTTGGCCTGCACGCTGAACTCCGGCGAGATGCGGTAGCGCACGAATGCACTGACCAGGGCGTAGCCACTCTGCTCGATACGGCCATACGCCGGCACCGGGTAGTAGATGCGGTTCTGCCAATTGGCACCGCCACCGACAGTCAGTTCCTGCAGCGACTGCGGGGTGTAGCTGGTGAACAGCTTCAGCGCGGTCTGCGGCAGGTTGGTGTTGATGTCGGCGTCGTTGATGTCCTTGGCCACATAGCGTGACGCACCGAAGGTGGCATTCCAGCCCGGTGCCAGTTCGCCGTTCAACTCGAACTCGAAGCCACGGCTGACCGTGCCGCGCGCGGCGCGATAGGCGAATTCGTTCTGGCTGCCGGGCACCGGCTCGCCAGTGATCTGGCCGACGTTGTCCTGTTCGATGCGGAACACCGCCAGCGAAGCATTCAGGCGGTTGTCGAACCAGGCACCCTTGACACCCACTTCGTAGCTTTTGCCATCGACCGGGTCCAGATAGCTGCCGTTGCGGTCCTTCAGCGTCTGCGGCTGGAAGATCTCGGTGTAGCTGGTGTACGCCGAGTAGGTGTCGTTGATGTCGAACACGAGACCGGCATACGGTGTGGTGACCTTGTGCTGGCGGTCCGCGCCTTCGCCTTCGCTTTTCCAGTCGGTGTAGCGTGCGCCGATGATCAGCTTCAACGGGTCGGCCAGTGACAACCGTGCGGCGGCATAGCCGGCCTTCTGGGTGATCGTGCCCTCACTGGCCAGCGCCAGCGGATTCCAGTTCGGCTCGCTGATGTTGCCGGTCCAGTTGAAATAGCTGGCAAACGGGTTCCACGGCAGGCCAGCGCCGCCCACCTGGTAGTCGCCATAGTTGGCGTACTCGCGCTTGTTGTAGCTCAGGCCGGCCATGAACTGGTGCTCGCGACCGAACAGCTGGAACGGGCCGTCGACATAGCCATCGACACCGGTGACCTTGCGCTCGGTGTTGTAGAAGCCGGCCGAGGGCGAAATGCCCGCACCGGTGGTCTTGTCGAAGTTCGACGCGCCGGTGGTCCAGTCGTTGTACGCAGGGTAGAACAGCTTGTCGTCGGCCTTGGTCTCGTCATGCGTGGCGCCGATCTTGAACTTCCAGCCGTTGCTGAAGGCGTGCTGCAGGGTAGCGAACGCACGCTTGCTGGTGGTGTCCCAGTAGGTCCAGTTCGGGCTGGCGTTGAACGATTCGTCGTACGGCGTCGCGCTGCCGTCGGAGTACAGCATCGGGAAGCCACCCCAGGTCGCGCCGTTGGCGCGCTTCTGCTGGTAGTCGTAGCCCACGCTGAGCTGGGTATCGGGGGTCAGGTCGGCATCGATCACCGCATAGCCCAGCGTCTTGCGCTGGTTGTAGCGGTCCATCTGCGCGTCGGTGTCCAGGTAGCTGCCGATCACCCGGCCGCGTACCGTGCCGCTGGCATTGAGTGCGCTGCCCACGTCCACGGTGGTGCGGGTGCGGCCCCAGCTGCCGACGTTCACAGACACGCTGCCGGTCAGCTCGGCGCTGTCGGCGTGCTTGCGGATCAGGTTCACCGATGCCGACGGGTTGCCGGCGCCACTGAGCAGGCCGGTGGCGCCGCGCACCACTTCCACGCGGTCATACAGGGCCAGGTCCAGGCCGGAGTCGCCGTAGCTCCAGTTCTGCACCATCTGCGTGGGCAGGCCATCGAACTGGTACGCATCGATGTAGAAGCCGCGTGCGTAGAACTCGGTGCGCTCGCTGTCCGACTGCGTGCTGGTCACGCCGGTGGTGTTGCCCAGCACGTCGATGATGTCGTCCAGCTGCTGATCTTCGATGCGCTGATGGCTGATGATGCTGACCGACTGCGGGATTTCGCGCGGCGCCAGGTCGAAGCGGGTACCGGCCGAGGTGCGACGCACCGAATAGCCTTCGGCACGCTCGCCCTTCACCACGACCTTGTCGAGGGTGGTCGGGTCGGCGGCGGTTTCGGCGACGGCTGCGGGGGCGGCGGCCAGGCACAGGGCGGAGAGCACCGCTGCGGACAGGCGATGCGGCAGCAGGGGGGAGGTCGAACGGTTCATCAAGGTTCCTGGACGGGCACGTGCGTGCGTCCGACCGGCTTCCCGGATGGTCTGGCGCCGCGGCTGGTGGGGATCTCACGCCGCTGGCGAAGCCCTGTGTTTCAGGGCGGTGGCTGGGCAATGCGAGGACGGACGAACCGTCCTGGCTGCCCGGAAAACGCCAATATCGTAATGGGAATTGTTTCCATTTACAAATAGCCAGCGGCTGTGCCTGCGTTCCGCGCGATAGGGCTATTCGTCGGGAGTCAGGCGTTCAGCAAGGATGTTCAGGCGCGGCAATTGGCCCTCGATGCCGTCGGCATATTCGATGGTGATCATCACGTTCCGCTCGAGCCCACGGATGTCGGACACATGGATCTTGCCGGTCAGGTACTCGGGCGTGGTACGCACCGGTCCGGCATAGCGGGCACCGGGGTCCAGGCAGGCCATCGCGCTGCGGATGTTGGCCGAGGCGAATTCGGTGGAGGAATGGGCAAGCAGCCAATCGCAGAAGCGCTTGCCAGCCGGATTGCCCTCGTGCGTGCAGCCCTTGCTCCAGGTGTTCCAATCAGTAACCAGTTCGATCGACTGGCTGGCGCCTACCGGCGTGCTGTTGGCGAAGGCGAGCATCTGCGCGCATATCGGCTCGCGCGGCGCCTGCAGCGTGCTGCAGCCCGTGGCCAGCAGCATGATGGTGATCAGCAGCGGGGTGCGACCAAGTGCGGCCATCGACGTGCTCTCCCTGTCACTGCGGTTGATGATGGGGGCATGCAGGTGAAGAGTCGAGCTTGCAGAACTGCCTGGCAGCGGTCGGCAACGTGTGACTCTGCGAGGCAGCTCAGCTCAGCGCAGCAGCGGCAGCGGATCGCGAGCCCCGTCTTTCCCGTAGATGCCCCAATGCAGATGGGGCGGCGTGCCCTGGGCGTTGCCGCTGTCGCCGACATGGCCGAGCAGGTCGCCGGGTTGCACCACCTGGCCGCGCGCCAGGCCATCGGCCCAGTCTTCCAGGTGTGCGTAGTAGTAGCGCTCTCGCCCCGGGCCGATGACCCAGACCTGGCGGCCACCGAGGCCGCTGTCGCGGATGTCGGCGACAACACCGGGGGTAGCACTGCGCACCGGCGTGCCGCGCTTGCCGAAGATGTCGATACCGGCATGGCTGCGGTCGCGACCGCGCGGCGCACCGAAGGTATCGGCGATCTGGCGCGGGCGAACGCCGTCCACCGGCACCGGCAGCTGTGTGGCTGGCGGCATGCGCGAGAGTGTCCACAGCATCTTCGGTGCGGCGGCCCACGGGCTGTTCCAGAGGGCCATCGCCGCGATGACCAGGATCAGCAGAATGGCGCCACGCAGCAGCCAGCGGCGCAGGCGTCTGGCATTGGAGGGGGCAGGGGTATTCATGCGTTGCCAGTGTAGGAGCAGGCCATGCTCGAACGCATCTACGCTATGACAACGGCACGTCGAAGCCACGCTTCAACGTGCCCAGCGCCACCGACGTACGGAAGCGCTCGATGTTGTCATCGGCACCGAACAACCGCTCGGTGATCGCCTCGTACTCTTCCATCGATGCCGCCGAGAGCAGCAGCAGGAAATCGCCGTCGCCGGTGATCGAGTAGCACTGCTGCACGGCAGGATCGTCCTGCACGCGGCGGCGGAACGGGGCGACCTTTTCGCGCTGCTCGCTGACCACGCGCACCTCGACGATGATGGTCAGCGGCCGGCCGATCTTCGCGGCATCGATCACGGCCACATTGGCGGCGATCACGCCGCTGTCCTGCAGGCGCTTGATCCGTCGCTGCACGGCCGGGGTCGACAGGTGCACGGCTTCGGCGATCTGCCGCTGCGGCAGGGTGTTGTCCTGCTGCAGCAGGGCGAGGATGGCGCGGTCGAAGCTGTCCAGCACGGGGGCGGTGGCCATGGTGAGCAGAAGTTGCACGGACGGGCCGTCAATTGAGCCAAGTGCTCGCCGCCGGCGCAATAGACTGGCGGCATGCAGACTTCTCGAATCGCGCCGATGTTGCCGGCGCTGGCGGTGCTCGGCTCGGTCACGTCACTGGCGATCGGTACCTCCTACGCCAAGCAGCTGTTTCCGTTGATCGGTGCGCAGGGCACCAGCGCGCTGCGCGTAGGCTTCTCGGCGCTGTTGCTGCTGCTGTTCTGGCGGCCATGGCGCTGGAAGACCAGCCGCGTGGATGCGATAACGATCCTGCGTTACGGCCTGACCCTGGGCCTGATGAACCTGTTGTTCTACATGGCCTTGCGGACGATCCCGTTCGGCATCGCGGTGGCCATCGAATTCACCGGCCCGTTGACGGTGGCCATGCTGTCGTCGCGACGGCCGATCGATTTCCTCTGGGTGGGCTGTGCGGCGGTCGGGCTGCTGTTGCTGCTGCCGATCGGCGGCGGCCCGGCACTGGACTCGGTGGGCGTGCTGTACGCCATGGGCGCGGCGGCCTGCTGGGGCCTGTACATCGTGTTCGGCAAGCGCGCCGGCCACCTGCACGCGGGGCATTCTGTGTCGCTGGGGCTGCTGGCTGCGTCGCTGGTGGTGGTGCCGGTGGGCGTGGTGCATGCCGGCGCGGCGTTGCTGGAGCCGAAGATCCTGCTGGCCGGGCTGGTGGTGGCGCTGGTGTCCAGCGCGATCCCGATGTCACTGGAGATGATGGCGCTCAAGCGCCTGCCGAAGGAGACCTTCGGGATCCTGATCAGCATGGAACCGGCGGTGGCCGCGCTGTGGGCGATGCTGTTGCTGCACGAGCACCTGCATGGCCTGCAGTGGCTGGCGATCGGCTGCACGGTGCTGGCCTCGGTGGGCAGCACGATGACGGCAAGGCGGTTGAAGGTGCCGGTGGTGCAGGCGGGGTAGCGCCGGGCCATGCCCGGCGGAGAGCGTGCGGACCAACGGTCCGCACCCACCGGATCAGCGTGCCAACCGAGGTGGGCACCTACCAGAAGCGTCAGCGCAGCGCGTCGGCGGGGACGTCGATCGCCATCGCCAGGGCGAGATGGTCGGAGAACGCAGCCGGTACCGCTTCCACGTTGCGGGTCTGCAGGCCGCTGCTGACCAGGATGTGGTCGATGGCGCGGTCGGGACGCCAGCTGGGGAAGGTCGGCACGATGCAGCCCGGCGGCTGCAGGCGGGTCTTCTGGTACAGCACCTGCATTTCCGGCCGTTCGGCCAGGCAGTTGAAATCGCCCATCAGCACTGCATTGGGATGGTCCGACAACAGCTCGGCGATGAAACCGAGCTGGGCCATCCGCGAGCCTGCGCCCAGCGACAGATGCGCCACCGCCACCGCCAGGCCATCGCGACCATCGCCGAACTTGGCCAGCAGCACGCCGCGCCCGCCGATGCGGCCGGGCAGCGCGTGGTCCTGCACTTCCACCGGTTCCAGCTTGCTCAGCAGACCATTAGCGCTGGAGGCGACGCCGCCCATGCGCCGGTTCGGCTGGTGGCTCCAGTAATTGAAGCCTGCGCGCTGGGCCAGGTAATGGGTCTGGTTGGTGAAGCCCGAGCGCAGGCTGCCGGGGTCGGCCTCCTGCAGGCCGACGATGTCATGACCGCGCGCCAAAGTGGCAATCGCGTCAAGGCTGCTGCGCTTGCGACCCGCCGGCAGCGCATGTGACCAGCTGCGGGTCACATAGTCGCTGTAGCGGCGGGTACTCGAGCCGGCCTGGATGTTGGCCGTCAGCAAGCGCAGGGTCCGTGTTGTGGGGGAAGTCACGGCCGGGAAAACGTCTCTTTGATCAGTGAGCCTGGGCCGCACCGCGTTCGCGGGCGATCAGGTGGTCGGCAATGCGCAGCATGTCCGGGAAGCTCTTGCCCTTCACCAGGTACTTGCCGTTGACGATGATCGACGGGGTGCCGCTGATCTGGCTGCGCTGGGCGAACTGCTTGGCCGAGTTGGTCTTGGCATTGACCGCGAAGCTGCCCATGGTGGCGGCGAACTGCTTCGGATCCACGCCGTAGGCACCGTAGAACTTGGCGATGTCTTCGACCGAATCAGCACCGCGCTCGCCCTTCAGGGTCTTCTGCGAGTGGATGGCCGAGTACAGCGCTTCGTGGGTCTTCTCCTGCACGCCCAGGGTCTGTGCGGCGTAGAAGGCACGGGCGTAGTTGTCCCAGGTGCCGCCGAACATGGCCGGCACGTAGACGAAGTTCACATCGCTCGGCAGGCCAGCCTTCCACGGGCCGACCAGCGGCTGGAACGCGGCGCAGGCCGGGCAGACGTAACCGAAGATCTCGACCACTTCGACCTTGCCGGCCGCCGGCTGGAACGGCTGGCCGTTCGGGATCAGCTGGTAGTCGGCGCCTTCCACCGGAGCCGGGCCGGTCAGCGCGGCGGTGGTCGGGGCAGGTGCGGCGCTGGCGGCGGTCTTGTCACCCTCGGCAGCCGGTGCAGCGGCTTCGCTGCCTGCGGCCGGCGCGGCCGGTTCGGTGCTGGCCGGGGTCGCGGCCGGTTCTGCCGGGGCGGAGGTGTTGGTGGTGCCGTCATCGGCCTTGCAGGCCGCCAGGATCGGCAGCAGCGCTGCGAGGGCGAGGGCGGCGAAACGGGTCTTCATGGAAACGTCTCCAGCATCTGGAAAGGTGGGGCCGGCGTCAGGCGCCGGCCAGAGGGAAATGATGACATGCGGCGGCGACAGCGCCGTGTCGATGGTGTGAGTTGGTTCAGCGGCCGCGGGTGGCGCGGGCCTGGGCGATCAGCGCCGAGGCGATGCGCAGCTGGTCGTCGAAGCTCTTGCCACGCACCAGGTACTGGCCGTTGATGATGATGGCCGGGGTGCCCGGCACCTGGGTGCGCTGGGCGAAGGCACGGGCGGCATCGACCTTCTTCTGCACCGCCTCGCCGCGCAGGGCCTGGGTGTAGCGCTCCGGGGTCACGCCGTAGGCCTTGTAGAAGTTGGCGAGCTCATCGGCCGAGACGTTCTGCATCGGCAGCGTGCCGTCATCGTGCAGGGCCTTGAACACGGCGGCGTGGCTGCGCTTGGCCACACCCACTTCGTCGGCGGCGTAGTAGGCCAGGGCCCAGGCATCCCAGGCACCGCCGAAGGCGGCCGGGACCGGGGTGAAGCGCACGTCGGCCGGCAGCTTGGCGGCCCAGGTGGCCAGCTGCGGTTCGAAATGGGCGCAGTGCGGGCAGGTGTAGCCGAAGACCTCGACCACTTCGATCTTGCCGGCCAGCGGCTGGAACGGGCCAGGCTGGGCGATGCGCTCGTAGTCTTTGCCTTCGACCAGCGGGGCGTTGGTGGGGGTGGCGGCGCAGGCCGCCAACGGCAGCAGCACCAGCAGGGACAGCAGAAGGCGGGGAATCAACCTCATCGACACGCATCTCCGTTGAAAATGACAACGCCGGCGCAGCCGCCGGCGTGAAGGAAACATACCGCAGCGACGGGCCGTCGTGGCGACCCGCGCCGACCAGTGGCGGTCAGGGGGCGGCGGCCGGTCGCGTCGAAGCGCCTTCGGCGGCGAGATCGTCGGCCTTGTTGTGCAGGCCCTGCAGGTAGCTGGAAAGGGCCTGCACCTCCTGCTCGGTCAGCTTCTGCGCCACCGTGGCCATGATCTGGAAGTGCGCCTTGTCGGTCTCATTGGTCTGTCCTGCCTGGTATTCCTGCAGGCGCCGGGCGACATAGCTGGCGTGCTGACCGCCGATGTGCGGGTAGGCCGGTCCGGGGTTGCCGGCGCCGCTGGGGCCGTGGCAGGCCATGCAGGCCGGCAGCCCGCGCTGGGCGTCGCCGCCGCGGTAGAGCTGCTGGCCGATCTGGTAGAACTTCATGCCCTTGTACGGGCCCTCGGCCACCAGGGTGTCGTCGGCGATGCCGGCGTTGGCCTTCTGGGTGGCGAAGAATGCACCGATATCGCGCATGTCCTGCGGGGTGAGGTTCTGCACGAACGGCACCATCGCCACGGCGGCGCCGGAACTGCGCTGGCCATTGGCGATCAGGGCCATCTGCTGGGCGACGTAGCGCTCGCTCTGGCCGGCGATGCTGGGATACATCTCCACCGTGGAATTGCCATCGGCACCATGACAGGCGGCACACGCGGTGGCCTTGGTCTGGCCGGCCTTGGCATCGCCCCAGGTGGTCTTGCTGAAATCCACCTCCAGCGAGGCGGTCCTGATCGGGCCGTTGTCGGGCAGCGGGGTCAGCGTGGTCTGCGCGAAGGCAGCAGCGGCAACAACGGCAGTAGCAAGGGCGGATACGGCAAGAACGCGAGCGTGGCGCATGCTGAAGCTCCGTATGGACCGGCCGGGCGGCGGCGGCCGGCATCGCCCGGATTATCAACGCCGTTTCCGTACACGGTCAACGCAGCAGTGCAGCATTTTCCCGGCGGAGGCCCACCGGCCGGGCGCGCGGCGCCGCAACATGCGATCCTATGCACATGTCATTGCTCATCGAACGCGCCCAATACCACCTCTCTGCCCACAACATGGGGCAGCTGCCGCCCGATGAAGGTTCCGAAGTGGCCTTTGCAGGTCGCTCCAACGCCGGCAAGTCCAGCGCGCTCAACGCGCTGACCCGCCAGAACAGCCTGGCCCGGGTCTCCAAGACGCCTGGCCGCACCCAGCAGCTGGTGTTCTTCCAGGTCACCCCGGACGCCCATCTGGTCGATCTGCCCGGTTACGGCTACGCGAAGGTGCCGCTGGACCTGCAGGCGCACTGGCAGGCCTTCATCGACCGTTACTTCCGTACCCGCGAGGCCTTGAAGGGCCTGGTGGTGGTGATGGACATCCGCCATCCGCTGAAGGACTACGACCGGCAGATGCTGGCCTACGCCGTGCAGCGTGGCCTGCCGGCGCATGCGCTGCTGACCAAGGCCGACAAGCTGAGCCGCAGCCAGCAGATGCAGACCCTGCAGAAAGTGCGCAAGGAACTGCATTCGTCGTTCGGCGATACGGTGAGCGTGCAGGTGTTCTCCGGCGCCGCCCGTACCGGCGTGGATGAAGCCCGCGGCATCATCGGCGGCTGGCTGGGGCTGGAATAAGGAACAGGGCGCCGGGCCTTGCCCGGCGACACTTTTGTAGAGCCGAGCCCCCGCTCGGCTGCCGCGCCTGGCGCGGCGAGACCCTGATGGCCGAGCATGGGCTCGGCTCTACACGGGGTCATTTCAACGGCGAGAACTCCGCCGGCACCCACGCATAGGCCTTGCCTTCGCTGCGCACGTGACCCAGCCCGGGGAAGGGCAGGTGTGCGCCGGCGACCCACCAGCCCTTGGCGGTGGCTTCCTGCAATATCCCACGACGTGCAGCGGTAGCCGCCTTGCGGTCCGAATCGGCCTCGAATGCCGCTTCCGGGTGCGCGAACTGCACCGCGTGAAAATGCAGCACATCGCCCCACACCAGCAGTGACTGCCCCTGACTGTCGAAGCGATAGGACACGTGCCCCGGCGTGTGGCCGTGGGTATCCATCGCCACCGCGTGGCCCGGCAGGGTGTCGCCAGGCTGGAAGGTGTGCAGGCGACCGGCGGCCTGGTACGGCGCCACCGCATTGCGTGCCAGCGCGAAGGCGAAGCGCACGCCTTGCGGCGCCGTGGCTTCGCTGGCCGGGTCGAGCCAGTAGCGGGCATCGGCCTTGGACAACCACACCGTCGCATTCGGATAGGCCGGCTTGCCGTGTGCATCGAGGATGCCGCACAGGTGATCGGGATGGGCGTGGGTCAGCAGCACCTCATCGATCTCGGCCGGGTCCACGCCCGCCGCGCGCAGGTTGCCCAGCACCTGGCCCTGGTCAGGGCCGAAGCACTGCGCAGTGCCGGCATCAACCAGGGTCAGGTGCTTGCCCTGGCGCACCAGGAACGCGTTGATCGCGGTCTGCAGACCTTTTTTGTCTTCAGGCACGTAGCGGCCTTCGAGCAGGCGGCTGACCAGCGTTGGCGGCACATCCACCACTTCCTGCCGGCCCAGCGCGACCACGCCGTCGAACAGGGCGGTGACCTGCAGCGCACCGATGCGCTGGTGCTGCACACCCGGCACCTGTTGGGTGGGAGCGGGCGAGGTGGCTTCGGCCAGCGCGGCCAGCGGCAGGGAGGACAGGGCCAGCAGCAGGGCGGCGCGCAGTGGCAGATGGCGCAGGGTCATGGTGGTTCTTCTCGATGAGTGATGGGCAGGCCCAGTGCGCACAGCGTGCCGCGTTGCGCGTGCGTGCGGCGCTCAAACCACTGCGCGGAATGCTCAAGGGGGTTATCGGCAGGGCTGCGCCCTGCACCCGCAGAGGCAGCGGACGGCCAAAGCAACGGCAGCGGCCGAAGCAACAGCAGAAGCGGGCTTTCTGTGGGGAGGCGGGGTGGGTCCAGTTGCGGGGGACGCTGCAAGTACGTCCATGTAAGCTCGGTCGCCGCATCCATGCGGCTCACGCCCCCGCAACCGGACCCACCCCGCCTTCGACAGATTCCCGCGATCTGTTGGGATGGCATGACCTGCTCTTGGTGGGTGTCGACCTTGGTCGACACGTAGATCAACGCCATGGGTGGATGCTCTTCGAATTCAATTCGCAATCATCGAAATGAATCGAATGGACGTGGAGGAAATCATCCACGCATGGCGTGGATCTACTGGCCACCGGAATCTGTCAGAGGTGGGGCGGTGTCGGATTGCGGGGTGTCCGCGGCATGGATGCCGCGGCCAAGCCCCCAGGGATGGGTTTACGGCGTCCCCGCAATCCGACACCGCCCCGCCATCCCACGGAATGCGCGCTGTTGCTGTTGCTTCGGCTGTTGCCGTTGCCTCTGCGGGTGCAGGGCGCAGCCCTGCCGAACAACCCTATATGTCGGTAGGAGCCAGCCCGTACTGCTCGGCGAAGCGCTTGCTGAAGCTCGCTGCAGAACGATACCCCGCGCGCGCTGCCACGGTCTTCAGCGGCAGATCGGTGGTGTACAGCAGCTGCATGCCGTGGGCCAGGCGCGCTTCGGTCAGCAGCTGGCGCAGGCTGGTGGCTTCAGCCGCCAGCCGCCGCCGCAGGGTCGCACCGCTCAGCGCGAAGTGTGCTTCAACGTCGCGCGATTGCCAGTCGCGTGCCGGCTCGGCGGCGATGCGGTCGCGGATCTGTTCGCCCAGCGTCGGTGCGTGCGGCAGCAGCAGGTTGCCGTGGCCCTGCCGGCACCACGCCAGCACCAGCGTGGCCAGCGCCAGCCGCGCTTCGCTGTAGCGGCCATCCTGCAACGACTGCCGCCAGCTGCGCAGCACCGCGGCGTGATCGCTCAACGCCAGCCGTGCCAGCGCCGGTCCGGCCGTCGGCAAGGCTTCGTTCCACAGCGTGCGCGCCGCCGCCAGCACTTCCGTGCACAGCGGCACGATCGCGCTGAGGTAGCGGCCGGTCTGCGGGTCCGGTGTGTTGACCACGTCGATGCGGCAACGCTGGGTGATCAGCAGGATGTCGCCCGGGACGAAGGTCAGCGACTGGTGGGCGGTGCGCACCTGCTTGCGGCCTTCCAGCAGGATCGCGAACTGCGGCTGCGGTATCTCCACCGAACTGGCGCCGTGTTCGCGGCGGGCGGTGATGCAGGCGTAGCCTTCGGCGCGTTCGCAGCCGGCCAGGCTGGCCATCTCCGCCAGCAGGGCGGTGGCGGTGGGGGGCATGCCGGTCATACGACGTGCGCACCCAGCAGGCGGCCGACGCCCGCTGCGGCTGCCATCGCCAGCGCACCCCAGAACATCACGCGCAGGGCACCGCGCATCGGTGATGCACCCCCGGCGCGGGCTGCCATCGCGCCGGTCAGGCACAGGCCGGCCAGCGTGCTGACCGTCGTGGCGGTGGCGACGTTCTGTACCGGTGCCAGCAGCGCGGTCAGCACCGGCAATGCGGCACCACAGGTGAAGGCACCAGCCGAAGCCAGTGCAGCCTGCAACGGTCGCGCGCGCAGTTCCTCGGTGATGCCCAGTTCGTCGCGCGCATGGGCGCCCAGCGCGTCGTGGGCGGTCAGCTGCTCGGCAACCTGGCGTGCCAACGCCGGCTCCAGGCCGCGGTGGCGATAGATCGCGGTCAGCTCGTCCAGTTCGCTGTGCGGGTCTTCGTGCAGCTCGCGCTTCTCCATCGCCAGATCGGCGTTTTCGGTATCGGCCTGGGTCTGCACCGATACATACTCGCCGGCGGCCATCGACATCGCACCGGCCACGGTGCCGGCCACGCCGGTGGCCAGGATCGTGTTGGCCGAGGCGCCGCTGGCGGCCACGCCGACCACCAGGCCGGCCACCGAAACGATGCCATCGTTGGCGCCCAGCACGGCGGCGCGCAGCCAGCCGACGCGGTCGGCGCGATGCAGTTCAGGATGTCGTGAATGGCGGCTCATGGCCCTGAGTGTACGAGGGTCAAGAGGGCGTCGGTAGGATGCTGAAACCCGTCACCGTCGCATGACGTAACGAGCCGCCACGCTATAGTGCGCCCTTGCGATGCAAGGCTCCCAGCCCCACATCCCCTGCCACCGTCCAGCGAGCCACCCCCTTGTCGAGCCCCAGCCACGTCGCCGATACGCCCATTACCGACCGCTCGCAACTTGTGGCGGAGATCGCCTCCGGCGAGAAGCCCCGTTCGCAGTGGCGCATCGGTACCGAGCACGAGAAGTTCGGGTTCCGCCTGGATGACCTGCGCCCGCCGACCTTCGAGGGCGAGCGCGGCATCGAGGCACTGCTCAACGGGCTGGTCCGTTTTGGCTGGACCCCGGTGCAGGAGAACGGCAACACCATCGCCCTGCTGCGTGATGGCGCCTCGGTGACGCTGGAGCCCGCGGGCCAGCTGGAGCTGTCCGGTGCGGCGTTGGAAACCATCCACCAGACCTGCGTGGAAACCGGCACCCACCTCAATGAGGTGGCACAGGTGGCCGGCGAACTGCAGCTGGGCTTCCTCGGCATGGGGTTCCAGCCGAAGTGGACGCGCGATGAAATGCCGTGGATGCCCAAGGGCCGCTACAAGATCATGCGCTCGTACATGCCCAAAGTCGGTTCGCTGGGCCTGGACATGATGACCCGCACCTGCACCGTGCAGGTGAACCTGGATTACGCCAGCGAAGCGGACATGGTGAAGAAGTTCCGCGTGTCGTTGGCGCTGCAGCCGATCGCCACCGCACTGTTCGCCGATTCGCCGTTCACCGAGGGCAAGCCGAACGGCTACCTCAGCTACCGCTCGCACATCTGGACCGACACCGACGCCGACCGTACCGGCATGCTCGACTTCGTGTTCGATGACGGCTTCGGTTACGAGCGATACGTCGACTACCTGCTCGATGTGCCGATGTATTTCTCCTACCGCGACGGCATCTACCACGATGCGAGCGGGCAGAGCTTCCGCGATTTCATGCAGGGCAAGCTGCCGGTGTTGCCGGGCGCGTTGCCGACGCTGCGCGACTGGTCGGATCACACCACTACCGCGTTCCCGGAAGTGCGGCTGAAGAAGTACCTGGAAATGCGCGGTGCCGATGGTGGCCCGTGGAGCCGCCTGTGCGCGCTGCCGGCCTTCTGGGTGGGCCTGCTCTACGACGACACCGCACTGGATGCAGCGTGGGACCTGGTGCGCGACTTCAGCCTGGTTGAACGCCATGCGCTGCGTGATGGGGTGCCCAAGCATGCGATGAACCTGCCGTTCCGCAATGGCACCGTGCGCGATCTGGCGCGCGAAGCGGTGAAGATTTCCGTGGAAGGCCTCAAGCGCCGTGCGGCGCGCAATGCCGATGGCCAGGATGAAAGCAAGTTCCTGGACGTGCTGCAGGAAATCGTCGAGTCCGGCCTGACTCCGGCCGAGCGCAAGCTGGCGCTGTTCCATGGCCGCTGGCACGGCGATGTGGATCCGGTGTTCCGCGAGTTCGCGTACTGACGCGGGATGGATGACCGCCGGGCATGGCCCGGCGCTACCGTCAGGAATGAAAAAACCCCGGCATTGCCGGGGTTTTGCGTTTCCACATCCGCCTTGGATCAGGCGGCGTTGTTCATCGTCGCCATGTCGATCACGAAGCGGTAGCGCACATCGTTCTTCGCCATGCGTTCCCAGGCTTCATTGACGTTCTTGATGTCGATCATCTCCACGTCGCTGACGATGCCGTGCTCGGCACAGAAGTCCATCATTTCCTGGGTTTCAGCCATGCCACCGATCGCCGAGCCGGTCAGGTGCTTGCGACCAAAGATCACGCTGCCACCAGTCAGCGGCGGGTCCAGTTCGGTCAGCACGCCGACCAGGCACATGGTCGCCTCACGCTTGAGCAGGCCCATGTACGGGTTGGTGTCATGGCCGACCGGGATGGTGTTGAGCAGGAAGTCGAAGCTGCCGGCATGTGCCTTCATCTGCGCGGCATCACGCGAGACCAGTACTTCGTCCGCGCCCAGGCGCTTGGCGTCGGCACCCTTTTCCGGGGTGGTGGTGATCATCACCACGTGCGCGCCGAGTGCCTTGGCGAACTTCACGCCCATGTGGCCGAGCCCACCCAGGCCGATCACGCCGACCTTCTGGCCCGGGCCGACCTTCCAGTGGCGCAGCGGTGACCAGGTGGTGATGCCCGCGCACAGCAGCGGCGCGGCGGCCTTCAGGTCCAGCGTCTCGGAGACCTTGACCACGAAGCGCTGCTCGACCACCACGTGGTCGGAATAGCCGCCGTAGGTCGGGGCACCGTCGGCGCGTTCACGGCCGTTGTAGGTCCAGGTGGCCCCTTCGGCGCAGTACTGCTCCAGATCGTGTTCGCAGGCATCGCAGTGGCGGCAGGAGTCGACCATGCAGCCGACGCCGGCGTGGTCGCCGACCTTGAAACGGGTGACCTCGCTGCCGACTTCGGTAACGCGGCCGATGATCTCGTGGCCCGGCACCATCGGGTAGATCGAGCCACCCCAGTCGTCGCGCGCCTGGTGCAGGTCGGAATGGCAGATGCCGCTGTACAGGATCTCGATGCGCACATCGTTCGGGCCGACCGCGCGGCGCTCGAACTCGAAGGGCACCAGCGGGTCGGTATGGGTATGGGCGGCGTAACCACGGGCGAGGGACATGGGGAATCCTTGGCGGGTTTGTCGAAAGGCGTTTTACAATACGCCCCGTACCGCAAGGTAAGAAGCGCATATATCGGCATGATTCATCAAGGCAGACTGCACAATCATGGCCACTGACAACCTGTCCCACCTGGCCGCCTTCGCCGCGGTCGCCCGCCACCGCAGCTTCCGCCGCGCCGGCGCCGAACTGGCCCTGTCGACCTCGGCGGTGAGCTATGCGATCCGCGCGCTGGAGGAGCGGCTGGGGGTGGGCCTGTTCCACCGGACCACCCGCAGTGTGGCACTGACCGAGGCAGGGCAACGGCTGCTGGAGCGCCTGCAGCCGGCACTGGGCCAGGTGCATGACGCGCTGGAGGAGATGAACCACTTCCGCGCCGTTCCGGCAGGCCTGCTGCGGATCAACGCGACGCGGGCGGCGGTGGCAACCCAGTTGGGGCCGCGGCTGGCGCGTTTCCTGCACGCGCATCCCGATGTACGGGTGGAGCTGACCGAGAACGATGGCCTGGTCGACATCGTCGCCGAGGGTTACGACGCGGGCGTGCGCCTGCACGAGTTCGTGCCCGAGGACATGGTGGCGGTGCCGATGGGGCCGCCGCTGCGCGGCTTGATCGTCGGCTCGCCCGAGTACCTGCGACGCCGGCCGGCACCGCAGCATCCGCGCGACCTGGCTGCGCATGAGTGCGTGCGCTTCCGCTTCGCCAGCGGCCATCTGTACAAGTGGCAGTTCGAGCGCGAGGGCCAGACCCTGGAGATCGACGTACCGGGGCGGCTGACGCTCTGCGAGCAGGGCACCGTGGTTGGCGCGGTGCTCGATGGCATCGGCCTGGCCTATGTGCTGGAAGACACCGCGCGCCCGTACCTGGACGATGGGCGACTGGTGGCGGTACTGGAAGACTGGAGCGAACCGTTCGCCGGGTTTGCGTTGTACTACCCGAAGCAGCGGCAGATGCCTGGAGCGTTGCGTGCGTTCGTGGACATGTTGCGTGAGTAAATGGTGGTGCGTCGCATCCACGCATGGCGTGGATCTACTGACCATCGCCGCATGCCCATTTTTGACCCCGCGATGCGTGGATGCCGTTCCGCAGTAGATCCACGCCATGCGTGGATGGTGCACGCGCTAAGGTAACCACCCTCATCCAACAAGGACTTCCATGAGCACGCTCGCCGATCTCGAACAGGCCTCCAGCCAAGCCTTTCCGCCGCTGTTCCACCAGCTCGTCGCAGGCAACCACTTCAGTTGGGGCGAACAGGGGCCGCGCTGGTACCGTGAGGTGTTCCCACAGGTACAGGCACAGCCGCCAGTGCTGCTGTACGCGAGCGAGTACGAACCGATCGAGCCCAATGAACTGCGCGCGGCCTGGGAAGACCTGACTGCCGAAGATCACTACAACCCGTTGCGTGAAGACCTGAAGCTGCTGCCGTTCGCACGCACCGGCGCCGGCGACAACTATTGCTTCTGGACCAACGCACCAGGCTTCGCTGAGCCGCCGGTACTGCTGGTCTGGCACGACGATGATCGCGCCGACCTGGTGGCGGCGAACCTCCAGGATTTCCTGTTCCGCAAGATGGCCGAAGCGGTGGTTGAACTGGAGGAAGATGATTCGCTGCTGTCGGAAGGCGATATCGGTGCGAACCTGCAGGCCTGGCTGTCCACTCATCGCGGTTGGTTGCGTGGGGATCAGGTGGCTGCGCTGGAAGCGCTGTTCACGCGTGTGGATGACATTGCCGGCGGTGGCATCAGTGAAGAGGACGTACAGGCATTGCTGAAGCCGCTGATCGGCTTTGAGCGGATGGACAGCAGAATGCCGTACGTACGGGATTGAGCTGCGCGGGTGCACGGCATGGATACCAAGCCACGCATGGCGTGGCTCTACTGCCTGGTCCTTCCTGCGGCGCGATGGATGAGTGCCGACCAACGGTCGGCCTCCACCTTCTGGCAGTAGATCCACGCCATGCGTGGATGGCGCCTGCTACGCAGCCTGCAGCATCGGTTCCATCAACTGCAGGCAGTCACGCAGGTGCGCATCCACCGATGCGTCTTCTGCAACCACGCCGATGGCGCGCTCGCGCAGGGGTTCGGCCACGGCCATGGACAGCACCAGGCGCGCCATCCGTTCTGGATCACCGGCGCGCAGCAGGCCACGCTGCTGCTGCCGCGCCAGCCAGTCCGCCAGCAACGCACGTCCGCGGCCGATGCCGTTGTCCAGGTAGGCCCGCAGCAGCGCGTCCTTGCCGGGGAAGTCCGTGGTCAACAGGCGGAATACCCGCACCGCCTGCGCTGACAATGCCTGCGCGCACACCGCCTGCAGGATGTCGTGCAGCAGCGGCAGCACGTCTTCGGCGTGGTGGGCATCACGTTGCAGCTGCGGTGCGAAGCCATCGGTCCACTCGCGCACCGCCAGGCCTACCAGCTCATCACGGTTGCCGGCATGCCGGTACACCGTCTTCTTGGCCACGCCGGCATGCACGGCGACGGCTTCGATGGTGGTCGCTTCGTAGCCCTGCGCCAGCAGCAGGTCAAGCGTCGCCTGCAGCACGGCATGGCGGACGTCGGCCTCTGGCCGCGCGGGGCGGCCGCGGCGACGGGGTGGAGCGATCGGATCGGGCGGGACAGTAGCGGTCATTGCGCACATTCTAGCGCATTTCGATAATTGCGAAACGTTTAGCGTTTCCGTATTGTCCAGTCCTCGAATCACCAAGGACTCACCATGGACACCGTCGCCAACGCTCACGCCTGGCTGGACCACCACGACCTGCTCCACCCCTCACCGATGCACCTGGAAACCGGCATCCAGCGCCGCGAAGACGGCACTCTGTTGGTGGCGGTGCGCACCGATCTGCATGGCTGCAAGGGCCGCATGCTGGACTGGTGGTTCACCTTCTTCGAGACCACCCAGCACATCCGCTGGTGGCACCCGCTGGACCACGTCGAGCACCGAGGCTGGGACGCGGCCTGGCAGCGTGGACGCAGCTACCATGGCGCCAGCATCCACGCCGTCGAGTCACTGGCCGACATCCCGCCGGTGGCGGCACGCCTGAAGTTCCACGATCCGCGCACGTTGCTCACACCTGAGCGTCTGCAGGCGGCGCAGGATGCAGGCGATGTCTCGGCGGTGATTGCCGCGCGCATCGGCTTTGGTGACCACGTTCGTCTGGACGCGCACGGTGATCCCTGCGATGGCCAGATGCTGCACGTCGCGCGCGATACGCCGTTCGGTTGCGTGCTGCGCAGCCGCTTCGTGCTTGGCCTGGACAGCGAAGATCCGCAGCGCGATGCCAGCGATGCGATCGGCCTGGGGCTGCTCAAGCACTGCTATACCGAGTTCAGTTTCCTGTCGCGGTTGTTGCCATCGCTGTATTACGGCGAACGCGCCAATGGCGAGGCGGTACCGCTGCCGTGGTGAGCAGGCGCGTCATTCCAGCAGGGCGTCGTAGCCTGCCTCGCTGAACTGGATCAGGCAGAAGCCGTGGCCGAACGGGTCGGCCAGCACGGCGATCTTTCCCCAGCGGCGTTCGCGCACGCGGCGTTCGAGCGTGGCTCCGGCCGCAACCGCGCGGGCAAGCGCCGCGTCGATGTCAGCGACCACCCAGTCCAGATGCACGGGCGTCCAATGGCGCTCGTAATCGCGCACATCGCCGTCTTCGGTCGCTGTACTGCCAGCATCGTTCTGCAGCAGGTACAGCGGCGCGGGGCCGCCGAGCATTTCCCGCGCGCCGGCGCCGAGGCGGCGGCCCTTGTGCAGGCCGAAGGCCTGGATGTAGAAGGCTTCGGCAGCTGCAAGATCGGGTACGTCGAGGTTGACGATGAAAGACGCGGCTGAGGCGTTCATGGGGCAGGACCGAGGCCGGGTCGGACCACGATGCGCTCGTGGCCCGACCGGATCAAGACGCCCCTCCACGCGTGGGGTGGATCTACTGTGCCAGCGGGTAGTCGAGGTAGCCCTCGCTGCCACCGCCGTAATAGGTGCTGCGATCCGGAACGGCCAGCGGCACATCGCGCTGCAGGCGCTCGACCAGATCCGGGTTGGCGATGAACGGCTGGCCGAACGCGGCCAGGTCGATGATGCCGTCCTCGACCAGTCGCAGAGCCCGTTCGCGTGTCATGCCGCCGGCCAGGATGACCGTGCCGCCGTAGGCCTGTTTGAAGGCCTTGAGGAAGGCTTCGCCGATCGCCGGTGCGCCGTGCAGGTGGTTGTCGTTCAGATGCACATAGGCCAACCCGCGCTTGCCCAGTTCCTCGGCCAGGTACAGATAGCTGGCTTCGTTTTCTGCGTAGGCCGGCATGTCGAAGACCTGGCTGTTCGGTGCCAGGCGCACGCCAACGCGGTGCGCGCCGATGCGCGAGGCCATCGCATCCACGGTGTCCAGGATCAGCCGTGCGCGGTTGCGCAGCGAGCCACCGTAGAGGTCATTGCGGTCATTGGTGACGGGGTTGAGGAACTGCTCGAACAGGTAGCCGTTGGCCGCATGCAGTTCGATGCCATCGAAGCCGGCGGCGACGGCATTTTCAGCGCCGCGTACGAAGTCGCTGACGATACCCGGCACTTCGTCGGTGCGCAGTGCGCGCGGTGGCGTCGGATCGGCATGGCCACGGCTGCCGTCGTCCAGGTACACGAACGAGGTGTTCTTCGGATCGCTGGCCACCGGCCGTGTGCCGGCGCTCACCGGCTGGCCGCCGTCGGGCTGCAGCGAGGCGTGTGACATGCGGCCGACGTGCCAAAGCTGGGCGAAGATCGCGCCCTGCGCAGCGTGTACGGCGTCGGTGACAAGCTTCCAGCCGGCGACCTGCTCAGCGGACCAGATGCCCGGCACGTCGATATAGCCCTGGCCCTGCGCCGACACTGGCGTGCCCTCGCTGATGATCAGGCCGGCGCTGGCGCGTTGCCGGTAGTACTGCGCAGTGAGTTCGTTGGCGACCGCACCGGGGTTGCGGGCGCGGGTCATCGGCGCCATCGCGATGCGGTTGCGCAGTGGTGTTCCGGCCAGGTCGTAGGGGTGGAAGAGGGGGGAGGTCATGTCAGTCATCTCGGAGCGGGGGAGGGCGCCAACGGCGCGACAGCACCATGATGGAGTTGACATGCAGGCGCATAAAGACGGTAAATTTCCCGTCAAGCGGGACTATCTGTCCCCAATAAGCGAGTCCGCCGATGCTTCCCGTCGAATCCTTGAATGGCCTGGCGACCTTCGTCACCACGGCGCGCTCGGCCACCTTCACCGAAGCGGCCGATGCCCTGGGCATCTCGCGCTCGGCCGTCGGCAAGGCCATTGCCCGGCTGGAAGCGCGGCTGGGGGTGCGCCTGTTCCATCGCACCACCCGGCGCATCGCGCTGACCACCGATGGCGAGGCCTACTACGCCTCGTGCGCGGCGGCGCTGGATGAAATCGCGGCAGCCGAAGCGTGCCTGGGCTCGGCGGCGCATCTGCCGAGCGGCCGCCTGCGCATCGATATGCCGTCCTCGTTCGGTCGGCTGGTGGTGCTGCCGGTGCTGCTGAAAATGTGCCAGCAGTATCCGGACCTGCAGTTGACGATGACTTTCACCGATCACTTCGTTGATCCGCTGGAGGAAGGCATCGACCTGCTGATCCGCTTCGGCGGCCTGCACCATGCTGAGCACCTGGTTGCGCGCAAGCTGGCCAGCCAGCGGCTGGTGACCTGCGCCGCGCCGGCGTACCTGCATGCGCATGGCACGCCACGAACCGTTGACGAGCTGCATGCACATCGCAGCATCGTCGGCTACCGCCATGGACAACCCGTGGCCTGGCGGATGGGCGATGCGGGCACCCAGGGGGTGTTCATTCCCAGCGGCACCTACCAGCTCAATGATGGCGATGCGGTGATCGAAGGCGCGCTGGCTGGCCTGGGCATCTGCCAGATGCCGGTATCGCTGGTGCGCCGGCATCTTGAGTCCGGCGCGCTGCAGTCGGTGCTCGATCACTGCATGAAGCACCACGTGGACATTCACGCGCTGTGGCCACAGACGCGGCATCTGCGGCCGAAGGTGCGCTATGTGGTGGAGGAGCTGACCCGGTTGGCGGGAGAGGGCGCGTTCGATTGAGCTCCGGATCGGCTTCTGTATACTATCCCCCAGTATAGTTCCGAGGCCGGCCTGCCATGCCGCACTCCCCCGAAGAGAAAAAGAAGGTTCTCGCCCGCGTGCGCCGCATTCGCGGCCAGTGCGATGCGCTGGACCGCGCGCTGGAAGCCGGCGCCGACTGCGGGCCGGTGCTGCAGCAGATCGCCGCCATCCGTGGTGCGGTCAACGGCCTGATGTCCGAAGTGATGGAGGCGCACCTGCGTGAGGAGTTCGGCCAGCCCGCCGCTTCCGATGAACAACGCGCCGAACGTGTGCGCGACATGAGCGCGTTGATCCGCTCGTACTTGAAATGAACGACGGCGCGACACAGCGCCGCGCATCCTGTTTTCCGCAAGCCATTTTGGAGAGTGCCATCATGAAGTCCCGTGCCGCCGTCGCCTTTGGTCCCGGCCAGCCGCTGCAGATCGTCGAGATCGACGTCGCCCCGCCGAAGCAGGGCGAAGTGCTGGTCAAGATCACCCACACCGGTGTCTGCCACACCGATGCGTTCACCCTGTCCGGCGATGATCCGGAAGGCCTGTTCCCGGTGGTGCTGGGCCACGAAGGTGCCGGCATTGTGGTGGAAGTGGGCGAGGGCGTGACCAGCGTCAAGCCGGGCGACCACGTGATTCCGCTGTACACCGCCGAGTGTGGTGAATGCCTGTTCTGCAAGAGCGGCAAGACCAACCTGTGCGTGTCGGTGCGTGCCACCCAGGGCAAGGGCGTGATGCCCGATGGCACCAGCCGTTTCAGCTACAACGGCGAGCCGATCTACCACTACATGGGCTGCTCGACCTTCAGCGAATACACCGTCGTTGCCGAGGTGTCGCTGGCGAAGATCAACCGGGACGCGAACCCGGAGCACGTCTGCCTGCTCGGTTGCGGCGTCACCACCGGCATCGGTGCAGTACACAACACCGCCAAGGTGCAGGAAGGCGACAGCGTGGCTGTGTTCGGCCTGGGCGGCATCGGCCTGGCGGTGATCCAGGGCGCGCGCCAGGCCAAGGCCGGCCGCATCATCGCGGTGGATACCAACCCGTCCAAGTTCGAGCTGGCCCGCGAATTCGGTGCCACCGACTGCATCAACCCGAAGGACTTCGACAAGCCGATCCAGCAGGTCATTGTTGAAATGACCACCTGGGGCGTGGACCACAGTTTCGAGTGCATCGGCAACGTCAACGTGATGCGTGCGGCGCTGGAATGCGCCCACCGCGGCTGGGGCCAGAGCGTAGTGATCGGCGTGGCCGGTTCGGGCCAGGAGATCTCCACCCGTCCGTTCCAGCTGGTCACCGGCCGCAAGTGGATGGGTACCGCGTTCGGTGGCGTGAAGGGCCGCAGCCAGCTGCCGGGCATGGTCGAAGACGCGATGAAGGGCGATATCGAGCTGGCCCCGTTCGTCACCCACACCATGGACCTGGACAAGATCAACGAAGCCTTCGACCTGATGCACGAAGGCAAGTCGATCCGTTCGGTGGTCCATTACTGAGGCGCGTCATGGGCTGGCTGGATGCCCTGCGCCGGCCGCGTGCGGAAGACCCGCGCGCGGCCCTGGTGGCCCCGATCGAGCAGGCGCTGCGCGCGCTGGGCTGGGTCGTGGGTGAAGTGGGGCCACCGCGTGCGGTGACTTCGGCCTTCGGCAGCGACGATGGCATGTCGTTCGAGCAGTGGCTGGGGCAGGTATTCCTGCCGCGCCTGCACCAGGCCCGCGCTGATGGCCAGTGGCCGCCGCGCAGCAACGTGGCAGCGGCGGCATATCGCAATCTTGATGGCCAGCCTGGCGTCGAGCCGTTACTGCGCTTGCTGGCACAGCTGGACGAACTGATCAACAAAGGCATCCACGCCGTGCGTGGATAAGCCGACCACGGTCGGCATCTACCAGAAGCACGCGTGCGCTGACGCGCCGCGCAGGAGAGCACCATGGAACGTATTGAACACCGCGCCTGTGCCGGTGGCTGGCAGGACGTCTACCGCCATCATTCGACCACGCTGGGCTGCGACATGCAGTTCGCCGTATACCTGCCGCCGCAGGCGGAGACGCAGAAGCTGCCGGTGCTGTACTGGCTGAGCGGGCTGACCTGCACCGAGCAGAATTTCATCACCAAGGCCGGGGCGCAGCGCTATGCGGCCGAGCACGGCGTAATCATCGTCGCCCCGGATACCAGTCCGCGCGGCGATGACGTGGCCGATGCCGAGGGCTATGACCTGGGCAAGGGCGCGGGCTTCTACCTCAACGCCACGCAACAGCCGTGGGCGAAGCACTACCGCATGCATGACTACGTGGCGCAGGAACTGCCGGCGCTGATCGAAGCGAATTTCCCGGTGACCGACGCGCGCGGGATCAGCGGTCATTCGATGGGCGGCCACGGTGCACTGGTGATCGCGCTGCGCAACCCGGGAAGCTACCGCAGCGTGTCGGCGTTCTCGCCGATCGTTGCGCCCAGCCAGGTGCCGTGGGGACAGAAGGCGTTCACGGCCTACCTCGGTGACAACCCGGCCGACTGGGCGCAGTGGGACGCCACCGCGCTGATCGCCAACGCCAGCGAGCAACTGCCGCTGCTGGTCGACCAGGGTGAGGGGGATGAGTTCCTGCAGACCCAGCTGCAGCCTCAGCGCCTGCAGCAGGCCTGCCAAGCGGCCGGCCATCCGCTGAGCCTGCGCCTGCAGCCGGGCTACGACCACAGCTACTACTTCATCGCCAGCTTCATCGGCGAGCACATCGCCCACCACGCGCGCGCACTGAAGGCCTGACCCTGTAGCCGAGCCCACGCTCGGCTGCTCTGGCTTGTCCGTAGCGTCGAGCCGCCACGCATGGCGTGGCGCTTATACGTCGTCGTCTTCTTCCGCCGCTTCACGGCCCTGCTGGCGGATCAGGGCTTCTTCGCGCGCATCGTTGATGGCGTGGCGCACGCTGTCGAGGTCGACGGTAGATTCATCGTGCACAAAGGTGCCGGTGAGCTCGCTGTCCGGCAGCAGGCTGCCAGCCTCGAACAGCGCCCACATTTCCTCGCCATACCAGCTGTCCAGCAGTTCAGGGGCGAAACGGCCCAAGTAGGCGGTGAGGTTGTTGACGTCCCGCAGCAGCATGCTGCGCGCGGCGTTGTTGCCGCCTGCACTGACCACCTGGGGGAAATCGATCACCACCGGGCCATCGGGACCGACCAGCACGTTGTACGGCGAGAGATCGCCATGGATCAGGCCGCAGCACAGCATGCGCACCACCTGGCGGACCAGGGTCTGGTGGAACTGGCGGGCCTGTTCGGGCTCCAGTTCCACTTCGCCCAGGCGGGCGGCGGAGAAACCGTCGGCATCGGTGACCAGCTCCATCACCAGCACGCCGTGGAAGTAGCCGTATGGCTCGGGCACGCGCACGCCGGCATCACGCAGCAGGTACAGCGAGTCCACCTCGGTGTTCTTCCAGGCCGTTTCCTGCTGCTTGCGGCCGTACTTGCTGGCCTTGCCCACCGCACGCGCCTCACGGCTGCCGCGCACCTTGCGGCCTTCCTGGTACTGCACGCGCTGCTGGAAGCTGCGCTGGGCCATGTCCTTGTAGACCTTCGCGCAGCGCACCTCGTTGCCGCTGCGTACCACGTACACGGCCGCTTCCTTGCCGCTCTTGAGCGGGCGTAGCACTTCATCGATCACGCCGTCGTCGATCAGCGCGCGCAGTCCTTCGGGGGTTTTCACGGGATATCTGGGGTGGCCGGCGCGGAGGCGCTCGCCAGGATGGGGAGGGATTTTCGCATTTTACAGGTCGCGGCTGTCGGGCGGCTTCCCGGCTGGCCCGCGAGCGTCGCCGGGCAACCATTTCGCGAGACGGCTGCCACTGTCGCGTATCCGTCTTTTCCAACGTGGATCACGCCGCTGTGGCGTGGCGGCGCGTTATCGTGCCGCCATACGGCCTTGCGCATGGGGGATGCATGCTGGTTGTGCTGGCGCTGATATTCGTGATCTGCCATGGCGTGGTAGTGGCGTTCTGGCCGGGTACGGCCGGTGGGGGATCGTTCGTGTTCCTGACCGCGGCGCCTCTGCTGGCCGCTGCGGCCTGCCTGTGGCGCGGTCAGCGCGACCGCGCTGCACTGGGCTGGCGGGCCACTGCCATGGCGCTGCTGCTCTGGGCCGGCGGCATGGCGTTCAACATGGCCGACGCGCTGGGGGCGGGACGGGCCGACCTTACCCCCCGTGTCAGTCTGCTGCTGTACGTGCTGTATGGCGTGCCGCTGGTGTTCATCCTCGCCCGTGCCCGGCGCGAACGTCGCGTCATCAGCCTGATCGACGGCGTGATGGCGGCGCTGCTGGGCGTGCTGTTCTTCGTGCATACCCAGTCCTTCGCCGACCGCATCGATATCGATGACCAGGCGATGGCGCACATGCAGCGCATGTTCGACATCCAGAACCTGTGCATCGCCGGCTTCGCGGTGGTGCGCTGGCTGGCCGGCGACGTGCCGGAACGGCGCAGCTTCTTCCGCGCGCTGGCGCTGTATGCGCTTGTCTATCTGGTGGTGGCGTACTACATCAACCATTACACCGCCGAGCAGTCCTTTGGTGCCTACAACGATCTGCTGATCGACCTGCCGTTCCTGTTGCTGGCCATGCTGGCGCTGCGGCAGGCGCCAGCGCCCGGCCTATCGCTGCATCCGCGCCTGTCGCGGCTGGTACAGGCGGGTGGACCGATCATCCTGCCATTGCTGCTGCTGGTGGTCGGTACCCTGGTGGTGGATCACGCCCGACCGCTGGCGGTGACCGGCTTCGTGGTGGCGACGCTGGGCTTCAGCCTGCGCAGCACCCTGCTGCAGATCGATCTGCTTGAACGACAGGCGGGCCTGGACCAGCTGGCGCGGCAGGATGGTCTGACCGGCGTAGCCAATCGCCGTCAGTTCGATACGCTGCTGTTGGCCGAATGGAACCGCGCGCGCCGCAGCGGCACCGAACTGGGCCTGCTGCTGGTGGACATCGACCATTTCAAGGCGTTCAACGACGAGCACGGTCATCCCGCTGGCGACCGCTGCCTGCAGGCGGTGGCCGCGGTGCTGCAGGCCACCGCCGGGCGCGCGGCCGACAGCGTGGCGCGCTATGGTGGTGAGGAGTTCGCAGTGATCGTGCCCGGCAGCCCGTTGTCGGGTGTGCTGGCACTGGCCGAGCGTCTGCGCGAGGCGGTGGAAGCGCTGCCGCTGCCGGAAGGCCCGGTCAGCATCAGCGTGGGGGTGGGCTACCTGCATCCACCGGCGCTGGCCAGCGCCGAACAGCTGCTGGCCGATGCCGATGCCGGCCTGTACGCGGCCAAGCGTGCAGGCCGCAACCAGGTGACCTTGCACGCCCATGTGCTGGATGACGACGGTGGCGCGCACGGCACGCTGGACTGTTGAGCACGCCTGCGCCACGGCCGCGGCAGAAAGGTGTGCAGCCGATCAGCGCTGGCGTAGCCATCCGGCCGGATCCAGCAGGCGCAGGCCCACTGGTGACAGCGACCGCTGGCGCAATATCAACGGCGTGGCGTGCACCGCCGCCGCACAAGATGCCAGTTGGCGACGCAGCGGTGCCAGCACATCGTCCTCGCGTGGGCGTGCGTGCCGCCATTGCGCAATGCGCAGCAGGCAGACCAGCAGGTCCAGTTCGCTGGCGGAAATGAACGGCGACCCGGCCGGCAGCAGTTCGATCGGTGCATGCGGCGTGGCCAGCAATGGCAGCAGTTCACGGAAGGCGTCGCGTCCTTCGGCATCCAGGCCCAGTGCGGCCAGTTGCAGCAGGCCCTCGGCCTGCAGCGCAGGGTCGCCCAGTTGCCGCAGCGCAGCCAGCAGGGCCTGTTCGCCACGACTGAACTGACGGCCGAAGGCGCGATAACTCACGCGGGTGGGAAATACGGGGGAACGTGAGGCCATGCCGGGAGTACCTACGGATCGCGCGTTTCCACCAGCACCGGGCAGGGCGCGTGGTCGATGGTCCATTGCCCGACCGAGGGCTCGAACAGACGCTGCAGACGCGACAGATGGCGGTGGCCGATGACGATCAGGTCGCACTGCAGGCGCCGCGCCTGCGCACTGATCACTTCGCCCGGGTCGCCGGACGGTAGCTGTGCGATGGCGTCCACGCCGCGCTCGCGCAGCTCGGCCAGGGCGTCGGCCAGCACGGCTTCGGCATGTGCCTGCTGCCGGGCGGCGGCGGGATATTCGCGGCGGTCGGCATCAGTGGCATCCGCTGCCAGCGCGAATTCGGGATCGAGCACGCACAGCAGGTGCAGGCGGCTGCGAGGGCCGGCCATGGCGGCGGCCAGGTCCAGCACGCGGTCGTGCTGGGGGCCGCCATCAAGTGCGACCAGCAGGGTGTTGAACATGAAAAGCTCCTTTGCAGGGCGGTGATGGTCGCGCATGTCGTCGCGCGCACCCATGCCGTGCGCCGCAGTCAATGCGTGCGCGGGACGCAACTCTGGTTGGTTTGGATTGCAGTAGAGTCACCGCATTTACGGGAGACTGCCATGCCCCTGCCGGACCTGAACCTGTTGCTGGCACTGGACGTGCTGATCGACGAATGCAGCGTGGCCGCCGCTGCGCGGCGGATGAATCTCAGTGCGCCGGCGATGAGCCGTACCCTCGGCCGGGTGCGGGTGGCCCTGGGGGATCCGGTGCTGGTGCGGGCCGGCCGTGGGCTTGCTCCCACACCCCGCGCGCTGGAACTGCGTGAGCAGGTGCGCGATGTGATCGAGCAGGCACACCGCGTGTTCAATGCCGGCCGCGAGGTCGACATGGCCACCCTGGAACGCACGTTCAGCGTGCGCGCCAACGATGTGTTCATCGGCAGCTATGGTGGCCGCCTGCGCGAGGTGTTCCGCCAGCAGGCACCGCGCTGCATGCTGCGCTTCGTGCCCGAAGGCGATACCGATGACGATGCGATGGTGCAGGGGCGGATCGACCTGTACATCAGCACCGCGGGCAAGCACAGCCCGGAAACCAAGGTGCAGCATCTGTTCACCACCTCGCTGCTGGGCGCCGCACGCGAGGATCATCCGCTGTTCGACGGCGACATCAGTGCCGAGCGCTTCGCGGCCTGCGACCATATCGCCGTGTCCCGGCGCGGGCTGGCGCACGGCCCGATCGACGAGGAACTGGCCGTGCTGGGCCTGCAGCGGCGGGTGGCGGTGGTCATCCCCACCTTCCACGGCGCGATCTTCGCCGCCGCGGATTCGGACCTGGTATTGCCGCAGATGCCGAGCGTGATGCTCGACCGCATCACCCACATGGGCCTGCCGCTGCGCATGTTCCCGCTGCCGGTGCCGGTGCGTACCGTGGCGCTGGTGCAGGCCTGGCACCCGCGCATGGACAACGACCCGGCGCACCAGTGGCTGCGGCGGGCGATCAAGGGGATGTGCGATTCGGTCGAGGCGGCCCGCCACTGATCGCTGGCAGGCGTGCGCCGGACGCACGCCTGCGATGCCGGGTACGCCATTTTTCACAGGCAACGGCCTTTCTAGACTGCGCTCCCGATAGTTTCACTGAGCGCAATCCAATGACTCCACATATGCCGTGCACTGCACGGATCGGCGGCCGGCAGTGAGCACGCCTGCCGCCGTACTGCCGGCGCCGGCAGCGTCCCGTCCCGTCTCTGCACCTGGGCTCGACCGGCGCATCCTGGTAGGGCTGTGCGGTGTGCTGCTGGCGGTGCTGGTGTCGGGCTTCAACGAGAACGTCACCAAGGTCGCACTGGCCGACATCCGCGGTGCGATGGGTTTCAGCGTCGATGACGGCAGCTGGATCGTGGCGCTGTACAGCGCGATGTCGGTCAGCGCGATGGCGTTCGCACCGTGGTGCGCCGCCACCTTCTCGCTGCGCCGTTTTGCGTTGGCGATGATCGGCGGGTTCATGCTGCTGGGCGTGCTGTGCCCGCTGGCCCCCAACCTGCAGACCTTTCTGGTGCTGCGCGCGTTGCAGGGCCTGTGCGGTGGCGCGTTGCCGCCGCTGCTGATGAGCGTGGCGCTGCGCTTCCTGCCGCCGGGCATCAAGCTGTACGGCCTGGCCGCCTACGCACTGACCGCCACCTTCGGGCCGAGCATGGGCACCCCGCTGGCCGCGTTCTGGGTGGAGCAGGTGGGCTGGCACTGGGCGTTCTGGCAGATCGTGCCGTACTGCCTGGCGGCGATGGCGATGGTCGGCTGGGGGCTGCCACAGGATCCCCTGCGGCTGGAGCGCTTCGCACAGTTCGACGGCGTCGGCCTGATGCTCGGCCTGCCGGCACTTGTGCTGCTGGTACTGGGCCTGGTGCAGGGCCCGCGCTTGAACTGGTTCGACTCGTCGTTGATCACGCTGATGCTGGGTGGCGGTGCGGGTCTGCTGGTGCTGTTCTTCATCAACGAATGGTTCCATCCACTGCCGTTCTTCAAGCTGCAGCTGCTGGCCAACCGCAACCTCAGCTATTCGCTGATTACTCTGGGTGGCGTGTTGTTCGTGCTGCTGGCGGTGATCTCCATTCCCTCCGGCTTCCTCGCCAGCGTGCAGGGCTATCGGCCGCAACAGACCGCACCGATGCTGCTGTGGGTGGCGGTGCCGCAGGTAATCGCGCTGCCGCTGGTAGCCGCATTGCTGAACATCCGCGCGGTCGATTGCCGCTGGGTGCAGGCCACCGGCCTGGCGATGCTGGCACTGGCCTGCTGGCTGGGTGCACATCTGGACGTGAGCTGGATCCGCGACAACTTCCTGTGGGTGCAGCTGCTGCAGGTGTTTGCCCAGCCGATGGCGGTACTGCCGCTGCTGATGCTGGCCACCGGTGGCCTTGCGCCACAGGACGGCCCCTTCGCCTCGGCGTGGTTCAACACGGTGAAGGGTTTTGCCGCAGTACTTGCCAGCGGCGTGCTTGAAGCGGTCGCGCAGGGACGCCGACATTTCCATTCCACCGTGCTGGTCGAACGCCTCGGCGAACAGCCGTGGCTGGCCGATGGGCCGCAACTCGGCGCGCGCCTGCATGCGCAGGTGCAGGCATTGACCTCGGCCGATCTCTACCTGCTGGTCGCGTTGGTCGCGCTGGCCTTCATTCCTCTCATTGCCTGGATGCCCACCCGCATCCATCCGCCACGTGCCGTGGCCTGATCCCCTTCGCAGGAACCCCCTCATGACAATCAATCGAACGTATCTCAACGCCGGCCTCGGCCTGGGCGTGCTGCTTCTGGCCGGTGGTGCCTGGTTGCTGCTGCGCGATGGCCGCCACCAGACCACCAACAACGCCTATGTGGTTGCTGATTACACGGTGGTCGCGCCGAAGATCGCCGGCTTCGTCAGCGCGGTGGAGGTGGAAGACAACCAAGCGGTGAAGGCCGGTGACGTGCTGGCCCGCATCGATGACCGTGACTACCAGGTCGCGTTGCTGGCCGCCCGCGCCGACGTGGCCAATGCGCGTGCGCAGCTGGCCAACGCACAGGCAGCGCTGGCACAGCAGGGCTCGCTGATCGAACAGGCCAGGGCGAGTGTGGATGTCAGCCGTTCCGAGCTGACCCTGGCCAGCGCCGACCAGCAGCGTTACCGCGAGCTGGCCCGCGACGGTGCCGGTACCGTGCAGAACGCACAGCAGGCGCAGTCGAAGCAGGCCGTCGCCAATGCGCACCTGCAACAGGGGCAGGCCGCACTGTCGACCGCGCGCCAGCGCACCGACATCCTTACTGCCGGGGTGCAGGCCGCGCAGGCGGCCGTGCAGCGTGCCGAAGCCGCGCAGGCACGCGCCGAGCTGGATCTGTCGCACACCAAGCTGCGCGCACCGATCGACGGCCTGGTCGGGCGCCGCGCAGTGCGCGTCGGTGCCTACCTGACCCCGGGCACGCCGGTGGCCGCGGTGGTGCCGCTGCAGCGCGCCTTCGTGGTCGCCAACTTCCAGGAAACGCAGATGACCCGCATGCAGCCGGGGCAGCAGGTTGAGCTGAAGGTGGACGTGTTCCCCGGCACACCGCTGCGTGGCCATATCGACAGCATCGCACCAGCCACCGGCGTGACCTTCGCCGCGGTTGCACCGGAGAACGCGACCGGCAACTTCACCAAGGTGGTGCAGCGCATTCCGGTGAAGATCGTGCTGGAGCCTGGGCAGGCATTGCTGGGCCAGCTGCGTGCCGGCATGTCGGTGGAAGCGAGCGTGGATCTGCAGAGCCCGCAGCGGGTGCAGAGCGCGCAGCGCAAGCAGCACCGCAAGGGCGGGGAGGGCGCATGATCCGTGTGTTCCCACGTGTACTGGCTGCAGCGGTACTGTGCACGGCGCTGACCGCCTGCACGCTGGGCCCGGACTTCGTGCGCCCGCAGGCCGAACTGCCCACGCAGTGGCAGGGCGAAGCGGTGGCGTCAGCTGCGCTGGACGACGACGCAAGTTGGTGGTCCGGTTTCGACGACCCGCTGCTGGGGCAATTGGCGACGCAGGTGCTGCAGGCCAATCTCGACCTGCAGCTGGCCGCCAACCGCGTGCAGCAGAGCCGCGCCGCGCGCGGCATCAGCGCCGCCGACCGTCTGCCCAGCGTCAGCGCAACCGCCAGCGGCGCACGCGCACGCAACAGCGAGGTGGGCTTGAACGATCCGTCCGGCAACGGCGGTCGTGATGACTATGGGCTGTTCCAGGCCGGCATCGGCCTGAGCTGGGAACTGGATCTGTGGGGGCGCGTGCGCCGCCAGGTGGAAGCCGCCGACGCGCGCGTACAGATGGCCGAGGAAGATGCACATGCAGTGCGCATCGCGCTGCTGGCGGAAACCGCGCGCGATTACCTGCAGTTGCGCGCAACACGCCAGCTGCTGGCCATCACCGAGGACAACCTCAGCATCGCCCACGACATCAAGCGGTTGACCGAAGCGCGCCAACGCCAGGGCGTGGCCAGCACGTTGCAGGTGTCCAGTGCGGCGGCACAGGTGGCATCGTTGCAGGCGCGTATCGCGCCGTTGCGGCATCGCGAATCACAACTGCGCAATGCGCTGGCGTTCCTGCTGGCGCAGCCACCGCAGCCACCGCAGACACTGGACGCGCAGTTGCGGAGCGCGCGCCGCGACTGGCCTGCGTTGCCGACCCTCGCCGTGGGCGTGCCCAGTGAGCTGGCCGAGCGTCGCCCCGATGTCCGCCGTGCCGAGGCCGCACTGCATGCAGCCACGGCGGGCATCGGCGTGGCCAAAGCCAGTTTCCTGCCGCGCATCACCTTGAATGGCGATGCCGGTTTCCAGGCCAGGCAGCTGGATGACCTGGATGGCTGGAACGCCCACCGCTTCAGCATCGGGCCGTCGATCAGCCTGCCCATCTTCCAGGGCGGACGCCTGAAGGCCAACCTGGCGTTGAGCAGGCTGCAGCAGCAACAGTCGGCGCTGCAGTTCCGCCGTACCGTGCTGCAGGCCTGGCACGAAGTGGACGATGCCATCGACAGCTATGCCGCCGAACAGCAGCGTACCGCGCAGCTGCATGTGGCGGTGGATGAGAGCGAGACGGCGCTGGGCGCTGCGCGTCGGCAGTACCAGGCAGGCGTGGTCGACATGCTGGACGTGTTGAGCACGCAGCGCGTCGCGCTGGACAACCAGGCCGCGCTGGCCAACAGCCAGGCCACGGCCGCGATTGCACGGGTGGAACTGTATCGCGCGCTGGGCGGCGGTTGGTAGCACGCAGGATGGGGTAGTGCCGGCCGCTGGCCGGCAGCTGCAGGATGCATGGATTGCCGGCCAGCGGCCGGCATCACCCTGGTCGGCAGTCCGCGTCAGTCCGACGGTTTCTCGCGCTTGCGGAACAGCAGATAAGGCCAGATGCCGATCAACACCGCTGCGATGACGGTGCCGTAGACCAGCGCGAACACCGACTTGCCAGGCTCGGTCCAGACCATGCCCAGCAGAAGCAGGCCGAGTACGATGGTCGGTCCGCCCAGCAGGATCATTGCGAAGGTCCTTATGCGTCCACTGGTGGGCGCGTTGGCGAGCTTGCCAACCATGTCGGTACCACCGAAATACACCTGCAGTGCATCGTTGGTGGAACGGGCAGGCTGCGGTTTTGCGGGTTCAGGCGACGCCACCGGCTGCTGCAGGTCCATTTCCTTGGGCGCCGACGGCAGCAGGTCCGACAGGTTGGTCTGCTCGATAAGGGCTTTGAGCTTGGGGTCCATGTGCAATCCGTGCAGTCACCGTTGGCGGCGGCACGATAGCAGCAGGCCCTGGTGCTCGGTAGTGCCGGCAACGAGGAGTCGGTAGATGCCAACCTTGGTTGGCAGCCTTCTGGAAAGCGCCAACCAAGGTTGGCACCTACCAAAGCGCGTGGCCTCAACGCACGTCGCGCAGTTCCCAGTGGTGCCCGGCCAGCAGGCGCAGGCGCTGCTTGAACACGTCACTGTCGATACGGGTGGTGGCCACCAGGTTGATGCGCAGATCCTTCTGCTCACCGGTCACGGTGGCTTCCGGATCGGTCGCGCCCCACTGCGGTTCCACCGCATCCGGGTCCGGCTGCTTGTCGCGCCAGCGTTCGAACAGGCTGCCATTGCGCAGCGCGTTCTGCAGTTCTTCGGCGAAGCCGGCCGCGCCCTGCGAATGGAAGGACAGGTCGGGGTCATTGCCGCGGGCCTTGGACGGGTCGGGCAGGCTGATGTGGTACTGCGCAGGCATGTTGGTCTCCTTGAGGTGCGGCAAGGCTGGCATAGACGCGGTGGAATCGATGTGCAGATTCCAATGCGTGGTTGGCCTTCATTCAAACCGATGCGGCCCATCGGCGAAGCCCACGGTGACCGCGCCCTTGCCGACGTTGACCATGCCGGTCAGGCTCATCACCGATTCGTACACGGTCACGCCATGACCAGCGCAGACGTCTTTCATCTGCGCATAGCCGGGCAGGGCGCGCAGCTCGTCCAGTTCGCCGCCGTAGCTGACGCACACGGTGGGCGTCATCAGTCCGGCGCGTACGCGCTGGCCGACCACGCCGAACAGCTTCAGCACGGCGTTGTCGAAACCCTTGATCTTCGCCACCGGCCCGGTCTCGCCGCGATAGCCATGCAGCACCGGCTTGATGTCCAGCGCACTGCCCAGCGCCGCGCTGAGCAGACCGACGCTGCGGTCGCCCTTGTGCCGCGCGCGGGCGCGCATGTAGTAGAGGTCGCGGGTGACCATGTAGCCGTGCACGTTGCCGGCCAGTTCTTCCAGGCGCTCGCGGATCTGCTGCACGCTGGCGTCGCTGGCACGCAGGCGCACCGCTTCCACCGCCGTCACCGCCTGTGCGGCGAACAGGTTCTGGGTGTCGAGCACACGCAGCGCGAACGGCGAGTTGTAGCCTGCCGCCTGCCGCACCGGCTTGTAGTCGTTGAGGATGGCGAAGCTGGCCTGCAGCGCGTTGTCGTGGATCGGGCTGCGGGTCTTGGTGATGGTCATGCAGAACACGTGGTCGTAATCGATCACCAAGCGCTGCAGGAACAGGTCGCGGATCTGGTTGACGCTGAAGGGGATGGTCTCCGCTTCGGCGCCGTGCTCGGCGACGTGTGCGTGCAGGAAGCTCAGCGTGGCCTGCTCGTCGCGGTGGTCGGCGAGCACGGCTTCGCCGATCCGTACGGTGATCGGCAACAGCACGATGTTGTGCTCGGCAATGAAGTCCTGCGGCAGGTCGCAGGCCGAGTCGACGACGATTCCGATGCGCATCCGCGGCTCCCCCTCCAGGGCGGTTGTAGGTTCGGAAATGTGAAAACTATCTCAAAACCGGATCGGGCGCGCGAGGGAAATGCGCCACTGCCTGTTCAGCGACTGCGCTGCACCGCCATCGGCAGGGCCACCGCCTGCTGCCAGTCGGGGCGATCCAGCAGGCCCGGGTCGTCCAGCACCGCCGCCATCAGCGGGTGGGTATCGTTGCCCCAGAACAGTTCGCCGTCGATGGCCAGGGTCGGCACGCCGAATACGCCAGCCTCGATCGCTGCGTCGGTGTTGCGTCGCAGCTGTTCCTTGATCGCCGGTTCGCCAATGGCTGCTTCCACGTCGCTGACACCCAGCCGGGCGGCCGGGTCGCGCAGGGCCGGGGCGCTGTCGGCCGCGTGGCCGTCGCGCCAGATCCAGTCGAACAGCACATCCACCGCCTCGGAGCTGGCGCCCGCGGCCAGGCACAGGCGCAGGGCCGCCAGTGGGTTGAACGGATGCCCGGGCGGGAAGCGCAGAGGGGTGCTCTCGGCCTGCGCGGTCCACAGCAGCTGGCGGTACATGAAACGGCGCTTGGCCGGGATCTCCGCCGGGCCGAGGTTGCCCAGATGGTGCAGGACCGCACCGAAGGCGATCGGTACCGGTTGGATGTGCTCGAACTGCGGCAGCCGCTTCACCTTCTGCCAGTGCAGGTAGGAGTACGGCGAGACGAAGTCGAAATACCAGCGCAGGGTGGGCATCTGTGGCTCCTTGTAGCGGTCAGGGCTGCGCGTTGCGCTGCAGGTAGCGGTCGCGCAGTTCGGTCTGGCGCGAGCGCATCGGCATCGCGCGACCGCCCAGCCAGACCTGCTCTGCATAGTGCGCCACATCCAGCGGATCACCTTCCCACAGCACCAGGTCGGCGCGCTTGCCCGGCTCGATGCTGCCGATCTGGTCGGCCACACCCAGCACCTCGGCCGGTACCCGGGTCAGCCCGGCCAGGCCGTCGGCCCAGGGCAGGCCATTGGCTACCGCATTGCCGGCCAGCTGGCGCATCTTGCGCGCGTTGTGCGAGGCATCGTCGCGCTGTGCGAAGGCCACCGGTACGCCGGCGCGCTGCAACCGCGCGGCGTTTTCCAGGGTGGCGCCGATCTGGTCGAAGGTCGTCGGCAGGTTGCCTAGTGCGTCGACGAACACCGGCACCTTGGCCGCTGCCAGTTCCGGTGCCAGCTGCCAGGCCTCGGCACCGCCGGCAATGGCGATCTTCACTTTTTCGCGGGCTGCCCAGCGCAACAGCTGGCGGATGTCGGCCGCGCGGTCCACTTCCACCACGATGCGGCCCTGGCCGGACAGATAGCGGGCCAGCGTGCGGCGACCGGCCGGGGTCAGCAGCGCATGCGGCGAGTCGGCGGCGACCTGGCCACGCGCTTCGTCGACCATCTGCTGCAGCAGCATCCACTGCGCCGCGCGCGATTGTCCGGTCAGTTCAGATGCAGCAGCACCCAGGCGCAGGAACAGGGCGCGCGGGCCGATCGGGTCGGCACTGCCATCGAAGCGCACCACGCCGCCCTGGCCAGCAACGAAGCCACCACCGGTGGCCGCACCCAGCGCCGTGAAGCCGATGCCATCCAGGCGTGCCACCGGAATCAGCACCGAAGCGGGGTTGTAGGCCAGGGTCACGTCGAATTCCGGACGCAGCGGCTGCTCACCGATCTTCAGCGCGCTGTCGACCGTGCTCGATTCACCGGACACTTCCTCGATGCCGATCTCGGTGATGCCGCCGAACAGGGCCGGGGTCAGCGTGCGGCCCCTGGCCTCGACCACCGGCACGCCGGCCGGTGCGGACAGGCCGCGACCCACCGCGCGGATGATGCCGCCCTGCACCAGCACGTCGGCGTCTTCCACGTTGCCGCGTGCGCTGGCGGTGGCGACGGTCGCACCGCGCACCAGCAGGTCCTGCGCCTGCGCAGACGATGCGATGCAGGCCAGCGCCATGACGGCAGCGCCGAGCGTTGCGGCAGGCTTCACCATTGCCTTGAACATGCCCATCAGCGCAGCTCCTGTCCAAGCTGGAAATCCGACCGCGGCGTTGCCGCCGGCGTACTGCGGTCGTACACGCGGCGACCATCGACGAACACCTGTTCGGCCAGTGCGTACGAACTGAAGGGGTTGCCGTTCCAGATCACCACGTCGGCCATCTTTCCGGCCTCCAGCGTGCCGGTCTGTGCTTCGATGCCCAGCGCCTTGGCGGCGTTGGCGGTCATCCAGGTGATGGCGCGTTCCGGCGCGATCTCCGGCATGTGCGCGCGGCGCGCGGCGGCCATCACCTTGGCCGCTTCCTGGTTCAGGCGCTGGATGCCTTCGGGCGAGTCGGAGTGGACGATGGCGCAGCTGTTCTTCGGCCGGTCGACCAGCGCGATGTTCTCGGCGATGCCGTCGAAGGCCTCCATCTTGAAGCCCCACCAGTCGGCCCACAGTGCCCCGCACACGCCTTCGGCCGCCAGCCGGTCGGCCAGTTTGTACGCCTCCACGCCGTGGTGGAAGGCGGCCACCTTGAAGCCGAATTCCTTGGACAGGTCGAGCATGGTGGCCATTTCATCGGCGCGATAGCAGTGGATATGCACGCGGATATCGCCCTGGATTGCACCCGCCAACGTGTCCAGCTTGAGGTCGCGCTTGCCGCCGGCGTCACCGGCGCTGTCGCCCTTGTCGCTGCCGAACCAGCCCTTGCGCTTGGCCGGCTTCGGTTTGTTCTTGGCGATGTAGTCGGCCGCGTCGATGAAGGCTGCGCGGTAACCGGCCACGTTGCCCATCCGCGTGGCAGGTGCAACGCCCTTGCCGCCACCATAGACGCGCTTGGGGTTCTCGCCGCAGGCCATCTTCAGGCCCCACGGCGCGCCGGGGAATTTCATCGCCTGGTAGGTGGTGGCAGGCACGTTCTTCAGCGTTACGCCGCGGCCACCAACGAGGTTGGCCGAGCCGGGCAGCACCTGCATGCTGGTCACCCCGCCGGCCAGTGCCGCGTGGAAACCGGGGTCCTGCGGCCATACCGAATGCTCGGCCCAGACGTTGGCGGTGACCGGCGCGGTCATCTCGTTGCCGTCGCTGTGCGCGCTTACGCCGGGGCTGGGATAGACGCCCAGGTGCGAATGCACGTCGATCAGGCCCGGGGTCACCCATTTGCCGTCGGCATTGATGCGGGTGACGCTGGCGTCGACCTGCAGCGCATCGCCGACGGCGACGATGCGGCCATCGCGCAGCAGCACATCGGCGTTGTCCAGGCGCTGGCCGGTGCCGGTCAGCACGGTGGCGTTCTGGATCAGCAACGGCCCATCGGGATGCGCCTGGTAGGTGCTCGGGTAGGGATCGGCCACGAAGCGCGAAGCGCCCACGGCCGGCGCCGTGCTCAGCGATACCAGCGCCAGTCCCAACCCGGCGCGCAACAACGTCGATGTCATGCATATCCCCTTGGCAGCGTGTTCAACCCACCGACGCTAGCCGGGGACCGGCCTGCTTGCCAAGTGTCCTTGTTCACGGGGCGTCATCTGTCATCTCGACGGCAACGTCCGCCTCCCGGAAAATGGTGCTCCCCACGCCGCACCGGACCGCCCATGAAGAGCAAGCAGGACATCGTCGACAACTGGCTGCCACGCTACACCGGCGTGCCCCTGGACCAGTTCGGCCAGCACATCCTGCTGACCAACTTCGGGGGCTACCTGCATACGTTCTCCGCGTTGACCGGGGCGCCGGTGATCGGCCTGGACCGGCCCATGGCCAGCGCCACCATCGATGGCATCACCATGATCAACTTCGGCATGGGCAGCCCCAACGCCGCGATCATCATGGATCTGCTGTCTGCCGTGATGCCCAAGGCCGTGCTGTTCCTGGGCAAGTGCGGGGGGCTGAAGCGCAAGAACGAGCTGGGCGACCTGGTGCTGCCGATCGCGGCCATCCGCGGCGAGGGCACCTCGGGCGACTACCTGCCCCCGGAAGTGCCGGCATTGCCGGCCTTCGCCCTGCAGCGTGCGGTCTCGACCATGATCCGTGACCTTGGCCACGACTACTGGACCGGCACCGTCTACACCACCAACCGCCGGGTCTGGGAGCACGACGAGGCCTTCAAGGAGCGGCTGCGGGCGATGCGCTGCATGGCCATCGACATGGAAACCGCTACGATCTTCGCCGCCGGCTTCGCCAACCACATTCCCAGTGGCGCTCTGCTGCTGGTTTCAGACCAGCCGATGATCCCGGACGGGGTGAAAACCGAGGCGTCCGACGCCAAGGTCAGCTCGCAGTTCGTGGAAAACCATATCCAGATCGGCATCGAGGCGCTTAAGCTTATCCGGCGCAACGGCAAGTCGGTCCGCCACCTGCGCTTCGACGAATGATGATGATGGCCTGGCGCGGTGCGCCGGCCCTGGGGAGTAGGTGATGGACGTTGCCGCGCAAGTGGTGGAATTCTGGAAAGACGCGGGCCCTGAAAAGTGGTTTGCCCGCGATGATGCGTTCGACGGGCGTTTCCGTGCGCTGTTCGCGGACGAACACCATGCGGCCGCATCGCGCGCGCGCGAGCACTGGCTGGGCAGCGCCGAGGGTGCGCTGGCGCTGATGCTGCTGCTGGACCAGTTCCCGCGCAACTGCTTCCGCGGCACGGCCCATTCCTATGCCACTGATGGCCTGGCCCGGCACTACGCCATGCGTGCGATCGAAGAGGGGCTGGACCTGCAGCTGGTCCCCAAGCTGCGCGCCTTCATCTACCTGCCGTTCGAGCATTCCGAAGATCCGCTGGACCAGGACCGCTCGGTCGCGATGTTCGACGTGCTGGGCGACAAGGAATACCTGCAGTACGCCGAACTGCACCGCGACATCATCCGCCGTTTCGGCCGGTTCCCGCACCGCAATGCGGTGCTCGGCCGTATTCCGTCGCCGGAAGAACTGGATTATCTGGCCGAAGGCGGGTTCGCCGGGTAAGAAACAAAAAACGCCGGTTTTCGCCGGCGTTTTTGTGGGTTTCAAGCGCAGCCGATCAGTACTTCGGCACGCCGTTGTCCACTTCGTCCGACCAGGCATCGATGCCGCCGGTGACGTTGAACACCTTGCTGAAGCCCAGCGCACGGAACTGCTCCGCTGCCTGCGCGCTGCGGCCACCGTGGTGGCACAGGAAGGCCAGGGCGGTGTCCTTCGGCAGGGCTTCCAGCTCGGCGCGGCCGTTGCCATCGAAGCTCTTGAACGGCACGCCGACCGCGGCGATGGCACGTTCTTCGGCCGGGCGCACGTCCACCAGCATCACGTTGCCGGCACGCACCAGGTCGTCGGCATCGCGCACGCTGATTTCCTGCACCGGCTTGGGCGCGTTCGGGTTGTCGATCGCCAGGCCCTTGCCACGGATGTCGTCAACCCAGTCGATGGTGATGCCATCGGCGCGGCGGGCGCTGGCCAGGTCGAACTGCACGCGCAGGCCGTTGGACTCGGCGGCAATCGCGCCTTCGTCGTACGGGGCCAGCTGGAAGTTCGGCTGGAAGCGGGCATCGATGCCCAGCTGCAGAGAGGCACCCGGCGAATCGGCCAGCGCGCCCTTCAGCATTTCCACCGCGGCCGGGGTGACGGTGATGCGCGGCGGGGTGCGGTCCGGTGCAGCCAGGCCCAGCACGCTGCTCAGCTCACCGCTGGCGGCCATCTGCAGCACGATGTCGCTGCCGCCGACCAGTTCGCCGTCGATGTACAGCTGCGGGATGGTCGGCCAGTCGCCATAGGCCTTGATGCCTTCGCGGATCTCCGCGTCGGCCAGCACGTTGACGTGGGCGAATTCCACGCCCAGGTCCTGCAGGGCACCCACGGCCTTGGCCGAGAAACCGCACTGCGGCATCGACGGCTGGCCCTTCATGAACAGCACGACGCGGTTGTCGTTGAGGATGGTTTCGATGCGCGAACGCAGGGCGGGATCGAGGGACATGGCAGTCATGGGTCCGAAAAATTCGAATCATCAATTCTACCCCCCATGGCATCATGGGGAATGACCAACGCAGGAACATTGCATCGCATCCCAACCCGGCCCTGGCGCTGGGTGCCCTGGCTGGTGCTGTCGCAGCTGGCTGTGATCCTGGTCTGGGTGCTGGCGGGCTGGCACTGGGGCCTGGCCGTGATGGTGGCAAGCCACGCCTTGTTCCTGGTGCCGGTGTTCCTGCCCAACAGCCGCTTCTATGCACCGGTGCTGAGCCGGCTGCCCGATGCCGGCAACCGCGTCTGGCTGACCATCGACGACGGCCCCGGTGAGCAGACCCCGGCGGTGCTGGATCTGCTGGACCGGTACCAGGCACGGGCGACCTTTTTCCTGGTCGGCGAGCGCGCATTGGCGCATCCGGCCTTGGTGGAGGAGATCCTGCGTCGCGGACACGACCTCGGCAACCACAGCCACAGCCACCCGCAGGCGCGCTTCTGGCGGCTGGGCCCGGGCACGATGGCGGCGGAGATCGAAGGTTGCCAGCAGGCGCTGCAGACGGTGAGCGGGCGACCGGTGCGCTGGTACCGGTCGGTGGTGGGCATGACCAACCCGTTCGTGGCACCGGTGCTGCGCAAGCTGGGCCTGGTGCGCGTGGGCTGGAGCGCCCGCGGCTACGACGGCGTCGGCTGTACGCCGGATGGCGTGCTGGCCCGTCTGCTGCCCGACCTGCGCCCGGGCGCGATCGTGCTGTTGCATGAAGGGGCCGCCCACGGCCACAACCTGGCCATCATCGAACGCGTGCTGCAGGCGCTGGACGAGCGCGGCCTGAAGGCCGAACTGCCGCTCGGCTGACCGGTAGCGCCGGACCACGCCCGGCGAGCGCGCAGCGCGGCAAGAGCGAAGCGACCCGCGTTTGCGCTTCGCTTTTCTCTCTTGTCTTCCGTGGTGGACGCCCCCGTAAACCGTCCGCGCCCGGGTGGGATGGGCTGTGCGGGGTATCCGCGCCAAGGATGGCGCGGCTAAGCCCCCAAGGAGGGGTTCACGGCGTCCCCGCGCAGTCCATCCCGCCCGGGCAGCCCTCGTAGACCGCCGCCCACCACGAGGGGCTCAGCCGTTGGCCGCCGTTCCCGGACGCTCGGCCACCAGCAGCCAGCTGTTGAACGGCGTGCGCCCATGCAGCGGCCGTGGTGCCGTCACCCGCAATCCGGCTTCGGCCAGCGTCGCTTGCAGCACCTGTGGATCGGGGTAGTGACGCGGCCGCGTGCCCATCCAGCCGACCAGCCACGCCAGGCGATCAGTTACCCGCGTGGTGCGGTCGCGACGGTCGCCGGTCGCCAGCGGCGTACGCAGCAGCAAGCGGCCACCGGGCGCGACCCGCGCGCTCACCGCGCGCAGCAGTTCCAGTTGCGGCATTTCGTCCAGGTACTGCAGCACATCCAGCAGCAGCACATGCCCGCTGTGTGCCGGCAAGGGTGCCTGCACATCCAGGCAGTCGAAACGTGCATCGGCCAGGCCGCCGCCAGCGCGTTGCGCACGCGCGATCTTGTCGCTGTCCACGTCAATCCCGAGGTAGGCCTGCTGGCGGCCACGCTGGCGCAGCACGTGCGCGAACAGGCCCAGCCCGCAGCCGAGGTCGAGCAACGGCTGGCCGTCGTCGGGAAGGTGCTGCAGTACGCCGTCATACAGCGGGTCGCTGCCCAGCTTGCCGCGGGTGTAGTAGTAATCGCGGCGGCTGCCCCAGGCCTGCATCGGCCGGAAGGACTCGGCGATCAGGCGCGCCTGTCCGGCATCGAGCGGCGAGCAGGGCAGAGGCGTGCCGTTCCGTGGCGTGCCGTCCATCGGATCAGTCCGTCCTGCCCAGCAGGTGCGCGGCCACCGGCTGCGCACGCGCACTCCACAGCGCATACATCCGTGCGGACGGGTGCAGGCCATCCTCGGCGATCATCGCCGGGTCAGCGCCGTTGTCGCGGCTGATATCGGTGATGTCGACGAAGGCCACGCCCTGCTGGCTGCTGATCACCTCGGCGGCCGCGTTGAACTCGTCGGTCTCCAGCTCGACGCGGGCCAGGTCGCGACCGCTGCCTGCACCGTACGGCGTGGTGCCCCAGTCCGGGAAGGACAGCACCAGCACGTGGTCCGCGCGGCCGCCGGCAAAGCCAATCGCGCGCTGCAGCAGGGCCTGGAACTGCACCTGGTACTCGCCCAGCGGGCGCCCGCGGTACTGGTTGTTGACGCCGATCAGCAGGCTGACGAAGTCGAACGGTCCTTGCGGAGCCACCTCGTCGATGCCGGCGTCGAGCTCGTCGGTGGTCCAGCCCGTGGTGGCGATCGTATGGGGATCGGCCAGATCGATGCCCTGCGCGCGCAGGGCGGCGGCGAGCTGATGCGGCCAGCGGCCTTCGACCGCGACCGCTTCACCGATGGTGTAGGAATCGCCCAAGGCCAGATACGACAAGCCCATTGCTCAAGCCACCGACCGGCGGGGCTTCAGCGGCACCACCTTGGTGGCGTCTTCGGCACGGCGGGCGAGGGCGCGGTCGATACGGGCGAACACGTCGCGCATCACCGACGCCTCCGGCAGCAGCGTCACGCGGAAGTGGTGGCGGTATGGCACGTTGAAGCTCGAGCCCGGCACCACCAGCACGCCGTCGTTGTTCATCAGGTCGAGCGCGAAATTGTGGTCGTCGAAGCCCTTGGCGGCGGCACCGACCACGGCCGGGAACGCGTACAGCGCACCGGCGGGGGCGACCAGCGACAGATGCTCGCTGGCCTCGCAGGCTTCGATCACCGCACGGCGGGTTTCATACAGACGGCCGCCCGGTGCACACAGCTCGGAAATGGTGTCCGGCCCGTTCACCGCGGCGTCGATGGCGTACTGGCCCGGCACGTTGGCGCACAGGCGCAGTGCGCCCAGCAGGTCCAGCGCGGCGCGGAAATCGCCCAGGCGTGCGTCGTCGCCGCTGAGGTGGGCCCAGCCCACGCGCCAGCCGCAAGCGCGGTGCACCTTGCTCAGGCCGCCGAAGGTCAGGCAGGGATGGTCACCGGCCAGCGGTGCGACCGGCTGGAACACCGCGTCGTCGTACAGGATCTGGTCGTAGATCTCATCGACCAGCAGCAGCAGGTTGTGCCGGCGCGCGATCTCGACCACGCGCTCCAGCAGCTCGCGCGGGTAGCTGGCGCCGCTGGGGTTGTTCGGGTTGATCAGCACGATGGCGCGGGTGCGCGAGGACACCAGCGTCTCGATCTCGCTCGGGTCCGGCTGGAAGCCATTCTCGGCGGCGCAGCGGTAGTACACCGGGCGGCCATCATTGAGGATGGTCGAGGCCGACCACAGCGGGTAGTCCGGCGAGGGCACCAGCACTTCGTCGCCCGGGTTGAGCAGCGCACGCAGCGACAGGTCGATCAGCTCGCTGACGCCGTTGCCGACGAACACACGGTCCGGGTGGGCGTCCGGCGCGCCACGGCGGGCGTAGGCGGCGGCGATGGCTTCGCGGGCGACCGGCAGGCCCTGCTGGTGGGTGTACGGATCGGTGCGGCCCATGTCGTCGGCAATCGCGCGCTGCAGGTGTTCCGGTGCACGGAAGCCGAACGCGCCGGGATTGCCGATGTTGAGCTTGATCAGCTTGTGACCCTGCGCTTCCAGCTCCCGGGCTCGCCGCGCCAGTTCTCCGCGGATTTCGTAGCGCACTTCGGAAAGGCGCTCGCGGATGACCAGGGGTTTGGGCGAGGGAGTGGACATGGGCGGTGGGCCGCAAAAGGCATGGGGGTTCCATGGTAGCGGAATTGCTGCATTGCATGGCAAGGCCGCAGGGCTTGCTGCCATTGGGCTTGCGGGCCACCGGCACAGGTAGAATGGGGGCGATGACCCAGACTCCCGATTTCAACGCCCTGCAGACCATTGGCTGGCCCTGGCCAGGCCCTGCGCAACAGGCCGACTGGCAGGCCGTGATGGCCGCACACCCGCAGGCCCGCCCGGCACGGGTGATCGAACAGCACCGCACCCATTATGTGGTGGCGGATGGCCCGGAGGCGTCGATCAAGGCCGAATCGTTGCCGGAATGGCAGCGCCCGCGCTTTCCCAGCCACGAACGGCCGGCGGTCGGCGACTGGGTGCTGCTGGATGGCATCCGCATCGTTGCCCTGTTGCCGCGACGTACCGCGATCAAGCGTGGCGCTGCCGGTGAGCATTACCACCAGCAGGTGATTGCGGCCAACATCGATACCGTCTTCATCGTCTGTGGGCTGGATGCGGACTTCAATCCGCGCCGTATTGAACGCTACCTGCTGCTGGTGGGCGGTGGCGGTGCCGAACCGGTGGTGGTGCTGACCAAGGCCGACCAGACCGAGTACAGCGACGATGCGCTGGCGGTGCTGGAAGAACTGGAACTGCAGGGCATCGCGCTGCACGCGATCAACGGCCTGGATGCGGACAGTGTTGCCGTGCTGGAACCCTGGCTGGGCCCCGGCCGTACGGTGGTGCTGGTGGGTTCTTCCGGTGCGGGCAAGTCGACGCTGACCAACACGCTGCTGGGCGAGCAGCGGATGAAGACCAACACGGTGCGCGCCAACGATTCGCGCGGCCGCCACACCACCACCCACCGCGCGCTGATGCCGCTGCCGATGGGTGCCTGCCTGATCGATACGCCGGGCATGCGCGAACTGAAGCCCACCGGCGAAGAAACGCTGGCCGAAGGCGGCTTTGCCGACATCGAAGCGCTGGCCGCGCAGTGCCGCTTCCGCGACTGCATGCACCAGCAGGAACCCGGCTGTGCCGTGCGTGCGGCGATCGATGCTGGCGAGATTGAAGAGAGCCGGCTGCAGAACTACTTCAAGTTGAAGGAAGAAGTGGCCGCTGCGGCTGCGAAGCTGGCCGTGCGCCAGGCCGAGACCGCGCAGGAGCGTGGCGGCAGGAAGGGCAAGGGCCAGCAGTTCCGCCCCGCGGGCAAGCCGCGTAGGCGCTGACCCGGGTCGCAGGGTCGGATCCCATTGCACCGCAATGGGCTCTGACCCCGGCAATGATCCCGCTGCTGCCTGCTTCTGGTAGGTGCCAACCTTGGTTGGCACGAACGCATCCGAAGCCCGCCGCCGGCAGATGCCAACCAAGGTTGGCATCTACCAAAGCAAGGGCAGGGCGCTATAGTCCGCCCATGGAACCGACCGCGACGCTGGACCGTGACGTGGCCTACCATGCAGCGCTCGACGCGCGCCTGGTCGAGGCCGTAGGAGGCATCCGCCTGCTGGGCCTGACCAGCTGGCCGGCAACCCTGCAGGCCCCCTTCCTGGACAGCGTGGCCCGCGGCCAGCCGACGCTGCCGGTGGTCGACTACCCGAAGCTCGATTTCAGCGACGAGCGTCGCGCGCTGGCGGCGCTTGCGGCCGAGTGTGATGAAAGCCATCCGCTGGGCCATTACGTGCGGCAGTCTGCGCAGAGCTGGGATCTGGCTGCACAGCTGCTGGAAGGCCTCGGTACCGCGGCCGTGGATGCCTGTTCGGTGCAGTTGTTCGGGTCACCCGAGCAACCGTTACCCGGCAACGGACCGAGCACGCGCGATGCAGCGCGCCACTTCATCCAGATTGCTGCCGAACTGGATCACGAACTGCTGGCACCGGAAGAACAGGTGCCGGTTTCGGCGATCGCGTTGCAGCTGCAGCTGCAGAATGACCTCGATGCGTTCTTTGAATCACGCATCATCCAGGTACAGCTGGATCCGGAGCTGGTCTCCAAGGCGGCGGCTGGACCGACCCGCATCCGCCTGCGCACCAGTGCCCGTTTCAGCGCCTACGACCGTGCGCAGCTGTTCCACCACGAAGCGCTGGTGCATTCGCTGACGGCGTTGAACGGTCGCGCGCAGCCGGTGCTGCCGAGCCTGGCGCTGTCCTCGCCACGGGTGACGGCCACACAGGAAGGGTTGGCGACATTCGCCGAACAGATCACCGGCAGCATCGACATCGAGCGGCTGAAGCGCATCAGCCTGCGTACCGAGGCAATTGCGATGGCGCGCGAGGGTGCGGATTTCATCGAGGTGTTCCGCTACTTCTGCGATGCCGGGCAGAACCCGGAAGAGAGCTTCGCCTCGGCGCAGCGGGTATTCCGCGGTGTGCCGCCGAGTGGTGGCCTGGCCTTCACCAAGGACACGGTGTACCTGCGCGGGCTGGTGTCGGTGCACACCTTCTTCCGCCACATGCTGGCCGAGGATCGCCTGCAGGTCTGCCGCTGGTTGTTTGCCGGCAAGATGAGCCTGACCGATGCGATCGCGTTCGCGCCGCTGTTCGAATCTGGCGTGCTGAAGCCACCGCGTTGGCTGCCGCACTGGATGAGCCGTGCGAACGGCCTGGCCGGCATGCTGGCGTTCTCGCTGTTCGCCAACCGCATCCGGATGGACCAGCTGGCGCCGGAATGAAATGCGTTGGCGGATCCTCCGGCGCCTGCCTGCCATCGGCTGGGAGGAGGCGGGGCACCCTGGCCAGGACACGCAAAAGCCCCTCCATGGTGCTCGATGGCGCCTTGCTCGCGTGCGCTGTCCTGCGCACACGGCAAGACCGGGGTTGGGCGTCCTGCCCAACCCGCCAGTCGCATGCGACTGGCCCATGGCGCCAACGGTCCTGGCCAGGGTGCCCCGCCTCCTCCAGACAGTTTCTTGCGAGCGCGGTAGCAGGCCCACCAGAGGGATTGCGTTTGAAAAGCTTGAAAAGCAAAGAGCCGGGCAACGCCCGGCTCTTTGCTTTTTGCTCTTGCTTTCCATTGCCTCCGCGCCGGCGCGGGGAACTGTCCAGCGCGGGTAGGCAGGCCCATGCAGGACCGTTGGCGCCATGGATGGCGCCATCGAGCCCCCATGGATGGGTTTACGGCGTGTCCTGCATGGGCCTGCCTACCCACGCCATGCAGGAACAATCAACGCGCCGCAGCGCCCGCCTTTGATTTAGAACTCCGCCGCCACCGTCATGAACACCTGCCGCGGCGCACTCGCATGGATCGCATACCGCGTGCCCTTCGGATCGGTCGGTGCGAACGAACTCAGCTGGCCCGCATAGCGCTTGTTGGTCAGGTTGGTCGCGTTCAACGACACCCGCACGTTGCGCAGGCCCATGCCCGGGCCGAAGTCGTAGCCGGCGCCCGCATCGAAGGTGGTCACGCCCGGCACCGACTGGTCGTTGGTGTAGGTGTAGTAGCGTTTGCCGGTGTACTTGGCGCGCAGGCTGGCGAAGAAGCCGTCGCGGCTCCAGCTGATTTCGCTGGATGCCATGCGCTGCGGCGTATCCACGGTGATCTTGCCGGCCACCGGCACGATCGCACCGCCCGAGGTGTAGTCATCCTCGTAGGTGGTCTTGTTCCAGGACAGCGCGTTGTACCACTGCAGGCCATCAACCGGCTTGAGGATGAAGGTCAGCTCGGCACCGTGGCTCTTCACCGAACCGACGTTGATGAAGCGCGTCACGCACTCCGGACGCGTGCCGACTTCGATGCTCGAGCACGGGTTCAGCGACAGCAGGCGGTTGTCGAACTTCACGTTGTAGGCGGCGATCGAGGCCTGGTATTTCTCGCCGAAGGTACGGAAACCCGCTTCCAGGCTCTTGGACTTCTCCGGCTCCAGGCCGGCGCTGGCCGCGAACGATTCCGGCGACACCTGCAGCGGGCCACCGCTGCCCCCGCCGACGAAGGCAGCGATGTTCTCGGCATATGAGGCGAACACCTCGTTGTTGGCGTTGAGCTTGAAGCCCACGCCCAGCTGCGGCAGCACCGATTCCTTGGCGGTCAGCGTGCCCGAGGCAATGCTGGTTTCCACGCCCGGCTGGGCCTTGGCGGTCATGCGCGTGTTGGGGCTCTTGATGCCCACATCCACGGTCAGGCGCTGGTCAAGGAAACGCATCCGGTCCTGCACGTAGAACTGGCGGGTACGGATGTCGAAGTCCTGGTTGAACAGGCGGCGGTCCGGGTTCTGCAGGTACAGGTCGTCCAGGAACGGGCCGCTGATGTAGTAGAAGTTGCGCGAGACGTTATGGTCGTTCTGCTCGTACCACACGCCAGCTTCCAGTTCGTGGATGCCCAGCGTCCACGACAGCGCTGCGGTAATGCCGTCGCGGTTGATGGTGTAGTTGGTGCTGCGGATCGAGATCGGCAGCATCTTGTCGGTCCCCGGGTAGGACGGCTGGCCCGGCGCCCACCAGTGGCCTTGGCCACGGTTCTCGTGGTGGTAGCCCAGCAGCTTCAGGCGGCCCTGCTCACCCAGGCGGATGTCGGCGTCGATCGAGTACAGGTTGTCGTCGCGCAGCGCACGGCTCTGGTAGTACGCATCGTCGATGCTGTTGACGCCGCCGCTGAATGCACAGCGTGCCTTGTTGTAGGTGCCCGGTGCACAGTACGCAGCCGCAACGGCGCGATCCCAGTCCGGTGCATAGATGTTCCAGTCATACCCCAGGCCGCGCGCCAGCATGTCCTTGGACAGATAGGCATAGTTGGCCTGGCTGGCGCGCGAGGTGGCGACGAAGGCGCCGAAGCGGTTGTCGCCCACGTTCCACACCGCCTTGGCGTTGAACTGGCGGGTGGTCTGGTTCTGATACGGCGCGGCCCACATGTCCTGGTCCTGGTGCACGCCGGACACATAGGCCGAGAAGCCGTTGATGTCGCCGGTGTCCACGCGCAGGTAGCCGCGGCGCTGGTTGTCATCACCCGCGGTGATGCTGGCGCGGCCGCCGAACTCGGTGGACGGATCCATCGAGAAGTACTGGATGGTGCCGCCCAGGTTGCTGGTCGAGGCCACGCCCAGCGAACCGATACCCTGCGACAGTTCGGCGCCGGCCAGGTTCTCGGCGATCAATGCACGGGCGATGCTCAGGCCGTTGTAGTTGCCGTAGCTGTTGTCGCCCAGCGGAATGCCGTCCAGCGTGTAGCCCAGGCGGCTCTTGTCGAACCCGCGCAGGCTGATGGTCTGCGATTCTTCATTCGCACCGAATGCATCGTTGGACTGCACCGACACGCCGGGCAGGCGGTCGAGGATCTTCTGGCCACTGGTACCCGGCGGCAACACCTGCTTGTCGACGGTGGTGATGCGCTGCACCTGGCGGGTCTCGCCCTGGCCGATGACCGAGACGGTATCCAGCGTCTGCGCGCTCAGCGCGGTATCGGCTGTGGCGTCGGTGGCTTCAGCGGCGTGGGCGCTGGCGGCGGAAAGCGCGATCGCCACGGCGATCGTCAGGTATCGGGTCTGCATGATGGTCCATTGCATGGGGGGTGGTCACCGGCCAGGGGCGCGGTGCGTGGCCACTATGCGAACGGAACATGAAACCTTGTTTACGAAAAACCAACGAACGGCGTCGCGGGGAGAAGCCGCGCAGGGCGTGAATCTACCGGGGAGGGACGTAGATCCACGCCCTGCGTGGGAAAGCGCTAGCCCATGTACAGGCCACCGTTGACCGGATAGTCGGCGCCGGTCACGTAGGAGGCTTCATCCGAAGCCAGCCAGGCACACAGGCCGGCCACTTCTTCCGGGCGACCCAGGCGTCGTACCGGCACCGACGCGGCCAGCCGGTCCAGCACGTCCGGCGGGAAGCTGCTGATCGCCTGGCTGGCGATGTAGCCCGGCGACAGTGTGTTGACGGTGACCCCGCGCGAGGCGACTTCAGCGGCCAGCGCCCGGCTGAAACCGTGCATCGCGGCTTTTGCCGTGGCGTAGTTCACCTGGCCGATCTGGCCCTTGTGGGCGCTGACCGAACCGATGTTGATGATGCGGCCCCAGCCACGCGTGGCCATGCCATCGACCACCTGCTTGGTCAGGTTGAACAGGGAATTGAGGTTGGAGGCGATCACCGCATTCCAGTCCTCCACCGTCATCTGCCGGAACAGCAGGTCGCGGCTGCCGCCGGAGTTGTTGACCAGCACGTCCACCTCGCCGACTTCGGCACGCACCTTGGCGAAGGCCGCCGTGGTCGACGCCCAATCGGTCGCGTTGCCTTCGGAGGCGATGAAATCAAAACCCTGCTCGCGCTGCTCACGCAGCCAGTTGGCCTTGCGCGGCGAGTTGGGCGCGCAGCCGGCGACCACGGTATGGCCGGAACGGGCCAGGCTCTGGCAGATGGCAGTGCCGACACTGCCCATCCCGCTGGTGACGTAGGCGATGCGAAGAGTCATTGCAGAACGCTCCTTGGTAAGGGAATCAGGTCGTGAAGGGATAGAGCCCGAACAACAGGCCGCCGATCATCAGCAACAACGAAATGGCGATCGCCCACTTCAGGGTGAATTTCTGGTGGTCGGCGAATTCGACCTTGGCCAGCCCCACCAGCAGATAGGTGGAGGGCACCAGCGGGCTGAGCAGGTGCACCGGCTGCCCGGCCAGCGAGGCGCGGGCCATTTCCACCGGTGTGATGCCGTAGTTGCCGGCCGCCTCGGAGAGGATCGGCAGCACGCCGAAGTAGAACGCGTCGTTGGACATGAAGAAGGTGAACGGCATCGACGCTACAGCGGTGATCACCGCCAGGTAGGGGCCCCAGCTGTCGGGGATGATCGCCAGGAAGCTGTGCGACATCGCCTCGACCATGCCGGTGTTGTTGAGGATGCCGGTGAAGATGCCCGCGGCGAAGATCAGCGCCACCACCGACAGCACGCTGCCGGCATGGCTGACCACGCGGCGGCGCTGCTCGGCCAGGTTCGGGTAGTTGATCACCAGCGCGATGGCGAAGCCGATCATGAACAGCACCGGCATCGGCAGCACACCGATGATGAGGGCGCTCATCAGCGCCACGGTCAGTGCGAGGTTGACCCACAGCAGCCTGGGGCGCTTGGTGTCTTCGGCGTCTTCCACCGACGGCAGCGCGTTGTTGTCGTCGGACACGCTGTTGTCCATCCAGCTGCCGCCCTTGGGCAGGGTCACCACGCCAAGGCGACGGCGCTCCTTCAGGCCCAGGTACCAGGCCAGCAGCAGCACGCCAGCGCAGGCGATCACCATCGACGGAATCAGCGGCACGAACACATCGGCCGGGTCCACGTGCAGTGCGGTGGCCGCACGCGCGGTCGGGCCGCCCCAAGGCGTCAGGTTCATCACACCGCCGGCGAGGATGGTCACGCAGGTCATGTTCAGCGCGTTCATGCCCAGCCGCTGGTACAGCGGCAGCATCGCCGAGACGGTGATCATGTAGGTGGTCGAACCATCGCCATCGAGCGAGATCAGCATCGCCAGCACGGCGGTGCCGAACACGATCTTCATCGGGTCGCCCTTGACGAAGCGCAGGATGATCCGCACCAACGGATCGAACAGGCCCGCATCGATCATCACGCCGAAGTAGAGGATGGCGAACATCAGCATCACGCCGGTCGGCGCGATTTTCTTGATGCCTTCCAGCATCATTTCATCGATGCCGGCAGCGAAGCCACCGATCAGGGCGAAGATGATGGGAATGGTGATCAGGGCAACGAGTGGCGACAGTCGTTTGCTCATGATCAAGTACATGAACGTAATGACCATGCCAAAGCCGAGGATGCTCAGCATCATCTGCGGACTCCTTGAAGAATCAGGATGTGGGGAAGTGGAAGGGGCTGACGTTTAGAAGTCGAACTGCAGGCGCCCGGTGACCGCGCGCGTGCGATCCACCGTGGTGCCGGCCAGGCGATCGCGGTTGCGGCTTTCGATCACGTTGAGCATGAAGCGCAGGTTGTCGCGCAGGTACCAGTTGCCGCCCAGCGTCCAGCCCTCGGTGCTGCCGCGGCGCAGGTCGGGTTGGCCATCCAGGTGTTGTGCACCCCACATCTGGTCGTAGCGCAGGGCCACTTCGAAGGCACCAGCCTTGTGACGGATGTTCTTGACCCGCGCGAAGCGGCCGGTCTTGCGGTCGTAGGCGCGGCTCTCACCGGTGACGAACCAGCTGAGCATGCCGTAGGCGGCCATCACATCACCGCGCTGGGCACCATCATCGAAGGTGGCGCCGCTGAACTCGCCCTGCCAAGACAGCGGACCACGCACCTGCGCATATTCCAGCGACCACTTGTTGACGTCGGTATCGCGACCGGAAGAGAAATCGACCAGGGTCAGGCGGCTCTCGTCGGACAGGTGGCCGGCCGGGCGCGGGCGGATACGCAGGCCAGGCACGCCGTTGGTGCCGGGATTGTCATAGGCCTCGCGGGCCAGTGACAGACCGAGATGCAGCACGTCGCCATCGCTGGGGGCCGGTGCCCAGGTGACACGACCACCGGCGGCGCGGCCCTTTACCTGCCAGGCATCGATGCTCTCCAGGCTGTACACGCTGGCCGCCCAGGTGAAATCGCCCGGATTGGCCTGCCAGGAGGCGCCCAGACGGTACAGCGGTGCCAGCGTGGTGCCGGCGTTGCCGCGCTCCAGGAAGCTGCCGTAGTTGGAGCCGGTGCGGTCATCCAGCGAGAAGTACTGCTTGAACTGACCCACGGTGAGCCGGCCGGCATCGCCGAAGCTGCGGCTCAGGTAGACGTCTTTGGCCTCGACGCGGTCGCCGGAGAAGTCGGCTTCCAGCTTGTAGTCGACCACGAAGAACTTGCCGGAAACGTCAACCCAAGCGCGGCGGATCTCGGTGTCGTCCTTGTTCGGCGTACCCCGGTCGTCGTTGTCGAACGTGGCGAAGTCCAGGTGCAGGCGGCCACCGACCGTGGCGGTCACCGGACGCTCGTCTTCTGCGAAGGCCGGCGCGGCCAGCGCAGCCAGGGCCATCATGGCGGCAGGACGCCGCCAGGCAATGCTCAATTCCACAAACCCTCCCAGGTGCACGCCAGGCGCGCGGCAATCGTGGGCACCGGACGGTGCGCGGCCGCAGTCTGTGTCGCGCAAGCTGTCATCGTCCTGTCAGCGGTTTGTGCGGTGCAGCGTAAAAGACGCCGCTGCGCTCGCCGGGCATGGCCCGGCGCTACCCCGCGAGGTTGCACCCGGTGGCGCCGAGCCACGCCTGGCGGAACAGGTCAGCATCGGTAGCGCCGGGCCATGCCCGGCGAGCGCAGCGGCGCCATGCGGTAGCATTCGTTTCCCTCCTCACGCCCCCGCCCATGCGCCTGCTGCTGGTCGAAGACAACCCGGACCTGGCCGATGCGATCATCCGACGCATGCGTCGCAGCGGGCATGCCGTGGACTGGCAGGCCGACGGCCTGGCCGCCGCCAGCGTGCTGCGCTACCAGAGTTTCGACCTGGTGGTGCTGGACATCGGCCTGCCCAAGCTCGATGGCCTGCGCGTGCTGGCCGGCATGCGCGAGCGCGGCGACAGCACCCCGGTGCTGATGCTGACCGCGCGCGATGGCATCGAAGACCGTGTGCAGGCGCTGGATGTGGGCGCCGACGACTACCTGGGCAAGCCGTTCGATTTCCGCGAGTTCGAGGCACGCTGCCGCGTACTGCTGCGGCGTGCGCGAGGACAGGCCAGCGAAGTGGTGCAGATCGGCGGCTTCCAGTTCGATAATGCCGCGCACCGTGTCAGCCTCGATGGCGAGCCGATCGAACTGCCCAACCGCGAATACCGCCTGTTGGAAATCCTGGTCGGGCGCCTCGGCCAGGTGGTGGGCAAGGACGAGATCGGCAATGGCCTGTTCGGCTTTGATGACGAAGCAGGGCCGAACGCCATCGAGCTGTATATCGGTCGCCTGCGCAGGAAGCTGGCAGGCGCGCCGCTGCGCATCACCACCGTGCGTGGCGTCGGCTATCTGCTTGAAGCCAGCGATGGCAGCAGCGACACCGATGGCTGATGCGCGCGCTGCGAACGCCGCACCGGGCTCGTTGCGGCGCACGCTGCTGCTGTACCTCGGCGCGTTGCTGGCGGTATTCGCGGTGGCGTTGTTGTTTGCTGCACGCGACTACGGCCAACGTGCGGCCAACCGTTCCTACGACCATCTGCTGGTGTCCTCGGCCCTGTCCATCGCCGATTCGGTGGCCTTGGTGGACGGCCAGTGGCAGGTGGATCTTCCCTATGCTGCGCTGGACCTGCTGGCGATGGCGCCGGAGGACCGCGTGTTCTACCGGGTTGCCGACAGCCGCGGCACCCTGATCACCGGCTACGGCGACCTCCCCGCGTCTCCGCGTCGGCCGGGCACGCAACCGCAGTTGTTCGATGCGCCCTACAGCGGCGAGACCGTGCGTTTCGTCGTGGTCGGCCGCAGCTTCGCCGCTGCCTCCGCGCAGGGCGAGGTGCAGGTGCAGGTGGGGCAGACCCGGCGTGCGCGCGAAGCGGTGGCGCAGGAACTGGTCACCCGCGCGTTGCTGGCCATCGGCGTGCTGTCGGGGTTGCTGCTGGCACTGGTGGCCTTCGGCGTGCACCGCGCGTTCCGGCCGCTGGTGCGGGTCGAGCGCGAACTGTCCCGCCGCGAGCCGTCCGACCTGAAACCGCTGGATGCGCGCGTGCCACGCGAGATGGACCAGATGGTGGCAGCGCTGAACCGCTTCATGGAACGTCTGTCCAGCAGCAATGAAACCCTGCGCGCGTTCATGGCCGAGGCCGCGCACCAGATGCGCACGCCGCTGGCCGCGCTGCGCGCGCAGGCACAGCTGGCGCTGGACGACGACGATCCACAGGACATGCGGCGCAGCCTGCTGGCGATCGAGCGCAACGCGACCCACATGAGCCGCCTGCTCAACCAGCTGCTGAGCGACGCCAGCGTGATCCATCGATCACATCTGCAGCGCTTCGCCACCGTGGACCTGGCCGAGACCGTGCACCAGGCGCTGCACGAAGCGCTGCCGCAGGCAGGCCCCACCCCGCGCGTGCAGCTGGCGATGACGGCCGAGCCGGTGCAGGTGCACGGTGACGCACTACTGCTGCGCGAGGCGATCAAGAACCTGGTCGACAACGCGCTGAAGTACGGCGGCGACGGTCCCTTGCAGATCGCGCTGACCGCCGAGGGCGAACAGGCCGTGCTGACCATCGCCGACCACGGTACGGGCATCGCCGCGGTGGATGCCGAACGCGTGTTCGAGCGTTTCGCACGGGGCGAGGGCGCGCCTTCCGGCGGTGCCGGCCTCGGCCTGGCCATCGTCAAGCGGGTTGTCGACAGCCATGGTGGCCAGATCGATCTCAGCAATCGACCGCAGGGCGGCCTGGTCGCCACCATCCGCCTGCCCCGGAGCAGCACATGATCCGCCTGTTCGCCGCCATTGTTGTCCTGCTGCTGGCCGTGCCGGCCCTCGCTGCACCGGGCGATGTACGCCGCTTCCCCGCACAGGGCACCGCCACTGCGCAACTGCGCATCCACGGCACCACCGATATCGAGGTCTTCGCCGAAGTCATCGCCGACTACCAGCGGCTGCATCCGGGCAGCGAGGTGGTATACGAAGACATCATCACCCAGGACCTGTACGCGCGTTACCTGCATGACCGCGCCGGACCTGCGTCGCCGGATCTGCTGATCTCCAGCGGCATGGACCTGCAGACCAAGCTGGTCAACGACGGCCACGCGCTGCCACACCGTTCGGTGCAGACCCAGGCGCTGCCGGCGTGGGCGCAGTGGCGTGGCGAGGCGTTCGGCATCAGCTACGAACCGGTGGTGATGGTCTACAACACCCGCAGGCTGCCGGCCGCGAAGGCGCCGCACACGCGTCGACAACTGCTGGACCTGCTGCGCGCGGAAGGCGCGCCGTTGCGCGGCAAGGTCGGCACCTACGATATCGAACGCAGCAGCGTGGGTTACCTGCTGGCGACCCAGGATGCCCAGCGCGGCAGCATCGCCGGCGCCCTGCTCGGCGCGCTGGGGGACAACGCGGTGGTGCGCGAGGAACGCACCGGCGTGCTGCTGGACCAGGTGGCCAGCGGGCAGTTGTCGCTGGTCTACAACGTGCTGGGCTCGTATGCGCAGGCGCGTATCGACGCGGGCGCACCGCTGGCCATCGTCGAGCCGGAGGACTACACGCTGGTGGTGCTGCGTACCGCGGTGATTCCGCGCACCGGAGCGCACCCGCAGGAAGCGCGACGCTTCCTCGACTATCTGCTGTCACCACGCGGCCAGCAGGTGCTCGCGCGCGAGGCGCGGCTGATGCCGATCGTGCGCGGCGATGCAGGCGGCGACGATGCGCCCGGCCGCAGCCGCCGCCCGATCCAGCTCGGCCCCGGCCTGCTGGTCTACCTGGATGCGCTCAAGCGCCGCCAGTTCCTCGATGCCTGGCGCAGCAGCGTGGAGCCGGCAGGGCGCTGATGCCCTGGCAGCGCCGGCCAATGCCCAGCGTAGGCCGTTTGCTGCCCGTACAATGGCCGCATGAGCGAATACACCATCCTGATCGCTGACGACCACCCGCTGCTGCGTTCGGCGGTGGTGCAGTCATTGCGGCAGAGCCTGCCGCTGGCGCAGGTGCGCGAGGTCGCCAGCGCCGAAGCACTGGCTGCGGCGCTGGACGCACAGCCCGATGTGGATCTGGTGCTGCTCGACCTGACCATGCCCGGCGCACACGGTTTCTCAGCGCTGCTGCACGTGCGCGGTTCGCACCCGGACATCCCGGTGGTGATCCTGTCGTCCAACGATCATCCGCGGGTGATCCGTCGTGCCCAGCAGTTCGGCGCCGCCGGTTTCATCCCGAAGTCGGCCCCGGCCGAAACCATCGGCGAGGCGGTGCAGGCGGTACTCGATGGTGGCCTGTGGTTCCCGGCGATGGCCGCCGAGCGTTCCGAGGCCGATGCGCTGCTGGCCAGCCGCCTGGCGCAGCTGACGCCGCAGCAGTTCCGCGTGCTGCTGTGCCTGGCCGATGGACTGCTCAACAAGCAGATTGCCTATGAGCTGGGGTTGGCCGAGAACACGGTGAAGGTGCATGTCACCGCGATCCTGAAGAAGCTCGAATGCCACAGCCGCACGCAAGCGGCAGTGTTGGTGAAGGCGCTGGAGCCAGAAGGTGATGCGCGCGCTGGGATGGATGGCTGATCGCGGCAAGGCATTGAATTGACTCGTGTACCAGGTCGTTGTTGATTCTGTTCCGCTTCCTCGATCAGTTTCCGCTGATCGAATTCAGTTCCGGATCGGTAGAGAACATGAATCTGTTCTCGTATTCCGCGCCCAGACTCTCGGATGTTTCGACGTAGCCGTATGTGGGAGACGATCGGTCTGACGCCAACCTCTGGCCCCATGCCTGGTGATCGGCATTGCTTCTGGCTCGAGCGATGCCAACGCATAAGCTCAGGCCGCACGCGAGGCGCTCAAGAACGGCGTTCTGATCCATTGCGCGCATGAGAGACGATCGATAGTGCCTGGTCAGGTCCTGCGCATCCGGGCTGGATGCTGCGTCGATGGTCATGCGTTCGATTGCTTCAGAGGTACTACGGCTGGACCGCAGAAGGTCTTCAGCAGTCTGGCTTGAGATGCCTCCATTTGCCATGAATCCAGATTCGGCCTGGAGGTGCTCGGATGTGCGTTCCATACGATTCATGACCAATGCCGATGCGCTCTGGTTCGAAGATGTGCGGCCACGCGGATTGGCTGACTCGGATATGTATGGATGACGCTGGCTGGTGCTGCTCTCTTCTGTAGTTCTCTGTTGATTCCCGTCTGCTGCCGGTGATTTTCCATCGCTGCATCCGCTGCAGCAAAGGCCGAGAAGCGCCGCCACGATCGGGCGGAAGTATCTTGTAATTGCGGGAGATGCGGGAGAAACGGGCACGATCAGTGCCTATGGTCTGGCTGGCCGATTGGCCCGGTCATGTAATCTTCTGATCTTCAGCAACGGTGGTAAGTAGGGCAATTACTCGTCTGTAGTTCAGACTATGCCCATCCTCTATTCATGGGGGGATCGCTTTTCAGCCTCCCCTCAAAGAGCGGCCGATGGTCCTCGCGGGGTGCAGCACCTTTACCCGCGATGCCGCAACAGCAACTGCGTCATCAATGCACGCAGCGCCGGTGGCCGCACCGGCTTGAGAAGGAAGCCCCAACCGTTCTCGGCAGCATGCGCCTTCAGCGCATCATCGCGCTCGGCGGTTACCAGGATCACCGGCGGCCGCGCCTGCCATAGCGTGCACAGCGCTTCATACAGGTCCGGTCCGTGCCACTGCCCCATGCGCACGTCCAGCAGCAACAGCTGCGGCACGTTCAACGCGCTGGCGATTTCCAGCGCGCCCTGCGGTCCGTCGGCAAGTTCCACATGGCAGCCCCAGCGTTCCAGCAGGGCACGGGTCGCCGCGCAGACATGCGGGTCATCATCGATGCTCCATACCCGGCATTGCCGCAGCGGGCTGTCATCGGACGGTTCGGTCGCGATGACCGGCGCCGCCGGCGGTGCAATCACCTGGTCGGCACGCCCGAGTGCCACGCTGACGGCGAATACGCTGCCCTTGCCCAGCGTGGAACGCAGGCCGATGCGGTGGCCGAGCAGGCGGCCGATGCGCTCGACGATGGCCAGGCCCAGGCCGGCGCCACGTTCCTGCTCCACGCCGTCATTCAAGCGGCGGAATTCTTCGAAAATTTCGCCCTGCAGGCTTTCCGGAATGCCCGGCCCCTGGTCATGCACCTCGATGCGCAGCTGGTCGCCGGTGCGCCGACAGCCGATCAACACGCGCCCACGTGGCGTGTAGCGCAGCGCATTGGACAGGAAATTCTGCAGGATGCGCCGCAGCAGCGCTTCGTCACTGATGACCACCGCGCGGGTGTCCACCCAGTCAAGCTGCAGGCCACGGCTCTGTGCGGCGATGCCGAACTCGCGAGCCAGGGTTTCCAGTAACGGCGAAAGTGCAAAAGCGCGCACGCGGACCTGCAACGATCCCGATTCCAGCCGCGAGATATCCAGCAGGCTGTTGAGGATCGCATCCTGCGCCGCCAGCGCGGCGTCGATATGGTCGCTGGTCTGTTGCTGTGCGGGGTCACTGAGCTTCCCGCGCAGCACCGACACGAACATGCGCGCGGCATTCAGCGGCTGCAGCAGGTCGTGCACCGCCGAGGCGACGAAGCGGGTCTTGTAACGGTTGGCCTGTTCGGCTTCGCGGCGGGCTTCGTCCAGATCCTGCGTGCGCTCGGCCACGCGGTGTTCCAGCGCATCGGCCAGCGAGCGCAGTTCGCGCGCGGCGTTCTTGTAGCTGGTGATGTCGGCATAGCTGGTGACGAAGCCACCATCGGGCAACGGGTTGCCGCGGATCTCCAGCACCGTGCCGTCGTCCTTCTCGCTCTCGCGCATGTGCGGGCGGCCGCTGCGCAGGTGGGTCAGGCGGCGTTCGATGGCCTCGTCGATCGGGCCGGGGCCCAACAGACCGCGACGTGCGTTGAAGCGGAACAGTTCCTCGATCGGGCGGCCCACCCGCACCAGCCCGGCCGGGAAGCGGAACAGTTCCAGATAGCGTGAATTCCATGCCACCAGACGCTGTTCCTTGTCGATCACCACCACGCCCTGCGGCAGATGCTCGAGGCTGCGGCTCAAGCCAACGTCGGCATCGGTGGCCGCTTCCAGCAGGCCGTCCTGGGCGGTGCGCAGCTCCTGCGCGTGCTGCTTGAGCAGGGTTTCCAGCTCGCGCCGGCTGCGCTGGCGATGCTTGGACAAGCGACGCCGTTGCTGCACGAACAACACCAGGAAACCCAGTGCCAGCCATGCGGCGGCGCCGGCCACGGCCGCGCCTCGGCCCGCGCTGGTGGCCGCGCTGGCGTCGTGCAGCAGATGCAGGCTCCAGTCTTCGTCGGGCAGCGCCAGGGTCTGCCACAGCATTGCCTGCGGCAGTGCCGGGTCGAGCAGGCGGACCATGCGGCCGCCATCGGCCAGCACATCTTCGGTGCGCACGCGCAGCGGTTGCAGCGAGCGATCGGCATACTGCCGCGCCGCACGCATCTCGTTGCGTTCCTCCGCGCCGAGCGGGCGCAGCAGGCGGTAACGCCATGCATCGCGGTTGGCCAGGAACACCACCTCGTGGTTGTCGCTGGTCAGCACCACGTCCGGGCTGTTCAACCACTCCTGTTCCAGCGCGGACAGCTCGATCTTGATCACGATCACGCCGATGCGCTGGCTGTCGGCGTCCAGGATGGCCTCGGACATGAAATAACCGGGCACGCCGGTGGTCATGCCGATGCCGTAGAAACGGCCACGGCCATGGGCCAGTGCTTGCTGGTAGTAGGGGCGGTAGCTGTAATCCTCGCCGACGTTGCTGGTCGGCTGGTCCCAGTTGCTGGCGGCCACGGCCACGCCATCGCGGCCGACCAGCGTCAGCGTCGAGGTGCGGGTGACCTGGTTGGCGCGCTGCAGTTTGAGGTTCAGGCGTTGCCGCTCGGCGGGCGAGGGCGGCACCTGCAATGCATGCAGCAGGTCCGGGTCCAGCGCCATCACCTGTGGCAGGGTGCCGAACCGGTCGATGCGCTGTTGCAGCCCCTGGCCATACAGCTGCAGCTGGCGCTGCACCTGTGCGCTTTCCGTGCCGAGGGCGCGACGCCAGGCGTAGTGGCCTGCGGCGACCGCGCACAGCACGGTGCCGGCCACCATCACCAGAATGGTCAGCAACTGCAGGCGGTGGCGGCTGAGCCAATACATGGCGGCAGTCTACGCAGGGCCGGCGGGCGCGGTGTACACGCCCGCCGGGATCTGACACGTGGAAGGGATCAGAAGTGCATCTGCGCGCGAAGTTCGAAGATCTCCGGGGTGCTGTGCACACCGCGACGGCTGGCGTCGACCTTCACGTAGTTGGCCTGGAACTTGAAGTGGCTGGTCAGGTACCAGTTCGCGCCCAGGGTCAGGTCGTGCTGGCGGCCGCCGAGGATGCTGCCGTCGTCCAGGTCCAGGCGGCTGTAGCGGGCCACCAGTTCCACCGCACCGTAGTCGTGCGCCGGCTTGATGTTGGCAACGGCGCCGGCGTTGTACGGGCGCGATTCGCCGGTCAGCACCCAGCTGGCCATCGCGTACTGGCCGTGGCCGGTGTAATCGGGCTTGCCGTCATTGCGGGTGACGGTGGCCTGCAGCGCTTCGGCCTGCAGCGAGAACGGGCCGCGGATCCAGATACCTTCCAGGCCGGTGCGGCGGATCTGGTCGGCGGTGACCAGGGCCCCGGAATCGACCAGGCGGATGTCGGTCAGGCCGGCTTCCGGACGGGCGCGCAGGCGCGCGCTGGCTTCATGATGCACGTCGCGGCCATCGTGGTAACCGCGCGGGTTTTCCTGCGAATAGGCCAGGCCCAGGTGGATCACGTCACCCGGTGCCTTCACCGGCGTCCACACCGCACGCACCGCCTGGGTGGTGCCGGGGTTGTCGCCCTGCAGGTCCTTGCCGCCATAGGCGCCGGCCTGCAGCAGGTACTGCGGACGCTCCAGCACCCATTCCACGCCGGTACGGCGGCCTGCGTAGAACGCCTGCACGGGCAGCGCGGTCTCAAGGAAGCTGCCGGCGCGCGAGGAGGTATTCGCATCCAGGCCGACCGGGGTCTTCATGTAGCCGAAGCGGAAGCGGCCGACATCGCGGCCGAAGAACGCCTTGCTCTCGAAGCGCACGAACACGTCCAGCCAGGTGTCGGCCTGGAAGTCGTAGTAGACCATCGCGTCGTACACGCCCTTCTTTTTCAGGGTCGCGCCGAATTCCTTGCGGCGCACCGCGTCGTCATCCTCGATGCCGCTGGCGGACGAGAAGTCGTTGTAGTCGTAGGCGATGTTGGCGGTAGCGGCCAGTTCGGTGCCGTCGCCAAAGGCGTACTTGGTCGGCCAGTTGTCGAAATCCGCAGCGGATGCGAAGGCGGGGAGGGCGGCCAGGGAAAGGGCCAGCAAGGTGGGAATCGGGCGCATGGGTGGTGCGGCTCTCTCAGAATGCGTGTGGACAGGACAACAACGGCCGCAATGGCCGGAACTTTCGCAATGACGCGCCCGGCCGTTCAGGTCGGGCCACCGGCATCCCCGCGATCAGCGGTGCGGCGCCAGTGTAGGCAGCGCAGCCACCTGAACCGGGGGGCTAGTACCAATAGGTTATCTGCGCGGCGGTGCGTGGCGCGTACAAAGGCGTCCATTGGTCGCACCCCTGTGCCTGCAATCGAGGGGCATGCGATCAGTTTCCACGGTAACGGTTCCCGTGCACTTCCGGGGCCGTACGTGCCTGAAAACGCCCCTTCCGGAGTCCGCCATGCACATCCCGACCGCTGCACCGGTGCCCAGCAAGCCGTTGCCGCTCTACCGCCAGCTGTATTTCCAGGTGATCGTGGCGATCGTCCTGGGCGCTGTCCTCGGCCACTACGAGCCGCTGATCGGCGAGAAGATGAAGCCGCTCGGCGATGCCTTCATCAACCTGGTGAAGATGATCATCGCCCCGGTGATCTTCCTGACCATCGTCACCGGCATCGCCGGCATGACCCATCTGCGCACGGTGGGCCGCGTGTTCGCCAAGGCGATGGCGTATTTCCTGTTCTTCTCCACGCTGGCGCTGATCGTCGGCATGATCGTGGCGCACGTCGTGCAGCCCGGCGCCGGCATGAACATCAACCCGGCCGAGCTGGACCAGACCGCGGTACACAGCTACGTCGAGAAGTCGCACGACCTGACCCTGGTCGGCTTCCTGATGGACATCATCCCGAAGACGCTGCTCAGTGCCTTCGTTGACGGCAACATCCTGCAGGTGCTGTTCGTGGCGGTGCTGTTCGGCATCGCGCTGGCCTCGGTGGGCGAGAAGGGCAAGCCGATCCAGAACTTCCTGGAAGCGCTGGTCGCGCCGGTGTTCAAGCTGGTGCACATCCTGATGAAGGCCGCGCCGATCGGTGCCTTCGGCGCCATCGCCTTCACCATCGGCAAGTACGGCGTCGGCTCGCTGGTCAACCTGGCCTGGCTGGTCGGCTCGTTCTACCTCACCGCGTTCCTGTTCGTTGCGGTGATCCTGGGTGTGGTCTGCCGCCTGTGTGGCTTCTCGGTGTTCAAGCTGGCCCGTTACCTGAAGGCTGAGCTGCTGCTGGTGCTGGGCACCTCGTCGTCGGAGTCGGCGCTGCCGTCGCTGATGGAGAAGATGGAGCGTGCCGGCTGCAGCAAGTCGGTGGTCGGCCTGGTGGTCCCCACCGGCTACTCGTTCAACCTGGACGGCACCAACATCTACATGACCCTGGCCGCACTGTTCATCGCCCAGGCCACCAATACCGAATTGACCCTGGGCCACCAGATCGCCCTGCTGCTGGTCGCCATGCTCAGTTCCAAGGGCGCGGCTGGCGTCACCGGTGCCGGCTTCATCACCCTGGCCGCCACCCTGGCGGTGGTACCGGAAGTGCCGGTGGCCGGCATGGCGCTGATCCTGGGCGTGGACCGCTTCATGAGCGAATGCCGTTCGCTGACCAACTTCATCGGCAACGCGGTGGCCACGGTGGTGGTCTCGCGCTGGGAAGGTGCGCTGGACCGCGACCGCCTGAAGCTGGCGCTGGATGGTCGGGAAAGCGAACTGCCGCCGCCGGTCGATGCCGTGCCGCTGGCAATGACCGAGGCGCTGCCCGCCAAGGGCTGATCCGGGTGTGTGGTACTGCGGGGCCGGTCACGACAGTGGCACGGCCCCGCAGCGTTTCAAGGCGTCCCACGGCTGTCATCGCCAGCGCCGAAGCTGTGCTCTGGTAACGTCGCATACGCCATGGAATTGTGCGGTCGCAGCATCACTGCGACAGCATAGCGACAGGTCCGACCGCTCCAACGGGGGTATGATCCCCTGTCCCTTCTGCCCATTCATGTAACCCACATCGATGTCCAACGAAGATTTCAAACAGGCCGCCCTCGATTACCACCGGATGTCTCCGCCCGGCAAGATCAAGGTTTCCGCTACCAAGCCCATGCTGACCCAGCGCGACCTGTCGCTGGCGTATTCGCCGGGCGTGGCGTACGCCTGTGAAGCGATCAAGGCCGATCCGCAGCAGGCCAGCGAGCTGACTGCCCGCGGCAACCTGGTGGCGGTGATCTCCAATGGCACCGCGGTGCTGGGCCTGGGCAACATCGGCGCACTGGCCGGCAAGCCGGTGATGGAAGGCAAGGGCGTGCTGTTCCAGAAGTTCGCCGGCATCGATGTGTTCGACATCGAAGTGGACGAGAACGACCCGGACAAGCTGGTCGACATCATCGCCTCGCTGGAGCCGACCTTCGGCGGTATCAACCTGGAAGACATCAAGGCACCGGAGTGCTTCATCGTCGAGCGCAAGCTGCGCGAGCGCATGAAGATCCCGGTGTTCCATGACGACCAGCACGGCACGGCGATCATCGTCGGTGCCGCGGTGCTGAACGCCATGGCGATCACCGGCAAGAAGATCGAAGAAGTGAAGCTGGCGACCACGGGCATGGGCGCGGCCGGCATTTCCTGCGTGAACATGCTGGTGCAGCTGGGCCTGAAGCCGGAGAACATCCTGGCCTTCGACCGCGAGGGCGTGATCCACACCGGCCGTACCGACCTGGACCCGGAAAAGCTGCGCTATGCGCGCGACACCGACAAGCGCACCCTGGCCGAGATCGTCGACGGCGCGGACATCTTCCTGGGCCTGTCGGCACCGGGCATCCTGACCGCCGAGATGGTCAAGACGATGGCGCCGGACCCGGTGATCTTCGCGCTGGCCAACCCGACCCCGGAAATCATGCCGGAACTGGTGCGCGCTGCGCGTCCGGACGCGATCATCGGTACCGGCCGGTCGGACTACCCGAACCAGGTCAACAACGTGCTGTGCTTCCCGTACCTGTTCCGCGGTGCGCTGGACGTCGGCGCGACCGCGATCAACGAGGAAATGAAGATCGCCTGCGTGCGCGCGATCGCCGCGCTGGCCCGTCGCGCCGCCACCGACATGGGCTCGGCCTATGGCGGTGAGACCCCGAGCTTCGGCCGCGAGTACCTGATTCCGCGTCCGTTCGACCGTCGCCTGCTGGTGGAGCTGTCGGCTGCCGTGGCCCAGGCCGCCATGGATTCGGGCGTGGCCGCACGTCCGATCGCCGACATGGAAGCCTACCGGCAGAAGCTGTCGCAGTTCGTCTACCGCACCAGCCTGATGATGAAGCCGGTCTACGACCGCGCGCGCAGCGACAAGCAGCGCGTGGTGTATGCCGAAGGCGAAGAGGAAGTGGTGCTGCAGGCGGTGCAGAACGTGGTCGACGACGGCTTGGCACACCCGATCCTGATCGGTCGCCCGGAAGTGATCGAATCGCGCATCGAACGCCTCGGCCTGCGCCTGAAGATCGGCGAGAACATTGAAGTCACCAACATCAATGACGACCCGCGCTTCAACGAATACTGGCAGTACTACCACGGCCTGACCGGCCGTCGTGGCGTCACCGTGGCCGCCGCCAAGAACCTGATGCGTTCGCGGCCGACCCTGATCGCCGCGGTGATGGTCGCCCGTGGCGAAGCCGATGCGATGCTGACCGGCATCGTCGGCCGCTTCCACAAGAAGCTGGGTTACGTGCGCAGCGTGCTGCCGCTGGAATCGAAGGTCACCTCGACTTCGGCGATGACCGGCGTGATCAACCAGCAGGGCGTGTTCTTCTTCGTCGACACCCACGTGCAGGAAGACCCGACCGCAGAGCAGCTGTGCGAAGCGACCCTGCAGGCGGCGTACCGCATGAAGCTGTTCGGCGTCGAACCGAAGGTGGCCCTGCTGTCGCACTCCAACTTCGGCAGCCACGATTCGAAGGATGCGCTGAAGATGCGCCAGGTGCGTGAGCTGCTGCTCAAGCGCAACCCGCGTCTGAACGTGGACGGCGAAATGCAGGGCGACACCGCATGGGATGAAGCCCTGCGCCAGAAGCTGCTGCCGGGCTCGACCCTGCAGGGCCGTGCCAACCTGTTCGTGCTGCCGAACCTGGAAGCGGCCAACATCGCCTACAACCTGGTGCGCGTGTTCACCGATGGCGTGGCGATCGGCCCGATCCTGATGGGCGTCAACAAGCCGGTGCACATCCTGACCACCAGCGCGACCTCGCGCCGTATCCTGAACATGACCGCGATTGCCGCGGTCGATGCGCAGATCCGCAAGCAGATCGAAGCGGAAAAGAAGGCATAAGTCTTCGTTCCGCTGCGATCTGCAGAAACGCGCCCTTCGGGGCGCGTTTCTGTTTCCGCCCCGCGGAAACCGGATCGGGTAGCGCCGGGCCATACCCGGAGAGCGCGCAGCGCGGCGCTTCTCGCATTCCGCCGGGCGTGGCCCGGCACTACCGGAAAACTGCAGCCGCCCGGTAATCGCCCTGCAACCTCATTGCGGCCCAATACGCCCACGCGGCCTGGCCGTGGGAAGGGACCGGACCGGCCTTCCCACCCTGGGCCCGACCAACTTTCCATGGGCGGAGCAGTGTCATGCGCAGTCGAGTGAGCAAGCGGTATTTCCAGCAGTTGTTCGCGCTGTACGCCGGCTTCGTGCAATCGCGTTGAAGGCCGCCGGGGCATCCGCCCGGCAGCGTCGAACTCAGCGCCGCTTCGCGCGTCGCGCAGGCGGCGGCGCAGGGGTGGGGGAGCGCGGCTTGGCGTACTCTGCCCACAGCGCCGGCAGGGTCTTGCCGGTGTGCTTCTGCCACAGCGCCGGCGCATAGCGCCCGTCGCGCAGATCCTTGTCCAGTGCCAGCACCAGTCCCGGGTGCGCCGCTTCGGCCCACTTCAGGAAAGCACCGGTTACCCGATAGCCACTTTCCACCGTCTGCCCTTGGCTCAGCTTGTCCGGCAACGCCCAGCCGGCAACGGCGTTGTTCATGCCGTAGCGATCGCGGGCGTAGTCGGCGATGCCCTCCACCAGCCAGCCCGGCACGCGCTTGTCGCCGTAGCTGGGGTATCCCTGCACGATGTGCATCGCTTCGTGGGTCACCAGATCGATGTCGTCCGGGTGCTGGGCCAGCCAGCCCGGATTGATGGTGATGGTGCTGGCCTTGTCCTTGTCGCCGACGAAGGCGACGCCGTTGTACGCCGGATCGATCACGATGCGCACTTCGTTCGGCGCGGCCGGGCGGAAGTCCGCACGCTCGCGGAGATAGGCGAAGTAGAACGTATCGATGATGCGCTTGCGCACCGGTGCGGCCAGCGCACCGGCAGCATCCTGGTAATACAGGGTCACCCCTTCACGGCTGACCTGGCCATCGAAGGCCTGGGTCTGCGGCTGTGCCTGGCTGAGGCTTGGAAATGCAAGGGCGGCAAGAGCGAGGGGGAGGAAACGTAGGCGCATGGACGTCATTGTAGGGGGGAGGGCGCCAACAGTTCGATCTCGGCCAGCTGCAGGCGCCCCGGCGCAGCCAGGCGCAGACGGTACTCGGCGTAGCGTGAGGGCGAAGCGATACGGAACGGGCGGGTCTGCCGGGCCGAGGTGAACTCTTCGCCGCGGCGCTGGTCCAGCGTTACCCAGTGCCCGTTGCCGGTACGTGCTTCCAGTGTCCATTCGCCGCCGCGGATAGCGCCGTCACCGCTGGTCAGCGTGTACATCGTCGGTACGCCATCGCCCACGTGGCTCAGCGCGATGGTTGCGCCACCGCCCAGCGGCACCGCCGTCGTGGCATCGTCGTCCACCAGCGCAGGCAGGGCGCGACCGTCGGCCAGCGTTGCCTGCGCGCCGCTGCCCAGAAGGTCGTGCAGCAGTTGCGGCCGCTGGCCACGCGCGGTCAGCGAGCGCGGTACATCATCCACGCCGCTGCCCCAGCGCGACGGCTGCGGGCCCATCACGAAGTCCAGGGTCGCACCCTTGGCGATCACTTCGTGCGGCACCCAGGTCTTCGTCCACGGCTTGCCGTTGATCTTCAGCGACTGCACGTACACGTTCTCACGCGAATTCTGCGGCGCATTGACGGTCAATACCGCACCGCCCTGCAGCTCCACGCGCGCATGCTGGAACGCCGGCGAACCAATCGCGTATTCCGGCGCGCCCATGCGCAGCGGATACAGCCCCAGCGAGGCCAGCACGTACCACGCCGAGGTCTCGCCGTTGTCCTCGTCGCCCGGATAACCCTGGCCGATCTCGCTGCCGACATACAGCCGCGACAGGATCTCGCGCACATGCTGCTGGGTCTTCCACGGCTGCCCGGCATACAGGTACATCCACGGGATGTGGTGTGCCGGCTGGTTGCTGTGCGCGTACATGCCCATGCGCACATCGCGCGCTTCGGTCATCTCGTGGATGGTGCCGCCGTAGGAGCCGGCGAACGCGGCGTCGGCGGTTTCCGGCGTGGCGAAGAAGGTGTCGAGCTTGGCGGCCAGCTTGTCGCGGCCACCGTACAGCGCGGCCAGGCCTTCGCCATCGTGCGCGGCGGTGAAGGCGAACGTCCAGCCATTGGATTCGGTGTAGTCGTGGCCCCACACGCGCGGGTCGTAATCCTTGGCATCCAGGCGCCAGCTGCCATCGGCCTTGCGGCCCTGGAAGAAGCCGGCGGCCGGATCGAACATCGTCGCGTAGCTGGCGGCGCGGTAGCGGAAGTAGTCGGCTTCGGTGGTGTAGCGTTCGCGCGCGGCGGCCGTGCCTGCACGCTTGGCCAGCGCTTCGGCCATGTTGGCGATGCCGAAATCATTGAGCGCCCCTTCCATCGTCCATGACATGCCTTCATGCACGTCGGCGCTGGCATAGCCGCGGAACGTCGAGCGCTCCATGCCCTTGCGGCCGACGTGGCGGTCCGGCGGCACCACGGTGGCGTTCTTCAGCGCTGCGGCATAGGCCTCTTCGGGATCGAAGCCGCCGATACCCTTCAGCCACGCATCGGCGAAGGCCACGTCCGAGCTGGTGCCGACCATCAGGTCCGCGTAGCCGGGCGAAGACCAGCGTGCGATCCAGCCACCGGCGCGGTACTGCTCGATGAAGCCCTGCACCAGCTGCCCGGCATCATCCGGGGTGAACAACGCGTACGCCGGCCAGGTAGTGCGGAACGTGTCCCAGAAGCCGTTGTTGACGAACACCTTGCCGTCGCGCACCGGTGCGAAGCTGCGCGTCGCGCTGCCATCGGTGTTGTCGTCGGCGGCGCTGGCCTGGCTGGCATAGCGCCAATCGGGAGCGGCGGCAGTGCCCGCATTCTCGTGGCCGGAATTGGGATACAGGTACAGCCGGTACAGGCTGGAGTACAGCGTGGTCTTCTGGTCGTCGCTGGCGTTGCCGATGTCGAAGCGGGCCAGGCGCGCATCCCACGCATCCTGGGCACGCCCTGCCACGCTTTCCAGCGTATCGGCGGCGGCGATTTCCAGCGCCAGGTTGTGGCGCGCCTGCTCGAGGGAGATCAACGACGTGGCGATGCGCATCGTCACCCGGCGCTCGTTGCCCGCGTCGAACTTGATGTAGCCGGTGGGGCGGCCGGTACCGATCTGGCCGCTGCTGCGCCACGGCTTGTCGAAGCTGGCCACCACATACATGCGGGTGGCGCCGTTGGACAGGCCGCTGCGGGTATCGGTGTAGCCGGACAACGTCTGCGTGGCGGCATCGAGGGTCAGCCCACCACGCGCATCGACGTTGTCGAACAGCAGGTTGGCGTCGCCGCCTGCGGGGAAATCGAAGCGGAACAGCGCGGCATGGTCCGTGGGGGCGATGGATGCGGCGATGCCGTTGTCGAAACGCACGTCGTAGCGATACGGGCGCGCGCTTTCCTGTGCGCGGTCGAAGGACAACGCCCGCTTGCTGCGGTCCGCTTCAGGCACACCGCGCGTGGCAGAGGGCATTATCTGGAAGGTCTGGCGGTCGCCCATCCACGGGCTGGGCTGGTGGCTCAGGGCAAGCGCCTGCAGCTGCGGCCGGTTCTTCGCATCGTTCTGCTCGTTCCAGCGGTACAGCCAGTTCAGTGCGCCGGCATCGGTCACCGGCGTCCAGAAGTTGAAGCCATGCGGTACAGCGGTGGCCGGGAAGTTGTTGCCGCGCGAGAAGGTGCCGTTGGCCTGGGTGCCGCGGGTGGTCAGCACCCAGTCGGAGACACGCTGCGGTGCCTGCCGCGACTGCACGTCCAGTCGCACGTCGTCGATCCAGCCCGATACGGGGGCGCCATCGGCGCTGGCCACCTCGAGCTCGATGGCGATCACGCGGCGTCCCTTCAGCGCGGGCACATCGCCCAGGCGCACCGCCTTGCGCGCCCACTGCTGCGGATACAGCGTCTTCGAATCGCCCTGCGCCTGTGCGCCCAGCGCCACGCCGTGCTGGTCGCGCGCGCCGCTGGCGGATACGCGGCTGCCATCGTCCAGCAGCAGGTCCAGCGAGACATAGGTGGAGGACACGGTGTCCTTGCCGACGATCTCCGGCAGTACCAGCCAGGACAGCGTGGTGTCGGCGTCGATGGGTAGATCGGTCTTGAACAGTTCGCGGCGCGCCTGGCCGCCATTCGCGCTGTAGTGCAACGCATGCAGGCCGCTGTAGCCGACGTTGCGCTTGGCCGCGTACGGCGCCCCAGGGCCACGGCCGACGTCAACGGACAGCGCGCCAGCCGATCTGGCCGGTGCCGGCTCGCCTGGCTCGAAGGAGGTCTGCAGCCCTTGCGCCAGCACCGGCGTCGCAGTGGTCGCACAGGCCAGGGCCAGGGCGAGCGGAAGCAGGGCGCGGCGTGGATCGGACAGGGTCATGCAGGGTCTCCCGGTAGGGCAGGCGGCAGGCAGAACCCGCATCGGCGAACACCACGGACGGCATCGCCCCGCCCGCCACGGGGCAGTCGGGAGGCGATGCCGGTCCGGTGGGGGGCGGGCCATGCGATCGGGTCAGGAATGGATCGGACCCGATGCTGCAACAGCTGGCAGCGCCCTGACAAGTGCCATTTAGTTCGATCCAAATGCGGGAAATTCGAGAGAAGGCCGGTTCTGCACGGAACTGTCTGTCGGGCTTAGGGAATTTCCTGCGGACCGGGCTCGGCGACGCTGCCGGAGAACCCGCAGGCGGGTTGCATGGGCAGGCCGCGGCGTTGGCCTGAAGCAGGGCGCCGTGCGCAGCGGCCACGCAGCGCACGGTGTTTGCCGGGCCCAGATGCTAGAATCGCAGGCCTCGCAATCCGTTCATCGACATCCGCCATGAGCCATACCGCCACCGCGCCCGCCAACGCCGAAAAGCGCTACACCGTGCACCGCAGCGATCTGCCGCTGAGCTGCCCGACCCCGGAAATGGCGCTGTGGAACTCGCATCCGCGGGTGTACCTGCCGATCGAAGACGAACCCAACGGGCAAGCGCAGTGTGCTTACTGCGGCGCCGTGTTCGTGCTGGCCGACTAAGCGGCCGCCCCCTCGATGCGCCGATTGACCGTGGTGCAGTTGCTGCCGGCGCTGCACTCCGGCGGTGTCGAGCGCTCGACCCTTGAAATCTCCGCAGCCCTGGTCGCTGCCGGCCATCGCGCGCTGGTGGTATCGGCCGGGGGGCGCCTGGTGCAGCCGCTGCTCGACAGCGGTGCCGAGCACCTGACCCTGGATATCGGCCGCAAGTCGCTGCTGACGCTGCGCCATCTACCCACGCTGCGTCGTCTGTTCACCGACGTGGGCGCCGACATCGTCCATGCCCGTTCGCGCCTGCCGGCGTGGCTGGGGCTGTACGCGATCCGTGCGATGCAGCCGGCGCAGCGCCCGCATTGGGTCACTACCGTGCATGGGCTGAATTCGCCCAGCCGCTACAGCGCGGTGATGACCAGCGGCGAACGCGTGATCTGTGTGTCCAACAGCGTGCGCGACTACGTACAGACGCATTACCCGACGGTGCCGCATGACAGGCTGCATGTGATCCCGCGCGGGGTGGATGTCAGCCAGTTCCCACGTGTGGCGCGCGCCGATCGGCGGCCCCGGCTGGCGCTGGCGGCCGACTACCCGTGGCTGGCCCAGGTCGACGGGCCGCTGTTGCTGCTGCCCGGTCGCGGCACGCGTCTGAAGGGCCACGCCCACGCGTTGCAGTTGCTTGCCGATGTCCGTGCAGCGGGCGTGCCGGCACAGTTGTGGATGCTGGGCACGGACGAGCCTGGCCGGGAAGCCTACGTGGCAGAGCTGCGCAGGCAGGCGGCCGCACTCGGGGTGACCGGGGCGGTGCACATCAGCACGCCGACTGCGCGCATCGCCCAGGCGTACGCCGCCAGCGATCTGGTGCTGCAGCTGTCGGACAAACCGGAAGCCTTTGGTCGCACCGTGGTCGAAGCGTTGTCGGTCGGCAGGCCGGTGTTGGGTTGGGACCACGGCGGCGTCGGCGAACTGCTGCAGCAGCTGCAGCCCAGTGGCGCCGTGCCGCTGGGCAATGCGCAACTGCTGGGTGAACGTGCGCTGGCCCTGCTGGCACAGCCGCCATCACTGCCGGGTCGTATCCCGTTTACCCTGCAGGCCATGCAGCGCGATACCCTCCGCCTCTATGCCGACCTCGCTGGCTGACGCCACGCCGCCCCTGCGCGACGAGCGCGCCGGCCGCTGGGCACCATGGTGGGTGCTGGCCTACGTCGCGTTGTGGCCGCTGCCAGGCATCGCCGAAACGGTGCTGGGCCTGGGAGCGGTGTACGCCGCTGCACGCATGGTCATCCGCCGGGTGCAGCATCGACCGCATCTGCTGAGCCCGGCCGCGTGGGCGCTGACATCGATTCTTTTCCTCGGCTACTGGTTGCCGCAGGCGTTCTCGGCCTTCGATGCCGTGGACCCGTCGGCGTCGTGGACCAAGGCGGCGGCCGGGCTGCGCTATCTGCCCTTCATGTGGCTGGTGGCGATCGCCGTGGCCACCCCGCAGCGGCGGCGCTTGACCCTGGGTGGGTTGGCGGTGATCACCGGACTGTGGACGCTCGATGCGCTGGTGCAGGCACTGGCAGGCACCAGCCCGTGGTTCTGGTCGCTGCAGCAGCTCAAGTTGGCCATCAGCGGCCACGCGTTGTGCCCGGCTGAAGAAGCCGCGCTGGCTGATCGCCTCAGCGGGGCGCTTGGGCCGTGCAACCTGAAGTTCGGCCAGGTGCTGGCCAGTCTTTCGCCGTTCCTGTTGTTGCCGGTGGCGCGCCGTTTCGGCAATGCGGGCTGGTTGCTGGCCGCTGCTGCGGTGGGTGTGGTGCTGCTGCTGGCCGGCTCGCGTGCCTCATGGATCACCTTCGGGCTGGTGGTTGTCTACAGTGGCGTGCGCCAGCTGGGGTGGAAGCGGCTGGGCCTGCTCACGCTGGTAGCTGCTCTTTCGGCGGGTGTACTGTCGGCCAGCGTTCCGCAGTTGCGGGAGCGTGTAGCGCGCACGGCAATGGCCTGGGAAGGTGGCGAGGACGGGGTCGAACAGGCACTGTCCGGTCGTACCCGCATCTGGAGCGCGGCGGCCTGCATGATCCAGGCGCATCCGATCAATGGTGTTGGCGCGCGTGGTTTCCGCGATGCCTATCCGCATTGCGCCGCTGACCAAGGGCCGGCGGTGTGGGGTGCGATGCCGGCGCTGCACGCCCATCAGATCGTGCTGGAGATTCTTGCCGAGACCGGTGTGCTGGGTCTGTTGCTGTGGCTGGCAGCGGTAGCGCAGGCATGGCGTGCATGGCGATTCGCCCCGGCAGCGGCGCGCGAGCGAGCACGGCCGGCAATGCTGGCACTGGCGGTTACCGTGTTCCCGCTCAATACCCACCTGGCGTTTTATTCCGCGTTCTGGGGCGGCCTGACCGTGCTGCTCGCCGCGCTGTTCGTCGGCACGCTGCTGGCGCGCGAACCGGACGATCTGCCGGGCGCCGCGTAGTTTCCGCATCCACGCATGGCGTAGAGCTGCCGGGGATGCCGATCAGTAGATCCACGCCATGCGTGGATGGGCTTTCCCATGAACATTGGCGGTCGTCGCGGCTTTTCCCGACCTGCCGCGAGGTGGTCCGCCAATGCACGAAGAGCCCCGCAACCCGCAGTCTGGTCACATGGCCAGCCCAAGACTCCGTTACGGTCGCTCCTCCCGCACAGGCGACATCTATTCCCTGACCACGGCGACCCATGGCCGTGCGCCCTTTTTCGCCGATGCCGCCAACGTGGCGGTCCTGGTCGATACCCTGCGTTTCATCGAACGCAATGGCTTCAGCGACAGTCTCGCCTGGGTGGTAATGCCCGACCACCTGCACTGGCTGATGGAGCTGCAGAGGGGAACGCTGGCCGAGTGCATGGCACTGCTCAAATCGCGCAGCAGTCGGCTGCTGAACCGGCAATTGGGACGGAACGGGCCGCTCTGGCAGCACGGCTACCACGACCATGCGGTGCTTACCGATGAATCCCTTCATGAAAAGGCGATGTACCTCCTGGCCAATCCGGTGCGGGCAGGACTGGCTGGCGAGTTGGGGGAATACCCCCACGCCTGGTGTCGTTGGCCGTTGTAGATTCGGGCAACGGAAGGGAGAGCATCCACGCATGGCGTGGATCTACTGGGAATGCCGATCCGTAGATCCACGCCATGCGTGGATGGGACATTCCCGCCCGTCCGTCAAATCACTTGTAGAAATCGCTCCGCCCACCGGGCTGGCGCTTGAAGCGGCGGTGGATCCACAGGTACTGGTCCGGCGCCTCGCGCACCATCTGCTCGATGGCCTGGTTGACCCGCGCGGTATCAGCCTCGACGTCTTCGCTGGGGAAGTTCTCCAGCGGCGCGCCGATCTTCAGGAAGTACTTTCCGCCTTCGCGGCGATGGAAGTAGGGGATGACCGCACACCCGGTCATCCGCGCCAGCTGGTGGGTCGCGGTGATGGTGGATGCAGTGTGGCCGAAGAACGGCACGAACACGGTGTCCTTGCCGCGCATGTCCTGGTCGGGCGCGTACCAGAGGAAGCCGCCCTTCTTCAGGTGGCGCACCGTCGCGCGGATGTCCTCGTTGGCGTACATCGCCTTGGCGTAGCGCAGGCGGCCGAACTTCACCGCCCACTCGTACACCGGGTTCTTGTGCTTGCGGTACATGCCGGACAGGTCGACGTGGTCGCACAGCAGGCGGCCGCACATCTCCAGGGTCATGAAGTGGCCCGAGACCAGCAGCACGCCGCGGCCCTCGGCCTGCATCTGCTTGAGGTGTTCCAGCCCTTCGATGTGCACCTGAGGGCGGATGCTGTCGATGCTGCCCCACCAGGAGCGCGCGCATTCGAAGATGCCCACGCCCAGTGCGTCGAAGCTGTCGCGCACCAGGCGCTTGCGCCAGGCCTCGTCCTTCTCGGGGAAGCACAGCCTGAGATTGACCTCGGCGGCATGGCGGCGGCTGCCGGCCAGGCGCCAGGCGATCGAGCCGACGCCGCGGCCGAGTACGCGCTGCAGCGTCCACGGCAGCCGGGCGATCCCGAAGGCAGTGAACATGACGGCAAACATCGGCCAGTTGCGTGGATCACGCAGCGACGGACGGACGGCGGTGGTGGCATCGGACATGCCCCCATTCTACCAACCCGGCCGCGTGTCTTTCCCGGGGGGCTCCCGTATCCTTGCCGCATGCGTAAAGACCCTGTCGAATGGATCCTGCGTGGCCTGTACTCGGCCGTGCTGTACCTGCTGCTGCCGATCACCGTGTACCACCTGGTCTGGCGAGGCTTCCGGGTCCGTGAATACTTCCGGCGCTGGGATGAACGCTATGCGTCCTATCCGCAGCCGAGCGGCCAGCCACGGGTCTGGCTGCATGCGGTCTCGGTGGGCGAGGTCAACGCCGCTGCGCCGCTGGTCAATGCGCTGCGCCAGCAGCGGCCGGACATCCGCTGGGTCATCACCACCATCACCCCGACCGGCTCGGAACGGGTGCGCGCGCTGTGGGGCGATGCGCTGGACCATGTGTACCTGCCCTACGACGTGCCGGGCAGCGTCAACCGCTTCCTCGGCCACTTCCAGCCCAGCCTGGCGCTGATCCTGGAAACCGAGTTGTGGCCGAACATGCTGTTCGGCTGCCGCGATCGCCGCATTCCGGTCTACATCCTCAATGCGCGCCTGTCGGCCCGATCGCTGCGTGGCTACCGTGTGCTGGCGGCGTTGATCCGGCGTGCGCTGCGCACGGTCACCTGCGTGGCCGCACAGTCGCAGGATGACGCCGCACGCTTCGTGCAGCTGGGCGCGGCGCCGGAACAGGTGCAGGCGCTGGGCAACCTGAAGTTCGACATCGCCACGCCGGACGTGCAGCCCTTCATCGAACAGTTCCATGCCCATGTACCTGCCTCGCGCCCGGTGTGGATCGCGGCCAGCACGCATGATGGCGAAGAACAGGCGGTGGTCGACCTGCACCGCCGCCTGCGCCAGCAGCATCCGGACCTGCTGTTGCTGTGGGCGCCGCGGCATCCGGAGCGCTTCCCCAAGGTGGAAGCGCTGGCCCGCGAGCAGGGCTGGAACGTGGCGACGCGGCGCGCGCAGCAGTGGCCGGATGCGGGCAGCGATGTCTTCGTCATCGACACGCTGGGCGAACTGATGCCGTTCTATGGATGTGCGCAGGTCGCCTTCGTCGGCGGCAGCCTGCAGGCCATCGGCGGCCACAACCTGCTGGAACCGGCAGCAATGGGCACTGCGGCGGTGACCGGCCCGCACCTGCACAACTTCGCCGAGATATCGCGGCGCATGCGAGAGGCCGGCGCATTGCTGATCGGCGAGGACGTGCAGGCGGTGGGCGATCTGCTGCTGCACCTGCTCGACGATGTGCAGGCGCGCGAAGACATGGCGCGCGCCGGTTGCACGCTGGTCAGCAATGGCCGTGGCGCGCTGCAGCGGACCCTGCAGCTGGTGGCTCCGCACCTGCCGCCGCCGCTGGCCTGAGACCCGGCCCGGCTCTGTCGTGATCGCCTGCATCAAGCCTGCTTGATGGCGTTGAATGTGTCGTAGCCGGACCGCTCCCGCCGTCCACGGCGTGCAAGCTGTCACATCATTGTTCGTATGGCGCAGATTTCGATTCCGCCTGCCGCATCTGGCTGCCAGCCTGTTGTCGACCACGCTTGGGCGACATCAAGGGAGCTTTGAATGATCGGCGACAACGGAAACGCGCTGCAGGCCAGTGCGAAGCCCGGAGGACTGGGCACCGACCATCTGCTGGTGGTGGCGCTGACCCTGCTGATGGGTGGCAGCGTTGTTGCCCTGGTCGGCCAGCACACGGCGGCGCAGGCGGGGCCAGCCATTGTCCTCAGCCTGTTGCTGGCGGCGCTGGGCGCGGTGCCGATGCTGTACTGCCTGCGCATGGCGATGCGGCGCGCGCCGAGTCCTTCCGGCCTGCATGGTCTGCTGCGTGCCGCCTGGGGCAAGCTGTTTGCGGATGTACTGGTGATTGCCCTGCTGCTGGAACTGACGGCGACCACCGCAGGTCTGGCGCAATCGATGGCACGTCATCTCTACGCAGCCGCTGAGGTCATCGAGGCCGCTCCCGCACAGTGGATGCCGTTGCCGATGGCGGCGTCGATCATGCTGTTGCTGTTGGGGGGCGCCACCGCTTTGCTGCGGACCCCGCGCGCGCTGCTGCTGGCCTGTGCACTGCTGACGGTGAAGCTGGGCGTTGGCTTGCTGCTGTTGTTGCTGGCGGCTCGCCATGTGCACTACGCGCATTGGATTCCGTGGCTGCCGTCGGCCATCGCGCCCTATCGCTTCGGGTTGGGCGGGGTGCTTGCAGCTGGCGTGACATTGCTCGGTGTGCTGCTCGGTGCAGGCCTGCTGGCGGGATTCTGCGGCACGGTACCGCGCCCTCGCTCGCAGATTTCCAGAGCCGCCGGCGCAGCGCTGCTGATGGCGATGTTGTGGCTGATGGTATTGGCTGCGCTGCAGTCGGGTCTGGTCGAATTTGCAGCGTTGGCCAGCACCCGGCCGCTGTCGGTGGCATTGCAGGGTGTGCCGCAACTGCAGTGGTTGCTGCCCCTGTTGCCGTTGGCGGGAGGCGCGGGGCTGGCGGCCCTGCAGTTGGTGCTGATGCTGTTGGCCGCGCGGCTGGGGTTGGAGGCCTGCCCGCCGGCGTGCGGCAATGCGGGCGCCAACGCGCGCTTGCTGCTGACGCTTGCACTGACCGTGCTGGGCGCGGTAGTGGCGTTGTTGCTGCCGGAGGGCTGGCTTCCACAGCTGCCGGGGCCTGCAGGCCTGTTGGTACTGGCCGCCATGTGCGCCGGCGTTGCCCGCAGCCAATGCCATGCAAGGGCGGCGACCGACGACCGCAGGCTCCTCCCGATGGTGCTCGCACCTGTGGCGACCGCGCTGTGCCTGTTGCCGGCCGTCATGGCCCGCACGTTCGTACCGGTGCTGGTGGTCCTGCTTGTGTTGCTGGGCGGCAGGCTCGTCCACCGATATATCTGGTGTTCCAGGTAGACCTGCCGACGTGGCGAGCCAAAAAAAAGCCACCCTCGCGGGTGGCTTTTCGATCAGACCGGTGCCGCCGACTCAGTTCGTCGTCGTGGACGGGTTGCCCGCGTCCTGGGTCAGCAGACGGTTGATGTCCTGCAGTTCGGCGACATCCAGACCACCCACGGCCTGGCTCAGCAGCAGGCGGTTCTGCAGGAAGTTGTAGCGGGCCTGCGCGTAATCCAGCTGTGCGGAGAACAGGATGCGCTGGTTCTGGATCACGTCCAGCACCGTGCGGGTACCCACTTCCAGGCCAACCTGCGAGGCATCGTAGGCGCTCTGTGCGGAAACCACGGCCAAACGGCGGGCTTCCACTTCGCTGATGCCCTGCACCAGGGTCTGGTAGGCATTGCGGGTGTTGCGGTCCAGTGCGCGCTTCTGCTGCTCGAAACCATCCTGGGCGATATCACGCTGGGCCAGGGCCTGGCGCACGCCGGACTGGGTGGCGCCGCCAGAGAAGATCGGCACGCTGAGGGTCAGGCCGATGCTGTTGGTGCGTGCATCGGGGGAGAGCGAACCGGCGCCGACGCTGTCGCCCCAGGTTGCGCTCTTGCCCCAGCTGCCGCCCAGCGACAGGGTCGGATAGTGGCCACCACGGGCTGCCTGCACGCCGGCTTCGGCGGCACCGACCTTCAGCTCCTGCGCCTTCAGCGCCGGGTTCTGCGTGGTCGCCTGCTGCACCAGCTGGTCCAGGTTGCCGCGGTTGGCCGGCACTTCCGGACGGAAATCGGCCGGCAGGCCCTTCAGGTTCATCACCGGCTGGCCGGTCAGTTCGGTCAGGGCCTGGTAGTTGTCGGCCAGGGTGTTCTGCGCAACGATCGTGTTGGCGCGCGCCTGGTCGTACTGGGCGCGTGCTTCGTGCACGTCGGTGATCGGCGCCAGGCCCACTTCCAGGCGCTTGTCGGCGAAGTCGAACTGCTTCTTCGCGGCCGCTTCGTTGGTCTGCGCGGCGTTCAGCGATTCGATCGCCACCAGCACGTTGAAGTAAGCCGCCGAGGTGCGAACGATCAGATTGTCGTTGGCCGAGTCGAGGGTGAAGTCCGCCGCCTTGCTCAGCTCGCGCTGCGAACGCAGGTTGTTGATCTGCGTCCAGTTGAACAGCGTCTGCGAGCCGTCGATCGTGTAGTTGCGGCGCTTGCTGGTGACCGAACCGGAGTTGGCATCGGCATTGGCTTCGGTACGGGTGCGGCTCAGCTGGGCCTGACCATTGATCTGCGGCAGCAGGGCAGCACGCGCCTGCACGGCGCCTTCCTTGTCGTACAGCCGGGTGGATTCGGCGGCGGACAGCTGCGGGTCGCCATTGCGCGCCATTTCATAGACCTGCAGCAGGTCGGCAGCATGGGCGGACAACGGCAGCAAAGCAGTGGCCAGCGCAACAGCGAGGGATCGGCGGATCATTGCGGCTTCCTTGGACTCAGAGGTGGAACTGGGGGGCCGGGGCGGCACCACGCAGGTAATCGATATCGGTCTCGAACAGCGATTCGGTGCTGCCATCGGCCTTCACCAGCAGCGCTTCCATCGCCGGCGAACGGCCCTGGATGACATACAGACGACCACCCGGACGCAACCACGAAGCGAACTGTGACGGCACCACGTCAACCGCACCAGTGACACAGATCACGTCGAAGCGGCGTTCGGTCTGCCAAACCAGGCCATCGGCCACTTCCACGCGCACGTTGGTGCCCAGGCCGGTGGCATCCAGGCGGGCGCGTGCAGCAGCGGCCAGCTCCGGATCGATTTCCAGGCTCAACACGTCGCGCGCCAGCGCGCCGATGCAGGCCGACAGGAAGCCGCTGCCGGTGCCGATTTCCAGCACTTCGTCACCCGGCTGCAGATCCAGTGCCTGCAGGGTACGGCCCTCGATGACCGGCTTCATCATCTTCTGGCCGTTGCCGATCGGCAGTTCGACATCGGCATAGGCCAGCGCCCGGTGCGCGTCGGCGACGAAGGCCTCGCGCGGCAGGCGGGCCAGGACGTCGAGCACCTTGATGTCCAGCACGTCCCAGGGACGGATCTGCTGTTCCACCATCAGTTCGCGGGCGTGGGCGTAATCAATCGTCATGAGGTTCAAATCCAGCGCAGTGGGCCGGCCATTTTACCGGTGCCGGAGGCCGGCGGCGCGCCCAGAGCATCAGCTGCGGGGTGGCCGGGGTCGCAGTGCCGGAAGTCATCGCGACCTCCGGTTCGTTCAGTTTTGGTTATCCAGTGGTTCCCGCCTCCCGCGGCGCGTAGGCGCGCAGGAAGAAATCCACACTGGCGGCCACGTGGATCGCAGCATCGGTCTCGACGGGTGACAGTGGCATGCCGCACATCATATGCATGTGCACTTCGCCCTTCACCAGGGTCAGGAACTGCTGGCCGGCGATGTAGCAGTCGGGAATGTCCAGTTCGCCGCGCTCGGCACGCAAGCGCATGAAGTCGGCCAGTGCCTCGCAGGTGCGCTGGGGGCCGGCCTGCCAGAACAGTTCGCGCAGGCGCTCGTCGGTCTCCGGGGCCATCATCACCCGCTGGATCGACAGGGCCGCGTCGGAGGTGATCATCTCGAAGAACGCCATACCGATGCCCAGCAACTGGTCGCGCAGGGGGCCTTCCACGTCAGCCACGAACAGCGCGTCGGGCAGCATCTCGATGCACTTGGACTGCACAGCTTCGGAGAACAGGGTCTCTTTGTCGCCGAAATGGCTGTAGACGGTCAGCTTCGAGACACCGGCCTGGGCAGCAATGCTGTCCATGCTCACGCCGCTGTAGCCCTGTTCGATGAACAGTGTCTTGGCTGCCTCGAGTATCGCCGCGCGCTTGCCCAGATCCTTGGGGCGCCCGGGGCCGGCGGCCTTGGCAGCGGGCTTGGCCGACGGCGGTCGAGAAGTGGAAGAACTCATTCCGCTAATACTAGACCAAGCGGTTCGATATTTATACTATACCGGCTGGTTCACTAATGTCCGCGTTGCAACAGTATGTTGCCGGCGCGTTCCCCCGGATTTCTTTTCAGGTCCTGTACCTCATGAAAAACATGCGTTGGTTGGGCGTAGGCGTGCTGGTCGTGGTGTTGGCAGCGTGCGGCAAGCAGGCCGCCGAGCCGGTGGCGGCCATTCCGGTGCTGGTGGTGCATCCCACCACGCAGGATGGGCAGGCCGCTGCCGCCTACCCGGGCGAGGTGCGTGCCCGCCAGGAAAGTCCACTGTCGTTCCGGGTTGGCGGCAATCTGGTCAAGCGTCACGTCGACGCCGGCGACCGGGTGAAAAAGGGACAGCTGCTGGGCGAACTGGATGCGGCCGACTACGCCTCGCAGGCGGCGGCATCGCAGGCGCAGCTGGCCGCGGCGGAAGCGGATCTGGTGCGTGCCCGTGATGACCAGAAGCGCTATGCCAAGCTGGCCGAAGACCAGCTGGTGAGCCGCTCGGCACTGGACCAGCAGACGGCGGCGTTCAAGGCCGCGCAGGGCCAGGCCAATGCTGCCCGGGCCAACCTCGCCGTGGCCCGCAACCAGGCCGAGTACGCGCAGCTGCGCGCGCCGGCCGATGGCGTGATCGCCAGCCGCCAGGCCGAAGCCGGGCAGGTCGTGAGCGCAGGGCAGACGGTGTTCACCCTGGCCGCCGACGGTGGCCGTGAGGTGCTGATCGCGCTGCCGGAAAGCAACATCCGCGACTACAAGGTCGGCCAGTCGGTGCAGGTGGAACTGTGGAACCGCCCGGGCCAGCTGCTGCCGGGCACCCTGCGTGAGATCGCGCCGGCCGCCGATGCGCAGGCCCGTACCTATGCCACGCGGGTCAGCCTGGCGCCGGAAGCACTGAGCGAAGTGGAACTGGGCCAGAGTGCGCGGGTGTTCGCCACCGCCGGGCGCAGCGGCGCGTTGCAGCTGCCGCTGGCGGCCGTGCTGCGTGGCAGTGACGGCAAGGCCAGCGTGTGGGTGGTCAATCCGTCCAATGGTGCGTTGAAGGCAACTCCCGTGCAGGTCGGTGCCTATGGCGCGCAGGCCGTGCCGGTCGTGTCCGGTGTGGGCGCGGCGGACTGGGTGGTCGCTGCCGGCGGCCATCTGCTGCGCGAAGGCCAGGTGGTGACGCCGGTCGATCGCCAGAACCGCCCGGTGCTGGCAGCGTCGGCCGCCACGCCGGCGCCGGCTGCAGGCAAGGGGCACTGACCCGTGCGCCGCTTCAATCTCTCCGAATGGGCGCTGGGCAACCGTGCGCTGGTGTTGTTCGCGATGCTGGCGTTCGCCGTCATCGGTGCCTGGTCGTACAAGCACCTGGGCCAGTCCGAAGATCCGCCGTTCACCTTCAAGGCCATGGTTGTACGCACGATGTGGCCGGGCGCCACCGCCGAGCAGGTCTCGCGGCAGGTGACCGAGCCGATCGAAAAAGCACTGATGAACACCGGCGAGTACGAATTCATCCGCTCGTACTCGCGGCCGGGCGAATCACAGGTGATCTTCATGGCGCGCGACAGCCTGCGCTCCAAGCAGATCCCGGACCTGTGGTACCAGGTGCGCAAGCGCGTGGGCGATATCCGCGCGACGCTGCCGAGGGAAATCGTCGGGCCCTTCTACAACGATGAGTTCGGCGACACGTTCGGCAACATCTATGCGTTGACCGGCGAAGGCTTCGACTACGCGGTGATGCGCGACTATGCCGACCGCATCCAGCTGGAGCTGCAGCGTGTGCCCGACGTCGGCAAGATCGACTTGGTCGGCCTGCAGGACGAGAAGGTATGGATCGAGCTGTCCAACACCAAGCTGGCCACGCTGGGCGTATCGCTGCAGCAGGTGCAGCAGGCGTTGGCCGACCAGAATGCGGTCAGCGCCACCAGCTTCTTCGAAACCCCGACCGACCGCGTGCAGCTGCGCGTGACGGGTCAGTTCGATTCGATCGAGGATATCCGCAGATTCCCCATCCAGGCCGGTGAGCGCACGCTGCACCTGGGCGACATCGCCGAGGTCAAGCGTGGCTTCGCCGATCCCGCGTCGCCGAAGATGCGCTTCATGGGCCAGGATGCGATCGGCCTGGCGGTGGCGATGAAGGACGGCGGTGACATCCTCAAGCTCGGTGCCACCCTGGATGCCGAGTTCGAACGCCTGCAGAAGACCCTGCCGGCCGGCATGCAGCTGCGCAAGGTGTCCGACCAGCCACATGCGGTGGAAGAGTCGGTGGGCGAGTTCGTGCAGGTGCTCACCGAAGCGGTGGTGATCGTGCTGCTGGTCAGCTTCTTCTCGCTGGGCCTGCGCACCGGCCTGGTGGTGGGCGTGACCATCCCGCTGGTGCTGGCGATGACCTTCTTCGTCATGCACTACTTCGACATCGGCCTGCACAAGATTTCGCTGGGTGCGCTGGTGCTGGCACTGGGCCTGCTGGTGGACGATGCGATCATCGCGGTGGAGATGATGGCCACCAAGATGGAGCAGGGCTACGACCGCCTGCGCGCGGCCAGTTTCGCCTGGGAATCCACCGCCTTCCCGATGTTGACCGGCACCCTGATCACTGCTGCCGGCTTCCTGCCCATCGCCACTGCCGCATCGAGCACCGGTGAATACACCCGCTCGCTGTTCCAGGTGGTGACCATCGCGCTGGTGGTGTCGTGGATTGCTGCAGTGCTGTTCATTCCGTATCTGGGTGACAAGATGCTGCCGGACCTGTTCAATCCGCAGCTGCCCAAGCCGGACAGCCTGGCCGGTCGCTGGCGTGCCAAGCGCCTGCAGTGGGCCGACCGGCATCCGTCGCTCGCGCGCTGGATCGCGCCGAAGGTGCATGCACACGATCATGATCCGTACCAACGGCCGTTCTACACCCGCTTCCGTGCCTTCCTGGATACCTGCCTGCGCCATCGCTGGTGGGTGATCGGTGCGACCATCGCACTGTTCATCGGCTCGCTGATGCTGTTCCGTTTCGTGCCGCAGCAGTTCTTCCCCGATTCGACCCGCCCAGAACTGATGGTGGACATCGAGCTGGCTGAAGGTGCGTCGCTGGCCGCGACCCAGGCACAGGCCGACAAGCTGGAGAAGCTGTTGAAGGGCCGCGAAGGCATCAGCAACTACGTGGCCTATGTCGGCACCGGTTCGCCGCGCTTCTACCTGCCGCTGGACCAGCAGCTGCCGGCCACCAACTTCGCCCAGTTCGTGGTGCTCACCGAAGATGCCAAGGCCCGCGAATCGACCCGCGACTGGATGCTGAAGGAAGTGATAAAGCAGTTCCCCGATGTGCAGATGCGCGTGACGCGCCTGGAGAATGGGCCGCCGGTCGGCTATCCGGTGCAGATGCGCGTGTCCGGCGAGCACATCGCACAGGTGCAGGCGATTGCGCGCAAGGTCGAGGCCAAGGTGCGCGAGAACCCGCACGTGATGAACGTGAACCTGGACTGGAGCGAGCCGAGCAAGGTGGTGCGGCTGGTGATCGACCAGGACCGCGCACGCGCGCTGGGTGTCAGCAGTGCCCAGGTCAGCCAGTTCCTCAGCAGCTCGTTGTCGGGCATGAGCGTGAGCACCTATCGCGAAGGCAATCGCCAGATCGAGATGCTGCTGCGTGGCCCGGACAACGAGCGCGCGCAGCTGGACCTGCTCGGCAGCCTGGCGATTCCGACCAGCAGTGGCACTGCGGTGACGCTGTCGCAGGTCGCGCGGCTGGAATACGCGTTCGAGGACGGCATCATCTGGCACCGCAACCGCCTGCCGACGGTGACCGTGCGTGCCGACATCAGCGATGGCATGCAGCCGCTGGATGTGGTGCAGCAGATCGTGCCGACGCTGGATGGCATCCGTGCCGAGCTGCCCAGCGGCTACCTGCTGGAAACCGGCGGCTCGGTGGAGGATTCGGCTCGCGGCCAGAACTCGATCAAGGCCGGCATGCCGCTGTTCCTGATCGTGGTGGCCACGTTGCTGATGCTGCAGCTGCGCAGCTTCTCGCGTGCGGCGATGGTGCTGGTGACCGCGCCGCTGGGCATCATCGGTGCGACGTTGTTCCTGCTGCTGTTCCGCGCGCCGTTCGGCTTCGTGGCACTGCTGGGCACCATCGCGCTGGCGGGCATGATCATGCGCAACTCGGTGATCCTGATCGACCAGATCCAGCAGGACATCGATGCCGGGCATGACCGCTGGCATTCGATCATCGATGCGACGGTGCGGCGTTTCCGCCCGATCGTGCTGACCGCGCTTGCGGCCGTGCTGGCGATGATTCCGCTGTCGCGCAGCGCGTTCTACGGCTCGATGGCGATTTCGATCATGGGTGGGTTGATCGTGGGCACGGTGCTGACGCTGGTGTTCCTGCCGGCGCTGTATGCGGCGTGGTTCCGGGTCAAGCCGGACGAATCCGGGGCGTAATGCCCCGGGTTTCCCGGCCAACGGGCTGAGCCCCCTCTGCGGTGGGTTCAGAAGCGGGATCGCTAGTCTGGGCCGGGTGGGTGGGCTGTTCGGCGGACGCCGCAAGTACGTCCTTGTAGGCTTGGCAGCCGCATCCATGCGGCTGACACCCCCGCCCAGCCCACCCACCCGGCCCCTGACATTTTCCGGCGGCCTGCACCGCAGGAAGAGAAGGAAGAAGAGCGAAAAGCAACAGCAACAGCAACAGCAACAGCCGCGTGCTGATGGTTGGGGTCGGGTCCGTTTTCCATTGGAAAACGGATCCGACCCCTTCGTGTTTTCCGATACACCTCATCCACGCATGGTGTGGATCCACCGGCCGTCACCGGGAAATGATCGGAGGCGGGGAGGGGGCAGATGGCGGGACCGTCCACGGCATGGATGCCGTGGCCGAGCCTACAGGGACGTACTTGCGGCGTGTCCCGCCATCTGCCTCCTCCCCGCCAACCAAGCAACAACCCAGAGCCGCTCTGGCTGTTGCAGTTGCAGTCGCCTCTGCGGGCGCCGGGCAGCCGCCCGGCCGATCACCCCTGCAACTGCAGTCGCTCACGCAGCAGCGGCTCCAGCCAATCCAGAAACACCTGCACACGTTGCGCACGATGCTGCCGATGCGGCAGCAACAGGGTCACCGGCAACGGCTGCGCGACGTGCTGCGGCATCACTTCCACCAGTGCACCGGAGTGCAGTTCGGCCTGCACGTCGTAGCGCGGAATCTGCAGCAGTCCCAGCCCCGCGACGCAGCAGGCAATCGATGCCTCGGCGCTGTTCACCCGCACCCAGCCGGTCATCGGCAGCGTGCGCAGCTGCGCGCCTTCCTGCCATTCCCACGGCTCCACCCGCGCCGTGGTCGGCGATGCGTAGTTCACCGCGCGGTGCTGCTGCAGGTCGGCAGGATGCTGCGGTACGCCGTGCTCGTGCAGGTACGCAGGCGCGGCAACGTTGACGAAGTCCAGCTGGCCCAGCGTGCGGGCCACCAGGCTGGAGTCACCTAGCTGGCCCACCCTCAGCACCGCATCGCAGCCGTCCTCGATCAGGTTTACCGCGCGGTCGGTCATGCCCAGGTCCAGCTCGACCTGCGGATGCCGTGCGAAGAAGTCGGGCAGGGCCGGGGCGATGATGCGGCGACCGATCCGGCTGGGCACATCGATCTTCAACAGGCCCTTCGGCTGTGCGTCGTCCTGGCGGAACAGCGACTCGGCATCTTCCATTTCGGCGATCAGGCGCAGGCAGCGCACGTAGAAGGTGTCGCCATCGTGGGTGGTGGAAACCCTGCGGGTGGAGCGCTGCAGCAGGCGTGTGCCCAGACGCTGCTCCAGTTCCGCCACGGCCGCCGAGACGGTGGAGCGGGGCAGGCCGAGCTGGTCGGCGGCGCGGGTGAAGCTGGTGCACTCCACCACCCGGGCAAAGATGCGGAAACGCTCGATCCGGTCCATTGTTCGCCCACTCTGGAAAGTTAAGTCAATGTTGCGGGCTTTATCCGCAATTTCTGCACGATATCGTCGTCTGCACAGGGTTGCCAGCCCGGCAGCCCCTTACCGAGACCGACGCCATGACCGACCACCGTATCCAGGGCAAGACCGTGCTGATCGCCGGCGGCGCCAAGAACCTCGGCGGGCTGATCGCCCGCGACTTCGCCGAGCAGGGCGCCAAGGCCATCGTCATCCACTACAACAGCGCCGCTACTCAAGCCGATGCCGAGGCGACCGTTGCAGCCTTGCAGGCCGCAGGCGCAAAGGCCGTGGCGTTGCAGGCCGATCTGACCTCGGCCGCGGCAATGGAGCGCCTGTTCGCCGACGCGGTTGCCGCCGTCGGTCGCCCTGACATCGCCATCAACACCGTCGGCAAAGTGCTGAAGAAACCGATGCTGGAGATCAGCGAAGCGGAGTACGACCAGATGAGCGCGGTCAACGCGAAGACGGCGTTCTTCTTCCTCAAGGAAGCCGGGCGCCACGTCAACGACGGCGGCCGCATCTGCACGCTGGTCACTTCGCTGCTCGGTGCGTTCACGCCGTTCTATTCCAGCTACGCCGGCACCAAGGCGCCGGTGGAACACTTCACCCGCGCAGCATCGAAGGAGTTTGGCGAGCGTGGGATTTCGGTGACCGCGATCGGTCCCGGGCCGATGGATACGCCGTTCTTCTATCCGGCCGAGAGTGCCGATGCGCAGGCGTATCACAAGACCGCCGCGGCGCTGTCGGCGTTCACCCGCACCGGCCTGACCGACATCGCCGACATCGTGCCGTGGATCCGCTTCCTGGTGACTGACGGCTGGTGGATGACCGGGCAGACCATCCTGGTCAATGGTGGTTACACCACAAAGTAGAGACACGCGAGGCTTGAGTTCGTGCAGTAGATCCACGCCATGCGTGGATGCTCTTGGCTTCATCCACGCATGGCGTGGATCTACTGTTGGTCCCCAAGTGGACAGCTTCAGGGCGTTCACGGGCACAATAGCGGCCAGTTCCAGGGCCGGAGCGCCTGCCATGTTCTTCCGTACGACCTGCGCCTCGGCGCTGCTGCTGGTCGCCTGCAGCGGCTCTGCCATTGCGCAGTCGGCAGACGCCGATGCTCTGCTGTTCCAGCATGACCTGCGGGACGTGCTTGAGTGCGGCGCGAGCGCGGACGTCCAGCAGGCCGTCGTCAGCCGCCTGCGCGCGGCACGCTACGCCGACGCTGCCGAACGACTGCCGTACCTGCGCGACTGGCGATTCGAGCAGGAAGGTGAGGATGACGATCACCGGGTGACCGTCATCACTCCACCACAGTCGATCACCGTTCACGGTGTCGAAGTGCCGCGGCTGTTCGCTGATGCGTTCGGGTTCTCGGTTGCGCTGGACCCCGCACATCGAGATCGTATCGTCGCTGCGCACGGCTTGCGGCTGCAGTCGAGCACGCTGCATGAGCCGTTCGAGCTATGGTCGACGCCCACCACACCGATCATCGTACGCAGTGCGGGCGACGGCTATCGACTGGGCTGTGCTCCTTCCACGAACGGTAACAGGGCAGCGGTGCGTCAGCTGCCGGCTGTTAAAGTCCAGGACCTGCAGGATGCCGTTCACTGCCGCGCCGATGAAGGCGGCATGCGCCGGCTGCAGGCGTTCTGGCAGCGGCTTTCCGAACAGCCGCAGTTCGAATGGCCGCAGGATGTCCGTTCGGTCAACGAGGTGAACTACACCGTTGGTGATGATGATCTGCACCTGCTGCTGATCGGGTTGCAGGTGCCTATCCAGGCGTACGGCGTTTCCACGCACACGATTGCGCTGGCGTTCGGTGGATTCTTCGGCGCGGATCTGGGTGGTGTTGCGGTTGCGCCAGTGCTTGCCCAGGCGGGCATGGAAACCTCGCATACGGTCGGCAAGGATGCGTGGCAGCGCCCGTTGCCGCCGGTTGCTTTCAGTGGTGGCAGTTGGATCCCGCAGCACATCGTGATGCGCACCGACGAGGGTCGCGTTGTTGCCGGTTGCGCCAGCGACTACGCGCGCAGCACGTCGCGCTGAGCGGATCTCATGCCGGGCAAACAACAGCAGGCCGGGCAGGGCTCGCCGCTACCGATGGACATGCAAAGGGTGCCGGGCATGTCCCGGCACCCGCGTGCTTCATCCCAGCTTGGCCAGCACCGCGTCGGTGGCCGTCGCCGTGCTCACTGCGTGCCCCTTGGCGGCCAGATCCGCGGTGAACACGCCATCGTCCAGCACTGCGTGCACCGCCGCTTCCACCGCTGCAGCTTCGGCGTCCAGCCCCAGCGAATGGCGCAGCAGCATCGCCGCACTGAAGATCGTCGCGTACGGGTTGGCGATGCCCTTGCCGGCGATGTCCGGTGCCGAACCGTGGATCGGTTCGTAGATGCCGACCGCTCCCGGCTCGCCCAGCGAGGCCGACGGCAGCAGGCCCAGCGAACCGGCCAGCATCGAGGCTTCATCGGTGAGGATGTCGCCGAACATGTTCTCGGTCACGATCACGTCGTACTCGCGCGGCTTGGCCAGCAGGTGCATGGCCATCGAATCGACCAGCTGGTGTTCCAGCGCGACGTCCGGGAACTCCTCGCGGCCGATGCGCGCGGCCACGTCACGCCACAGGCGTGAGGTTTCCAGCACGTTGGCCTTGTCCACCGAGGTGACCTTGCCGCGACGCTGCTGGGCCAGCCGGAACGCACTGCGCAGCACGCGCTCGATCTCGGCCACGGTGTAGCGGCACAGGTCGCTGGCGCTGTCGGCATCGCGGGTCTTTTCGCCGAAGTAGATGCCACCGGTCAGTTCGCGCACCACCACGAAGTCCACGCCCTGCAGCAGCTCGGCCTTGATCGGCGAGGCGTGCAGTGCGGCTTCGTGGGTGCGCACCGGACGCAGGTTGGCATACAGGCCCAGCGCCTTGCGGATTGCCAGCAGGCCCTGTTCCGGCCGTACCTTGGCGTTCGGGTCGGACCACTTCGGGCCGCCCACCGCGCCCAGCAGCACCGCGTTGGCAGCCTGACAGGCGGCCAGGGTCGAGGCTGGCAACGGCTCGCCGTGACGGTCGATGGCGATGCCACCGATGTCGTGCTCGCTGAAGGTGAAGGTGTGGTTGAAGCGTTCGGCGACGGCGTTCAGGACGGCGACCGCAGCGGCGGCCACTTCCGGGCCGATGCCATCACCGGGCAGGACAACAATTTCAGCGTGCATGCTCACTCTCGTAACGTTCGATTTCAGGGACACGGCCCAACAGATAACCCAATTGATCCACACCTTCCAGCAGACAGGTCTGCGAGAAGCCGTCCAACGGGAAGAAGTAGACGCGGCCATCGGGTGTGCGCAGCTCGCGCGCGGCCACGTCGATGGTCAGCTCGTCGTCCGGGCGCTGCATCAGCACCTGCACGTCGGCTTCGTCCAGCACGATCGGCAACAGGCCGTTCTTCAGCGAGTTGCCACGGAAGATGTCGGCGATCTCGCTGCTGACGATGGCGCGCAGGCCGAGGTCGGTCAGCGCCCAGGGTGCATGCTCGCGCGATGAGCCGCAGCCGAAGTTGCGCCCGGCCAGCAGGATGCTGCGGCCGGCGTTGTGCGGCTGGTTGAAGGCGAAGTCGGCCACCGGGGAGCCATCGGCCTGCCATCGCCAGTCGTTGAACGCATTGCGACCCAGGCCGGCGCGCTCGGTGGTGGACAGGAACCGCGCCGGAATGATCTGGTCGGTATCGATATTGGTCTGGCGCAGCACCACGCTGGCCGAACGCAGGGTGCGGAAGCCGCTCATCAGGCCACCTCCTGTGCGAACAGTTCACGGGCATCGGCCACGTGGCCCTGCACGGCGGCCCAGGCGGCACTCATCGGCGAGGCCAGCAGGGTGCGCGAGCCCGGGCCCTGGCGGCCTTCGAAATTGCGGTTGCTGGTGCTGACCGCCAGTTGGCCGGGGGCGACCAGATCGCCATTCATGGCGATGCACATGGAACACCCCGGCTCGCGCCACTCGGCACCGGCCGCGCGCACGATCTCGTGGATGCCCTCGGCCTCGGCTTGGCGCTTGACGATTTCAGAGCCGGGGACTACCAGCATGCGCACGCGCTCGGCGACGCGACGACCGCGCAGCACCTGCGCCACTTCGCGCATGTCGCTCAGGCGGCCGTTGGTGCAGGAGCCGACGAAGACCACGTCCACCGGCGTACCGGCCAGCGTCTGCCCCGCCTGGAAGTGCATGTAATCCAGGCCCTTCTGCGCGGCGGCATCGTTGGCCGCCGGGATCGGCGCGTCCACCGCGATGGCGGTGCCGGGGTGGGTGCCCCAGGTCAGGGTCGGGCGGATGTCGGCAGCATCGATGCGCACCTCGCTGTCGAAGCGCGCGCCTTCATCGCTGCGCAGCTGCGTCCAGCGGGCCACGGCGGCGTCGAAGTCGGCGCCTTTGGGGCCACGTGGGGTATTGGCAACGAAGTCGAACGTCACCTGGTCGGGAGCGACCATGCCGGCGCGTGCACCGGCTTCGATCGACATGTTGCACAGGGTCATGCGCTGTTCCATGTCCATCGCTTCGATGGTGCTGCCGCGGAACTCGATCACGTGACCGGTGCCGCCATTGACGCCGATCACGCCGATGATGTGCAGCACCACGTCCTTGGCGCCGACGCCGGGTGCCAGAGGGCCATCGACGGTGATCGCGAAGGTCTTCGCCTTGCGCTGCAGCAGGCACTGCGTGGCCAGCACATGGCCGACTTCGCTGGTGCCGATGCCGAAGGCCAGCGACCCGAACGCGCCGTGGGTGGAGGTGTGGCTGTCGCCGCAGACGATGGTCATGCCGGGCTGGGTGAAGCCCTGTTCCGGGGCGATCACGTGGACGATGCCGCGATTGTCCGAGGCCATGTCGAACAGCTCGATGCCGTGCTCGGCGCAGTTGCGCGCCAGCATGGCGACCTGCGCTTCTGAGGCAGCGCTGGCGTAGGGCAGGGTGCCATCGGCGGCGGCCGGCAGGGTCGGCGTGGAATGGTCCATCGTCGCCTTGGTCCGGTCCGGACGGCGCGGCTTCAGGCCGCGCTCGCGCAGTTCGGTGAAGGCCTGCGGCGAGGTCACCTCATGGATCAGGTGCAGGTCGATATACAGCACGGCGGGCGCGCTGTCGGTTTCTGGAACGACCACGTGGGCGTCCCACAGTTTGTCGTACAGGGTGCGGGGTGCGGAAGTCATGCGTTTGCCTGGCAGGAGTACGAAGTAGCGGACATCGAAGAGAAAGTAACAGGGTCAGGTCAGCGGCGCCGCGCGAGCACGCGCAGACGCACGTAGTCGGCCAGCGGCTGTCCGGTGGCGTTGCGCGGCAGGTCGGCCAGCAGGGCGGTGGCGGCATCGCGTACCGTGGCGCGCGCCTCGGCCGGCAGGTCGTCCAACAGCGGTGCGGCGAATACCCGCAGCCAGCCGGCAATGCCGGTCGGCAGCGCGGTCGGGCGCGGCAGGCATTCGGTCAGCTGCACCTGGAAGCCATGCTGGCGCAGGCGTTCGGCGTAGCCATCGGCGGTGGGGAAGTACCACTGGAATGTGCTGGCGCCATGACCATGGGCCACGCGCGCGGCCTGCACGGCGGCAACGATCGTGGCCACGTTGCCATGGCCACCGAACTCGGCGACGAAGCGGCCACCCGGGCGCAGGGCGCGGCGCACGCCTTCAAGCACGCGGTCCGGGTTGGGCATCCAATGCAGCGCCGCGTTGCTGAACACCGCATCGAACGCGCCGTCGAAGGTCAGGGCGTGGCCGTCCATCACCTGCGCATCGACACCCCGTGCACGGGCGGCGATCACCATTTCCGGTGAAGCATCGACGCCGTGCATGTGTGCGCCGCTGAGGGCCAGTTCGGTGGTGAGTACGCCATCGCCACAGCCCAGGTCGAGGATGCGCTCGCCGGCACGCGCGTCGAGCAGACGCGCTACGGCGCCACCGAGGGTCGGCACGAAGCCGGCGTCGATCGCATAGTCCTGGGCATTCCACTGCTGGCCAGCGCTGCCGGTGGCGGTTGCGGTGTCGAAGGCGCTCATCTCACATTCCTCAGGCGGTGGCGGTGGCAGGTGCTTCAGTGCTGACGCCGGCGTTGGCCTGGCGCTGGCGCAGCAGGCGGTTGGCTACGTCCAGCCAGGCCAGCGCGGAGGCTTCGATGATGTCCTTGCTGGTGCCGGTGCCGTCGTACTCGACGCCCTCGTGACGCACGCTCAGGTTGGCTTCACCACGTGCATCGGCACCGATGCCGACGCTGTGCACGTGGTAGCTGTCCAGCATCAGCTGCACGCCGGTGGCGGCCGACAGGGCGCCGAACAGGGCATCGACCGGACCATCACCCTGCGCGGTCTCGGCTACGCGGTTGCCGTCCGGGTCGGACAGTTCGACCAGCGCATTGGCGCGGCTGCCGACATCGCTGATGGTCATCGAGGCGAGGCGGTAGCCCTGTGCGTTGGAACCACCTTGCATCAGCGTCTGCAGGTCGGCGTCGGTGACCACGCGCTGCTGCTCACACAGTCCCTTGAACTGCTCGAACACCAGCTTCAGCTCGTCTTCTTCCAGCCAGAAGCCCAGAGCGCGCAGGCGCGCTTCGACGGCAGCACGGCCACTGTGGCGGCCCAGCACCATCTGCGAGTCTTCCCAGCCCACGTCTTCCGGACGCATGATTTCGTAGGTGCCGCGATGGCGCAGCATGCCGTGCTGGTGGATACCCGATTCATGGGCAAAGGCATTGGCGCCGACGATGGCCTTGTTGCGCTGTACCGGCATGCCGACCAGGCGCTGCAGCAGCTGCGAGGTACCGACGATGCGCGGGGTATCGATGGCGGTGTCCTGCTCGTAGAAGGCCTGGCGCACCTTCAGCACCATCGCGATCTCTTCCAGCGAACAGTTGCCGGCGCGTTCACCGATGCCGTTGACGGTGCATTCGACCTGGCGCGCGCCGCCTTCGATGGCGGCCAGTGAGTTGGCCACGGCCAGGCCCAGGTCGTTGTGGCAGTGCGCGCTGAAGATCACGTTGCCCGCGTTCGGCACATCGGCGACGCCCGCGATGACCTGCTGGAACATCGTGCGGATTTCTTCCGGCGTGGTGAAGCCGACGGTGTCGGGCAGATTGATGGTGGTGGCGCCGGCAGCGATCGCCACGCGCGAGACCTCGATCAGGTAATCCAGTTCGGTGCGGGTGGCGTCCTCGGCCGAGAACTCCACGTCATCGATGTAGGAGCGGGCCAGCGCTACGTGCTTGCGTACCGATTCCAGTACCTGCTCACGCGTCATCCGCAACTTGTGCTCACGGTGCAGCGGGCTGGTCGACAGGAACACATGCAGGCGCGGGTTGGCCGCCGCTTCCAGTGCGCGCGCCGAGGTCTCGATGTCCGCCTGCAGGCAGCGCGACAGCACCGCCAGGCTCAGGCTCGGGCGGCGCAGTTCGCGGCCGATCAGGGCCATCGCTTCGCGGTCGGACTGCGAGCTGGCCGGGAAGCCGGTCTCGATGATGTCCACGCCCAGTTCGTCCAGCGCACGCGCCATCACCAGTTTCTGCGGCGGGCTCATGCTGCAGCCAGGGGACTGCTCGCCGTCACGCAGGGTGGTGTCGAAGATGCGGATGCGCGGGGTGGTAATTCGTTCGATGGTGGTCACAGGGAAATCTCCTCGACAGCGGGTGCGACGGCTTGCAGGGGGGAAGGGGAAGGCATTGGAAACGCGGTGGCGGTCGCCTTGCTGGGCGAACGCGGAGTTTCTGCCCGGCGTCGGCGCGGTTTGCGTGGCGGACGCGGACGGATGTCGGTGAGCAGGCCGGCGAGCACGCCGGCATCGATGTTGCCGCCGGAGACGACCGCGCACTTGCGGCGGCCGGCGACGCGACGCCCGGCGGCCAGCGCCAGCGCACCGGCGCCCTCGGCGATGATGTGTTCTTCCAGCGCCAGCCGCACCAGCGTTTCGCGCAGTTCGGCTTCGCGCACGATCACCACATCGTCCAGCAGCGAGGTGCACAGGCGGCGGGTCAGGAAACCGGGGATCTTCACCCGCACGCCATCGGCCAGCGACGGCACAGGATTGATCTCGCGCACATCGCCGCGGATTGCACGTGCCATCGAATCGACACCTTCGACCTGCGCACCGACGATGCGCACGCCCTGCGACTTCAGTGCCAGAGCGACGCCGGAGGCCAGGCCGCCACCGCCGATCGGTACGATCACCACGTCCGGCGCATGCGCGGCCAGCTCGATGCCGACGGTGCCCTGGCCGGCGATGACATCGGCATCGTCGAACGCGGACAGGAAGCGGTAGCCGTGGCGCTGCGCCAGCTCGACGGCGAACGCGTAGGCCTCGTCATAACTGTTGCCATGCTGGCGCACCGTCGCGCCCCAATGGGCGACGCCAGCGATCTTGGTGGCCGGTGCGCCATGCGGCATCACGGCAATGGCCGGCACATCCAGGCGATAGGCGGCCCAGGCCACGCCCTGCGCGTGATTGCCGGCCGAGGCGCAGATCACCGGCCGGGTATCGCCACGTTCGCGGGCGGCGAGCAGGGCATTCAACGCGCCGCGCACCTTGTACGAACCGGTGCGCTGCAGGTTCTCCAGCTTCAGCCAGGTGCCAAAGCGCTCGGCATGATGCAGCGGAGTGGGCGGCAGAAAGCGGCGCAGGCGGGCCTGCGCAGCCAGTACGTCGGCAACGGTTACGTCGCCGACATCGCTTTCCGTGCTGGCATCAGCGGCCGGCATGGGCCACCAGCAGGGTGTTGCTGACCAGCGCCTGCGGGCACGGGCGGCGAAGAAGACGCCTCCGTACCGGCACCGTGTTGCATACGGTACGGGCGTTCATGCGGATACTCCTTCCAGTGCGGTCATCTGCACCGAAACGCAGTCGTAGATCTTTTCCATCTGCCGGCACAGTGTTTCCGGCGGGCGCTGGCTGTCCACCACCAGCTGCAGGTGCCAACGGCCATCATCGGCGGCCACCGGCGCACCGGTGATCGCGCGCGGTGCGAAGCCGCGGCGTTCGGCCATGCCGATCACGCGCAGCAGCGCGCCTTCGGCCGGTTGCAGCACCAGGTCAAGCCGGTATTGCATTGGGGATCTCCTGGCGTGCATGTGCAGGGTTGCTTTCCAGCATGGTGCTGTTGGCGGTATTGGGTGGCACCAGCGGCCACACGTTCGCGCGCGCATCGATGGCCACGTGCAGCAGTGCCGGGCCGGGCTCGGCCAGCAGTGCGGCCAGGCCGCCTTCAACGTCATCACGTGCATCGATGCGCGTGGCCGCGATGCCGAATACCTTGGCCAAGGCGACGAAGTCCGGGTTGTCGGACAGATCGATCTCGCTGTAACGCTCGGCGAAGAACAGCTCCTGCCACTGCCGCACCATGCCCAGCGAACTGTTGTCCAACAGGATGATCTTCACCGGCAGGCGGCAGCGGGCGATGGTCGCCAGCTCCTGCACGTTCATCATGAAGCTGCCATCGCCGGACACCAGCACCACCGTGCGCTCAGGGCAGGCGAACTGCGCGCCCATCGCCGCCGGCAGGCCGAAGCCCATCGTGCCCAGCGCACCGCTGGTCAGGTGATTGCGCGGATGATTGAAGCGGCAGTGCTGCGCGACCCACATCTGGTGCTGGCCGACGTCGCAGGCGATCACCGTATCGGCCGGTGCCAGCTCGCTCAGGCGCTTCAGCAGCGCCGGGGCGTAGATGTGCTGGCCCGGTGCGTCGTAGCGCGCGGCAAAGCGATCGCGATGCTGTGCGCAGCGTTTGCGCCATGCGTCCTGGTGGGCCTTGGGGGAGGGGAAGGCCGCACGCAGGGCGCGGATGGCATGGCCGACGTTGCCGGGCACGGCGACATCAGCGCTGCGCAGCTTGGAAATTTCGTACGCATCGGCGTCGATGTGCACCACGCGGGCGAACGGCGCAAACTCGGCCAGCTTGCCGGTCGCCCGATCATCGAAACGCGCACCCAGCACCAGCAGCAGATCGCTCTCCTGCACGGCCATGTTTGCCGCACGGGTGCCATGCATGCCCAGCATGCCCAGCGACTGCGGGTGCTGGGGAGGCAGCGCGCCCAGCCCGCGCAGGGTCATCACGGTCGGGATGGCGCTGGCTTCGACGAACGCGCGCAGGTCCTGCACGGCATCGCCCAGGGCAATGCCACCACCGGCATAGACCACCGGCTTCTCGGCCGCAGCCAATGCGGCGATGGCCTCGGCGATGGCGGCGTCGGCGGCGGCCGGCGGCGGTTCCACGCTGGCCGGCACATGCGCCGGCAGGTGGCTGGCATCGGCCAGCTGCACATCCTTGGGCAGGTCGATCAGCACCGGGCCGGGACGGCCCTCGCGGGCGATGCGGAAGGCATCGGCCACCACGCGCGGCAGATCATCCACGCTGCGCACCAGCCAGCTGTGCTTGACGATCGGCATCGTCAGGCCGAACACATCCAGTTCCTGGAACGCATCAGTGCCCAGCAGCGGCGTGGCGACCTGGCCGGTGATGCAGACCATCGGCACCGAATCGAGCATCGCATCGGCGATGCCGGTGACCAGGTTCGACGCGCCCGGCCCGGAGGTCGCTACGCAGACGCCAACCTGGCCACTGGCGCGTGCAAAGCCGTTGGCGGCCAGCGCCGCGCCCTGCTCATGGCGCACCAGGATGTGCTTCAGCGACGAATCCACCAGCGCGTCGTAGAACGGCATGATGGTGCCGCCCGGGTAGCCGAACAGCGTACGGACACCCTCGGCCTCCAGCGCCTGGGTCAGCCAGCGCGCGCCGTTGGGCGGCGCGCTGCGGTGTGTGGGAGAGTTCATGGGGGAACCTTGCAGAGCGGGTGGGGGTGCCGCGTTGTTACGCGGCTTGACCTTGCAACCAGACCATCTTGGCGCGCAGTTCCTTGCCTACCTTCTCGATCGGATGCTCCAGGTCGGCCTGCTTGAACTTGTTGTAGTTCGGCAGGCCCGCTTCGTACTCGGCCACCCAGTTCTTGGTGAAGGTGCCGTCCTGGATGTCCTTCAGCACTTCCTTCATGCGCTCCTTGGTGCCGGCGTCGATGACGCGCGGGCCGCTGACGTAATCGCCGTACTGCGCCGTTTCGGAGATGAATTCCAACATGCGCGAGATACCACCTTCGTAGAACAGGTCGACGATCAGCTTCAGTTCGTGCAGCACTTCGTAATAGGCGATTTCCGGCTGGTAGCCGGCTTCCACCAGCGTCTCGAAGCCCGCCTGCACCAGCGCCGAAGCGCCGCCGCACAGCACCGCCTGCTCACCGAACAGATCGGTTTCGGTTTCTTCCTTGAAGGTGGTCTGGATCAGGTTGGCCCTCGCGCCGCCCAGTCCGCCTGCATAGGCGAGTGCGTACTCGGCGGCCTTGCCGCTCTTGTCCTGGTAGACCGCCCAGATGCACGGCACGCCGCGGCCGATTTCATATTCGCGACGGACCAGCGCACCCGGGCCCTTCGGTGCGACCAGAACAACGTCCAGGTCATCGCGCGGCTTGATCATGTCGAAGTGCACGTTCAAGCCATGCGCGAACAACAGCACCGCGCCCTGCTTCATGTTCGGCGCCAGCACGTCCTCGTACAGCTTCTTCTGCACCATGTCCGGGGTCAGCACCGCGACCAGATCGGCATCCTTCACCGCCTCGGCCGGTGCCTTCACGGTGAAGCCATCGGCCTGCGCCTTGACCTCGGTGGGGCCGCCCGGACGCAGGCCTACCACCACATCGAAGCCGGATTCACGCAGGTTCAGCGCGTGCGCGCGGCCCTGGCTGCCGTAGCCGATGACGGCGATCTTGGTCTGGGGCAGATCGTTGGTGCTCATGGGGGAGGTTCCTTGCGGGTGGGAAGAAAAAAGACGGCCGGCAGTCGAATCGACGTACCGGCCGGTCAGGGAAAAGCGGGGAGGGCAGCGCCGCGCGTCGCACAGGTACTGCCACCACGAGGATTCGTGGTGCAGCGGGTCTGGGTTGTGCAATGGGCGTTGGTCATGGTGGTTGCGTCTGAAACCAGGTCCTGAAATGAAAAAACCCGCACCTGGGCGGGTGCGGGTTTTGAAGAGTTCCGGTGTATTTGCTGCTTACACGCTGGCTCGTCCCGCACCTGTTGGTTGGGTAATAAGTACGAGCACAAGAATCGAACGCAGCGAGGCGGCGCCGGTATCGGCGGCTTCGATGTGGGTTCGCGGTGGCGTGTTGTGATGCAACATGTGATCGAGAAAACCACAGCCGTTTCCGCGCTGTCAACCCTCGCAGCGATATTCCCGTCAGTTTCCGCTGCATGCAGTGCAATCGCTTGTGGCACAAGGATGGTTGCCGCTGAAAGTGTTTCGGTGAACCCGAATTCACTCTTTTCAACGGGTTTTTTGCGCGGATTCGGGGTGATTCTGTCTTGCTGGCTGCGGACCAAGATCCGCAGCCACCGAAGGGCGGCCGTCCATGACCTATGCCCGATGGCCCCTGATCGCCGTAGCAGCGAAGATCGGTTACCACCCTTCCATTCGGAACCCGACCGTGTCCCGACGCCTTGCCCGTTCCCTGCTGGTGGCTGCCGTGCTGGCTGCCGTGCCCGTGCTGTCCCAGGCTGCCGACCGCATCACCGGCCACACCTTCGCCACCCGTTCGGAGGTGATCGCCCCGCATGCGATGGCCGCCACCTCGCAGCCGCTGGCGACCCAGATCGCGCTGGACGTGATGAAGGGCGGTGGCTCGGCGGTCGATGCCGCCATTGCGGCCAACGCAGCGCTGGGCCTGATGGAACCCACCGGCAATGGCGTCGGCGGCGACCTGTTCGCCATCGTGTGGGACCCGAAGACGCAGAAGCTTTACGGCTACAACGGCTCCGGCCGCTCGCCGAAGTCGCTCACCCTGGCCGAGTTCCAGCGCCGTGGTCTGAAGGAGATTCCGGCCACCGGCCCGTTGCCGGTATCGGTGCCGGGCGCAGTGGATGGCTGGTTCGCGTTGCACGACCGGTTCGGCCGCAAGCCGATGGCCGACAACCTGGCGCCGACCATCCGCTATGCGCGCGAGGGTCATCCTGTTGCCGAAGCGATCGCCTATTACTGGGATCGCTCGGTGCCGAAGCTGTCGCAGTATCCGGGTTTCAGGGAGCAGTTCACCGTCGACGGCCACGCTCCGCGCAAGGGCGAGATGTGGAAGAACCCGAACCTGGCCGACACCCTGCAGAAGATTGCCGACGGCGGGCGTGATGCCTTCTACAAGGGCGACATTGCCCACACCATCGGCGATTACTTCAAGAAGAATGGCGGCTACCTGAGCTACCAGGACATGGCCGACCACCACGGTGAGTGGGTTGAACCGGTCAGCAGCAACTACCGCGGCTATGACGTGTGGGAACTGCCGCCGAACAGCCAGGGCATCGCCGCGCTGCAGATCCTCAACGTGCTGGAAGGCTACGACTTCTCGAAGATTCCGTTCGGCTCGCCCGAACACGTGCACCTGTTCGTGGAAGCGAAGAAGCTGGCGTTCGCCGACCGCGCGCGCTTCTACGCCGACATGGCGTTCCAGCCGGCACCGGTACAGAAGCTGATTTCCAAGGACTACGCCGCGCAGCGCCGCGCGCTGATCTCGATGGACAAGGCGCTGAAGGAAGTGCAGCCGGGTACACCGAAGCAGCTGGAAGAGGGCGACACGATCTACATGACCGTGGCCGACGCCGACGGCATGATGGTGTCGCTGATCCAGTCCAACTACCGCGGCATGGGCAGCGGCATGGCACCGCCGGGGCTGGGCTTCATCCTGCAGGATCGCGGCGAGATGTTCGTGCTGCAGAAGAATCATCCCAATGGCTACGCACCGGGCAAGCGTCCTTTCCAGACCATCATTCCGGCCTTCATCACCAAGGGCGGCAAGCCATATGCAAGCTTCGGCGTGATGGGCGGCGCGATGCAGCCACAGGGGCACGCGCAGATCGTGATGAACCTGGTGGACTTCGGCATGAACCTGCAGGAAGCCGGTGATGCGCCGCGCATCCAGCACGAGGGCTCGACCGAACCGACCGGGCAGGCGACGGCGATGACCGATGGCGGTGAGGTGAATCTGGAAACCGGATTCCCGTACGAGACGGTGCGTGCGCTGATGCGCAAGGGGCACCGCGTGGTGTTTGCCGATGGTCCGTACGGCGGCTACCAGGCGATCCTGCGTGATCCGGACACGGGCGTGTATTACGGCGCGTCGGAGAGTCGCAAGGATGGGCAGGCGGCGGGGTATTGAGGTTTTCCGGCCACCGGGCTCAGCCCCCTCTGCGGTGGGGGTTCGTAGATGCGGGATCATGTAATTGGGCCGGACGGGTGGGCTGGTCGGGGGACGCCGTGAATCCGTCCTTGGAGGCTTGGCAGCCGCATCCATGCGGCTGACACCCCCGCCCAGCCCACCCACCCGGCCTCTGACAGTTTTCTGCGGCCGCCACCGCAGGAAAAAAAAAGAAGATCAAAAGCAACAGCAACAGCAACAGCCGCGTGCTGATGGTTGGGGTCGGATCCGTTTTCCGCAGGAAAACGGATCCGACCCCTTCTTGTTTTCCGATACACCTCATCCACGCATGGCGTGGAGAACCAACCGTCACCGGAAATCTGTCGGGGGTGGGGCGGTGTGGGTGGGCAGGACCGTTGGCGCCATGGATGGCGCCATCGAGCCCCCAGGGATGGGTTTACGGCGTGTCCTGCCCACCCACACCGCCTCGCCCAGCCAGCAGTAACCCAGAGCCGCTTTGGCTTTTGAAGTTGCACTTGCCGTTGCTTGAGAAAAGCGGTGCAGCCGCAGGCTGCAAAACACCTTCAATCCTGATCCTGCGCGCGCGCCGCCTCCGCCTGGGTCTCTTCCTGCGCCGCCATCTCCCGCGCGATCCACGCATCGATCATGCGTCGCTGGCGCTGCGTCTGCCGGCGCTCGCGCGTGTACTCCTGGTCAAGCACCCGATACAGCGACACCATCACCAGCACCATCAGCAGTGCGAATGGCAACGCTGCGATCGTGATCATGCCCTGCAGTGCATCCAGGCCACCGGCCAGCAGCAATGCCGCCGCGATCAACGCGACCGCGATGCCCCACGCCAGTTTGCGCTTCAGCGGCGGATCGCCGGCTTCGTCGGTGGACATGCTGGCCAACACCAGTACCGCCGAATCGGCCGAGGTCACGAAGAAAATCATCAGCAGCACCAACGCCACCGCCGACAGCATCAGCGACGCCGGCAGGCTGTCGAACAGGGTGAAAAGCACCGTCTCATAGCCATTGCCAAGTGCCTGCACCAGGTCGGCATGGCCGAATATCTGCGCCCACAAGGCCGTTCCGCCGAAAACGGCGAACCAGAAGAAGCCCAGCAGCGTCGGTGCCAGCACCACGCCGATCACGAACTCGCGCACGCTGCGGCCGCGCGAGATGCGCGCGATGAACGAGCCCACGAACGGTGCCCAGGAAATCCACCAGGCCCAGTAGAAGATCGTCCAGTCGGCCACCCAGGTGCTGCCGGAGAACGGCGACATGCGCAGGCTCATGGTCACCAGTTGGTTGAGGTAGGAACCCAGCGTGGTGGTGAACGTATCGAAGATGAATCCGGTCGGCCCCAGCACCAGTACGGTTGCGGCCAACAGTGCCGCCAGCGCCAGGTTGAAGTTGGACAGCCACTTCACGCCGCGCTCCACGCCGCTGGCGGTGGAGGCCATGTACAGCACGAAGGCAATGGCGATGATGGTCATCTGCACCGGCACCGTAGCCTGCAGGCCGAACACGCGCTCCACGCCCGCAGCGATCTGGATGGTGCCGAAGCCGAGCGTCGTCGCCACGCCGATCGCCGTAGCGACCACTGCTGCGATGTTGACGATGCGGCCGATCCACCCACGGTGGTGGCGGCCGATGATCGGCTGCAGCATGTCGCTGACCAGTCCGCGTCCATTGCGGTTGAACTGGAACCAGGCCATCGCCAGTCCGATCAGTGCATAGATCGCCCACGGATGCAGGCCCCAATGGAAGAACGCATAGCGCATCGACGCACGCGCAGCATCCATGCTCTGTGGTGCCAGGCCTTCCGGTGGCTTGGTGAAGTGCGAAATCGGCTCGGCCGCTCCCCAGAACACCAGGCCGATGCCCATGCCGGCAGCGAACAGCATCGACATCCAGCTGGCGCGCGAAAACTCGGGCTCGGCGTCTTCGCCACCGATGCGCAGGTTGCCGAAGCGGCCGAACGCCAGGTACATCAGGAATACCAGTGCCAGGAATACGACCAGCAGGTACAGCCAACCGACGCTGCGGATGACATCGGCCAGCGCCGCCTGCACAACGGTATTGAAGGGGCCAGGCGCGAGGCCGGCCAGCAGCACCAGGGCAAGCACCAGTGCGATGGAAATGCGAAACACCATGAAGGAGCTTCTCCGATCAAGGGATTGAGGGGAGCGAGCAAAAGCTTGCAGGGAGTGGGCCGGTGACAGCGTGCGCGCACCGGACAGGAGCCGCGATGGCGGCAGGGAAAGCACCGCTTGCGGCGGTGCGGCGCGCGTGCACGTTACTGAATGCGACGTCACGGTTCTGTTAACGAATGGCGATTGGGCTCAGATCCGTTCTCCGCAGGAAAACGGATCTGAGCCCGGGGGCAACCCCGGAGGCAGGCGGTCTATGCTCTAATGCGCACCAAGAAGCGGGGGTACCGCGGCCTTGTGGCCACGGTTGAGATAGTCCCTTGGAACCTGATCCGGCTCATACCGGCGTAGGGAAGCTTTGCAATGCAGCCGTGCCCCGATCCCGCCCAAGGAACGCCTTGGTGCCGTCCGGGCGCGGGCGCAGTGCGCCGCCGCTTCGTCCCTGACCTTCCTGGACGATGCCCGATGAACGCACAGCTCTCTGCCCTGCAGCAACAGGCCCAGCAACTCTCCGAATCCGTGACCCGGCCCATCCCCGGCTCGCGCAAGATCCATGTGGCCGGCTCGCGCGCGGACCTGCAGGTGCCGATGCGCGAGATCGCGCTGACCCGCACGCCCACCGTGTTCGGTGGCGAAGAGAACGCGCCGGTCACCGTCTACGACACATCCGGCCCATACACCGATCCGGACGTGCGCATCGATCTTTCCGCAGGCCTGCCGGCATTGCGTCGTGCGTGGGTGGAGGAGCGCAACGACACCGAACAGCTCGACGGTCTCAGCTCCTCGTTCGGCCGCGCGCGCGAGCACGATCCCAAGCTGGATCCGGTGCGTTTCCCAGCGCGCAGCCTGCCACGCCGCGCGCGTGGCGGTGCCAACGTCACCCAGATGCACTATGCGCGTCGCGGCATCATCACCCCGGAAATGGAATTCGTCGCCATCCGCGAGAACCAGCGGCTGGAGGCGATCCGTGATGCCGCACTGCTGCAGCAGCATCCCGGTGAATCCTTCGGCGCATCGATCCAGCACATCATCACCCCGGAATTCGTGCGCGAGGAAATCGCCCGCGGCCGGGCGGTGCTGCCCAACAACATCAATCACCCGGAAAGCGAGCCGATGATCATCGGCCGCAACTTCCTCACCAAGATCAACGCCAACATCGGCAACAGCGCGGTGTCCTCGGGTATTGCCGAGGAAGTGGAAAAGCTGGTGTGGGCGATCCGCTGGGGCGGTGACACGGTGATGGACCTGTCCACCGGCAAGCACATCCACGAAACGCGCGAGTGGATCATCCGCAATTCGCCGGTGGCGATCGGTACGGTGCCGATCTACCAGGCGCTGGAGAAGGTCGACGGCCGCGCCGAAGCGCTGACCTGGGAGATCTTCCGCGACACCCTGATCGAGCAGGCCGAGCAGGGGGTGGACTATTTCACCATCCACGCCGGCGTGCTGCTGCGCTATGTGCCGCTCACCGCCAAGCGGGTCACCGGTATCGTCAGCCGCGGCGGGTCGATCATGGCCAAGTGGTGCCTGGCCCACCACAAGGAGAATTTCCTCTACACCCATTTCGAAGACATCTGCGAAATCATGAAGGCCTACGACGTGACCTTCTCGCTGGGCGATGGCCTGCGCCCGGGCTGCATCGCCGATGCCAACGATGCCGCGCAGTTCGGCGAGCTGGAAACGCTGGGTGAGTTGACGAAGATCGCCTGGAAGCACGACGTGCAGACCATGATCGAAGGCCCCGGCCACGTGCCGATGCAGCTGATCAAGGAGAACATGGACAAGCAGCTGCGCGAGTGCGGCGAGGCACCGTTCTACACGCTCGGACCGCTGACCACCGACATCGCGCCGGGTTACGACCACATCACCAGTGCGATCGGCGCGGCAATGATCGGTTGGTTCGGTACCGCCATGCTCTGCTACGTCACGCCGAAGGAGCATCTGGGCCTACCCAACCGGCAGGACGTCCGTGACGGCATCATGGCCTATCGCATCGCCGCGCACGCGGCCGATCTCGCCAAGGGCCACCCCGGCGCGCAGGTGCGCGACAACGCATTGAGCAAGGCGCGATTCGAGTTCCGCTGGGACGACCAGTTCCACCTCGGTCTGGACCCGGAGAAGGCCAAGGAATTCCACGACGAGACGCTGCCCAAGGACGCGCACAAGCTGGCCCACTTCTGCTCGATGTGCGGCCCGCACTTCTGCTCGATGAAGATCACCCAGGACGTGCGCGAGTATGCCGAGAAGGGCATGCAGGAGAAGTCCGAGCAGTTCCGTGCTGCCGGCGCCGAGGTGTACCAGCAGGGCTGATCGCAGTGGGGCAGCGCCGGGTAATGCCCGGCGTCATCCCATCACCCATCTCACCGACATGCCGCTATCCTCGGCCCATCGTTCCCCGGGGACAAGGAACCATGCCCATTGCCGTCACCACCCGCTGGCTGGCCATCGCCCGCCGTCATCCCTCTGCCTGGCTGCTCGGGGCACAGCTGCTGTCGGTGCTGCTGTACCCGGCGCTGGACGAAACCGCTGCCGGGCGCGCGGCGGTGGGGGTATTCGGCATGGCCGTGCTCGGCCTGGCCCTGTGGGTGGTGCAGCGCAGCCCGCTGGGAACCTGGCTGGCGCTGGTGCTGGCCATCCCGGCGGTGGTGTTTTCCCTCTCTGCGGCACTGCTCGACCGGCCGGCACTGGGCATCACCGCACAACTGCTGGAAAGCCTGCTGTACTTCTATACCGCTGGCGCACTGATCGCGTACATGCTGCAGGACCACAAGGTGACCCGCGACGAACTGTTTGCCGCTGGCGCTACGTTCACGTTGTTGGCGTGGGCATTCGCTTTTACCTTTGCCGTATGTCAGCAGTGGTATCCGGGCAGTTTCCAGGGCGCCAGTGGTGGGCCGCAGCGCACCTGGATGGAGCTGCTTTATCTGAGCTTCAGCTTATTGTCAGGGGTGGGTCTCAGTGATGTTGTGCCACTGCATCCGCAGGCCCGCGCGCTGGTGATGCTGGAGCAGTTTTCCGGCGTCATGTATGTAGCGTTGGTGGTTTCGCGATTGGTCGGCCTGACCATGCTGAAACGCTTCTGAAAATGAACGCCAGATAAAAATATCGCGCCCGCAAGGGCGCGAATGATGATGCTTATTATGTGAATGCGTCGGCGAGAGAGAGCCTGATGTCGACCACGCGATAGGCGAGGTAACCGGCATAGGCTAATATCCGGAGGCTTCGTTTTTTTTGCGGTATGCGCCGATGCTTTGTGCGGAATCTGGCTTCTTGCTGTGCCAAGGATGGGAAGGGATCGATGGTGAACAGTGTTTGCGGCCTGTTTCAGCCCCATAGCAACGAATGATCAACAGCGAAATCCAGTCGCCTGAATCCGACCGCGTCCGCGTCGGCGAGTGCATCGTTACTTTGTCCTCGCGTGAGGTCGAAGTCGCCGGTGCGCGCCGTACACGCCGTTTGACGCCCAAGTCGCTGGGCGTGCTGCGCGTGTTGATGCGGCAGCCCGGGCGGGTGGTGACCCGCGACGAGCTGTTCGCCGAAGTGTGGCCGGACACACTGCCGACGAACGATGTGCTGACCCAGGCCGTTACCCAGCTGCGCAAGGCCTTCAGCGTCGACGACGACAATGGCCAGGCGTACATCGAGACCATTGCCAAGACCGGCTACCGCTTGCTTGTGCCGGTGCAGCCGCTGTCGGACCACGAGACCGATGCGATTGCTGCTGCAGAGGAATCGGCCGCATCGCAGCCGCCTGCACAGGATGCCGTGGCCCTCGCCGGCGCGGCCGGGGTTGAACGAGGGAGCCGCCGTTGGCGCCGCCTGCGCCGTCGCCTGCTGCTGGCGCTGGGCGTGGTGATGCTGCTTGCGCTGGTGGTGTTGAGCGTACTGCTGCTGCGCCGCCCAGCGCCGGTGAGCTCTCCGGTGGACGCCGCAGTGGAGAACGGCACGCGGGTGATCGGAAGCCCTGAGCGCCCCTATCGACTGATTACCGCCACGGCCGGTTTTGAGACCTATCCCACACTTTCGCCTGACGGATCGCAGGTCGCCTACGAAGGCGCCAACGACGATGGCAAGGGCGGCAACGCCATCAAGGTGCAGACCTCCGGCAACGCGCCCGCACGCCAGCTGCTTTCGCCGCCGGCTGGTGCCAGCGACCGCTTCCCGAACTGGTCGCCGGATGGCCGCGAAATCGCCTTCGCCCGCTTTGGTGCCGATGACAGCTGCCAGGTATTGATCGCCAGCGCCACTGGCGGCGCCGTGCGTCAGGCCACGCGCTGCGACGGCACCGAGCTGCTCAGTTTCGACTGGACGCCCGATGGCCGCGGCCTGGTCTTCGGCAGCATGGTCGGTCGCTATGCCCATCGCGGCATCCGCGTGCTCGATCTGGCCAGCGGCCAATGGCGAGCGCTGGACTACGCGGTCGACGAAGACGATTTCGACTACGCCCCGCGCTATTCGCCGGATGGGAAATGGCTGGTGTTTGTCCGCAACCCCCAGTTGGGCGACCTGTGGCGGATGCCTGCCAGCGGCGGCACGCCCGAGCAGTTGACGACCGAATCGGCAGAGCTGCGTGGTTGGGCATGGCTGGGCGACGGTCGACATATCGTGTTCGGTCGCCGCGTGGACAGCGAAGCACGCCTGTACTACCTCGACGTCGAGCGCCGGACGCTGCGCGACGCCGGGCTCGACGATGCGCAGTGGCCGGCGGTCTCCCGTCGCGGCGACATGCTGGCGTTCGTGCATCGGCGCGCGCAGTTCGGCGTGTTCAGGATGCCCGCGCAGGGCGGTGCCGGCGAGCGCCTGTTCGCTTCCAGTGGCCGCGATGGGCAACCGATGGTGGCACCGGATGGACGGCAACTGGTGTTCAGTTCCGATCGTTCCGGCAGCTTCGCGCTGTGGTGGGCAGATATGCAGCGGCCGGAGTCGCTGCGGCCGATCGAAGGGCTGAAGCCGGAAGCACGGCAGGCACCCGACTGGTCGGCAGACAGCCGGCATCTGCTGGTGGTGGGCCGCGATGAGCATGGCGAAGCGGTTGTCTACGAGATCGCACCGCGCGATGAACAGCTGCATCGCCTTCCGGTTCCCGCCGAGCAGCCGTTGCAGGCGTTGTACGGTGCAGACGCAGAGCAGCTGCTGGTGGTTGAACGTGATGCCGACCAGCACACCCGTTTGAGTCTGTTCGACCGCAGCGCGCAGCCCTGGCGGCGGTTGGCCAGCCTGGAAGGCGTGTCGCAGGCACGTTTCGACCGCAGTACCGGGCGGGTGCTGTTCACCCGGCTGGCAGCCGGCGGGCTGTGGTCGGTGGACGCGGCGTTGACCCCGGCCAGCGTGCAGCAGGTCAGCGAGGACCGGCCGAGCCGATGGCGCTACCGGACCTGGACCGTGGCCGGCAACGGCAGCATCGACTACCTCGGCAGCAATGCCGACTGCGGTACCACGCTGGTCCGTATCCAGTCCGGACGCGAAGAAGCGGAGCGCTGCCTGGACGCGCAGCGCCTGAGCGCGGGTAATGGACTCAGCGCCAGCGCCGATGGAAGCAGCCTGTACCTGGCCCTGGCCATCAGCGATGGCGCGGACATCGGCGTGATGCGACTGCCCGAACAACCGCCTGCGCTGTTTCCGGCGTTCTCCAGGTTGTTGATCTTGAACGAAAAAGGGCCTTCGTAATTTCTTCGTGACGATCTCGCCGCGAATTCGTGGCGATCTCGGCAGTCTTTCCTGACGCGCTGCCGCCTGATTTGGCAAAACGGAAGCCTGTACTTGGCAAATCCGTGGTGCCCTCATGCGTCAACTCTCGCTGGCCGATCGTGGTCAAACCGTATCCCTGGACAAGGCGATCGACGATGTCGCGCCGACCTGCATGGGCGTTGCCCGCCTCGGCAGCCTGCAGACAGCCGGTACCAGCTTCAGCGTGTGGATGCAGGTGCGCGGTACCTCCTGGGTGGAAGCCAAGGAAGGGCGGTTCCGGCTTCGGCAGGGCGAGTGGATCGCGTTCGAGAAGGAGTCCAGGCCGCTGGTCCAGGCCGGACGCAACGGCTTGTGCGTGGGCATGAACCTGAACGCCGAAGCGCTGCGGGTGCTGACCGAAATGGCCGACTGCGGGCTGTACGCCGGTCGTGGCCTGATGAACCGTGCCGATGCGCGCGTTGCGTTGCGCCTGTGGCGTGACGCCCTGGCCAGCGGGCAGCCGGCGCAGGCGCTGCGTCCGTTGCTGCTGCATCTTGCCGGCCTGCAGCGCAGCCTGGCCGACAACGTACAGCGTTGCCCCGGCCGCTCGCGTAGTCGCAAGCGTCAGGTGTTCGGCCGCATGCAGCGCGCGCGCCTGTATCTGGAAGGCAACAGCCACCGCGTGGTGCGCATCGGCGAACTGGCCGAGCTGACCAACTTCTCCAGCTGGTATCTCTCCAAGACGTTCCAGAGCCTGTACGAGGAAAGCCCGCAGTCGCTTTCGGCACGGTTGCGCCTCGAACGCGCCGCCGATCTGCTGCGCGACACCGACATGATGGTCGGCGAAGTCGCTGCCGCCAGCGGTTTCGACAACTGCTGCAGCTTCGCGCGTGCCTTCCGCGCCCGCTACGGCCAGTCCGCCTCGCGCTTCCGCGAGAACGACGGACAGCTTCCGCCACACTCCGCAAAGTCTCCGGTTGTGTCGCGCAAATACAGCGCTGCAACGCAATCGTAACGTGCTACGGCGTTTTAACACGCTACTAACACGTACCTTGGAGAGATTGATGAACGTTCGTATTCCCGCAGTGCGGCTCGGCTTGCTGCCGGCCGGCATTGCGCTTGCCTTGGCACCGTCCTTCGCTTCGGCGCAGGACGCAGCTGCCGGCGGCACGACCGACCTGGACCGCATTTCGGTCACCGGTTCGCGCATCCGCCAGGCAAGCATGGAAACCGCACAGCCGGTGATCGCGCTGCAGCGCGCCGACATTGAAAAGCAGGGCTTCACCAGCGTTGCCGACATCGTGCAGAACCTGTCGGCGACCGGTTCGCCGGCGATCAGCCGCGCCGATGCCCTGTCCTCGGGCGAAGAAGTCGGCGGCCAGTACGTCGACCTGCGCAACCTCGGCCCGGAGCGCACCCTGGTGCTGCTGGACGGCAAGCGCATGGGCACCAGCACCGGTGGTTACACCGATCTGGCATCGATCCCGACCTCGGTCGTGGAGCGCATCGAAGTGCTGACCGATGGTGCCTCGGCCATCTATGGTTCCGATGCCATCGCCGGCGTGGTCAACATCATCACCCGCAAGAACTTCGACGGTCTGGAAGCCAGCGTCTACGGTGGCCAGTACGGCCAGGGCGACGGCCAGAAGCAGGTCTACAACTTCGTCTACGGCCAGACCGGTGAGCGCGGTTCGATCACCTTCGGCGCCGAGTACAGCAAGGAAGACGAGGTCAAGGCCAAGGATCGTTCCTTCAGCCGCTACCCGAACGGTCGCTTCCATCCGAACCCGACCGCGGACGATGCCAATGGCTGGTCGCCGGCATCCAACCAGGGCGTGCTGATCGATGACATGGGCACCCCGAAGGATGCCGACGATGACATCTGGTACACCCGCGCCAATACCGGTGCCGGCAACGGCATCGGCGACTTCCGCGAGTTCGGTACCGGTGATTACACCAATGCCAGCCGTGAAATGTGGCTGCAGAACAAGCTGACCCGTCGCTCGGTCTTTGCCAACGGCAACTACGACCTGACCGACAACATCCGCGCCACCGCGAACGTGCTGTACACCAAGCGCACCGCGACCTCGCAGATTGCCGGTTACCCGTACCAGTCCGAGGTCTACGGCACCCCGCTGTCGGCCGACAGCATCTACAACCCGCTGGGCAAGGATGCGGAATTCATCCGCCGTACCTCCGAGTTCCCGCGCCAGACCGAATCCGAGCAGGAAACCTTCCGCTTCTCGGCCGGCCTGGAAGGTTCGTTCGAGTTCGCTGACAAGTTCTGGGATTGGGACGTGGGTTACGTCTACAACCAGAACAAGGGCGTCAAGACCGGCACCGGCAACCTGTTCATCCCGAACGTGCAGAACGCCGTCGGCCCGTCCTTCATGGACGGCAACGTTGCCCGTTGCGGCACCCCGGGCAAGGTGATCGCCGGTTGCACCCCGTGGAACCCGCTGGCACCGTACGGCTCCACCGGCAATGGTTCGCTGGCTGACCCGGCACTGCAGGCCTACCTGTTCCTGCCGAGCCACGACACCTATACCAACACCACCAAGGCTTACAGCGCCAACATCTCCGGTTCGCTGTTCACGCTGCCGGCCGGTGACCTGGCCATCGCTGCTGGTTACGAGCACCGTCAGGAAAGTGGTGAGTACAACCCGGATGCACTGCTGCAGTCGGGCCTGAGCACCGACCTGGCCGGCGCGCCGACCAAGGGCAGCTACAAGCTCGACGAGTTCTACGTCGAACTGAACGTGCCGGTGCTGGCCGACATGCCGTTCGCCAAGGAACTGTCGCTCGACATGGCCGGTCGCTATTCGGACTACAACACCTTCGGCGACACCATCAACAGCAAGTTCGGCCTGAAGTGGAAGCCGATCGACGACCTGCTGGTGCGTGCGACCTATTCGACGGGCTTCCGCGCGCCGAACATCGCCAACATGTACGGCGGCACCTCGCAGACCTTCGACGCCTACACCGATCCGTGCGACAGCAGCTTCGGTTCGGCTTCGCGCAACCCGTCGGTTGCCGCGGCCTGCGGTGCACGTGGCGTTCCGGCGAACTTCCGCCAGATCACCTCCGGTGGCGCACAGTCGACCGGCCCGGGCACCCAGTCCTACAGCGCCTTCGAGTCCGGTTCCAACCCGGAACTGCAGCCGGAAACCTCCAAGACCTGGACGGCCGGCCTGGTCTACAGCCCGAACTTCGTGCAGGGCCTGGACGTCAGCCTGGACTGGTGGAAGATCCGCATCGACAACGTGATCGCCGCCGAGTCGGTGACCTCGATCCTCAACCAGTGCTACGTGCTGGGCGTGGCGTCGGCGTGTGACCGCTTCAGCCGTGGTACCGAAGGCCGCACCGTCAACCAGGTGGTCGACGTCACCCGTACCCTGATCAACGGTGGTTACCAGGAAACCGCAGGTTACGACCTGGGCATCAAGTACCGCCTGCCGGAGTTCTCCTTCGGCAAGATCGTGGTTGACTGGAAGACCACCTACGTCGATTACCTCGAGTACAAGCGCGACAACGAAGCCGAGACCCCGGTCGAGCAGCACACCAGCTGGGCAACCGGTGACTGGGGTGCGAACTTCCGCGTCCGTTCGAACCTGAATGTCGATTGGAGCCTGGGCAACCTGGGCGTGAACTGGGCCGTGCGTTACTACTCGAGCATGAAGGAGCCGTGCTCCTACGACACCGAGTGCAACCTGCCTGACTTCAACTCGGCCTACACCCTGGGTCAGCCGACCCGCAAGGTGGGTTCGAACACCTTCCACGATGTGCAGGTGCGTTACACCCTGCCGTGGCAGGCCACGGTCTCGGTCGGTGCCAACAACGTGTTCAACCACGAAGGCCCGGTCATGTACAGCCAGCCGAACTCGAGCTTCTCGTACTACGGTGGCTTCGACATCGGTCGTTACTACTACATGAAGTACACCCAGCGCTTCTGATCCATCGAAGCGTGACAGCAGAAAGAGGAGGGCGGGCCGCAAGGTCCGCCCTTCTTGTTTGCGCGCTGCACCGACTGGGTAGATCCACGCCATGCGTGGATGAACTTCCGGCACAACGAAAAAAGGCAGGCCACATGGCCTGCCTTTCGTCCCATTCGTACCGGCCTGCCGCTGCGCCTCAGGCCTCGCTCGGCACCAGCCCCATCAGGCTGTTGGCGTGCTCGCGCCACTGCGGCAGCTTGTTCAGCACACCGGCGCGCTGCAGATACTCTTCATCCACCGGATCGCCGTTGACCAGTGCCAGTGCCACGTGCACCGCACCGGTCACCCAGAAGCTGCGGGTGTTCGCACGCTGCGGCTGCAGATGGAACGCCACCGCCTCGATGATCGGCATCGGCAGGCCCCACAGGCCCAGCAGATAGGCGCCGGCTTCGGCATGGCCGGGGCGGTCGTCGTCCGCCGGCTCGGCGTCGCTGCGCTCGTTGCGTACGCCCGGCAGCAGCAGGCCGATGTCGGCCAGCAGTGCGGCGGTGGCACCGAGTTCGGCGCTGGACTCGGGCAGCAGACGTGCGGCCAATCGCGAGGCCATCAAGGCACGCTGCTGCAGCGAGTTGCGTTCGGCGCCTGACAAGGTTGGCGCAGAGAAAACTTCACTGGCCAGCACCAGATCGCGCAGCGTGGCCAGGCCCAGCCGGGTCACTGCGGTGCGCAGGTCGGCGATGGTACGGCCTTGGCTGAAGAACGCCGAATTGGAAAGCTGGAGCACCTTGGCCGCGATCGCCGGGTCGGCGGCGACCAGCTTGGCGACATCGGCGCTGTCGGCGTCGTCGTCATGTTCCAGTGCCTGGGTCAGGCTCAGGTACAGATGCGGTGGCGAGGGCAGCTTCTCGATGCGGCCGATGGCATCGCGCAGGCGTGGACTGTCCAGCACTTCGCGCAGCTCTTCCAGGCTGGTCAGTGCTTCCAGCAGTACTTCCGGTGCCAGCGGCAAGGGCAGGAAGCGATGGGCGACACCGATCAGCCGCGCCGGCGGCGGCCGGTTGCCGTGCTGCGCATCGACCAGTGCGATGCGGATGGTCTCCGGGCGCAAGGTGCGGATCTGTCCCAGCAACGTGGTTGCGTTGAGATCGGGCAACTGCGGGCAGACGATGACCGCGTCCACGCCCTGGGTGGCGACCGCAGTCATCGCGGTATGGCCATCGGTGGCGATCAGCGGCTGCCAGTCTTCCCCAAGATCGGCAATGAATTCGGTCAGCTCAACCGGCAGGCTGGCTGTATCCCCAACAAGCAGAATACGCACGACACATTCCCCTGGCTGTCTCGACGGTCGATGTCGACGACGTGTGAAGTGACGCAATTTACCTAATACGGCGGCAAAGGTGATGTGCCGCCGTCATGAAACGTGACCCGCATCGCTCCGACGCCGTGCGCCGGAGCAATGCTGTTCAGTCTCAGGCCTTGCTGTCGAGGTGGCGCTGGTGCGCCTCGATCAGGATCTGCTTGGCCTCAGCCGCGCCGCCCCAACCGTCCAGCTTGACCCACTTGCCCTTCTCCAGGTCCTTGTAGTGCTCGAAGAAGTGGCCGATGCGCTCCAGCCAGTGGCTGGACACCTGCTCGATGTCTTCCACGTGTGCGTAGCCGCCGAACACCTTGGTGACCGGCACGGCCAGGATCTTCTCGTCGCTGCCTGCCTCATCGCTCATCTTCAGCACGCCGACCGGACGGCAACGCACGACCGAACCCGGGACCAGCGGCAGCGGCAGCACCACCAGCACGTCGGCCGGATCGCCGTCGCCGCACAGGGTGCTCGGCACGTAGCCGTAGTTGCAGGGGTAGCGCATCGGGGTCGACAGGATGCGGTCGACGAAGATCGCGCCGGTTTCCTTGTCCACTTCGTACTTCACCGGCTCGGAATCCTTCGGGATCTCGATGATGACGTTGATTTCTTCCGGCGGGTTCTTGCCGGGCGAGACGAGTTCCAGACCCATGGTGTGCTCCAGGTGGGGGTGTAGACGGATAGCTCTCCATTTTATGCCTTTGCCGGTCGCTGTGCAGGGTAGGGCGCTGACGGGCCGTCGCGGTGGCCGACGACCGGTCAGGACGGGGTTCCCCGATGGGGGCGGGCCAGCGACCGGAGCAGGCTGGAAGCCCGAACCGAGGAGACCTGCAATGAACTGGAACCGTTGGCGCTGCGGCGTCCTGCTGCTGCTTGTCCCGCTGACCGCGCTGGCGCGCGGGACGCATGTCGACCTGATCGACTCCCCAACCGAGCAAGCTTCCTCGGACAGGGCCTACGCGCTTGAAGGGGCGCTTGCCCAGGCGTTCGACCGCCTGTGCGCCGACACCTTCTGCGAAGGCGATTACAGCAACTACCGGGTGCTGGAGTTCCGCTGCGCCGTGCTGGCCCACCGGGGAACGGTGCAGCGCTGCGTCTGGGTGCTGGCGGCCAGCGAACTGGCGGTGCACCCCGACACAGGGCAGGTACAGGTCGACAACGGGCACTGGACCTGCCCGGTGGAAATGCAGCCAGGGGTGCCGGTTGAAGCCTTCTTTGCCTCGCTGGAGGCGCCGGACGGCCTGATGGCGCCGCTGCCCGGGCTCGATCATGGTCTGTTCGAGGTGCTGCCTGATTGCCTGCAGAGGAGGGGCGCCTGATGCGTGCTTTCCCGGGACGATGGCTGCTCTGTGGTCTGCTGCTGGCCGGAACCGCGCAGGCGGCGCCGGCGTTCGTGGACGCCCGTGACTACCCCGATCCCGCGACCGGCCGGGAGCGCTTCCTCGCTGCCGAGCGCATGCTGGTGCGCGGGTTCGATGATATCTGTGGCGACACGTTCTGCGAGGGGCAGTACTACAACCTGTGGGCCATGCGCCTGCGCTGCTCGGTGGAGCGCGCGACAGGCGTGGTCGCCAGCTGCGTCTGGACCTTCGCTGGCAGCGAAACCTGGGTGCAGAAGGACGGCCGGATCGATGTCGACCATGGCACCTACGCCTGCACGCTGCCGCTGGCGCCTGCAACCCGGCTGGAGGAGCTGCTCCAGGTCTGGCGGGCTGCCGGGCATGAGGCGATCGATGCCCAGTTGCCCGGTACGACCACGAGCGTCTATGACGGGCTGACAGACTGTCTTTGATGCCTGTGCGAATGCAAACGTGATTTATTCGCATTAACGGAGTAGCATGCGCGCCGCCCCCGTCTGTCCCGTCGCCGCGCATGTCCTCCAACGCCGTCACCCTGACCGAACTGCTGATCCGTGAACGATCGGCACTGCTGCGACGCGTGCAGCGCATTCTCGGCGGCGACAGCGGGGCGGAAGACGTGATCCAGGCAGTCTGGTTCAAGGCGCGCGGGGTCGACAACAGCCAGAGCATCGACAATCCGCGTGCCTATCTCTATCGATTGGCCATCAACCTCGCCACTGACCACGGCCGCGAATCGACGCGCCGCAACCGCCTGCTGGCCGAGCACTACCTGTGGCAGGAGGATGAGCAGATCTCCACCGAGGAACAGGTGATGGCGCAGGAGGAACTGCAGCGTGTGCTTGATGCCGCCGGCCACCTGCCCGAGCCGACGCGGACCATCTTCCATCTCAATCGCCTGCAGGGCCTGACCCAGGCCGACATCGCCCGGCGCCTCGGCGTGTCGGTGACCACGGTGGAGAATCACATGCGCACTGCGCTGCAGCGGCTTGCCTGGGCGCGCAGCGGGCGATGAACGATCCGGCTTGGGGGCACATACCCGCCATGCGTCTTGATTCGCAGGCCGCCGATGCGGTCTAGTCTTTCCGCCCCCCTCTGATCGTGTCCCCCGCCAGCCGATGAGCCCGCCCCCGACACCCCGCAGCACCGCCGATGATGCCGTGGCCGAACAGGCCAGGGACTGGATCGTGTGCCTGGCGTCCGGCGATATCAGCGACGCGCGCATGGATGCGTTCGAGCGCTGGCTCGCCGAGCCTGCGCATCGGCGTTCATTCGAGCATGAGCGCATGCTGTGGCGCAGTGTGGGTCCGCGTCCGGCCGCCATTGAACGCAGGCAGGCAGCGCGTCGCCCGCGGCGGCTGCGCTGGGCCATGGCCACTGCCGCCGCGTTGGCAGTGCTGGTGGCCTGGCCCGATGCCTGGCTGCGCCTGCAGGCCGATCATCGCAGCGACCACCGCGTGCAGGACGTGCATCTGCCCGATGGCAGCCGCGTCGTGCTCGATGCCGACAGTGCGATCGCCGTGCACTTTGACGACCAGCGTCGTCGCGTTGAGCTGTTGCAGGGCCGTGCCTGGTTCGACGTGGCGCCCGATGCGCAGAGGCGATTCAGCGTCGCTGCGGGCAATGGTGTGGTGGAAGACATCTCCACTGCATTCACGGTCGCCCATGTGGCTGGCGGGGTCGAGACCGAAGTCGGGCAGGGCCGTGTACGCGTGGCCAGTCCGGTCGATGGCGGCTGGACCTATCTGCAGGTGGGGCAGCGCGCCGGCTATGGCGAGCACCGAAGCGTGCAGCGCCTCGCCGACGTTGCCGCAGACAGTGTTGGCGCGTGGCGACAGGGCGAGCTGCTGCTGGAGCAGGCCAGCGTCGCCGATGCCGTGCAATGGGTGGGACGCTATCGTGCCGGCCCCACCATCGTGCGTGGCGATCTGTCGCGGCTGCCGGCGGTGAGCGCGGCGCTGCGCATCGATCGCCCGGAACAGGCGCTGGACGCGCTGGCCGCAACTGCAGGGTTGCAGGTCACCCGTCTTCCGTTCGGCGTCGCCATCGTGCAGTAGATCCACGGCATGCGCGGATGATCATCGTGAATCATCCCAGTGTGCCGACCAACGGTCGGCACCCACCGCTGCACCGAGCCGACTAACGGTCGGAACCCACTGCGACCGCAAATCCCTCTTGGGGTTGTCGCGCGGCCATCCGTCTTACCCCACGAACGTACCCGCCGCCGCCACGTACGTCGTTGGGTCCGCGCATGCGCGGATGATGCCGCGCCCGCGGCCACGCTCCTCTGACAGGTTTCCCCATGTACGAATTCCGCCGCCCGGGCCGTGCGCCGCGCCCGTCCCGTCTGTGCATCGCGCTGCTGGCTGCCGGCCTCGCAACTGCCGTTCCCACCGCGATGGCGCAGTCCAGCACCGCTGGCGCTGTTGCCGCACGGCACTTCGATATTCCCGACCAACCGCTGGACGATGCGCTGCGCGCCTACATGCGCCAGTCCGGTGTGCAGGTGGTCTATCCGAGCACGCTGGCCAAGAGCGTGATCTCGCAGCCGGTCAGCGGCACGCTGTCAGCCGACGAGGCCCTCGCGCGTCTGCTGCGCGGCAGTGGCCTGAGCGTGCGCCGGGTAAGCGCCGATACGGTGACGCTGGAGGCCGCTGCGGCGGGCCAGACGGGGGGCGTGATCGTTACCGATACCCTCAGCGTGGCCGGAGATCGCGTGCAGGGCGGTGCGGCCAGCGATGAAGCACGCCTGCTCGACAGCTACCGCAGCGTGGGCTCGACCACCACCATCGGCCGCGTCGCGCTGGAGCGCTTCCGCGGCACGTCCAACGGCGACATCGTCAAGGGCGTGGCCGGTGTTACCGCGGGCGATCCGCGGGTGGGCAATGGTTTCGACGTCAACATCCGTGGCATCCAGGGCCAGAGCCGGGTGCCGGTCATCATCGACGGTGGCCAGTCCAGCATGGACACCTACCGTGGTTATGCCGGCCAGTCGCAGCGCACCTACCTCGACCCCGACCTGATCTCGCGGCTGACCATCACCAAGGGCCCGAGCCTGCAGGCCAATGCCTCCGGCGGTATCGGTGGCGTGGTCGAAATGGAAACGCTGAATGTCGATGACGTGCTGCGCGAGGGGCGCGATGTCGGCGTACGCGTGCGCGGGGGACTGGCCAACGGCAGCGCCAACAACCTGCCCGGCTACGAGGCCGTGCCGCGCAGCGATCGCAGCGCCACCGGCAGCCAGTTCTTCAACGTCGCCGCCGCCGGCCACTGGGATCGCTTCGACCTGGTGGCTGCCTATGCGTACCGCGACAACGGTAACTACTTCTCCGGCAGCAAGGGCTACGACGATTTCCCGCAGACCCGTCGCACCCTCGCGCCGCTGAACCCACCGCGTACCGAAGTGTTCAATACTTCCTCCCGCTCGAAATCGACCCTGCTCAAGGGCACCTGGCGAATCGACGACGCGCAGACGCTGGAAGCGGGCTATCGGCGCTATGAAGGCACCGCTGGCGAGATCATGGCCTCGCAGATCATCCGCGTCGACCGCGACCGCGTGCCGCAGTGGGACCCGGGCCATGTCGACATGGACAGCTACAGCCTGCGCTACCGGTTCAACCCGGACAGCGAGCTGATCGACCTGCGCGTCAACGCGTGGTACACCGATGCCGACAGCGTGATGTACAACAGCCTGACCGGCATCACCCCGTGGTACTTCGACCGCCGTACCGAGTGGTACGACGCGCCCAGCTTCAGCGGCAACCCCGGCTATAAGGATGCGTACCGCAACCCGTTGCGGCAGAAGCGCTTCGGTCTGGACGCCAGCAATACCTCGGTGTTCGACAGCAGTGTTGGCCGCTTCACCCTCGACTACGGCCTGTCCTACAGCGATGAAGACATCGCCCCGGGCAGCTCCGGCCCGATCATGCACGACGACCTGGCCAACAACCGATTTCTGCGCAATGCCGAGCGCAAGGAATACAGCGCGGTGGCGTCGTTGAAGTGGGCACCGGACGAACACTGGGAGATGCTGCTGGGCGGGCGCTGGAACCGCGTGGACGTGCATGACCGCAACCGCCTGGCCACGCCGGACGGATATGACGTGCAGGGCCAGTACCGCTACACCGAGCTGCTCAATGGCAATCCCAAGCTGCCGTCGTGGCGGGCCAAGCGCATCGCGCTGCTGAACTGGTATCCCGACGCGAACGGCAACTTCACCCAGGAGTCGCTGCTGGCCTCGCCGTACAAGAAGGGCACCGTCGGCGACATCGGTGGCTGGAACTTCTACGATGCCGGCAAGGCGCAGGATCTGGAGGTGCCGGTCAGCTGGAGCTGGTCGCAGCCGATCCGCCGTCGCGACAGCGCGTTCTCGCCGACGGCCAGCGTGGCCTTCCGTTTCAGCGAAGACAGCATGGTCTACCTGAAGTACGCCGAAGGCACGAAGCTGCCGAGCCTGTTCGAGACTACGCTTGGCCTGTTCACGGCGGCCAAGCCGGTGGAAGAACTCAAGCCCGAGCGCGCGCACAGCTGGGAACTGGGCGCCAGCACGATCCAGCACGACCTGTTCACTGCCGGTGATCGCCTGGCGCTGAAGCTGGCGTACTTCGATACCCGCATCGACGACCTGATCACCCGCGATTACCGCACGCTGTCGGCCGGCCTGATCCGCAACGTCGACCGGTTCAAGGTCTCGGGCATGGAGTTCCAGTCCAGCTATGACAGCGGCAAGCTGTTTGCCGATCTGTCCGCGCACTATTACTTCAAGGCCAAGACCTGCGCGCCGGACATCGCCGCCGAACGCCGTGCCTACGGCGCACAGCGGAAGAATGACGAGCTGGCCAACACGCCCAACTGCGTGGACGGAGGCTTCGAAGGCTCCTACAGCAACACCCAGAACCCGCCGCGCTACATGGTCAACCTGACCCTGGGCTCGCGCCTGTTCGACGAGCGGCTGACCTTCGGCACCCGCGTGGTCCACAACGCTGGCCCGATCAGCAAGCTGGACAAGGACTGGAACGTAGGGCTGTCAGCGATCCAGCAGCTGTACCGGCCGACCACGCTGGTGGATCTGTTTGCGAGCTGGAGCTTCAACGACCAGCTGTCGGTGGAAGCGAACGTGGACAACGTGACCGACCGCTACTACCTGGATCCGCTGGCGCTGGGTGTGATGCCTGCACCTGGCCGGACCGCGCGTTTGGCCTTTACCTGGCGGTATTGAGCAACCATCCACGCATGGCGTGGATCCACTGGTAGCGCCGGGCCATGCCCGGCGGATCACCTAACGGTAGCGCCGGTACATGCCGGCGCTACCACCGGGCAATTACAGCCCGGTCGCCGCCTTCACCGCCGCTTCGTGCAGCGCTTCGTTCAGTTCGTCGACCACGGTGGTCCAGGCTGCATCGGCCTGCAGCGACTCAGCCAGGAACTGGCGCTGGGCCTCGTTCCAGTACGGGGCATCGGCCACTTCCACGCCCGCGGCCAGCTGATGGTCGGCGATGAACCGGGCAATGCCCTCGGCACTGGCATCCAGACCCAGCTGCAGGAACAGGTTGGTCATGCGCGGTTCGGTGGTGATCATCGGTGGGGCCCTGGCAATGGAAAGGAACCTGCATTATCGACGCAAGCGGGGTTGGGGGAACCCTCGCCGGGATCGTCTACAGGGGGACGCTTTCCCTGGCACTCCCGATGACCGTTCAGACATCCCTCGAAGACAGCCGCAGCGTGCGGCTGAAGGCCGCCACCCGCGACAGCCATGGCGCCCTCGACAAGCGCATCATGGCCGGCGACATCTTTGCCGACCGCAGCAATTTCGCTCGCTTCCTGCGCGTGCAGTACCGCTTCCACCGCAGCATCGACGCGTTGTACGCCAGCCCTGCGCTGGACGCGTTGCTGCCGGACCTGGCTGAACGCCGTCGCCTGCAGCAGGTGCGCAGCGACCTGCAGGACCTGGAACAGGCGCTGCCGGGCGAGGACATCGCAGCACTCACGGACGACCTGCCGCTGCCGGCCGCGTTGGGCTGGCTGTACGTGGCCGAAGGCTCCAACCTGGGCGGCACCGTGCTCTACAAGATGGCGGCTGCACTCGGCCTGGATCGTGATTTCGGCGCGCGCCACCTGGCGGCACATCCTGATGGGGCCGCGCGGCACTGGCGCGGGTTCACTGCTGCACTGGATGCAGTGGTGCTGTCGCCGGCGCAGGAGCAGGACGTGATCGACGCCGCCGATGCCGCGTTCCGCAGCGTGCACGGCCATGTCGAAATGGAGTTTTCCTGATGTCCCTGCACCGCCCGCTGGCGCGCGATTGATGCGCTGGCTCTGGTTCGCGCTCGGCTGGCTGATGGTCGCGCTGGGGGTGATCGGTGCCCTGCTGCCGGTCATGCCGACCACCATCTTCCTGATCCTGGCGGTGGGCTGCTTCGCGCGCAGTTCGCCCAGGTTCGAACAGCGCCTGCTCTCCCATCCGCGCTACGGGCCGTCGCTGCGCCTGTGGCGTGAGCAGGGCGCGGTATCGCGCAAGGGCAAGGCGTTTGCCAGCGCGGGCATGGCACTGGGATTTGCGATGTTCTGCTGGGGCGCACACCCGTCCTGGCGCCTGCTGCTGGGCGTTGGCCTGTTCTTTGCGGTCAGTGCGGGCTATGTCCTGAGTCGACCGGCGCCACGTCTCGATCCTGCGCCGCTGGTGGGCGTGGACGATGCCGCCGATCCGCGCGCTGCCCGCCGCCGCGCCACCTCTTCCGATTCCAATGGAACCTCTGACGATGCTGCCTGCTGATCTGGCGCCCATGGCCGCCCCCGCACTGACCCCCTGGGGCATGTACCTGGCTGCCGATGTGGTGGTGAAGGGCGTGATGATTGCCCTGGCTGTAGCCTCGCTGGCCACCTGGACCGTGCTGCTGGCCAAGGGCTGGGAACTTGCCCGGCAGGCGCGCGCCCTGCGCCTCGCGCGAAGCCTGCTGCTGTCAGCACCCAGCCTGCCGGTCGCAGGCGGCGAGCCGGCACTGCAGCAGAGCATCGCCGCCGCCATGCTGGATGCTGCGCGCACCGAGCTGCATCTGTCGCAGGAACTGGATCACCGCGAGGGAATCAAGGAGCGGGTGGCGTCACGACTGGAGCGCCTGGAACTGGAGACCGCACGCAACCAGCGTCGTGGCATCGGCGTGCTTGCCAGCATTGGCGCGGTGGCGCCGTTCGTGGGCCTGTTCGGCACCGTGTGGGGCATCATGAACAGCTTCATCGGCATCGCCCACAGCAACACCACCAATCTGGCCGTGGTTGCGCCAGGCATTGCCGAGGCGCTGCTGGCTACCGCGCTCGGTCTGGTCGCGGCGATCCCGGCGGTGCTGGTCTACAACCACTTCACCCGGGTGCTGGCGGGCCTGCGCGGCCTGCTGGGCGATCTCTCCGCGGCGGTGCAGCAGCTGGTGTCGCGTGATCTCGATCGGGCTGCACGTCGTGCCCCGGCAGGCACGTTGCGCGCGGTCAACTGAGGTACGCCATGGCGATCAGGACCGCATCCGGACGCGATGACACTCCGGAAGAAGCCCACGAGATCAATGTCACGCCCTTCATCGACGTGATGCTGGTGCTGTTGATCATCTTCATGGTGGCCGCGCCGCTGGCGACGGTGTCGGTGCCGGTGCAGCTTCCCGCCAGCAGCGCACAGGCGACGCCGGCGGAAAATGCGCTGGTGTATGTGACCGTGCAAGCCGATCTGTCGCTGCGCGTGGGCGAGGCGCCGGTGGCACGCGATGGCCTCGCCACGGCGCTGCGCTCGGCAACGCATGGCGATACGTCGCAGCGTCTCTATCTGCGTGCCGATCAGCGCGTCTCGTATGGAGACCTGATGGCGACGCTGGATGCTCTGCGCAGTGCCGGTTACCTGAAAGTCGCCCTGGTCGGGCTGGAGCAGGGCGCTCGATGAGCGGGCTGCAGCGCTGGGCAGCCAGCCTGGCGATCGTGCTGCTGGCACATGCGGTGCTGATCGCTACGCTGTGGTGGTGGGCGTCGCGCACGCCGCCGGTCGTAGCCGCGGCACCTCCTGCCGCCTTGATGCTGGAATTGGCTCCCGCCGCGCAGGCGCCGCCGGTACCGCCGCGCGCGCTTCCCGCCGGACCGTTGCAGCAGGAGCAGCAGCGGCGCGTGACCGTGCCGAAGCAACACGAACAGATCAAGGCACCGGCGCTGCCACAAGGGGAACTTGCGCCCCAGCTCGAGCCATCTGCGAAGCCGACAGAGGACGCTGCGGACGCCAACGTCGATCGCACGCTGGCGCCGCCGGACGTTCCTGCACAGGCAGCCGCACGTTACGCTGCACCGCGTACCACGGCCGGCGAACGCAGCAGTGCCAGCACCACCTGGCAGGGGTTGCTGCTGGGACACCTGCAACAGCATCGGCGCTATCCACGCCAGTCCGAACGGTTGCGCCAGCAGGGCGTGGCCTATGTGCGCTTTGCGGTTGCCCGCGACGGCCGTGTGTCGGCGCCACGTATCGAGCGCAGCAGCGGCTTCGCACTGCTCGACCAGGAGACACTGGACACCGTGCAGCGTGCCAGCCCGGTGCCGGTGCCGCCGGCCGATGTGGCCGGCGACCCGGTGGACGTGATGGTGCCGGTGGCGTTCTTCCTGCGCGGGCGGTGATCGGCATCCGGGTCGGCCATCCACGCATGGCGTGGATCTACCGGAACACCGTGGACCGGCGGCGGGGTTGGATCCCTTTCCGCGGGAAAGGGCTCCGACCCCATCGGAGCCGTCATCCACGCATGGCGTGGATCTACAGCAGCGGCACCAGCAACAATGCCACGATGTTGATGATCTTGATCAGCGGGTTGATCGCCGGGCCGGCGGTGTCCTTGTACGGATCACCCACGGTGTCACCGGTCACTGCCGCCTTGTGCGCCTCGCTGCCCTTGCCGCCGAAGTGGCCATCCTCGATGTACTTCTTGGCGTTGTCCCAGGCACCGCCGCCGGTGGTCATCGATATGGCCACGAAGAGCCCGGTGACGATCGTGCCGATCAGCAGGCCGCCCAGCGCGCGTGGTCCCAGCAGCAGGCCGACCACCACCGGCACGGCCACCGGCAGCAGCGACGGCACGATCATTTCGCGGATCGCCGAGCGGGTCAGCATGTCCACCGCCTTGTCGTACTGCGGCTTGGCGGTGCCCTGCATGATGCCGGGGATCTCGCGGAACTGCCGCCGCACTTCCTCCACCACCGCGCCGGCCGCGCGACCGACTGCTTCCATCGCCATCGCGCCGAACAGGTAGGGAATCAGGCCGCCGATCAGCAGACCGATGATCACCGTGTGGTCGCTGAGGTCGAAGCGGAACTCCTGGCCGGGATTGGCCGCCTGCAGGTTGTGCGTGTAATCGGCGAACAACACCAGCGCGGCCAGTGCTGCCGAACCGATGGCATAGCCCTTGGTGACTGCCTTGGTGGTGTTGCCCACCGCATCGAGCGGATCGGTGATGTCGCGGATCTCCGAGGGCAGTTCGGCCATCTCGGCGATGCCACCGGCGTTGTCGGTGATCGGCCCGTAGGCATCGAGTGCGACGATCATGCCCGCCATCGACAGCATCGCGGTGGCGGCGATGGCGATGCCGTACAACCCGGCCAGCGCGTGCGCGCCCCAGATCGCCACACAGACGGCAATCACCGGCAGCGCCGTGGACTTCATCGAGATGCCGAGGCCGGCGATGATGTTGGTGCCGTGGCCGGTGGTCGAAGCCTGCGCCACGTGCTGCACCGGCTTGTACTGGGTCCCGGTGTAGTACTCGGTGATCCATACGATCAGGCCGGTCAACACCAGGCCGATCAATGCACAGCCGTAGAGGGCGAGAGGGCCATGCACGTTGTCGGCCATCAGTCCGGTGGTGATCGGATAGAACGCGATCGCTGCCAGCACGCCTGAGACGATCACGCCCTTGTACAGCGCGCCCATGATCGAGCCGCCGGGCTTCACCTTCACAAACAGCGCGCCGATGATCGAAGCGATGATTGAAACACCGCCCAGCACCAGCGGATACAGCACCGCATTGGCACCGGCTTCGGCCAGCATCAGGCTGCCCAGCAGCATGGTGGCGATCACGGTGACAGCATAGGTCTCGAACAGATCGGCGGCCATGCCGGCGCAGTCGCCCACGTTGTCACCGACGTTGTCGGCGATCACTGCCGGGTTGCGCGGGTCGTCCTCGGGAATGCCCGCTTCGACCTTGCCGACCAGATCGGCGCCGACATCGGCACCCTTGGTGAAGATGCCGCCGCCCAGGCGCGCGAAGATCGAGATCAGCGATGAGCCGAAGGCCAGGCCGACCAGTGCATGCAGTGCCTGTTCCATCGGCAGGCCCAGCCGCAGCAGCAGTGCGTAGTAGCCGGCCACGCCGAGCAGGCCCAGGCCGACCACCAGCATGCCGGTGATCGCACCGCCGCGGAAGGCCACATCCATCGCCGCGCTGATGCCATGGCGCGCTGCCTCTGCGGTGCGTACGTTGGCGCGTACCGACACGTTCATGCCGATGTAGCCCGCTGCGCCGGACAGCACCGCACCGACCGCGAAGCCGATCGCGGTGTACCAGCTCAGGAAGATGCCGACCAGCACGAACAGCACCACACCGGCGATGCCGATGGTCAGGTACTGGCGGTTGAGGTAAGCGCGCGCGCCTTCCTGGATGGCCGTGGCGATGGCGACCATGCGTTCATTGCCGGTGGGTTGGCGCAGGATCCAGCGCGCCGAGACGATTCCGTACAGGATCGCGAGAATGGCGCAGCCCAGCGCCAATGACAGCCCGTGACGTTCCAGCATTAGACCCCTCCGCAGAATGGATGGACAAGCATCCAGTGGCGATGAACTGCACCACGAGGGGGACGACGGGCTGCAGCCTGGAACCAACCCGTACCGACCTTGGTGGTCGTCCGACGTATGGCGGTGTTCAGCATTCCCTGGTGTCCGCAGTATGCGTCCGGCTAGTTGTAGAGTCGAGCCATGCTCGACTAGCCGCGCCCGGCGAGCGCAGCGGCTGCTCGATGGATGCGCCTTTGCACCCCGTTAAGCCAACCTCTGCAAGCCTGCGCGCAGTCCTGTCGGAGAATCCCCATGCGCCCGTCCCTGTTGATGCTTGCCGTTCTGGCCCCGGCCCTGCCTGCCTTCGCGGCGGAAGCACCCGAACTGCAGCGCGCGGTCGGTGCACCGCAGGCGGTCGGTGCAGTGCATACGCTGCGGCAGATTCCCGAGGCCTGTGCCCGCCTGGAAGGCGCGTTCACCGGCCAGGCCGCGGAGCCCTATCGTTTCTCGGCGGTGCGCACCAGCGAGCAGTGCCAGCCGCGCGCCCGCTTTGTCGACTACGCCAAGGCACAGCCGAGCGCCGACAAGGGCTGGAAGCTCAATGACGTGATCCGTGTGCCGAATGCGGCCTGCCCGGCGCAGCAGGCGGTGGTGCGCGTGTGGCGTCTGCCGGTGAACAACGCCCAGGCGCTGGATGGGCAGGGACAGTCGCGCATCTATCTGGAAGAAGCCAAGAAGCAGGCCGCCGCCGGCAAGATCCCGCAGGTGACGATGTTCGCCGCGCAGCTGCAGATGGAAGGCAAGGCCTGCAATTGAGGCCAAGCATCCACGCATGGCGTGGATCTACTGGGAGGGAGACCGGGGTAGTGCCGGCCGCTGGCCGGCAACCCCGCGATCAATCCGCAAGCCTCGCTCCACGCGCCACCAGCAGCTCGCGCAGTGCCGATCGGTGGCAGTGCGCTGCATCCTCGCAATAGCAGCCCACCGCGATATCGCTGTGCTGCGACAGCGCCGCCAGCAGGTCCAGCGCGTGCGCCGCATCGGGTGCCTTCATTTCGACTTTGTAGTGACGGAAGAACGCCGTCCAGTCGGCGGCGGTCTTCGCCTCGTGCGCCTGTTTCACCAGCTCCGCGCTGGGTGACAGTGTCGGGAACCAGACGTCGTACCAGTCCTGCTTCGCGAACTCGCTGCGCGGCACACCGCGCGGCGGGCGCCGCACCGTGCCGATGCGCAGGCCTTCACCGGGCGCACGCGGTGAGCCAAGTCGAACAACACGCAACGCCATGGCATTCCTCGCAAAAAGGGGACGAAGGGGTCAGCCTTCGAACGCTGGCAGCTTCTGCTTCACCGCGACATTCTTCAGCGTCACGTACTTCGGCAGGCCATCGCTACCGTAGGGCAGCGGTGCTTCGCCCTTGATCAACGGCTGCAGGTAGGTGCGCGCCTTGGCCGTGATGCCGAATCCATCGCGGCGGATGAAGCTGGCCGGCATCTTCTTTTCATGGTTGGCGATCTTCGACAGCGGAGCGGCTTCGATCTTCCAGCGGTACGGCGCGTCACTGCTGCGCACGATCACCGGCATCACCCCGTTCTGGCCCTTCAGCGCCAGCTGCACTGCCGCCTTGCCCACCGCCTGGGCCTGTTCCCAGTCGGTTTTGCTGGCCAGGTGGCGGGCCGATCGCTGCAGGTAGTCGGGCAGGGCCCAGTGCACCTTCAGCCCCAGCTGGTCCTTGACCCGACCGGCCAGGTGCGCGGCCACGCCGCCCAGCTGCGAATGGCCGAAGGAGTCCTTGCCACCGCCGGCGTCGGCGACGAAGCGGCCATCGGCGGTGGCGATGCCTTCCGACGCCACCACCACGCAGTAGCCCACGCGCGCCACCACGGCCTTGACCTTGGCCAGGAAGGCGGCCTCGTCATAGGCGCGCTCGGGCAGCAGGATGATGTGCGGAGCGTCGTCCTCGCCGGTACCGGCCAGGCCGGCGGCCGCGGCCAGCCAGCCGGCGTGGCGGCCCATCGCCTCGTAGATGAAGACGCGGGTGGAGGTCTCGGCCATGGCCGCCACGTCCAACGCCGCTTCGCGCACGGACACGGCCGTGTACTTGGCTGCCGAGCCGAAGCCGGGGCAGGTGTCGGTCACCGCCAGGTCGTTGTCGATGGTCTTGGGCACGCCGATGCAGGTCAGGTCGTAGCCGGAGCTTTTCGCCAGCTGCGACACCTTCAGTGCGGTATCTGCCGAGTCGTTGCCGCCGTTGTAGAGGAACCAGCGCACGTCGTGGGCGCGCAGGACCTCCAGCAGGCGGTCGTAACGGGCACGGTCGGCCTCCAGCGATTTCAGCTTGACCCGGCACGAGCCGAATGCGCCGCCGGGGGTGTGGGCCAGGGCACGGATGGCCGCAGCACTCTCCTTGCTGGTGTCGATCAGCTCCTCGCGCAGGGCGCCGAGAATGCCGTTGCGCGCGGCCAGGACCTTGATTCCCTTGGCGCGGGCCTGTTCGATCACCGCCGCGGCAGTGGCGTTGATGACGGCGGTGACGCCGCCGGACTGGGCGTAAAGGAGGGTGCCATTGCGCATGCTTCTACCTGCTCGGGGGAGGGGACATTGCAGGGACATTACCCGGATGCGCTAAAGTGGCGCTATTGCGGTGCAGCGATACCGGACCGTCCGGGACGCGAACCTTCTTTATTTTCAACACGTTGGAGTCAGGTCAATGCGATTGGTTCTGTTGGGACCGCCCGGTTCGGGCAAGGGGACACAGGCGACGCGCCTGAAGGAAAAGCTCGAGATCGCCCACATTTCCACCGGCGACATGCTGCGCGCGGAAATCGCCGCCGGCTCCGAGCTGGGCAAGCAGGCCAAGTCGGTGATGGATGCCGGCAACCTGGTGTCCGATGAGATCCTGCTGGGCATGCTGAAGTCGCGCCTGGCCCAGGCCGATGTCGCCAAGGGCTTCATCCTTGACGGCTATCCGCGCAATGTGGCCCAGGCCAACGCGCTGGACGGCATGCTGGCCGAGATCGGCCAGCCGCTGGATGCCGTGGTGCAGCTGGACGTGGCCACCGAACTGCTGGTCGAGCGTATCGCTGGCCGTGCGCAGGAACAGGGCCGCGCCGACGACAATCCGGAATCGGTGCGCAAGCGCCTGCAGGTCTACACCGAGCAGACCGCTCCGGTGGTCGACTTCTACGCTGGCCGTGGCACCCTGGCCCGCGTCGATGGCGTCGGCGAGCTCGACGAGATCGAAGCCCGCATCCTGGCGGCGATCAAGCGCTGACCCGGCTGGCCGGTCAATGCCGGCCGCCGCAGGCGCAAAAAAACAGGCCTGATCCGCGAGGATCAGGCCTGTTTCGTTTCATAGGTGCCAGCAAAGGGCTTGCTCAGGGCCCCCACAGCATGAGCTCCCTTGGGGATGGCCTCTTGGGGAGTAGGACCGGTTCGGGTACTGCGGCTGGCATCCTGAATTGTGTCCGGGTTCACAGAACATCGCTATCGGGAATTCCCTGACATGCGATTGGAGTTTTCTCACAGTGACTGTAGGGGTTCCCTTACCCTGTTGCCGACAATGGCCCTATACAGCCGTGATCGGTCACAATCCCCGGTCATGAGCAGCGTACATATCCTTGCAATCGCCGGCACCTTCATGGGTGGCGTGGCCGCCCTGGCGCGGGAACTGGGCCACACGGTCAGCGGCAGCGACCAAGCCATCTATCCGCCAATGTCGACCCAGCTCGAGCAGCTGGGCATCACCCTGGACCAGGGCTATCGCGCCGACAGCGTGCCGGAAGGCACCGCGCAGGTGGTGATCGGCAACGCGCTGTCGCGCGGCAATCCGGCCGTGGAAGCCGTGCTGGATGCCGGCCAGCGCTACATTTCCGGCGCCCAGTGGCTGTCCGAACAGGTCCTGCCGGGACGCGACACCCTGGCCGTGGCCGGCACCCATGGCAAGACCACCACCACCACCATCCTGACCTGGCTGCTGGAGAATGCCGGCCGCTCCCCCGGCTTCCTGATCGGCGGCGTGGCCGAGGACTTCGGCGTGTCTGCCCGGTTGGGCCAGGGCCGCGAATTCGTTGTCGAAGCCGATGAGTACGACACCGCGTTCTTCGACAAGCGCAGCAAGTTCGTGCACTACCGGCCGCTGGTGGCGATCCTCAACAACCTTGAATACGACCACGCCGACATCTTCCCCGACGTGGCGGCGATCCAGCGCCAGTTCCACCACCTGGTGCGTACCGTGCCGGCGCGCGGCCGCCTGATCGTCAACGGCGAAGACGCGCACCTTGCCGAAGTGCTGGCGATGGGCTGCTGGACCCCGGTCGAGCGCTTCGGTTTCGATCCGTCGTTGGAATGGCATGCCGAGCTGCTGGCCGCCGATGGCAGCGCGTTCCGCGTCCATCATCGCGGACAGGCGCTGGGCGATGTGTACTGGTCGCTGCTGGGCCGCCACAACGTGCTCAATGGCCTGGCTGCACTGGCCGCTGTACATGCAGTGGGCGTCGCCCCGGCCGAGGTGATCCCGGCGCTGGCGCGCTTCCGCAGCGTCAAGCGGCGCATGGAAGTGATCGGCAGCCACGATGGCATCACCGTCTACGATGATTTCGCCCATCACCCGACCGCGATTGCGACCACCCTCGAAGGCCTGCGCGCCAAAGTCGGTGATGCACGCATCGTGGTGGCGATGGAGCCGCGCAGCAATTCGATGCGGCTGGGTGCGCACGCACAGGCGCTGGCACCGTCGTTGGCGCTGGCCGACGAGGTGGTGTTCCTGCACCGCCCGGAGCTGGCCTGGGATGCGGCCGCAGTGATCGCGGCAGTGCGTGGACAGGCACATGCGGTGGCCGATACCGATGCGCTGTTGGCGCAGCTGCAGTCCGACGTGCGCAGCGGCGACCATGTGGTGTTCATGTCCAACGGTGGCTTCGACGGCGCACCGCGCCGCTTCCTGGCAGGACTGCAGGCGCGATGAGCGGCGAGGGTTCGCTGCCGCTGTTCCCGCTGCATACGACGCTGCTTCCGGGAGCGGCCATCGGCCTGCGCGTCTTCGAGCCGCGCTACCTGGATCTGGTCCGCGAAACCGGCCGCAGCGGCGAAGGGTTTGGTGTCTGCCTGATCCTGGAAGGGCACGAAGTGGGAGCGCCGGCAACGCCGGCCGCCTTCGGCGTGCAGGTGAAGATCGAGGATTTCGACGTCGGCGCCGATGGCGTGCTGCAGCTGCGGTTGCGCGGTACCCGCCGTTTCCATGTCGAGCGCACGCGCGTGCGCGACAACGGGTTGGTGGTGGCCGATGTGCGCTGGTGCGATGAGGATCCCGATGACGAACTGCGTCCGCAGCATGCGCTGCTGGCGACGGTACTGGATCACATCATCGAGCAGGCGGGCACGGCGTTCGCACCGGCCACGCCGGCCTTGATGGACCAGGCCAGCTGGGTCAGCTGGCGGCTGGGCGAACTGCTGCCGCTGAGCGAACAGCAGCGCCTGCAGCTGCTGCAGCTGGACGATCCGCACCAGCGCCTGCAGCAGCTGCTGGGCTGGATGCCGTAAATCGGTAAACGCCAACCAAAGTTGGCGACTACCAGAGCGGGGACGGTAGCGCCGGGCCATGCCCGGCGGACCCATCAGGGCGCGGTGGTCTGCAACCGCAGTACCGGCAGTCCGGTCTCCGGGTGCACGGCTTCCTGCTGAGGCAGTGCCTGCACCGCTTCCTTGACGGCATTCAATGCCGGATCGACGCCGCGCACCGGGTGCCACATGCCGATCCACTGGAAGTGACGCTCGTAGCGCAGCGTCTGTGCGCTGCCCAGCCACAACGGGGTGTTGCCCGGCTGCAGCTGCGCTGGTGCCTGCCACAGACGCAGCACGTAGCGCTCATCGGCCTGCGCACCCTGGCGCACCATCAGCAGCGCTTCTACGCGCGTATCCAGTGTCGCCGGCAGCACCGGCAGTTCATCGGCGCCGGTGTTCTTGTCCAGCATCAGCAGCGCTTCCTGCCAGCCGGCCTGCGCCTGCACCTGCCAGCCGCGCGCTTCCAGCTGTGCCTGCAGCTGCGCCAACGGACCGGCCACCTGCACATCCAGCGGCCAGCGCTGGTCATCGTCGAATTCGTTGCGACGCGCCGGCAGTTTCGCCCAGTCGTGCTGCCACCAGGCCTGCGCGTCCATCGCCAGCGGTGCCGGCAAGGTCGGCTCGAAGCGTTCCAGCTTGATGGCGATGTTGCGCGGTGCGTACCACATTGCCGCCATCGCGAAGACGCCGTAGAACAGCCACGCCACCGGCTTCACCCAGAACGAGCGGTTGAAGCGGCGGCGATAGGCGATGCCCAGCACCAGCAGCCAGAACGTGCCGAACAACATGCCGCCGATGACGTCACTCAGCCAGTGCGCGCCCAGGTACAAGCGCGAGAAGCCGATCAGGCTGACCACGATGCCCGATACCAGGTACGGCCAGACGCGGGTGCGGCCGGGCATTTCGCGGGCGATCAGCACTGCGAAGAAGCCGAAGGTGATGGTGGCCATGGTCACCGATACCGACGGGAAGCCGAAGCCGCTGCTGGCATCGATCGGGCGCACCACATCGACGGTGGCGCCGAGCAGTTTGGTCAGGGCCAGGCCAAAGGCCAATGCCGCCAGCCAATGGGCGGCCGCCATCCAGCGCCGGCGCCAGACCAGGTAGCCCATCGCTGCAGCAGTTGCCGGCAGCAGCACCTGCCATGCACCCAACGAGGCCAGGGCGGCCATCGGGTAGTCGGCCAGCGGATTGCGCAGCGCCAGCATCGCCTGGTGTACCAGCAGATCCACCGCCAACGGCTCGCCATGGGCGACCACCACGGTCAGCAGGGCGAACCAGCCCCAGCCCAACAACAGCAGCATCAGCGCCAGCATCGCCAGCGGCACCGATTCGCGGCGCTTCGGGTCGAGCACGCCGACGGTGTAGCGGCCCAGTGTCGGGTGCCGGTTGGACCAGTCGAGCAGGCGTGCCAGCCAGCTGTCCATGCGTGCGGCCGACCAGCGATAGCCGTACAGCACGATGGCCCAGACCAGGCTGAGGATCACCGCCAGCAGGCCCGCCACCACGACCAGTCGGCCGGCAACCGCGGCAACGGCGTCGTAGGCTTCGCCGAGAATCCAGCCCGGGGCCAGGAACAGTACGGCCCAGGAGATGCTGGCGATGCCACTGGCCTGCACGTAACGGCTGGCAGGCATCTTCATCATGCCGGCGATGGCGGGCACGAATGGGCGGATGGCACCGACATAACGGGCGATCAGGATGCTCTTGAATGCATTGCGGCGGAACAGGTTTTCGCCGCGGTCGAGCAGCTGCGGGTAGCGGCTGAACGGCCAGACGCCGCGCAGGCGGTCGCCCCAGCGCCGGCCTATCCAGTAGCTGATGCCATCACCGGCGAACGCACCCAGCGCCGCAGCCGCAACCGCATACGGCCCGGAGATCTGGCCCAGGCCGATGAACACGCCGACGGCGAACAGCAACGGCAACGCCGGCACGATGGCGCCAAGAATGATGACCGCATCGCAGAAGGCGATCAGAAAGATGACCGCACCCGCCAACACGGGATGAGCGGCAATCCACGCGAGGGTGGCGTCGATCCATGAAGAGTCCATTTCCTGATTATAGGGGCGTGAAGGTGACTGGTTCCCAGCCGCTTGGTGACCGTTTGCAACCATCGCCATCGCCTAGAATGTCGCCATGCCTGTATCCAACGACGCACAAACGCATGCACTGAAGGCCGACAGCTTTGGCCGGATCCTCCTCGTGCAGGGCCCAGAAGGCCCTTTCGTGCGCCGCGATCTGGGGGCCACGCCGCTGTGGCTGCGGCTGCCAGCGTGGTGGTTGGCGCGGCGCGAAGCGCGCGCGCTGAAGCACATCCACGGCATGGCCGACGTGCCGCAACTGCTGGACTGGAATGGCCACCATCTCGACCGCAGCTTCATGGCCGGCGATGCGATGTACCAGCGCCCGCCGCGCGGTGATGTGGCCTGGTTCCGCGCCGCGCGTCGCCTGCTGCAACAGCTGCATCGACGTGGTGTGGCCCACAACGACCTGGCCAAGGAAGCCAACTGGCTGGTGACCGAGGACGGTCGACCGGCGCTGATCGACTTCCAGCTGGCGGTGATCGGCGACCCGCGCTCGCGCTGGATGCGCTTGCTGGCGCGCGAAGACCTGCGCCACCTGCTCAAGCACAAGCGCATGTATTGCCGGGAGTCGCTGACGCCGGTGGAGAAGCGCGTGCTCAAGCGCACCTCGTGGGTGCGCGACCTCTGGTTCGCCACCGGCAAGCCGGTCTACCGCTTCGTTACCCGCCGCATCCTGCATTGGGAAGACAACGAAGGGCAGGGACCCAAGCCGTGAGCACGCTGCTGAGCGAAGGCAGTGTGCTGCGTTCGCACCTGCCGGGTGCCGATTTCGTCCATGCCTGCCAAGAGGCGGCGCCGCGCAACGGGCGTTCGGCGCTGCAGGCCTACCGCGATATGGCAGCGGCGGTGCCGGGCTGGTTCGACGGGCTGATGGGTCTGCGCAACCGTGGCATGCGGCTGCTGCGCATGAAGGATCTCGGCTCGCTGCGCGCGGTGCAGCAGACCGTCGATCCACAGCCCGGGCAACGCCTTGGCATCTTCACCCTGCAGGCGCTGGGCGAAGATGCCATCGTGCTGGACGACGACGACCGCCATCTGCGCGTGCAGCTGGCGCTGCAGTGGCACGGCGATGCGCTGGAAGTAGCGACGGTGGTGCACACCCACAACGCGTTCGGCCGCCTGTACATGCTGCCGGTTGCGCCGGTGCATCGCTGGATCGCGCCGCACCTGCTGAGCAAGCAGGTGCGCGGGTATCGGTAGATGCACGCCACGCGTGGATGCGCGTTGCGCGGCGGCCTGCTAGGGCGTCACCGGCACCACCTGCTGGCCGATGAAGTTGCGCTTGCCATCGAAGTCATAGCCGATCTGCAGCTGCCCTACATCCGGGCACGCATGGCAATCGCGCAGCGGCGTGCGGTACAGCAGGCGGATGCCGCCGCCGTCCAGCGCTGCGGTACCCGCGGCCTGCGCCGGCGCGAACGGCGTGGCCTGCGGGTTCGCCTTCAGCACCTCCTGCACGCCGGGATCGGCGCGCAGCGTGTCGTCCAGCTGCACCGCATCCACGTCGATACGCTTGCCTGCGGCATCGACCAGACGCGTGCCTTCATTGGTGTTGGCGCGGAACGGGTATTCGACGGTGGCCACGCCCAGGCCATCGTGTTCATGCCAGGCGGTCACGTAGGCCAGTTCGCCACCGGTGGAGAGCTGTTCGGCGGCGGTGACTGCATCGGCACTGGCGCCGCCGGCACGCATCGCATCACGCAGGCAATCGCGGGTGGCCGCGCTGTCGGCCTGGCGGCAGGCATTGAGGTCACCATCCCAGACAACGGCCTCGCTCCAGCGCAGCTTGCCATCGCCAGCTGCCTTGTCGACGCTGGCGGCGTCATCCTTGGCCGGCGCGCTGCCGGGTTCAGGCGAACGGCCCTGGCAGGCAGTGAGCAGGGCCAGGCCCAGGGCAGGCAACAACAGGCGGGAACAGCGCATGGCATGGACCTCGTGCAGTGACCGGGGCGCCAGTATCGTCAACGTGCAGTGAACTCCGCGTCGGCGCGGCATACTAGCGGCTCATTGCATACGCTGGAGTGTGGAACGTGGGCAGTCTGCAGGGCAAAACCCTTTTCATCACCGGTGCCTCGCGTGGCATCGGCCTGGCCATCGCGTTGCGCGCCGCGCGCGATGGCGCCAACGTCGCCATTGCTGCCAAGTCGTCGGTCCCCAATCCGAAGCTGCCGGGCACCATCCACACTGCCGCCGAGGCCGTCACCGCAGCCGGTGGCCAGGGCCTGGCGCTGAAGTGCGACATCCGTGAAGAAGACCAGGTGCAGGCAGCGGTTGCCGCCACCGTGGACACCTTCGGTGGTATCGACATCCTGGTCAACAACGCAAGCGCCATCTGGTTGCGTGGCACCCTGGACACGCCGATGAAGCGCTTCGACCTGATGCAGCAGGTCAATTCGCGCGGCAGTTTCCTCTGCGCACAGGCCTGCCTGCCGTACCTGCTGCAGGCGCCGAACCCGCACATCCTGACCCTCGCACCGCCGCCGAGCCTCGATCCAAAGTGGTGGGGCGCGCACACTGGCTACACGCTGGCGAAGATGGGCATGAGCTTCGTCACTCTCGGCCTGGCCGCCGAGTTCGGCCCGCAGGGCGTGGCGGTCAATGCGTTGTGGCCGCGCACGGTCATTGCGACCGATGCGATCAACATGATTCCCGGTGTGGACATCGGCGGCTGCCGCACACCGCAGATCATGGCCGATGCAGCACATGCGGTGCTGGTGCGCGAGGGGGCCGGCTTCCACGGCCGTTTCCTGATCGATGACGAGGTGCTGGCCGAAGCCGGCGTGACCGATCTTTCCGGGTACGCGGTGGATGCGTCGCGTCCGTTGCTGCCGGATCTGTTCCTGGATTGATCTTGGTTTACGGGAGCGGGGTGGGCGCTGTCAGCCTCGGCCCGCTGCGCTAGAATGCGCGGCTGTAATCGTTTCCAACAGGGATGTGAGCCCATGTCACGTACTCTTTCCATTGCGGCGCTGGCCGCTTCGTTGTCGTTGATCCTGGCCGCCTGTGGCGACAAGACGCCCACAGCCGCCGGCGGCGCGGGTTCTTCCGCAAAGCCGGAGGCCAGCGCGGCGCCGGCCGACGCCCAGCAGCAGTTGACCGCGAAGCTCAACGCCTACATCGGCTGCTTCAACGCGCTTGATTCGAAAACGCACGGCAGCATCCAGTCCTATACGCGCTGGATCAAGGACGTGGACGCCGGCCCGAGCGGTCGCGAGACGAACGTGTACGGACCGTTCGAGATCAGCGATTACGACATGAAGCAATGCGACGCCCCCGTGTCCGAAGCGATCGCCGCCAAGCCGGCGCTTGCCGATCTTGATGCCGCTGCAGGTCAGTACCAGCAGGCGCTGAAGGCACTGGTGCCGATCAGCAAGGAAGCCCACGACTACTACGAGCGTCAGGACTACGAAGACGACAGGTTTGCCAAGGGCAAGCAGCTGCATGCGCCGTTGATGACCGCCTTCAAGGATTTCGTGGTTGCCAGTGAAACGTTCAACGCCGAACTGGAGCGCCAGAACGACGCTGCCCAGCGCGAACAGCTCAAAGCGCTGGAACAGGCCGAAGGGCGCACGCGCGAGTACTACCGTCTGGCGATGATGCTGGAAGCGAAAGCGATCATGGACATGATGGGCGAGGACGACTTCGACGTGGCCAGGGCGCGGGAGCGCTTGGATGCCTTCAACCGCATTTCCGATGAAGCGCATGCCAAGGTCGCCGACCAGGAGCCGGGCAAGCTGGACTGGAACAGCTTCGAACGCGAGGCCGAGAACTTCCGCCGCGAAGGCAAGGAGCGGCTGCAGCGGGTCAGCGGCAAGGTTCCCTACACCGTCTTCGAGCAGAGGATGCTTGCGTCGCCGTCGATGGCCCCGAGCGGCTCGGCCGGCCGCCTTCTGCACATCTACAACGCACTGGTGTTCCAGAGCAATCGCCAGTGACCCGGCGTGCTGCACGCAACTTCTGTCGCATTCGAGCAGGCTGATTGCGACGTGAAGGATGGGGTGCCCCGTCGCCTCAATGGCGCGGGGACCCGTGTATGCGGGCTGTGCCGCTGCGCGCGAGAATATGCGGCGTCTCATATCTGCAAGGAACCGATTTGAATTCTTCCGCGCGTGTACTTTCTCTGCTTGCGCTTGGCACTGCCGCCGCCCTCTCTGGCTGCAACGGATCGACAGGACTGTCCGCAGCCGATCCCGGCCTGCAGAAGATCAACGCCTACATCGAGTGCTACAACGGCGTCGAACAGCCCATCCACGACGGCTTCCAGACCTACACCGCCTGGATCAGCGATCCCGAAGCGGGCCCGACGGGCGAGGAAGCGCAGCCGCGCTCGCCGGGCAAGGTGCTGTCGCATCGTGTCGAGTACTGTGGCCAAGCGTTGACCGATGCTTTGGCAAAGACGCCAGCCACGCCGCTCGATGAGCCGGTGCGGCAGTACCAGAAGGCGTTCCAGTCGTTGTATGCGTTGATCGAACACGCTGACGGCTATTTCACCCGCGAGGACTATCGGCGCGACAGCGGCGAAGGGATGCGTACCCAGCATGCCCCGCTGATGCAGGCGTATGCCGATTTCTTCAAGGCCAGCGAAGTGCTGGATGCGGCGCTGGAGATGAACGAACAGGAGCGCCGTGTTGCGCAGCTCAAGCAGATCGAAGCGGACGAAGGCCGTTCTCTTGCGTACTACCACCTGCGGATGGTCGGTGACGGCAAGCAGTTGGTGATGGCGCTGCAGGGCGACGAACCGGAGCTGGCGGAGGCCCGGCGGCAGCTGGCCGCCTACCAGGCGATGCTGGCCGAGATGCAGAATGCCGGCGTTGGCAAGGACAACCCGATGTGGGCACATGTGCAGCGCTCGGCCGATGTGCTGGTGCGCGACGCCGGGCGCCGTATCGACCGATTGGCGTCGGGCAAGCCGTTCACCCCACGCGAATTGCAGGCCGACCTTGAGGCGAAGGGAAGCATGATCTCTGCACCCGAAGGGGCGCAATCGAAAGTGGTCGCGGCCTACAACGACCTGGTGACCACCAGCAACCGCATGAACTGAGCCGGCGGATTGTCCTCCCGTGCGTGGATGCAGGATGTTGCATCCACGCATGGCGTGGATCTGCTGCCGCAGGCATTGGTAGTGCCGGCCGCTGGCCGGCATCATCGTCAGTGGCTGAACGTATCCGGCAACGGTCCGCCACACTTGCGGCAGTGCCGCGCATCCGGTTCGTGGCCTTCCAGGCCGCAGTGCGGGCAGCCACGGGCATCGCGGCGTGCGGCCAGTTCGGCATCACGCATGGTGCTGGCCAGCTCGGCGGTGTAGATGCCCGTGGGCACGGCGATGATGCTGTAACCGATCAGGATCAGCACCGAGGTGACGAAGCGGCCGAGCACGGTCTGCGGCACGATGTCACCGAAGCCGACCGTGGCCATCGTCACCACCGCCCAGTACATGCTGCTGGGGATGCTGGTGAAGCCATGGTTCGGCCCCTCGATCACGTACATCAGGGTGCCGGCGATGATCGTGATGGTGACCACCGTGAACAGGAACAGCAGGATCTTGCGCCGGCTGCGCCACAGCGACTGCATCAGCACGCCGCTCTCTTCGATGTAGCGGGTCAGCTTGAGGATGCGGAACACGCGCAGAATGCGCAGTGCGCGCACCACCAGCAGGCTCTGCGCACCGGGAATGAACAGCGACAGGTAGGTCGGCAGGATCGAGGCCAGGTCGATGATGCCCCAGATGCTCACCGCATAGCGCAGCGGTCGCTTCACTACCGCCAGGCGCAGCACGTACTCGGCGGTGAACAGGATGGTGAAGCCCCATTCCAGCACGTACAGCCAGTCGGCGTGGGCGATGTGGAAACGCTGCACGCTGTCGAACATCACCACCAGCACGCTGGCGATGATCGCGTACACCAGCAGCAGGTCGAAATTGCGCGACGGCCGGCTGTCGTGGCGGTAGATGATGTCGAACCACCGGCGGCGCCAGCCGGTCTCGGTGGCGGGGTTCAGCTGGGGGGCGGAAAACGGTCGCATGCGTGCATTGTGCCGCACCGGTTCCGGCGCGAGAATGGGCGTTCCTGAACCCTGCCGACTGCCATGACCGCCGCTACCGATCCGCTGATCTCCCTGTCGCACTACTACCTGCCGGTGTACAAGCCCCGCCAGGTGGTGCTGGAGCGAGGCCAGGGCGCCCGCGTGTGGGACAGCCAGGGCCGTGAGTTCGTCGACCTGGCCGCCGGCATCGCCGTGTGCGGCCTGGGCCACAACGACCCGGACCTGGTGGCCGCACTGGTCGAACAGGCCGGCAAGCTGTGGCACACCAGCAACGTCTTCTACAGCGCGCCGCCGCTGCACCTGGCCGAGGAACTGGTGAAAGCCAGCCGCTTCGCCGAGCGCGTGTTCCTGTGCAACTCCGGCGCCGAAGCCAACGAAGTGGCGATCAAGATGGTCCGCAAGTGGGCCTCCAGCCAGGGCCGTCCGGCCGACAAGCGGGTCATCATCACTTTCCGCGGCAGCTTCCATGGCCGCACCATGGGCGCGGTGACCGCCACCGCGCAGCCGAAGTACCAGGAAGGCTACGAGCCGCTGCCGGGGGGCTTCCGCTACATCGACTTCAACGACGAGGTGCAGCTGGAAACGGCGATGGCCGCCGGCGACGTGGCGGCGGTGATGCTGGAGCCGATCCAGGGCGAGGGCGGGGTGATGCCGGCCAAGTCCGGTTTCCTCAAGCGCGTGCGCGAACTGTGCGACCAGCACAACGCACTGCTGGTGCTGGACGAGATCCAGGCCGGCATGGGCCGTACCGGTACGCTGTTCGCGCACTGGCAGGATGACGTGGTGCCGGACATGGTGACCCTGGCCAAGGCGCTGGGCGGTGGCTTTCCGATCGGCGCGATGCTGGCCGGCCCGAAGGTGGCCGAGACCATGCAGTTCGGTGCGCACGGCACCACCTTCGGTGGCAATCCGTTGGCCGCGGCCGTCGCCCGCGTGGCGCTGCGCAAGCTGGCCTCGGCCGAGATCGCGGCCAATGTCAGCCGCCAGTCGAAGGCGCTGCGCGATGGTTTCGCCCGCATCAACGACGAGTTCAAGGTGTTCAGCGAAGTGCGCGGCCGCGGCCTGATGCTGGGCGCGGTGCTGAGCAAGGATTTCGCCGGCCAGGCCGGGGCGATCCTCGACCACGCCGCCGAGCAGGGCCTGCTGACCCTGCAGGCTGGTCCGGACGTGCTGCGCTTCGTGCCGTCGCTGAACATCACCGACGAAGAAGTGGCCGAAGGCCTGAAGCGCCTGCGCGCGGCGATTGCCGCGTTCGTCGCCGCACGCTGAAGCCCTGACGCCGGGGTCGGAACCTCCGTAGAGCCGAGCCCATGCTCGGCTCATCGCGATGTCAGGCAACAGCAGCCGAGCATGGGCTCGGCTCTACAGAATTGCGGATCACCGTACCCCGTAGCGCTTCAGTACCTTTCCCAGTCCGCGTCCGTCCCGCACGGTTTCCGCGTGCAGACCCGCCGCGCGCGCACCGCGCACGTTGGCGAACAGGTCATCGACGAACAGCGTGTGCTCCGCTGCCACGCCGAGGGCGGCGAGCGTGCGCAGGAACACCTCCGGCGCAGGTTTGCGCAGGCCGAAATCCGCGCTGCAGAACACGCGATCCTGCAATGCAGGAAACAGCTGCGGCAGCAGCATCGGCAGCGCCTGCGTCATCAACGCACCGTTGTTGGTCAGCACCGCCATTGGCACCTGCAGTTCCTGCAGCCGTTGCAGTACCGGCAGTTGCGGGTGGCTGGCAGCCTGACGTGCGGCGATCCAGGTCGACAGCGTTACCGTTGTGCCAAGCAGTTCGCCAAGCCGGGACAGATAGCGCGGGCCATCCAGCGCACCGCTGTCGTGTGCCGCTTCGAGTCCGCTGTCATACAGTGCGGCGTGCACGTGCGCGGTCGGGACGTCCAGCGCCTGTGCCAGGTGCAGCACGCGCTGTGCGCGCTGGTAGTGAACCAGCACGCCGTCGACATCGAGCAGGAGAAGATCGATCCGCATCGGTCGAGCATGCCATTGCCGCATCCCCGCGCAAACCCTGGACCACCACTGCGACACACGGTCGCAGCCGGGCCGGCAGGCCGCTGCCTAGAATGGCCATCGAACCTGCAGGAGACGCGATGATGAAGGCTTGGATGGTAGCGGTGGGACTGGGCGCGTTGATGCTGGCGCCGTCGGCGATGGCGCGCGTATGTGCGGTGAGCATCGACAGCACCGACCAGATGAGTTTCAGCAGCCGCGAGATCAAGGTGGCCGCCGATTGCAGCGAAATCGATCTGACTCTGCGCCACACCGGCAAGCTGGCCGCCACCGCGATGGGCCACAACTGGGTGCTGACCCGCAGCGCCGACTACCAGCCGGTGGCGATCGCGGGCATGCGCATGACCCTGGCCGACAGCTACCTGCCGAAGGCCGACAAGCGTGTCCTGGCCCACACCAAGGTGATCGGTGGTGGCGAGACCGCCCGCGTGCGTTTCTCCACGAAGGGCCTGCAGAAGGGCGGCGATTACACCTTCTTCTGCTCGTTCCCCGGCCACTTCGCGATGATGAAGGGCAAGTTCGTCTTCGGTTGATGCCGTCTGTAGAGTCGAGCCATGCTCGACTGCTCTCCGCGCTCCGCGCGGTAAGCCGAGCATGGCTCGGCTCTACAGGTGGAACGCCGCACGCAGCCTGGTAGATCCACGCCACGCGTGGATGCCGTGCCACCGCAATGCCGACCATGGTCGGCACCTGCCACGGCGGGGCTCAGCCCTTGGCCGCCTTGAACGCAACGCGTGCCGCTGCCAGCGTGGCCTCGATCACGGCATCGTCGTGGGCGCTGGACAGGAAGCCGGCTTCGTACGCCGACGGTGCCAGGAACACGCCCTGGTCCAGCATCGCGTGGAAGAAGCGGTTGAATGCCGGAATGTCACAGGCCGTGGCCTGGGCGTAGGTCTCCACCTTTTCGTTGGTGAAGAACAGCCCGAACATCGCGCCCACCTGGGTGGTGGTCACTGCTACGCCGGCATCGGCGGCGGCGGCCTCCAGCCCCGCGCACAGGCGTGCGGCGCGCGCGCTCAGGTCATCGTGGAAACCCGGCTGCTGGATCAGCTCCAGCATGGCCAGGCCGGCGGCCATCGCCACCGGATTGCCGCTGAGCGTACCTGCCTGGTAGATCGGGCCGGCCGGGGCGATCTGCTGCATCAGGTCGCGACGGCCACCATAGGCACCCACCGGCATGCCGCCGCCGATGATCTTGCCGAAGGTGGTCAGGTCCGGGCTGATGCCGTAGTGCGCCTGCGCACCGCCCAGGGCAACGCGGAAACCGGTCATCACTTCGTCGAAGATCAGCAGGGCGCCGTACTTCGTGCACAGCGCGCGCAGGTGCTGCAGATAGCCTTCGCGCGGCGGAATGCAGTTGGCGTTGCCCACCACCGGTTCGATGATCAGGCCGGCGATCTCGCTGCCGCGTGCCTCGAACAGGGCGGTGGCCGCCTCGAAGTCGTTGTAGGGCAGGGTCAGGGTCAGCTCGCTCAGGCCGGCCGGCACGCCGGGCGAGGTCGGCACGCCCAGGGTAAGCATGCCGCTGCCGGCCTTGACCAGGAACGAGTCGCCATGGCCGTGGTAGCAGCCTTCGAACTTGACGATGCAGTTGCGGCCGGTGGCACCGCGCGCCAAGCGGATCGCCGACAGGGTGGCTTCGGTACCGGAGTTCACCATGCGCACCATCTCGCACGACGGCACCAGCCGGGTGATGGTCTCGGCCATGGTCACTTCCGCTGCGCACGGCGCACCGAAGGACAGGCCGTTGTCGATCGCCTTCTTCACCGCCTGGCGTACGGCGGTGTGGTTGTGGCCGACGATCATCGGGCCCCACGAGCCCACGTAGTCGATGTAGCGGTTGCCGTCGACGTCGTACAGGTAGGCGCCGTCGGCGCGCTCGACGAAGAAGGGTTCGCCGCCGACCGACTTGAACGCGCGCACCGGTGAGTTGACGCCGCCAGGCAGCAATGCCTGGGCGCGGGAGAACAGGGCGTGGGACTGGTCGTGGTTCATGGGGTTTCCTGGGTATTACTGCGGCGTATCGAAACGGGCGAGGTAGGCGCGCTGGGTCGCGACCGGGTCCTGCGCGGCATAGATGCCGCTGACCACGGCCAGCAGATCGGCGCCGGCATCGATGATGGGACCGACATTGTCCGGGCTGAGGCCGCCAATCGCCACCCGCGGCACGCCCAGTGCGGCGCTTTGCCGCAGCAGGTCGGTGTGGGCGCGACTGCTGGTGACCTTGGTGGTGGTGGGGAAGAACGCGCCGAAGGCCACGTAGCTGGCGCCGGCCGCCACGGCACGCTCGGCGTTGGCCAGCTGGTCGTAGCAGGAGGCGCCGATAATGGCGTCGGCGCCGAGCAGGCTGCGGGCGGCGCCGATGTCACCGTCAGTGCCGCCCAGGTGCACGCCGGCCGCGCCGATGGCCTGGGCAAGCGCCGGGTCGTCGTTGACGATCAGCGGCACGCCGTGGGCGGCGCACAAGGCCTGCAGCGCCGTAGCCTGTTCCCGCCGCAGGGCATCGCTGGCGGTCTTGTTGCGGTACTGCAGCCAAGTGGCACCGGCGGCCAGCAGCGGCGCGGTTCGCGCCAGCAGGCGGGCGGTATCGGGTTCATCCGGGGTGATCAGGTAGACGCCGCGGGGCGTCGGGGAAGCAGAAGTCATCGATGGCTACCGGTGAGTGGACCGCGATGGGACAATGGCGGCCCGTGAATCCAGCCCCGATTATCCGATGACCGAAGCCACCCCCACCACCCTGCGTACCTGGATGTGCGTGGTCTGCGGATTCCTGTACCGCGAAGCGGATGGGCTGCCGGAAGAGGGCATTGCCCCGGGCACGCGCTGGGAAGACATTCCAGAGACCTGGACGTGCCCGGATTGCGGCGTGACCAAGGACGATTTCGAGATGGTCGAGATCGATTGAGGGAGGTGCCGCCAGGCCCTCCTGTGGGTGTGGACCGTTGGTCCACACACCCGACAACCTCACTCAATGCAGCCGCGGTACCGGTCCGCCGAGGTCGATCAGCTTCTCGCGCAGCCATTGCGCGTCGCTGGCCTCGGGGTTTCGCTTCAGGTACAGGCCCAGGTCGTTGCGCGCGCCGGCCAGGTAGTCCAGCTGCAGGTAGGCCAGGCCGCGATCGCGCAGGGCATCGTCCTGTTCGGGGGCAAGCTTGAGCAGGCGGTCGGCACTGCGCGCGGCACGGTCCCACTCGCTGGCCTCGGCATAGACACCATGCAGATTGCGCAGCATGCGGATCAGGATCGCACGGCTCGGTGCAGGATCGAGGATCTGCGCCAGCACCTGGTCGTCGGGCATCTGCCCGCCCAGGTGCGACTTGGCGCGTTCGCGCAGTTCGTCCACATCCAGCGGGCGGCCGCCGTTGAACGGGTCCATCACCAGCACGCCGTCGTCGACCGGCAGGCGCACCAGGAAATGACCGGGAAATGACACGCCGTCCAGCGGAATGCCCAACCGTCGCGCCACTTCCATCTGCACCAGCGCCAGCGATATCGGATTGCCCAGACGGCGTTCGAAGACCTGGTTGAGGTAGCTGTTGCGCGGGTCGTAGTACTCCTGGTGGTCGCCGCTGTAACCCAGCTCATCGAACAGGTGCCGGTTGATGGCCGCCATCTTCAGCGGGCTGTGCTCGATGCTGTCCACCTCGGCGCGCAGGTGCTCGACGTGGCTCTGCACCAGCGCATCGTAGGTCGACGGCTGCAGATCGGGATATTCATCGCGCGCGATCAGCAGCGCGGTCGGCAGCAGTGGCAGCGCCTCGTCGTCGAAGGCGGCCAGTGCATCCCAGTCGGGGAGTGTGATCCGGTCCTGCATGCCCACAGACTGGCGGCAATCGTGGGCGGTTTCAAGCAGCGTGGCGTGAATTTCTCATCCCACCGATTTCCCCCATCCACGCGTGGCGTGGATCTACCGTGTCGACCAAGGTCGACACTCACCAACAGCAGCGGGAAACTGTCAGAGGTGGGGCGGTGTGGGCTTGCAGGACCGCAGGCGCCATGGGTGGCGCCTACGAGCCCCCAGGGATGGGTTTACGGCGTGTCCTGCAAGCCCACATCGCCCCGCCATCCCTCGGACGCCCAGAAGTTGCATTTGATGTTGATCCGGCGGGTGCCGGGCGCAGCCCGGCCGAACCTTTATTTCTCGATGCCCGGGCCGAAGGTCAGCTCAGTTCCATCCTTCAGCTTAAGCTTCTCCGCCTGGCCGGCATTGAGTTCCAGCACGAAGCGCGCCGGGCCGCCGCTGGGGTAGGGCGGGCACATGTCGCCGGCCGAGCACGGCGGCACGTCACGCTGCTGGCTCACCAACCGCCGCTCGCTGTCGAAGTACAGGATGTCCAGCGCGATCTTGGTGTTCTTCATCCAGTACGCCTGCATTTCCTCGCGGTCATGCACGAACAGCATGCCGTGGTCATCGGCCATCTGGTCGCGGAACATCAACCCGCGCGCACGGGTTTCATCGTTGGTGGCCAGTTCAACGTCATAGCGTGCGCCGCCCAGTTCCACCCAGTGGCGGGCGGCATCGGTGGCGCAGCCGGTCAGGGCCAGCAGCGGGAGCATCAGCAGGGAGCGCAGCAACGACATCGTCAGTGTCCTTCGAAAGGGTCAGAGCACGATCGGCGGCTCGCCGCCGACGATCACCACATCGGCACGGCGACGTGCGAACAGGCCGACGCAGACCACGCCCGGCAACTGGTTGAGCTCGCGCTCCAGCTTTTCCGGATCGGTGATCTGCAGGTTGTGGATGTCCAGGATCTGGTTGCCGTTGTCGGTCACCACGCCTTCGCGCCAGGTTGGCTGGCCGCCGGTCATGTCGCGGATCTGGCGGGCGACCAGGCTGCGTGCCATCGGGATCACTTCCACCGGCAGCGGGAACCTGCCCAGCACCGGCACCTGCTTGCTCGGGTCGACGATGCAGACGAAGCGCTCGCTGGCCTCGGCGATGATCTTCTCGCGGGTCAGTGCAGCGCCGCCGCCCTTGATCAGGCACTTGTTGGCATCGCACTCGTCGGCGCCATCCACGTACAGCGACAGGGTGCCGGTGTGGTTCAGCTCGATCACCTCGATGCCATGCTGCTTCAGGCGCGCGGTGCTCTGCTCGGAACTGGACACCGCACCCTTGATGCGATGCTGGATGCGGGCCAGTGCATCGATGAAATAGGCGACGGTGGAACCGGTGCCGACACCGACGATCATGCCGTCTTCGACGTACTCGATGGCCTTTTCGGCGGCCAGGCGCTTGGCTTCAGACATTGCGGGGAGCTCTCAGGCAGGGAATCAGGATTTCTTTTCCAGCGACAGCAGCAGCTTCCACTGCGCGGCGGTCACCGGGAACACCGACAGGCGGTTGCCCTTGGCAACCAGCGGGAAGCCTTCGCCAAGCTCGTCGGCGTGCAGCTTGATCTCGTCCAGCGCGATCACCTGCTTCAGCTTGCGGTCGAAGGCCACGTCCACCAGCATCCAGCGCGGGTTTTCGCGCGTGCTCTTGGGGTCGTGGTAGTCGGATTCCGGATCGAACTGGGTGTCATCCGGGTAGGCCGCGCTGGCCACCGTGGCCAGGCCGACGATGCCGGGCACCTTGGTGTTGGAGTGGTAGAACAGGATGCCGTCGCCGACCTGCATGCCGTCGCGCATGAAGTTGCGCGCCTGGTAGTTGCGTACGCCATTCCAGGGTTCAACCTTGACCTTGGCCAGGTCATCGATGGAAAAGGCGTCCGGTTCGGACTTCATCAGCCAGTAGCGCTTGCGGGCGGTCATGCGTTCACGGGGGCAGCGGAAGGGAGCAGGGTGCCGGCTTCAGTGCAGATCGCATCCACCGCCACGTCCCAGGACGCTACCGGCAAGGACTCGACCTGCTGCACCGAGAATGCCGCGCCGACCAGCCAGGGTGGCGCCGGCCGATCATGGCGGAAGGCGAAGCTGCGATCATACCAGCCGCCCCCCATTCCCAGCCGCCGGCACTGTGCGTCGAAGCCCACCAGCGGCGTCACCACCAGGGCCATCTGCGCCGGTTCCAGAGTGTCTTCGATGGCGATGTCCGGTTCGGGGATGCCGTAACGGTTGCTGGTCAACGGCTGGCCGGGGCGCCAGGGCGCGAAGCGCAACACGTCGCCGTGCAGTACCGGCAGGCAGTAGCGCAGCGTGTCGGGCAGCTGCAGTTGCCAGCGGTGCAGGGCGATCTCGCCATCCAGCGCCCAATAGCCGGCCACGGCGCCTTCGCGCGGGGCGAACGGCAGCGCGAGCAGCGCATCGGCCAGCGATTCGGCAGCGGCGATACGGGCGGGAGCGGAAAGGTCGCGGCGGCGTTGCCGCAGGTCGTGGCGCAGGGCCTGTCGCGGGTCGGTCATGGCAGCGTGCGGCAAGGGTCAGCCGTCATTGTGCCGGAAAGAACAAGGGCGACGCCCGAAGACGCCGCCCTTGCTGGAATATTGCATTCTCCGCAATGTCGATGCATGCGAAACGACCTTGAACCCGGGGGCTCAAGTGGGAACGCTGGAGAACCATCGGGCTTCCCGCTGCAAGGCGGACCTGCACTCCCGGCGCTGTCGCGCTCCCGGTGTCGTTCTTAAGGGACAAGGCGAATGTTTGCACATGCCGTCGAGTACCGCAGAGAACGCGTCGCCATTATAGCTATCGTGCGTGATCTGGATAGGCCGTTCGTCGGCAACAGTGCGTGCCAATTCAGAAAAGAGAAGGCGCATTCCGCGCCTTTCTCACGTGCTGCTGTCGATTGCCCGGTCCAGACGCCGGTTCAGGTCGGCCAGGGTCTGCTGCAGGGCCACCGCCTGGCGCGCGTTCTCGTCTCGCAGCAGCTGCAGTTCGTGCGCCAGGTTGAGCGCTGCCAGCACCGCGATGCGGTCGACCGCGGCCATCCGGTTGCTGCCACGGATCTCGCGCATGCGCGCATCCAGCAGGCGGGCGGCCGCCATCAGGCTGTCGCGTTCATCACCGCCGACGCCGACCGTGTACTCACGGTCGAGGATACGGACGCTGACCGGTTCGGCACTCATGTGTGCTGCTCCAAGGACTTGAGCCGGGTGATCATCGCTTCCACCCGTGAACGCGCCTGCTCGTTCTTGGCCAGCAGCGTCGAGCGCTCTGCCACCAGCTGTTCCTGCTGGTGGCGCAGGCTGCGGTTCTCCTCTGCCAGCCGCTGGTTGCGGTCGAGCAACGCCTCCACACGGGCGGCGAAGGCCTGCAACTGGGCAAGGGGATCGGCGGGTTCCATGCCCGCACGATAGGCAAGCCGGGTCAGGGCGGTCAAGCACTGTCGCAGCAGGCCCCGGTGGCCACGAAGCGCAGGCGGACACATTGCTACACTACCCGGCTCACGGGCGCGCGCGTGCGCGCTCCGCAGTTTCCCTTCCGAACGAGCCGCACGATGACCGAACTCCCCTCCGTCGACGACGTTACCCGCGCCAGCCAGGAACTGGGCCTGGGCGCCACTGCTGCCGAGCTGCATGGCGGGCTGTGCGGCTGGCTGGCCGCTGGCGGCGCCCCCGGCAATGACTGGCCGGCGCGCGTGCTGGCCGACGACAATCTGCCGCAGGTGGCTGCCGACAGTGCGCTGGCGCAGTTGCTGGAGGCCACCATCAAGCAGCTGGAAGACCGTGACTTCGCCTTCGAGCTGCTGTTGACCGACAGCAGCGACGTTGCCGCGCAGGCGGACGCCATGTTCAGCTGGACCCGTTCCTTCCTGGGCGGCTTTGGCCTGGGCAGTGGCGGCCACCGGCCGACCCTGTCCGAAGAAGGCGAGGAGGCACTGAACGACCTGGCCAGCCTGGCCCGTGCCTCGAGCGAAGATTTCGAAGCCGGCGGAGATGATGACGACGAAGCCCTGTCGGAGATCGAAGAATTCATCCGGGTGGCGGTGCTGCTGCTGCACGGTGACGTGGTGCTGGCCGCGCGCCATCGGCAGCGCCTGAACTGATGGATATCAAGCAGCGCACCGGCATCGCTGCCGGCGAGTACAAGCGTCGCCGCCGGCAGTTGATGGACATGGCGGGCGAAGACGCGATCCTGGTGCTGCCGGCGGCATCGGAGAAGGTGCGCAGCCTCGATACCCATTATCCGTACCGGCAGGATTCGGATTTCCAGTACCTGACCGGCTTCCCGGAGCCGGAAGCGGTGCTGGTGCTGATTCCAGGCCGCCGCCACGGCGAAGCCATCCTGTTCTGTCGCGAGCGCGATCCCGAGCGCGAAGCCTGGGACGGTGGTCGCGCCGGCCAGGAAGGCGCCGTCGCGCAGTTCGCGATGGACGATGCCTACCCGATCACCGATCTGGACGACATCCTGCCGGGCCTGCTGGAAGGGCGGTCGCGGGTGTACTACCACTTCGGCCGCGATGCGGACTTTGACCTGAAGCTGATCGGCTGGGTGAACCGCGTGCGTTCGCAGGTGCGCCATGGTGCGCAGCCGCCGCATGAGTTCCTGGAGCTGGGCCATCTGCTGCACGAGCAGCGCTTGTTCAAGTCCGGAGCCGAGGTGGCGTTGATGCAGCGCGCGGCCGACATCAGCGTGCTGGCGCATCGTGCGGCCATGCAGGCCGCGAAGGCCGGCATCCACGAGTACGAACTGCAGGCCGAGCTGGAGCGGGTGTTCCGCGCCAACGACGCGGTGCCTGCGTACTGCAGCATCGTCGGCGCCGGCCGCAACGCCTGCATCCTGCACTACCGCGACAACAACGCGCGTTCGCGCGACGGCGAACTGGTGTTGATCGACGCTGGCGCGGAGTTCCGCGGCTATGCCAGTGACATCACCCGTACGTTCCCGGTCAACGGTCGTTTCAGCGCCGAGCAGCGCGCGCTGCATGATCTGGTGGGCGCGGCGCAGGCGGCGGCACTGGCCCAGGCCAAGCCGGGCGTGGCGTATGAAATGGGCCATCTGGCGGCGGTGCAGACTCTTACCGAGGGGTTGCTGCAATTGGGCCTGTTGAAGGGCACGCTGGAAAAGAATCTTGCCGAAGGGTTGTACCAGCGTTTCTACCGGCACAAGACCGGGCACTGGATCGGACTGGATGTGCACGACGTAGGCGATTACCGCTTGGCCGGCGATTCGCGCCTGCTGGAGCCGGGCATGGCCTTCACCATCGAGCCGGGGCTGTACATCGGCGTGGACGACACGACGGTGGAACCGCGCTGGCGTGGCATCGGCATCCGTACCGAAGATGACGTGCTGATCACCGACGACGGGCATCGGGTGTTGACTGAAGGCCTGGCGCGCAGCGCCGACGAGATCGAAGCGTTGATGGCGGGGTAAGAGGGTTTTCGGCAGGGCTTGCAGCCCTGCACCTGCAGAGGCAACAGCCACAGCAACCGCAACCGCAACAGCGGCATTCCGTGGGAAGGCGGGGTACTGTGGGTTTGCGGGGACGCCGCAAGTACGTCCTTGTAGGCTTGGTCGCCGCATCCATGCGGCTCACACCCCGCAAACCCACAGTACCCCGCCTTCGACATTTTCCCGCGATCTGCGGTGTGAATGACGCTCTTCTGTAGAGCCGAGCCATGCTCGGCTTGCGCGCGAAGCGCGTGGGTTCCGAACAAGAGCAGCCGAGCATGGCTCGGCTCTACAGAAGCGCGGAAGACGCGAGCGAGCGCAGCGAGCGACCCGCTTTTGCTTTTCTTTCTTTCTTCCGTGGCTGGCCGCACACGGAAACTGTCAGAGGCGGGGCGGGTGGGCCGTGCAGGGGCGTTGGCGCCATGGATGGCGCCATCGAGCTTACAGGGACGTACTTGCAGCGTCCCCTGCACGGCCCGCCCGCCCCGCCTACTCCATGAACCGCTCTACGCGACCAACCACGAGGGGCTCAGCCGTTGGCCGCCGCAAACACCGGCCGCGTCAGATTGTCCGCCTCGCCATCAGTGCACAGCACTTCGTCTTCGATGCGGATGCCGCCGTACGGACGGAAGAAGTCCACGCGATCCCAGTTGATCGCATCGCCATGACCGGCAGCCTTCACTTCGTTCAACAGCATGTCGATGAAGTACAGGCCCGGCTCGATCGTCACCACCATGCCCGGTTCCAGTGCGCGGGTCAGGCGCAGGTACGGATGGCCGGCCGGGCGCTCGATGCGGCCGCCTTCGTCACTGGCGGCGAAACCAGCCACGTCGTGCACCTGCAGGCCGATCAGGTGACCGATGCCATGTGGGAAGAACGCGGCGCTGACGCCGGTTTCCAGCGCGGTCTGCGGCGACACCTTGATCACGCCGAAGTCCTTCAGCACGCCCATCAGCGACAGATGCGCGTCGACATGCAGCTGCTTGTAGTCGAAGCCCGGGCGCACCGCTGCGCACATCGCCTGCTGCGCGGCATCAACGGCTTCGATCATCGCCGCGAACTCGTCATGGCCGGCGGCAGCGTAGGTGCGGGTGATGTCGCTGGCATAACCGTGTGCGCTGGCGCCGGCGTCGATCAGGAAGCTGCGCAGCGGCTGCGGTGCCCTGCGGCCCAGTTCGGTGTAATGCAGCACCGCCGCATGCTCGTTCAGGGCCACGATGTTGCCATACGGCAGTTCGGCGGCGTCCTGGCCTACGGCCTGGCAGTACGCCATGTGGATGCTGAACTCGTCGGCGCCGTTGCGGAAGGCGGCTTCGGCCGCGCGATGGCCGCGCACACCCAGCACCTGCGCTTGGCGCATCAGTGCGATTTCATACGCCGTCTTGCTGCCGCGATGCCATTCCAGGTAGTTCACCACCGGCGCCGGGTTGTTGGGCACATAGGCGCCCAGCGCGCTCTGCGGCTCGCCCAGGATCGCGCAGCGCGCCGGGTCGGACGGCAGCAGCGCCAGCGCCTCTTCGGGCTTGCGGATGATGTGGATGTCGAAGTGTTCGACCCACCAGCCGCTCGGGGCGTCCGGTACCACGTGCCAGTAGTCGAACGGCTGGTGGAAGATCACCGCCGGACGCTTGCCCGGGGTGAACACGATCCAGCTGTTGGGTACCCGGGTCAGCGGCAGCCAGGCCTTGAACTGCGGGTTGACCGCGTACGGGTAATCACGGTCGTCGAAGACCTGGTAGTGCAGGGTGCCGCTGGGCACCACCAGGTGGTCGAAGCCGCCGCGTGCCAGCGCCTGCTCGGCGCGTCGGCACAGCACGGCCAGGTGGTCGGGATACAGGGCGCCGGGGGCTTGCTGGATCATTGCGGTGGCTCGACACGGAAAACGGCCCTAGATTCTGCCGGATACCGACGCAATCCGCTGTGCCGGAACCGGCACTCAGCCCGTCGAAACCGGTGCCTCGTCGCTGTCTTCGCCGATCCACCGGCGCAGCAGCTGCCGATGCTCGCGTGACAGGGTCAGGAAGCGGAAGCCTGCCCAGCTCTGGCCGGGCGCATGCGCCGGTTCGCTCCACAGCAGGTGTACGCCGACGTCGATCAGCTCGCTGCGACCATCGGCCGAGGGCAACGGGAAGCGCAACTGATACAGCGCATCGTCGCGCAGCGGGGCGCTGGCCAGCATCAGCATGCCGGTCTCGGACACGTTGCCCAGGCGTCCAACCACGCTGTCGCGCATCTGGTCGGTCACCGGCACCAGATCGGAGACCTGCCGGCGCGGCGCGCGGCGGGTATCAACGGGCGGTTGTGTGCTCATGCGTTGGGCTCCTGCTGGCGGCGTGTGGCAAGTGCGCGCAGCGCGCCCAGGCTCGCCTGCCACGCGCGATCGACCAGCCGGCCCTTGTCTTCGGTGACCAGCTGCGCGCGCCCGGCACTCATCTGCCGGGCCAGCGTATCCAGCGTGGTTTCGCCGATCTTCTGTCCACGTGCGTTGACGAACAGCACATGGCCGGTCAGCAGGCTGTACCAGGACAGGCGCTGGCGGCGCAGCGCGCCTTCGCCATCATCGATATCGAACCAGCTGCCGAACGGCAGCGCGCACACCTGCTGGTAGCAGGTCTCCTCGGCCTCGCTGCGCGGTGCGGCATCCTTTGCCAGCGCCTGAGTGCCCGCGTGCTCGCCCAGACGCGCATGGGCCTTCAGGCGCGCGCTGAGTTCGGTGCGCGAGGTGCTTTCGTCTTCACCACCCGGCGTCGACAGACGGCGCGCGACGGCTGCGGCTTCCTCTGCGTGGTAGCCGACCTGCAGCAGGGCCGATTCAACCTCGGCGGCCAGCGGCGCGTCGGTCGCGCTGCTTTCGCTGGCGGCGCCGGCAGTGATCGCCGCGATGCGTTCGGTCTGCTGCAGGCGCTCCTGCCACTGCGGCGAATCTTCGCCGTGACGAAGGCGGGTCAGCGTCAATGCGTCCGCCCAGGCCTGGCGCAGCAGTGTCTGCACGAAGCGTGGCGGTTCCTGGGTATCGCAGCACTGGTCGATCTGCGCATTGGCCTGGCGTCGCGCAAGCTCCAGCCGCTCCTTGCCGCGTGCGGCTTCCACGTGGCGGCGCTCGGCCAGCTCGGCGCGGTGCGCAGCGGCGCGCTGGTGCTGCTGTATCTCATCGTTGGCGGCGGCAAAGGCCTCGGGCGTGCGTGCATCCTGGCCGAGCAGGCCCTGTACGCTCTGCGCCAGCCGTTGCAGCAGCTGCGGGTCGACATCGTCATCGCCGAGCCAGCTGGCGCCGGCTTCAGCGACATGGTTCAGCAGTTCGCGTGCCGGGTGTTCGTCGCGCACGAAGAACCCGGGGTCGGCCATCGCTGCGCGCGCCAGTGGCACCTGCAGGCGCGCGAGCAGCGCGGCCGGCACCGGATCCGGTCGTTGTTGCTGCTGTACCTGCTGCAGCAGCAGGCGCAGCAGATCGAGGTTGTCGCTGTCGTGGCTGCCAAGGTTTGCCTGCGCGCCATGCTCGCTGCGCAGCTGGGCGACCACGGCGGCCTGCAGATCGGTCATGGCGCTGGCGGCGCTGGCCTGGCCCTGCAGGCGCGCCAGCACGGCATCAACCGCTGCACTGGGCAGGGCAGAGGGATCGGCCGCTGGTTGCGGGGTCGGCCGCGCCCGTTGCAGCATTTCATGCAGCACGCTGCTGGCCGGTACCGTCAGCCCGGCTGACGCGCCGGGCGGCGCCGCATCGGCGAAGGCGTCCTGCATCAACGTCGACCACGAGCCGGCCGGTGCCGAGCCGCCCCAACCGGTCATCGGCGTGGGCACGCGCGGAGACGGGCGTCCACTGCGGCCGCTGCCAACCGACTGGGTAATGATCCGGCGGGTACTCGAAGAGCGTGCCAGGTACGGGGTGTAGACCAGGCCGGGCAGGATGCCGTGCTGTGCCAGCAGCGCATTGGCGCGGTCGAGCACATCGCCCAGCCGCTCCAGCACCTGCCGCTCGAAGCTGCGGTACAGCGCCATCTGCACCTCGGCGCTGAGGGCATCCTGTTCGGCCAGCTTGCGCACCATCGTGCACAGGGCCTGCGGTGCCAGGGGCAGGGTATCGGCTTCAAAGGCTGGTGCACCGGCAACAACACCCAGGCGCTGACCGAGCAGGTTCAAGGCGTTGGCCGAACGCAGCGTTTCCCGGCGCACCATTTCGGTCAGCAGCAGGTCGCGGTCGACCTCATGCTCGGCCACCAGGGTCAACCCCAGCATGCCGGGCAACGGCGGAGGGGTGACGGCAGCCACGATCGGGGTGATCGGTTCGCGCAACCGCGCAAGCGCATCGGCCAGCGCATCGAGCATGCGGTCGCTGAAGTGGCCGGCGAACGCATGCAGCTGCCCGCGCTGTGCCAGCAGGTCAGCCTGCTGTTGCGGGTTGCGGGCATGGTCGGCGTCATGCAGCAGGGTCTGCTCCAGCGCCTCCACGGTCAGGATCAGCGGTGCCGTCAGGGCCTGGTGGCACAGGCCGATCAACGCGCCCAGCAGCTCGCGCACGCGCGGCGGCAGATCGGCTGCGGCGAGGCGCGCAGTGTCGGCACTGGAGAGGGAAAAGACAGCAGACATCGGCGAGGGGGTCCGGATTCCCGCGGATCGATCTTGGAATCTACCGTGTCGGCCGGTGAAGGCGCTACTTTAGCGATCGATTCATTCAGCGCAGCCTTCCCTGGCTGTACCGCAGGCGGATCATTCTTCCAGGAACAGGCTGACCACATCGTTGGTGAAGCGCCGACCGAGCTCAGTCGGCTGCACGTGCCCGTCTGCCACCACCAGCCAGCCGCGCTGCACCGCTTCGGCCAATGGAACGTCCAGCACGCTGCGGGCCAGGCCGGTCCGCGATTCAAAGTCGCGCAGGCTGAAACCTTCGTGCAGGCGCAGCAGGTTGAGCATGTACTCGAACGGCAGGCGATCGGCGGCGATCACCTCGTCGCCACCGAACGATGCGGCCGTGCCTGCGGTATCCATGAACGTCTGCGGGTGCTTGTGCTTCCAGCGTCGCAGCACGTGCTCCTCGGCGCCGGAACTGATCTTGCCGTGTGCGCCGGCGCCGATACCGAGGTAGTCACCGAAACGCCAGTAGTTCAGGTTGTGCGCGCTCTGCCGGCCGGGGCGGGCGTAGGCACTCACCTCGTACTGGCCGAAACCGGCCTGCGCCAGCAGCGCCTGGCAGTGTTCCTGCATGTCCCAGGCATGGTCTTCATCGGGGATGCCCTGCGGCGGCCGCGCGAAGAACACGGTGTTCGGTTCCAGGGTCAGCTGGTAGTGCGAGATGTGGGTCGGCTGCAACGCGAACGCGCGTTCCAGGTCGGCCTCGGCACCGGCCAGGGTCTGCTCCGGCAGGGCGTACATCAGGTCGATGTTGAAATTGTCGTAGCCCGCGTCCTGCGCCATCTTCACCGCGCGCTCGGCCTCGCCACTGTCGTGGATGCGGCCCAGTCGCTTCAGCGCGGCATCATCGAAACTCTGGATGCCGAAGCTGAGGCGGTTGACGCCGGCCGCACGGTAGCGGTCGAAGCGGCCATGCTCGGCGGTGCCCGGGTTGGTTTCCAGGGTGATCTCGGCATTGGGCGCGAAGCGCAGGCGCGCGCTGGCCTGCTGCAGGAAGCGGTCGATGGCTTCCGGCGGGAACAGGCTGGGCGTGCCACCACCGAAGAACACGCTGCTGACCACCCGGCCCCAGACCAGCGGCAGGTCCTGGTCGAGGTCGCGCACCAGCGCATCGATGTAGGCATCGAAGGGCAGTTCGCCCTTGGCCTGGTGCGAGTTGAAATCGCAGTACGGGCACTTGCGCACGCACCACGGCAGATGCACGTACAGCGCCAGCGGCGGCGGTACCAGGCGCGGCGGGGTGTCGTGCTCGCAGGACTCGCCGGGCAGGTGGTTGCAGTGATCGTGGTCGTGGTCGTGCGGCATGGCGGTCATCGGTAGTGCCGGCCGCGGGCCGGCTTCCCTGTGTTGTTCGGGTGGGGTGTCAGAGCCAGGCCGCGAGCTGCTGCTTGAGCTGCTGCAGGGCGATGGCACGATGGCTGATGGCATTCTTCAACGCCGGTTCCATCTCCGCAGCGGTCAGGCCGCGGGCGGTATCGAGGAACACCGGGTTGTAGCCGAATCCATTCGTACCGCGCAGTTCGCGGATGATCTGCCCTTCCCAGCGGCCTTCGCAGATCAGCGGCTGCGGGTCGGTGGCATGGCGCAACAGCACGATCACCGCATAGAAGCGGGCGCTGCGCTGGCCATCGGCGATGTCGGCCATCGCGTCCAGCAGCTTGGCATTGTTGGCCGCCGCGTTGGTCGGATGACCCGCGTAGCGCGCGCTGTACAGACCCGGCGCACCGCCGAGGGCATCGACGATCAGGCCCGAATCATCGGCCAGCGCCGGCAGGCCGGTCGCTTCGCAGGCGGCGCGGGCCTTCAGCAGCGCGTTCTCGACGAAGGTCAGGCCGGTCTCTTCCACATCGCCCAGGCCCAGTTCGGCGGCCGAGGTGATCTGCAGTGGCAGGTCGGCGAGGATTTCCTGCATTTCCACCAGCTTGCCAGCGTTGTGGCTGGCCAGGACAAGCTTCTTCATCAGCGGGGCTCCAACAGGTCCCAGGTGTTGCCGTACAGGTCGCGGAACACCGCGACCGTGGCGTAGGGTTCTTCGCGCGGTTCTTCCAGGAATTCGACACCGGCGGCCAGCATCGCCGCGTGGTCGCGGCGGAAGTCGTCGGTGTTGAGGAAGAAGCCGACGCGGCCACCGGTCTGGTTGCCGATGCGGCTGCGCTGCTCGTCGTCGCTGGCGCGGGCCAGCAGCAGGGCGGCGGCGCTGCCGTCGGTCGGCCCAACCACGACCCAGCGTTTGCTGCCCTGGTCGATGTCCTCCAGCAGCTGGAAGCCGAGCTTGCCGGTGTACCAGGCAATGGCTTCGTCGTAGTCGGCCACCACCAGGGTGGTCAGGGCAATGCGCCGGTTCATGCCGACAGCGCTGCCTGCTGCGCGGCCAGCAGCTCGGTCACGCCCTTCTCGGCCAGGCCCAGCAGCGCATCCAGTTCGTCACGGCGGAAGGCATGGCCTTCGGCGGTGCCCTGCAGCTCGATGAAACCGCCGCCGTCGTTCATCACCACGTTCATGTCGGTGTCGCAGTCGCTGTCTTCGGCGTAGTCCAGGTCCAGCACCGGGGTGCCGCGGTAGACACCGACCGACACCGCCGCCACCGCGCCAAGGATCGGGTTGCGCTTGATGTCGCCGCGCTTCATCAGCACGTTCACCGCATCGACCAAGGCCACATAGGCGCCGGTGATCGCAGCGGTACGGGTGCCGCCGTCGGCCTGCAGCACGTCGCAGTCCAGGGTGATGGTGCGTTCGCCCAGTGCGTTGCGGTCCACGCAGGCACGCAGGCTGCGGCCGATCAGGCGCTGGATTTCCAGCGTGCGGCCGCCCTGCTTGCCACGTGCGGCTTCGCGGTCGCTACGGGTATGGGTGGCGCGCGGCAGCATCCCGTACTCGGCGGTCACCCAGCCTTCGCCCTTGCCACGCAGGAAGCCCGGCACCCGGTTCTCGATGCTGGCCGTGCACAGCACGCGGGTTTCACCGAAGCAGACCAGCACCGAACCTTCGGCGTGGCGGGTGAAACCGCGCTGGATGACGACCGGGCGCAGCTGATCGGGCTGGCGGCCACTGGGGCGGAAATCGGACATGGGGCAGGTTCCGTAGGGAAAGGGAGTACGCCACCATCCCCGCGGCCTTCACGGGGCGAGGAAAGGGGCTCAAAAGAGACCGCTAGGGTACCATTCCCCCTTTGCAAGCACCGGAAACATCCATGATTCGAAGCATGACGGCCTATGCTGGCGGCGAGCGTTCCACCACGTGGGGCACGCTGGGCTGCGAGCTGCGCTCGGTCAACCACCGCTTCCTGGAAGTGGGCACCCGCCTGCCGGAGGAACTGCGCGCACTGGAACCGCAGCTGCGCGAGCGCATTTCCGCGCGCCTGAGCCGTGGCAAGCTGGATCTGGTGATGCGCCTGCGCGCGCCGGAATCGGCTGCCAGCCTGCAGGTCAACGAGGTGCTGCTGGGCCAGCTGGGCCAGCTGGCGCACCGGCTGACCTCCGACTTTCCCAATCTGCAGGTCAGCTTCACCGACCTGCTGCAGCTGCCGGGCGTCACCCAGGGCGAGGCCACCGATGCCGCGGCCCTACAGGTTGAAGCCCTGGCGCTGCTGGACCAGGTGCTGGACGGCTTCGTCGCCGCCCGCGAGCGTGAAGGCAGTACGCTGGCCACTGCGATTGCCGAGCGCGTGGATGCCATCGAGCGCATCGCCGCCGAGGTCCGCACGCTGATTCCGGCCATTCGCGACGGCCAGCGCGCCAAGCTCGCTGCCCGCCTGGCCGACCTGCCGCATCCGGTCGATCCCGGCCGTGCCGAGCAGGAACTGGTCATGTGGCTGCAGAAGCTGGACGTGGACGAGGAGCTGGACCGCCTGTCCAGCCACATCGTCGAGATCCGCCGCGTGCTCAAGCAGCGCGAGCCGGTCGGCCGCCGCCTGGACTTCCTGCTGCAGGAGTTCAACCGTGAGGCCAACACGCTCGGCTCGAAGTCGGTGGACAGCCGCACGTCCAATGCCGCCGTCGAGCTGAAGGTGCTGATCGACCAGATCCGCGAGCAGGTGCAGAACATCGAATGAGCATTTCCACGCCCCCGGCCGCGATCGCACGCGGCACGCTGTACATCGTTGCCGCCCCCTCCGGCGCCGGCAAGAGCAGCATCGTCAACGCCACCCTGGCGCGCGACCCGCAGATCGCGCTGTCGATCTCGTTCACCTCGCGGGCCATGCGCCCGGGTGAAGTGAACGGCCAGCACTACCACTTCGTCAGCGCGGAGAAGTTCGAGGAGATGATCGCCGCCGGCGACTTCTTCGAACATGCCTGGGTGCACGGCGACTGGAAGGGCACCGCCCGCCAATCGGTGGAGCCGCAGCTGAACGCCGGCCAGGACGTGCTGCTGGAGATCGACTGGCAGGGCGCGCAGCAGGTGCGCCAGCTGGTGCCGGGCACGGTGACGGTGTTCATCCTGCCGCCGTCCAAGCAGGCCCTGCAGGACCGCATGCGCAAGCGCGGCCAGGACAGCGAGGCGGTCATCGCCCAGCGCCTGGGTGCCGCCCGCGATGAAATGCTGCACTTCAATGAGTTCGACTACGTCATCGTCAATGAAGTGTTCGACACCGCCGTGGACGAGCTGTGCGCGATCTTCACCGCCAGCCGCCTGCGCCGGGAGGCCCAGAAGGTCCGGCACGCCGGCCTGATCCAGGCCCTGTTGACCCCGGATGCGAGTTCAACTGATTGATTCCTAAAGGGTCCGGTGGGGGTTGGCTTGATTTTGTCCAGCCCCTGCCAGTACACTCCGTCCCCTTTCCCTCATTCGACTGAGCGGCCGACCGGTCGCCGGGAGCCCGTATGGCCCGCATTACCGTAGAAGATTGCCTGGAAGTCGTTAACAACCGTTTCGAGCTGGTGATGATGGCCTCCAAGCGCGCCCGTCAGCTCGCCAATGGCGTGCAGGCCACGCTGGACAACAGCGAGACCGAGGACAAGCCGACCGTGCTGGCGCTGCGCGAGATCGCTGCCCGCAAGATCGACAACGCGCTGATCGACGAAGTCGAGAAGGCCGAGCGTGAGCGCGCCGAGCGCGAAGCGCTGGAGTGGGCCGCCGCTGAAGTGGTCGCCGACGAAGACATGTCCAAGAACGACGATTGATCGCATCGATCAACGTCATCGCTGGATACGCCGAACAGCCCGCCCCGTGCGGGCTGTTTCGCATTCAGGGTTTGCCGTAAACGTCGCGCTGGCATAGGCTTTGGCCATGAACCCAGGCCCCACTGCCAAGGTCGCCGCAGTCCCCGCTGCCGCCGTACCCGATTACGTCCTCCAGCTCGAACGCGCCGCCCACTACCTGCCGCCCGAGCAGCTGCCGCTGCTGCGCCGTGCGTGGGAAGTCGGCGCCTCCGCGCACGCTGGGCAGACGCGCAAGTCGGGTGAGCCCTACATCACCCATCCGGTGGCCGTGGCCCAGGTGCTGGCCGAGCTCGGCCTGGACGTGGAAGCGCTGATCGCCGCGATCCTGCACGACACCATCGAAGACACCCCGCTGACCCGCGAGGCGCTGTCGGCCGAGTTCGGTGAAGCCGTGGCCGAGCTGGTGGACGGCGTCACCAAGCTGGACAAGCTGAAGTTCCGCGACCGCCAGGAAGCGGCCGCCGAGAGCTTCCGCAAGATGCTGCTGGCGATGTCGCGCGACCTGCGCGTGATCATGATCAAGCTGGCCGACCGCCTGCACAACATGCGCACGCTGGGCGCGCAGAGCCGCGAAGCGCGGGGTCGCATCGCCCGCGAGACGCTGGAGATCTACGCCCCGATCGCGCAGCGGCTGGGCATGAGCCTGGTCAAGAGCGAACTGCAGAACCTCGGCTTCAAGGCGCTGTACCCGTGGCGCCATGCGATCCTGGAAAAGCACATCCGCAGCCAGCCGGTGGTGCGCCGCGAGGCGCTGGCGCAGGTGGAAGTGCAGCTGTCGCAGCGCCTGGCCAAGGAGGGCATCGAGCACCGCCTGGTCAGCCGCATCAAGACCCCGTGGAGCATCTACAACAAGATGCGCGACGAGAACAAATCCTTCGACCAGGTGATGGACGTGTTCGGCTTCCGCCTGGTCGTGCGCGGCGTGCCGCAGTGCTACCACTCGCTGGGCGCAGTGCATGCTGCGTTCAAGCCGCTGGACGGGCGCTTCCGCGATTTCATCGCGATCCCCAAGGCAAACGGTTACCAGTCGCTGCATACCGTGCTGTTCGGCCCGTATGGTTCGCCGATCGAAGTGCAGATCCGCACCGAAGAGATGGACCTGATCGCCGAGCGCGGCGTGGCGGCGCACTGGACCTACAAGTTCGGCGGTGACTCGCCCAACAGCGCGCAGAGCCGCGCGCATGCCTGGATTGTCGAACTGATCGATTCGCAGCGTGCCGCCGGTTCCTCGCTGGAGTTCCTCGACAACGTCAAGGTCGACCTGTTCCCGGACGAGGTCTACCTGTTCACGCCGAAGGGCAAGATCCTGGCCCTGCCGCGCAATTCCACCGCGCTCGACTTCGCCTATGCCGTGCATACCGATGTCGGCAACATGGCCGTGGCCTCGCGCGTGGACAAGAAACTGGTGCCGCTGCGCACCAAGCTGGTGTCGGGGCAGTCGGTGGAGATCATCACCGCGCGCTCGGCCACGCCCAAGCCGCAGTGGCTGGAGTTCGTGGTCACCAGCAAGGCACGCACCGCCATCCGCCACCAGCTCAAGCAGCTGGAGCACGAAGATGCCGTGCAGCTGGGCCACCGCATGCTCGACCGCGCGCTGGAGGCGATGGACAGCTCGCTGGAGCGTCTGCCGAAGGGCCGTCTGGATGCCTTCCTTGCAGAGCACCGGTTCCCGCGCCTGGAGGCCCTGCTGGCCGAAGTCGCGCTGGGCAACTGGATGCCGACCCAGGCCGCGCAGGCGCTGATGGCCTACGCCGAACTGCGCGGCGGGCCGCATTCGCGCCACAGCTCGCAGGAAAAGATCCTGATCAACGGCAGCGAGCGCGGCGTGGTCACCTTCGCCGGCTGCTGCCAGCCGATTCCGGGCGACGACATCATGGGCTACCACACCGCCGGCAAGGGCATCGTGGTGCATCGCATGGATTGCCCGAACCTGGCCGAACTGCGCAAGTCGCCCGAGCGCTGGGTGCTGATCGGCTGGGATACCACCGTATCCGGCGACTACGACACCTCGCTGGTGGTGGAAGTGGAGAACGGTACCGGCGTGCTCGCGCAGCTGGCCGCGGCGATCGCGCAGAGCCATTCCAACATCGAGCGCGTGGATTACCTGGACCGCGATTTCAACGCCGCAGTGCTGGCGTTCAACATCCAGGTACGCGACCGCAACCACCTGGCCGAAGTGATGCGTCGCCTGCGCCGCCTGTCGGTCGTGCAGGCGGTGCGCCGGCAATAACCCTGCTTCGAATCCGGGGTCGGATCCCTCTCCAACGGAGAGGGCTCTGACCCCATCGCGTGATCCGATTACATGCACGGGGTCAGAGCCGTTTCCCGATGGGAAACGGATCCGACCCCGCCTACATTGCCCCCACCCGGTACAATCACCGCTCTGTTTTCCCCCAACGCACCGGAGCGACCCATGTCCCGCCAGATCATCAACACCGAAAAGGCCCCGGCCGCCATCGGCCCGTACTCGCAGGCCGTGCGCGCCGGCAACACCGTGTATTTCTCCGGCCAGATTCCGCTCGACCCGGCCACCGGCGACATCGTCGGCGTGGGTGACGTCGAAGCACAGGCCCGTCGTGCCTTCGACAACCTCAAGGCCGTGGCCGAAGCCGCGGGCGGTTCGCTGGACAAGGTCGTGCGCCTGGGCCTGTACCTGACCGACCTGGCCGAATTCGCCAAGGTCAACGCGGTGATGCAGGACTACTTCCAGGCCCCGTTCCCGGCCCGTTCCACCATCGAAGTCTCCGGCCTGCCGAAGGGCGCCAACTTCGAGGTCGACGCGGTGATGGTCATCGACTGACCGCCACGTGGCACGCAAGGCGGCGGTCACCCCGGCACTGGCACCGTCCGGTGAAGCATCGCTTGCGATGCTCGCCGGCGTCGGTCCGGCCGTGGCCGCCAAGCTGCAGGCGCGTGGCCTGGCCACCCTGCAGGATCTCTGGCTGCACCTGCCGCTGCGCTATGAAGACCGCACCCGGCTGACCCGCATCGAAGACCTGCGCAACGGCATTCCGGCGCAGGTGGAAGTGCGGGTGGTCGCTGTCGAGCGCGGCATGCGCTACCGGCCGATGCTGAAGGTGGCGGTGGAGGACGAAGGGCAGGGCACCCTGGTGCTGCGCTTCTTCCATTTCCGCCAGCAGCAGGTCGGCCAGTTCGCGGTCGGCAACCGGCTGCGCTGCTTCGGTACGCCCAAGCCCGGGCACCTGGGGTTGGAGATCGTCCATCCCAGTTACCAGGTGCTGGGGCGCAATGACGATCCCGATCTCGGCGACCGCCTCGACCCGGTGTATCCCACCGTCGAAGGCGTCGGCCCGATGACGATGCGCAAGCTGATCGGACAGGCGCTTGATCGCCTGCCGGAAGAAAGCACGCTGGAACTGCTGCCGACAGGCTGGCTCGATGGCCTCGGCCTGCCATCACTGCGCAGTGCGCTGCTGACCGTTCATCAGCCGCCGCCGGATGCCGACCTGGCCGCACTCGCTGCCGGCACCCACCCAGCGCAGCGCCGGCTGGCGATGGAAGAACTGCTGGCGCACCACCTCAGCCTGCGTCGCCAGCGCATTGCGCTGCAGGCGCACCACGCGCCACCGCTGGCCGGTCCCGGCAAGCTGGCCAAGGCGCTGCTCAAGCAACTGCCATTCGCGTTGACCGGTGCGCAGGCACGCGTGTTCAAGCAGATCCGCGAAGACCTCGCGCGCCCCAGCCCGATGCTGCGGCTGGTGCAGGGCGATGTCGGCTCGGGCAAGACCGTGGTGGCCGCGTTGGCGGCGATGCTGGCGGTGGAGCAGGGCAAGCAGGTCGCACTGGCTGCCCCCACCGAACTGCTGGCCGAACAACATCTCAACAACCTGCGCGGCTGGCTGGAGCCGCTGGGCGTACGCATTGCCTGGTTGGCCGGCAAGGTCACCGGCAAGGCGCGCGCGAAGGTGATGGAACAGGTCGCCAACGGCGAAGCGCAGGTGGTGGTGGGTACCCACGCGCTGATGCAGGAAGCTGTGGTCTTTCAGGATCTGGCCCTGGCCATCGTCGATGAGCAGCACCGCTTCGGCGTGCACCAGCGGCTTGCGCTGCGCGACAAGGGAAAGGGCGGCAACAACGTGCTGCATCAGCTGGTGATGACCGCCACGCCGATTCCGCGCACGCTGGCGATGTCCGAATACGCCGACCTGGATGTATCGGCCATCGATGAACTGCCACCGGGCCGCACGCCGGTGCAGACCGTTGCACTCAACAACGATCGTCGCCCCGAGCTGATCGAGCGCATCGCCCTGGCCTGCCAGGAAGGGCGGCAGGTCTATTGGGTATGCACGCTCATCGAGGAGAGCGAAGAGCTGGATGCCACGCCCGCGCAGGCCACCTACGAATCGCTGCAGGCGCTGCTGCCCGGCGTGCGCGTGGGGCTGGTGCATGGCCGCCTGAAAGCGGCCGAGAAGCTGGCGACGATGGTCGCGTTCAAGGCCGGCGACATCGACCTGCTGGTGGCCACCACCGTGATCGAAGTCGGCGTGGACGTGCCCAACGCCTCGCTGATGGTGATCGAGAATGCCGAGCGCCTGGGCCTGGCGCAGCTGCACCAGCTGCGCGGCCGTGTTGGTCGTGGTTCGGCGGTGTCACGTTGCGTGCTGCTGTATCAGGCGCCGCTCTCGCAGATGGCGCGCGAACGGCTGCAGACCATGCGCGAAACCAACGACGGTTTCGTCATCGCCGAGAAGGATCTGGAACTGCGCGGTCCCGGCGAACTGCTGGGCACCCGGCAGACCGGCCTGGCCGGTTTCCGCATCGCCGATCTGGCCCGCGACGCGGGCCTACTGCCGGGTGTGCATGAGCTGGCCGAACGCCTGCTTGCGCAGCAGCCGGCGCTTGCAGATCGCGTGGTGCAGCGCTGGATCGGCACCGCCGTGCGTTACGCCTCGGCCTGACTGGCCGGTTGGGGTCGGATCCCTTTGCCGAGCAAAGGGCACTGACCCCGCAAGGGCCAGGACGTCCGCCGCGGACTGGTAGAGCCGAGCCCATGCTCGGCTGCTGTTCGCGCTGCGCGCGTGAGCCGAGCATGGCTCGACTCTACAAAAGCCAAAAGCCTATCCATGCATGGCGTGGATCTACTGGCATTTGCTAGACGGCCGGCAACTGCGTACCCATGTATTCGGACAAACCACGGCAGGCCAGCAGCAGTCCTTCGCGGATGTCATCGCCTATCTGCTGCACTTCTTCGCCGTCCACGCGCACGCGCTCACTGGCGTGCAGCACCTCCAGCAGCAGGATCAGCCCGGCATTGGCGCGGTCGATGCGGGCCAGCGCCACACGTTGGCCCGGCGTATGCCAGCGGCTCGGCCACGGCTGACCATCGGCGCCTTCGCCCTGGCGGATGCGCTTGAGGCAACCCAGCAGGGTGAAGCCGTCGTCCGTCGGCCCGGTCGCGGGGGCGGCGAGGGTGGTTTCCAGTGCCAGCGCCAGCTCATCGGGGATGCTGGTGGCGGCGTCGCCCAGAGTGGCGAACAGGAAGGGATAGCGGGATGCGGTCATGTCGGCAGTCCTTGTGCGCAAGGCAAGGGGCCACCCACTCGAAGGCGAGGGTGGCGGGCGGTGAGTGGTTGCAATACCGGTGACTACCTCAAGAACGCCGGCGGGCGCGAAGCCCCCACGCACCGCCCGCCATAGAACGCACGGACGGATTGCCTGCCGGACGCCACGCAGGAACACGCGCGCAACGCCGGCAGGCAAGCGTAAACAACAAGGCAGTCAAACGGGATTGCAAGCCCGTGCCATCCGTTGTCGATGGCCCCTCATGATGTCCACGACAGCCCTCGTCGCTTCAATGAGAATCATTGGAAAAGTCGAAAACGCTGCAATTGCAGCGAGGCCCTGCAAGCGTAGGCCGATTACGTCATCTTTCCCGATCCCTCCGACATCCATCCACGCATGGCGTGGATCTACCGTGTCGACCAAGGTCGACACCTACCAACAGCTGCAGGGTCGACACCCACCAACAGCAGGCCATGCCATACCGACAGATCACGGAGAACTGTCGAAGGCGGGGTGGGTCCGGTGGCGGGGGCGTGAGCGCCATGGATGGCGCGACCGAGCCTACATGGAGGTATTCACGGCGTCCCCCGCCACCGGACCCACCCCGCCATCCCACGGAATGCCAGCTTTTGCCGTTGCCGTTGCTCCGGCCTCTGCGGGTGCAGGGCGCCGCCCTGCCGAACCCGAACCCCCATACTTGCAACGGTCATCATCCCGGTCCACACTTCGTTGCCGATCTGAAGACGGCAACGATGACCAAGAAGATCCCGCTGTTGATCGATACCGACCCCGGTGTCGACGACGCACTGGCCCTGCTGATGGCCTTCGCCGATGAACGGCATGACGTGGTCGCCCTGACCATCGCCGCCGGCAACGTAGGCCTGCAGTACACCGTCCGCAACGCCCTCAAGCTCTGCGACATCGTCGGCCGCACCGACGTGCCGGTGTTCGCCGGCAGCCCCGATCCGCTGCTGCATCCGTCCGTTGACGCCGCCCACGTGCATGGCCGTGACGGCTATGGCGACGTGGATCTGCCGCCGCCGAGCCGCCAGGCCGACGCCGAGCACGCCGCGCTGGCGATCCTGCGTTTGTCGCACGAACATGCCGGCGAACTGATGCTGGTGATGCTCGGCCCGCTGACCAATCTGGCGCTGGCGCTGAAGCTCGACCCGACGCTGCCCCAGCGCATCAAGCGCATCGTGGTGATGGGCGGCGCAGTCACCTGCCACGGCAACATCACCCCCGCCGCCGAATTCAACATCGCCTTCGATCCGGAAGCCGCGCACGTGGTGTTCACCGCGTTCCCGCACCTGCTGGTGTCGGACTGGGAAGCCACCGTTGCCCACGGCCTGCCGCTGACCGAGGCCGAACAGTGGCTGGGCGCCGATTCCGATCGCGCCCGCTTCTACGAGCTGATCTCGCGCAAGACCCGTGGCCTGTCCGAAGACAGCAAGGGCGGGCGCTGGTACACCGCCGATGCGCTGGCCATGGCCTGGGCGTTGAACCCGGAAGGGCAGTTGCAGGTCGAGTCGCGGCCGCTGAATGTGGAGCTGAACGGAACGTTCAGCCGTGGCGCCACCATCGTCGACTGGAACCGCCAGACCGGCCAGCCCGACAACTGCGATCTGCTGATGGCCTACGACCAGGGGCGTTTCGAGGCCCTGGTGCGCCAGGCCCTGGGTGCGGACTGAGATCCGCCCCCCGCACTGGTTGCCCCGGGCGGCAACCAGTGCTTATAATGCCGCTCTTGACCACCAGCCCATTTACGGTGTGAGCCCATGAAGGCCGATATCCATCCGAACTACCGCGACGTCGTCTTCCATGACGTCACCTCCGATTTCAAGATCCTGACCCGCTCGACCATGGCGACGAAGGAAACCATCAAGTGGGAAGACGGCAACGACTACCCGCTGGTGAAGGTTGAAATTTCCTCGGCTTCGCATCCGTTCTACACGGGCAAGCACAAGGTCATCGACACCTCGGGCCGTATCGACAAGTTCCAGAAGCGCTACGCGCGCTGATACGTCGTACCCGGTTCGAACCGACGGCCGCGCTCTGCGCGGCCGTTTGTTTTTGTCCCACGCCTGCCCAACGGGCGTTTGGATGGACGGAACACTGCGTCCTTGTGACAACGCGTTTGCCGATTCCGGCCGCTCGCTGGCAGGGTGTCGGCTGCCTGTCGTCTACGACTTCTGTCTAGCGCCCGGCAAATGCTGCTGTGCGATAATGACCTGATCCCCGGCACAGGCCGAGGACGTCATTCACGTGCCTGACCAATGCGCTTGGGCAGGCGCCTTCCCATGAAGGAGCGCACACAGTGTCCGATCTTGATCAGGTCACGCTCAACGCCGGCGATAAGTCGGTCGTTCTGCCCGTCATCAAACCCACCCTCGGCAACGACTGCGTCGACATCGCGAAGCTGACCAAGGAAACGGGGTATTTCACCTACGATTCCGGTTTCACCGCGACGGCCAGCTGCAAGTCTGCCATCACCTACATCGACGGCGACAAGGGCGTGCTGCTGTATCGCGGCTACCCGATCGAGCAGCTGTCGGAGAAGTCGAGCTACGTCGAAGTGGCCTACCTGCTGATCAACGGCGAGCGCCCGAGCGCCGAGCAGCTGAAGGCCTTCACCGACGAGCTGGCTGCCGAAGCCAACGTCGATGCGTCGATCAACACCCTGATCGGCAGCTTCGCCAAGGATGCCCATCCGATGGCCATCCTGACCGCCGCCATCGCGCAGCTGTCGGGCATCTACCATGCCTCGCTGGACCTGTCCGACGCCGAACAGCGCCGCCAGGCCGCCGTGCGCCTGATCGCCAAGGTGCCGACCCTGTCGGCGCTGATCTACCGCCACGGCAAGGGCCTGCCGGCCAACAAGCCGGACACCTCGCTGGACTACGTCAGCCGCTTCCTGAAGCAGACCTTCGAGTCGGCCGATGGCAAGTACGAACTGAACCAGGACGTGGTCAAGGCGCTGGATCTGCTGTTCATCCTGCACGCCGACCACGAGCAGAACGCGTCGACCTCGACCGTGCGTCTGGTCGGTTCGACCGGTGCCAACCCGTACGCGTCGGTCGCCGCTGGCGTCACCGCGCTGTGGGGTCCGGCCCACGGCGGTGCCAACGAAGCCGTGCTGAAGATGCTGGAAGAGATCGGTTCGGCCGACAACGTCGAATCGGCCGTGCTCAAGGCCAAGGACAAGACCTCCGGCTTCCGCCTGATGGGCTTCGGCCACCGCGTGTACAAGAACTTCGACCCGCGCGCGAAGGTCATCGGCGAGATGACCGGCAAGGTGCTCAAGCAGCTGGGCGTGCAGGATCCGCTGCTGGACGTGGCCGTGAAGCTGGAACAGGCTGCGCTGCAGGACGAGTACTTCGTCGCCCGCAAGCTGTACCCGAACGTCGATTTCTACAGCGGCATCATCTACAAGGCGCTGCAGATCCCGACCGAGATGTTCACCGTCATGTTCGCCCTGGGCCGCACCTCCGGCTGGGTCTCGCATTGGCTGGAACAGCAGGTCGACCCGGAAATGAAGATCGGCCGTCCGCGCCAGGTCTACACCGGCCACGACGTGCGCGACTACCAGGGCTGATCGCTCTGCGTAGTTTGTGCTGAAGACGCCCCGCGATTGCGGGGCGTTTTTTTTTGCTTCTGGTAGATGCCAACCTTGGTTGGCACGATGTCGGCGCCCGCGAAACATCATCCACGCATGGCGTGGATCTACTGCACCCCGGCTGTTGGCACGACGCTCGGCGCGCCAAGAGCGCGTGATTCAAGGGTCTCACCAGCTTCACAAGCGCTCGCGCAGCCTCAGGACACCAACTGCACCCGCAGCACCTGATACGGAGCGTTCGACCCCATGAGTACCCGATTCGACCCACCCGAGCGCGGCCCGCTTGGTCCCGACGTCGCCACTGTCGTCACCACTCCCATCGTGCCACCCACCAGCGAAAGCGCGGTGTCATGGGGCGCCATTTTCGCCGGCGCCGCTGCGGCCGCCGCACTGTCGCTGATCCTGCTTATCCTGGGTGTTGGCCTCGGCCTGTCCTCGGTATCGCCGTGGTCGTTCGAAGGCGTTTCCAAGGAAACCTTCGGCTGGACCAGCGTCGCGTGGCTCACCTTCACCGCGCTGGCCGCTTCCGGTCAGGGCGGCTATCTGGCAGGCCGCCTGCGCACCAAGTGGACGCAGATCCACGGCGATGAGACCTACTTCCGCGATACCGCGCACGGCTTCGTGTCGTGGGCCGTGGCCACGCTGCTCACTGCCGGTCTGCTGACCTCGGCCATCGGTGGCGTGCTGGGCGCCGGCGCAAAGGTGGCCGGTGCCACCGCAGGTGCTGCGGTCTCCACCGCAGGCGTTGCTGCTGCCGGTGTCGGCACGGCGGCTGCCGGCGGTCAGGAAGGCGACCTCAACTACTGGGTGGATTCGCTGTTCCGCAACGCCACCACGCAGGGCCCGGACGCCGCCGGTGCACCTCCGGCTCCGCCGGCAGCGGGCGCAGCAGCGGGCAACGGCCCGATGGACCCTGCCGCACCGCCGCCGCCTGCCGCCAGCGTTGGCCCACGTGACGCGCGCACGGCCCCGCCGCCGCCGCGCCCGATGCCGGGCAATGGCCCGATGGGTGACCGCCGCGAAGTCCGTGCCGAAGTGAACCGCATCATCGTCAACAGTCTGCAGGGGGATGGCCTGGACCCGGCCGATACCCAGTACCTGTCGCAGCTGATCGCGCGCGAGACGGGCATGAGCCCGGCCGAAGCGCAGGCCCGTGTGACTGACGTGCAGACCCGCATGCGTGCTGCACTGGAAAAGGCCAAGACCACCGCCAAGCAGGCTGCCGACGATGCCCGCAAGGCCACGGCCTATGCCGCGCTGTGGCTGTTCATCACCCTGCTGATCGGCGCGTTCTTCGCCAGCCTCAGCGCCACCTGGGGCGGCCGTCGCCGTGACCTGTAATCCGCATCTGATGCAAGGAGACCTGCCATGAAGACACTTCTGCTCTGGTTCCTGGGCGTACCGATTCCGCTGCTGATCCTGTACGCGATCTTCTTCTGAGAGCGTGTTGTTGAGTGAGACCCATCAGGCCGCCGCAAGGCGGCCTGATGCCATCCGGTTGTGCGTGAGCATGTGTAGCGTCGAGCCATGCTCGACCCATGCGCGCAGCGCGAACAGCGGTCGAGCATGGCTCGACTCTACAAAAGCAAATCACGGCAGCCAGACGCCGGCCCGGTGCTACGCCTCTGCGTACCGGCTCGGCGAACATCCCAGCACACGCCGGAAGGCAGCAGAAAATGCACTCGGGCTTGCATAGCCAAGGTCCAATGCCACACGCGTCACCGCCTGGCCCTGTCCCAGCCGCTCGATGGCTACCAGCAGGCACACCTGTTGCCGCCACTCGGCAAAACCTACCCCGGTATCGGCGCGGAACAGGCGCGTGAACGTGCGCCGGCTCATGCCTGCCTCGGCCGCAACGTCATCGAGGCGGGCTGCCAGCGAGGGATCATCGAACAGGGCACGACAGACACGTGCAAGGCGTGCATCGGCAGGCAGCGGTGCATGCAGGGAAAGCACCGGCATCGATGCGATTTCCGCCACCAGCAACTGCATCAGTTTGCCTGCTCGCCCGTCCTCGTCGTACAGCGGAGGCAGGTCCACCGCCGCCTCCAGCAGCTGCTGCAACAGCGCAGAGACCGCGTACACCCGGCAGTGCTCGGGCAGCGCCACTGCGTCGGCCGCCTCGGCGGAGAGAAAGGCGTTGAGCATCGTCACCGGCCCCCGCATGGTCATCTCATGCGCCAGGCCTGCAGGCACCCAGCAGGCGCGCCGTGGCGGAACCAGCCAACGCCCCTGCGGCGTGGCCACACTGATGGTGCCGCGCGCAGCGAACGCGAACTGCCCACGCCGATGGGCATGACGGGGAAACGTGGACTCGGCTGCGTAGTCGTTCGAGGTGACCACGACATCGCGTGGCAGGTCTTCGTAGGGGTCAAGCAGCGAGTTGCGCATGGCCCGGATTCTATAGCGATTGACCCGCCATCGACGGTGCGACTGACGTGCGATGCCTAGCATCGGGGATTCCCCCAACTGCACTGGAATCCCATGGCCAATACCTTTCATCGCGTGGGGCACGGATCGCACCCTGTCCTGGTCCTGCACGGCTGGTTCGGCGACGCGCACGCGTTCGAGCCCATCGAGCCATGGCTGTCGCGCGACGACTTCAGCTACCTCTTCATGGACTGCCGCGGCTACGGCGGCATGCGCGATGCGCCCGGCGCGTACACCATCGACGAGATCGCCTCCGATGCGCTGGACCTGATGACGTCCCTCGGCCACGAACGCTTCAGCGTGGCAGGTCATTCGATGGGCGGCATGGCCATTGAACGCATGGCGGTGCTTGCGCCGGAACGGATACGCGGCATGGTGGCCATTGCGCCGGTGCCTTGCGGCGGCATTGCCTACGACGCCGCGACGCGAGGCCTGCTTGAAGCGGCAGCCGGGGACGTCGGCATCCGTCGGACCATCATCGATCGCAGTACTGGCGGACGGCTGCCGGCACAATGGCTCGACTGGAAGGCCGCGTATTCGGCGGCACATGCTTCACCTGCAGCATTTGCTGCCTATCTTCCAGCGTGGGCGGATACCGATTTCAGCAATGAGATCGTCGGCACTCATCGGTTGAAGGTGCTGGTGGGTGGGCACGATCCCACCTTCAACCGTGCACTGATGGAGCGCACGTATCTGCGCCGCTACCGGCAGGCCACGATGGAGGTCCTGCAGGATGCCGGGCATTACCCGATGAACGAGACGCCGCTGGCCCTGGTGGCGGCCATGGAATCGTTCCTGAAAGAGGCGTCGGGTCCGGGATGAATGGTTTCTGACATTGGATGTCGTTTTCACATCTTTTCGGAGTTATTGCATGGGCATCACATTCGAGGCGATAGAACCTGAGGGTACTTATCCCTGCATGGAGAACACCATGAACCGACGACTCACTCTTGCGCTCCTCGCCACCTCCTTGAGCCTGCTCAGCGCTGGGGCCTTTGCCCAGTACACCGGCCCGGGCGCCACCAGCGCCGTCACCACGGTTGCCGAGGCGCGCGACCAGCGTGACGACCAGCCGGTGGTGCTGCAGGGCACGCTGGTGGCCAAGATCGGCCACGAGCGCTACCGGTTCAAGGACGCCACCGGCGAGATTGATGTGGAAATCGACGACAAGGATCTGCCCAGCCACCAGGCCGTCAGCGCGACCACCGTGGTGGAGCTGCACGGTGAAGTGGATACGCATCGCTTCAAGCCCACCGACATCGACGTGGATCATGTGCGGATCGTCAGCACGCGTTGAGGCGACGGTGGTGCACCCGTGCGTCGAGCGTAGCCCGACTGAACAAGAGTGCGTGTCTCGCAATGAGGGTTGTTGCAAAGACCGGATGAGGAAGTTTGCATAACCCTCAAACATTGAACGACTTCAAGGAATCTCCTTAACGTTCAGCTATTTAGGAATGCTTGAATGGCCGGCGCAGGGTAGGCATACCTACCATTCTCTCGTCGGCCGCACCCACCTCTGCGGACGGCGCTTCCCTCCCTTTCTCCTTGGGGAGGGAAGCTTTCATATCCCCCTGTCCGAGAGAGACAACCATGCACGCCATTCTGAAGAAGGCCACGCTCGCTGCAGCGCTGGCTACCGTTTCGCTGTCGGCGAATGCTGCCGAATCCCATATCAAGGTCTACACCAACGTCGACTTGTCGCTGGCGCTGCTGAAGGCCGATGGCAGCCCGCTGCCGGACATGATGGAAATGACCCACATCCCGGGTGATGGCCTGCGCACCATCACCGAGCGCGTTCGCGTTTTCACCAACGACGAGACCAAGGACATTGAAGTCAATGTGATGCACGACCCTGTGCTTGTCATCAAGAGCGGTACCGCACCGACGGTGCCGTTGAGCGTCAGCCTCAACAAGACGCCGCTGACCGTTGCGCCGAAGGACTTCCTGGCCGCGAACATCTTTGACGGCGCGATGCCCGGCGCGTCGTACATCATGGACCTCGATATCGCCCAAGCCACCAAGGCTCCGCTGACCGTTGCCGGTGCCTACGAGGGCATCGTCAGCATCGCCATGAAGCAGAAGACCGCTTCGCCGTAACACCCCGCGCCGGCCCGGCAACGGGCCGGCCGCTTCAGGCATGACACCCATGAAAGTTCCTGTACCGGCCGTCACTCGGCTGGCGGTCGCGCTCGCCTTGTCGTTGGCCATGCCCCTGGTCGCGGCACGCGGCGTTCCGCCCGGCTTCGAGGATCTGGTTGAAGGCCAGATCGAACAACTCGATGTGCGCCTGTTCGCTCGCTCGGCCGGGCTTTCGCCGGTACGCGTGACTTTGGAATACGTGCAGCTGGAAGACCCCGCGCGCGTTCTGCAGGCGTTGGACCTTTCCACCGAGGCGCAGGCAGCACTGCTGCCCGCGCTTTCCCTGCCGATGCCGCGCAACAGCCATCTCGCCTGCCGCTACGGCGGCGGCAGTGCTGGCTGCGGCTATCTCGACCCACCCGAGGATCCCAACACCGTGCGTGCCCTCTACGACGAAGGCGAAGGTGCGGTGCGCCTGTTCGTCGCCCGCCAGTGGATCGACGCCGAGCCAGCGACCGATCGTTTCCACCAGATCAGCAGCAACGCCGAGAATGCGTTCCTGCACCAGCAGACCGTCAACCTCAGTGGCGGTCGCGATTACCAGGTGCTAACTGCCCAGGGGGCCGGTGCCCTGGGCCTGTTCCAGCGTGGCCACCTGGCCGTGGACTGGAACTTCAGCAGCCAGCAGTACCGGCGCAGCACGCGCCGCCAGCAGTTCCAGTTCGACAACGCCTATTACCGGCATGACCTGGGCCAGCAGCACTACCTGCAGGCCGGGCGCATGGATCGCCGCAACCTGAGCAGCCCGCAGGGCGGCACCTTCAGTTTCAGCATGCTGCCAATGGATCGCTTCGCCGGGCTGCGTGTGGGCACTACCCAAGCGTACGTGGACACCGATTCGGCCGTACAGGCCTCGCCGCTGACCGTGCTGCTGGCCCGTGACGCGCGCGTGGACGCGTTTGATGGCGAACGCCTGCTGCAGACCTTCTACCTGCAGGCGGGCATCAACGATCTGGACACCCGTCGCTTCCCGTTCGGCAACTACACCGTGTCACTGCGCATCTACGAAGACGGCGTGCTGGTGCGCAACGAAGACGCACCTTTCGACAAGGGGGGCGACTGGAGCAACAGCAGCGTGCAGTGGTTCATGCAGGGCGGCCGCCGCAACGAGCGTCGCAGTGACCGCTTCGATGGCGAGAGGGCGGCCATGGCCGGCCTGCGCGTGCCGTTCGGGCGCGACCTGGCAGTGACGGCCGGAGCCGCCGACCTCGGTGGTTTCAGCTATGGCGAATTGCGCGTGGACTTCCGCCGATTGTTTGCCACCCAGGAAATCCGCGCGTCCTTCAGCGGCCTGCGTGGCAGCGATGGCAGCAGTGGCCAGCAGAACCAGCTGTCCTATCGTCGCCACGCGTCTTGGAACGTGTACCACCAGCGGCTGCGCGGCAACGCCTGCCAGTTCGAAGACGACGCGCGTGACCGGCTTGGCTGCGCCGATTCGCTCAGCGCCTCGATGGCGGTACCGGTAGCAGGCGGCAGCGCTTACGTGGCGTATACACGGCGACAGACCTGGCGACGCGGCACGTTGCTGCCGGGCGAACTTGACGATCCGATGGTGGGACTGGATCCCTTGTTGCCACCGTGGGAACCCCGGTTCAATCGCGAGCTGCAGCTCACCCGTACCTGGCAGGCCAGCTACAGCCGCGTACAGCGCTGGCAGGAGTTCAGTGTGTCCGCCCGCGTGGGCGTGTGGCAGCAGAGCAGCCGCAGCAGCCTGATTGACGGTCGCGACCGGGGCATCTACGTGAACCTGTCGCTGACCCGCCTGCAACGGAACGAGGGCGGTAGTGCGCAGCGCCGCTACAGCCTGGACATCCGCCAACCGCAACACGCCCGGCCGGATGTCAGCTACAGCGCCGGGCAGACCGTGCGTCAGGAAGTAGACGCGCAGTACCGCGAAGCCACGGTGGACCTGCGCGGCAACAACAGTGACCGCTACAGCGCCTCGCTCAGTGGTCAGGTGCAGAACAGCATCGGCCATACCAGCATCACCGTGGCGCGCTACCAGCAACGTGGCAATAACGAAATGGCCTACAGCGCCACTCACAGCTCGGGGCTGGCACTGGGCCGCCGCGGCCTGTACTGGGGTGGTGGGCTGGGCGCCGAAGCTGGGTTGGCGGTGCAGGTGGACGATACCGATGATCTGGAGCTCACCGGCGTGGCCGCCGAGCTGCAGGTGGGTGGCCTGCGCCGGCAGCGTCTGGCGCTGGGCGAACGTCGCCTGCTGCCGCTGTCGGCCTACCAATCGCACCGCGCCGAAGTGCAGGACGCCAGTGCGTTGAACAGCGATGCCGCCATCCGTGTGACCGGCGTGGGTGGCGCCCGCCCGCTATTCCTGGCGCCGGGCCGGCTGGTGCAGATGCCGGTACCGATCGAGGTGACGTACACCTTCATCGGCAGTGCCCGCGATATTGCCGGCGTGCCACTCAGCGGTGCGCGGATTCTCAATGCCCCGGTGCCGGGTACCGGCAGCAATGGGGGCTTCGTTGCCGATTTCCCGCGACGCGAACGCGTGCTCTACCTGCTGCAGCAGAACCAGCTGCTGCACTGCCCCTTGCAGGTGCGCGAGCGCCGCAGCGTCGTGATGCTGGTAGGCCAGGTGCAGTGCGAACCGATGGCCGTGGCGCAGCTGCCGCCTGACATCCGCCAGCAGGCGCGTGTGAGCCGGTTGTTGCAGGAGCAGGCGTTGATCGCCGCTACGCCACAGACCGCTGCGGTGGGGGGGGCGCCATGAGCTGGCGTTGGATGTGGGTGTTGATGGTGGTGATGCCGAGTGCGTGGGCGCAAAGGCCGCCTGAGACGGTGCCTGGCGGCGTGTCGCGCCAGAGCCATGTGCTTTCCTACGATAGATCTTCATTGCCTGGTGATATTGAACTATTGCCGCGAAAGACAGTGCTCGGCTACAGCACGGATGTCAGCAGAGGCTTTGGACTGATTCACCTCACCTGCCGATCAAATACCAACTCGGCCAATGGTGCTTGCCCGCAAGAAGACACGGGATTGCCTCCCGCGTCTGGCGTCACAAAGATTGCATTGCGTTTCACTGAGGCCAGGAGTGGACTGCAGACCGACGTGATGGTGCGTGGCGCGCTGCAGAGAGCTTATGGTGGGAGGACGTGCTATCTCGACTCCTGGAACCCCAACGACTATCTGATATCCAGTTCTTCTTCGCCACAGTGCGTTGACACAGGTGCGAGTGGAACAGGTGTCCTGCTCTCTGTACCTGCGGAAGAGTTGGGCAAGCTGGTGGCCGGACATTGGGCTGCGGAGCTGATCCTTGATCTGCGGACGGCATCACTGGGTCCCGTTGTCGCATCGTACGAGTTCACCTTCGACCTCACGATCACCGACCACAACGCGGTCTCCATCTACTTCCCCGCTTTCCCCAACGTCTCCCCCCTCGTAGCGCTCAATGCCGGGTATGACCCGATCAGCCGGACCATCGGCGGCCGCACCGTATTGGACATGTGTCTCTACGACGGTCTGGGCTCACAAGCGCAGTACCTCGGTGTAACCGTACGCGATACCGGCACGCGGCCACCCGGGCCGAGCGGGTTTTCCCTGTGGCATGACACCGCCGGCAACGACGACAGCCAACGCCTGGACTACACCGTCACGCTCGACCACAACGGCACCACGGTGCCGCTGACCAACGGTGTGGAAGAGCAGCTGCACGGCATCGATGCCGCACAGCTGCGGATGGTGATGCTGCCTGGCATGAGTCAACCGGTGTTCTGCGTGCCCACGCCGATGACGCTGGAGATCCCTCGTGTCCCCGTTTCCACAAAACGTTCGGGCATCTACTGGGGCGACCTGAAGGTCGAGCTCCGTGTGCCCACCACAACCCCCTGAACCCCCGGGAGCCTCCATGAAGTTCACCACCATCTCCCTGATTCCTCTTGCGCTGCTGCTGGCCGCGCCCGCGCAGGCCAACCTCACCATCCATCCGATGCGCGCCTCCGTGGATGGCAAGCGAGCCACCCAGATCCGCATCTATTCCCAGTCCACCCAGCCGCAGTACATCCAGGCAACGCTGCGGCGGATTGTCGACCCGGCAGGCGCGGAAGAGAGCGAAGTGGATATCGAGCCTAGTGAAGCGGCCATCGCTATCACCCCGGGCAAGTTCGCCCTCGCAGGCGGTGGCAACCGCCTGATCCGTGTCATTCCGCTCCAGCCGGTGCTGCAGGAAACCGCCTATCGCGTGTACTTCGAAGGCGTGCGTGGACCTGAGGAAACGCCTGTGGCGGAGGACAGTGCGCAAGCCAATGTCGGCGTGAACCTTGTATGGGGAGCGCTGGTAAACGTATTGCCACGAGATGGAACGGTGTTGCCTGCAGTGCACGGCAGCACCCTGCGCAATGACGGCACGCTGCGGTTGGGCATCACCAGCATCGCCGATTGCGTGGGCAATCGCTGTACCGCCCATGACGTCTCCCGAAGCCTGTATCCCGGCAGCTCGCTGCAACTGCCGTTCACCGCCTCCCCCGGGCACACCGTGCAGTTGCGCTACCGGCTCACCAATGATGGCTATCGCGAGCACGTACAGACGGTCACGCCATCCGACATTTGACCCAACGCCCCTGTGCAAACAGGGGTTCCGCTGTTCCCAAAGTTAAGGAGTGAACGCATGAACAGAATCTATCGACGTCTTTGGAGCCGTACCCGGCAGTGCTGGATTGTAGCGAGCGAACTTGCCTGTTCACGGGCAAAAGCGACGCGAGGTGGTCGCTGTCCGGCGCTGATTGTTTCGCTGCTGTTGGTGCCGGCACTGGTGCAGGCCCAATCGGCGCCAAGCGAAGAGACCGTGGATGCCCTGGAGACAGATCATGCGCTGAAATGGGCATTCGGTCTGCCAATGGGATTGCTATCCACCATCAAAGCCGGTCCCGCGCCGGTTCGCCAGGTCTCACTGACAACCGACTATGGGTATCGAGACTCTACGGTGGATGGTGACCACCTGGTTGTGCTGGGATCGCGTTCCAGCCTCGTGGGCAGTACCTCGGTCGGATATGGGAATCTGATTGAATCCCGCGGCGATCACAACGTTGCAGTAGGCTTCGGTGTGAAAGTCAGACAGGGCTACAGCACGGCGGTAGGTGGGAGCGCGCTGGCCGATGGTGTCGGTGCGACCGCGTTTGGCAGCAACGCAAAAGCCTACACCAACAATTCCATTGCCGTCGGTAGCGGATCCTCCACCGACAATGGCGCAGGCGTCTCTAAGATCGCCATCGGCGGCGATGCGCGCGCCGGAACCGGTGGCTGGACAGGTGCGATGGCGATCGGTGGAAACGCCAGCGCCACCCACGACAGCGTCGCTCTGGGCTACCAGGCAGCTACCACCACCACCGGCGCGGTGGCACTGGGAAGGGGTTCGCTAGCCAATGAGGCCAATTCGGTTTCGGTTGGAAATGCCTCGACAAAGCGTCGCATCGTCAACCTCGCTGATGCGCGTCTGAGTACCACCAGTACCGATGCGGTGACGGGTAAACAGTTGCATGCGACCAATCAGAATGTCGCCACTGCAACCAGCACCGCCAATACCGCGCGCACCACGGCTAACACCGCTAAAACCACCGCCGACAGTGCGCTGGCCAAGGCGAACCAAGCCACCGATCTGATCAGCCAGACGGCCGCAAATGGCCAGGTGCGATTGGGCGCAAACAACACCGGTACTGTCATCGATGTAAGCAACAAGAGCGGCGCCAAGCGCCGTATTCAGAACATCGAAAATGGCGTGCTTAGCACCGGTAGCACCGATGCTGTGACGGGACAGCAGCTGCATGCCACCAACCTGGGCGTCACCAAAGCGCAGTCAACTGCCGACGCCATCAGCACACGCCTCAGCGCAACGACGCTGGCAGTGGGCTCCGGTGCCAGCGCAGCGGGGCAGTACGCCACCGCTACCGGGCACAACAGCAATGCCAGTGGCGAACGCGCCTTTGCCGTCGGTGTGAATTCCCTGGCCAGCGGTGCCCATAGCAGTGCCATGGGGAGTGGTGCGAAAGCGACGCACACCAACAGCATTGCATTGGGTGCCGGTTCGGTCACGTATTCCAACAACTCGGTGTCGGTGGGCAACGCCACCACCAAACGCAAGATCCAGTATGTTGCCGATGGTGGCCTCAGCGCCGGAAGCACCGACGCAGTGACGGGCAGCCAGCTGTTTGCCACCAATCAGAACGTAGCCGCAGCCCAAAGCACGGCCACCGCGGCGCAGACGTCCGCAGCGGCAGCCAAGAGCGGCGCCGATACCGCGCTGGCCAAGGCCGACCAGCTGGGCGGTCTGGTGGGGCAGGTAGCGGCCAACGGCAACGTCCGGCTTGGTGCCGAGAATACGGGCACTGCATTGGATGTTCGAAACAAGTCCAACGCCAACCGCACCATCAGCGGCGTGGCGGATGCAGGCCTAACCAGCACCAGCACCGAGGCGGTGACCGGCCGCCAGCTACATGCGACCAATACCCAGGTGACCACTGCGCAGAACACCGCCACCGCCGCACAGACCGCAGCGACCGGTGCCAGAACCGTGGCTGACAATGCGCTGGCCAGGACAATCGCGCTCGATGGCCTGGTTCGCCAGACAGCCGCCAACGGCAGCGTGCGGCTGGGCGCCGAGAACACTGGCAATGTGCTGGACGTACGCAACAAAGCCAACGCCAATCGCACCATCAGTGGCGTAGCCGACGCCGCGTTGAGCGCCGCCAGCACCGAGGCAGTGACAGGTCGCCAGCTGCATGCAACCAATACGCTGGTCACCACCGCGCAGAACACGGCCGTCGGGGCAAAGACCACTGCGGATGATGCGCTGGGCAGGGCCACCGTTCTGAGTGGTCTGGTGGGCCAGGTCTCGACAAATGGCAACCTGAGGCTGGGTGCCGACAACACCGGCACCATTCTGGACGTAGCCAACAAGTCCGGCGGCAAGCGCCGCATCTACAACATTGCCAATGGTGTGCTCAGCGCGGGCAGTACTGATGCGGTGACCGGACAGCAACTGCACACGACCAACACGAACGTGGAGACCCAGCGCCAGACGCTGGCCGCGCATTCGTTGGCGCTGTCGGATCAATCGGGCCTGATTGCCGGTAACCGGAGTGATCTGGATGCGCTGCGCAGTGAGTTCGACGACTTCGATCCGGATCTGGAAGGCGTGGTGAGGTTTGAGGTCGACGGTGCAATCGACTTGAATGGCGGAAAGGTTCGCGGCGTTGCGGCGGGGGATATCAGCTCAGCGACGAGTACCGAGGCTGTTAATGGTGGGCAGTTGTTTGCCACCAACTCACGGGTTTCGAACATCGAGGAGCAGAGTCGATTCTTCGTAGTTGGCAGTGACTCGCTGAGTGAGGAGGCGAGGGCTGGTCTTCTTGGGGTTGCTATCGGTGATGGTGCGGAGGCGTCTTTGAATGAAGAAGGTGCCACTGCCGTGGGGGCATTCGCTGCCGCAAGGGGCAAGAATTCAGTTGCGCTTGGTCGGGCCGCACACGTGCAAGAAGGTGCGGAAGACGGCTTTGCCTTGGGGGGGCGGTCCCAAGTGAAGGCCTATGGTGGCGTTGCGTTGGGTGCCGAGAGCCAGGTTCTGGCAGCCGGTGGCGTTGCGCTCGGACTTCAGTCGATTGCGGACGAAAGCAATACGGTTTCTATCGGAAACGCTGCGCTCAAGCGACGGCTGACGAACATCGCGCGTGGTACCGACGGCCACAATGCGGTCTCTGTAGACCAGATGACTGAATCCCTCGCAGCGTTGGGTGGCGGTGCAGGCCTTGACTCCATTGGCAACATCGTCGTACCCACCTACAACCTCCAAGGTGGAGTACAGAACAACGTCGAAGATGCGCTGCTTGCGCTGGACGGCGCTGTCACCACCGGAGCGAAACGCGCGAGTCAGGTAGAAGAACAGCTGCGCTCTGTGTTCCAGGAAGGTCCTTCGGTTCGTTCCGATGGCCTGAACCAGCTCACCCTTGCCGGTGCGAACGGCATGGTGCTGTCGAACCTGGCCGATGGGCGGATCGCGGCTGGAAGTCGCGATGCGGTGACGGGTAACCAGTTGTTTGACGCCAAGCAGGAGATCGCACGCAATCGTGGTGATCTGGATGAGCTGCGTGGCGAGCGCGATGGACTCTCGTCGCGTGGGCTGCTGTCGGCAGAGCAGGGGGGCGTGATCGACTTCGGCGGCGCGCGGTTGACGGGGGTTGCCGATGGTGCGGTTTCAAGCCAGAGCCGTGATGCCGTGAACGGCGGGCAGTTGTTCGTGACGAATCAGCGGATTGACGCCGTTCAGGAGCAGAGTCGATTCTTTGTTGTTGGGAGCGATGGTCTCAGTGTCCCGGCTCGGGCTGGTCTCCTTGGGGTAGCTGTGGGCGATGGCGCAGAGGCGTCATTAAGTAGCGAGGGCGCGACTGCGGTCGGTGCATACGCAACCGCTCGCGGCAAGAATTCAGTTGCCCTTGGTCGGGCCGCATATGTGCATGAGGGCGCGGAAGACGGCTTTGCCCTGGGTGGCAGGTCCCACGTGAAGGCTTATGGTGGAGTTGCGTTGGGTGCCCAGAGTCAGGCTCTGGCAACCGGCAGCGTTGCGCTGGGGCTTCAGTCGATTGCAGACGAGAGCAATACGGTTTCCATTGGGAGCTCTGCACTCAAGCGACGCCTGACGAACATCTCGCGCGGTATCGACGGCCACAATGCGGTCTCCGTAGATCAGCTCAATGACTCTCTCGCCACTCTTGGTGGTGGTGCTCGAATAGACGCGAACGGCAATATCGTCGGCCCAACCTTCAGCCTCCAGGGCCGCACTCAGGGCACGCTCAACGATGCTCTGGAGACGCTCGACTCAGCTGTCATCACCAGCGCGTCCCGCGTAGACCGCGTCGAGTCCCAACTACGCTCGGTCTTCCAGGACAGCTCCACCCTCCGCTCCGACGGCCTGAACCAGCTCACCTTCGCCGGCGCTAACGGCATGGTGCTCTCCAACGTCGCCAACGGTGCGATCGCCGCCGGCAGCCGCGACGCGGTCAATGGCGGTCAACTGCATTCCCTGCAGCAGCAGCTCAACGGCCGTGTAGACGGGCTGGAGCAACGCATCGACGGTCAGCCACAGTCGCGCGCACTCAGCGTGGCCTCGGTGGAAGCGCCGTCGGCTACGCCAGCACACTCGCCGGTAGCCGATGAGTCGGTCACGCCGCCCGTGGCAGATACCCCCGTGGCCGACACCGGCGCTGCACCGCCGGTGGCCCCGCAGGCCAACAGTCCCAAGGCCGAATCGCCCACCCCGCAGGTCGATACCGCCGATCTGGAAAAGATGCTGGCCCGCGCCAACGAGTACACCGATGGCGCCATCAGCAACTTCGAACGTCGCCTGGACAAGATGGACAAGCGCTTCAACCGCATGGCCGCGATGAGCAGTGCGCAGACGGCCATGGCCATGAACACCGCCGGCCTGGCCACCTACAACCGCCTCGGCGCGGGCGTGGGCTACGCCGAGGGCGAGTCGGCAATGGCGGTGGGTTACCAGCGCGTACTCAACGACAAGGGCTCAGCCACCTTCAGCCTCAATGGTGCGTTCACCAACAGCGGTGAACGCAGCATGGGCGTGGGTGTGGGCATCGGCTGGTAAGCCATGGCGCCCCGGCGTGGTGCGCGTAACGAGCCCCGCCGCGCCGGGGCCATTGCAGAGGAGATTGCAATGTACAACTTCATGAGCCGCTTCATGACCTACCGGCGCTACTACGTCTGGCGCGCCCGCATCCGCTACGTCACCCACGACATGGATACGTGGACGCTGGCGTGCCTGGTGTTGATGATCTGCATGGGGCTGATGGTGTGGGGGTTCTGGCGCGTGGTGAACGTGCCGCAGCCGCGCATCCATCCGGAAGCCGCCGCCGTGCGGGTGGAAGTGCTGACCGACGAAGCGATCCATCGCATCGTGCTGGTACGCCACGGCGGCACGACGCCGGGTCATCCTTTCTACAGTGCCGCGGAGATCCGCGGCAGCACCCAGCGCACGTTGCGGGTGCGGCAGACGCTGCAGGACCCGGTACCGATGAAGCTGCAGGCGGACATGTACGCGGACATCGCCGACTACATCAACGCTACCGGTGCCTGCATGCCTTTTCCCTGCCGCCGCGTGAGTTTCCGCATCGAACAGCTGCAGCGGTCGGGGCACGAGAGTGCTGTACGCAACAAGGCCCTGGCCGAGATCCTGCAGGTGCCGTGGTATCTGGTACCGAATCTTGATGGCGAACGCATGCGCGTGCGCAGTGGCTGGGCGGATGATTTCCAGGACGTGTACTCGCACGCCTGGAACCTGCATGACCTGCAGAAGATGCATGCGCGCATGATGGCCGAGTACCCGTACCGTGCCGCGGTGCCGTGGCTGGCACGATTGGCAACCCCGTCCGAGGAACAGCTGATCTTCCCGTAGCGCCGAGCCATGCTCGGCTGTCCTCCGCGCAGATCGCGGCAGCCCCGAGCCGAGCATGGGCTCGGCTCTACGTCCGTCAGCCGCCGATGTAGGCGGTGATCTCCGTCTCGGCCAGCAACTGCCGCAACTGCGTGGCCGACGCCCGGCGCATGGGCTTCTCATCCACCGGCGACAGCGGCGCCTGGCGCAGGGCGTCGTAGGGCAGTACCGCCAGATCGAAGGTCAGTTCTTCGGCGCTGAACACCCACACCGGTACGTCCAGGTTGCGCTCGCGGTCCAGCCGCAGGCGCCGCGTACGCGATTCGGCGGGGATGCGATGTTCGTCCAGGAAGCGATGCACGGCCTCCGGGTCGTCGCTGTGCAGGTGCAGCTGCACGGGGCTGTTGGCATCGGCAGTGCCGTCAAGCACGGGTCCGGCCAGGCGCGGCGAGAAGCCGTGCAGGAACTCCAGCGCGCGCAACGCGGACTCGCGCCGCCGCTGCAGTTCGTTGCCGTGTTGTGGGCCGGAAAACAGCCTCTGGTACTCGCGCAGGGCCTGTTCTATCTCGACGTTGCGGGGCAGCGAGGCATCGTCGTGGATGCCGAGGCGGCTGGCGGCCTTGAGTTTGGCCTGGTGGAAGTCGCGGATTCCGCCTTCGGCCATCAGCCGGGCGGCTTCGTGGGCGAGGCGATGACGCCGTTCGCGGGTCTGGCTGGCAGCATGCTGGTGAGCGCGGTGCATGCGATGACTCCCTGTTGCGACCTGGCTACAGACTAGCGCAGGCATGTGACATCTGCGTGGGTATTTAACGGAGGTGCCAACGAGGGTTGGCGTTCACCCGAGCAAGAGGGTGCCGTTGATGCTGTAGAGCCGAGCCTATGCTCGGCTGCTCTACCGCGGACCCCCGGAGCCGAGCATGGGCTCGGCTCTACAAAGGGCAGTGCCAACCAACGGTTGGCACCCACCGAACCTGCGCCTTTAGAAGATATCGAACGCGGCCGCGTCGGCCTGCGGGGTGCTCTGCAGGTTGAGGTCGTAGTCGGTCAGGCGGTCCATGTCTTCCACCTTCACCCACTCCACCGCGCCGTTGAGGGTGGCCTGGACCATGCCGCTCGGCGGTTCGTTCTGGGCGATCGGGGTGTCCTTCAGCGCGGTGCGCATGTAGTCGATCCAGATCGGCAGGGCCGCCTTGCCACCGTATTCGCGGTAGCCCAGCGAGCGGAAGTCGTCGCGGCCCACCCACACGGTTGTCACGTACGGGCCGCCGAAGCCGGAGAACCAGGCATCGCGGTGGTCGTTGGTCGAGCCGGTCTTGCCGCCCACGTCCTCGCGGCCGAGCACCTTGGCCTGCGCGCCGGTACCGCGCTGGACCACGTCGCGCATCATCGACACCAGCTGGTAGGCAGTACGGGCGTCGATCGCACGCGGTGCGGTACGCGCGTCCGGGTTGACCGGTGCGGCCGGCGTTTCGGACTTGGCTTCCGGCTTGGCGGCGGCGGTGGCGTCAACCTTCGGGGCCGGGGCGCCGAAGTTGAAGCCGTCCACCACCTGGTTCACCGGCTGGTCGCTGCTGCCCGCGCAGTCGCGGCAGGCCATCGCCGGGTTTTCCTTGAACACCAGGTTGCCATCGCGGTCGTTGACCTGGTCGATCAGCCAGGTGTCCACGCGCGAGCCGCCATTGGCGAACACGGCATAGCCGCGAGCGACCGACAGCGGCGTCAGCGAGGCGGTGCCCAGCGACATCGACAGGTTCGGCGGCAACTCGGATTCGGCAAAGCCGAACTGGCTGATGTACTTGCGCGCGTAGTCCACGCCCATGCCATCAAGCAGGCGCACCGAGACCAGGTTGCGCGACTGCACCAGCGCCTCACGCAGGCGCATCGGGCCACGGAAGCCACCACCGTCGTTCTGCGGCGCCCAGGTCTTGCCGCGGCGGTCGCGGAACACGACCGGGGCGTCGAGCACGATCGAGGCCGGGTTGTAACCCTTGTCGAAGGCGGCCGCATAGACGAACGGCTTGAAGCTCGAACCCGGCTGGCGACGGGCCTGGGTGGCACGGTTGAACTTGTTGCCGGAGAAGCTGAAGCCACCGACCAGGGCCTTCAGTGCGCCGCTGTGGGCGTCCAGCGAGACCAGCGCGGACTGGCCGCGCGGCAGCTGGTCGAGCAGCCACTCGCCCTCCTTGGCACCGGCGCGCACGCGCACGATGTCGCCACGCTGCACCAGCTTGGCCGGGCTCTTGTTGGCCCACTTGGCCGCACCAGCCGGCAGCACGATCTCGCTGCGATTGGCCAGGACCACGGTGGCACTGCCGTCGGCACCGGTGCTGGCGACGATCGCCGGCAGCAGGCCTGCCTGGCCGAACATGCCGCGCAGGTGCTCTGCCAGTGCAGCGGCATCATCGCCGGCGCCCAGCTGTACCTGCTTTTCCACGCCGTGCCAGCCGTGGCGATGGTCGTACAGCAGCAGGCCGTCACGCACCGACAGGTTGGCGGCGGTCTGCAGGGTGGAATCGATCGTGGTGGTGACGTGGTAGCCCTTGTTGACCACGTCGCCGCCGAAGCGGGCGATCATCTCCTGGCGCACCAGTTCGGCCACATATGGGGCATCGACCTGCACCGGCGGCTCATGCGCGGTGGCATGCATCGGCACGGCCTTGGCCGCGTCGGCCTCGGCCTGGCTGACGAACTTCAGGTCGGCCATGCGCTGCAGCACATAGTTGTCACGGCGCTGGCGGGCGCGCTCCGGGTTGGAGATCGGGTTGCCCGAGGACGGGAACTTGGGGATGCCGGCCAGCGAGGCCATCTCGTCCAGGTCCAGTTCGCCCAGCTTCTTGCCGTAGTAGAACTCGGCAGCGGCCGCCACGCCGTAGGCGCGGTTGCCGAAGAAACTCTTGTTCAGGTACAGCTCGAAGATCTCGTCCTTGCTCAGCTCGGACTCGATCTTGCGCGCCAGCAGGATCTCGGCCAGCTTGCGGGTGTAGCTGTACTCGGAGCTGAGGAAGAACTGGCGGGCCACCTGCTGGGTGATGGTGGAGCCACCGGGCACGCGCTTGTCGTTGGTGGTGGCCAGCAGCCATACCGCGCGGCCGATGCCCTTGTAGTCCACGCCGCCGTGCTCGTAGAAGCGGGCATCCTCGGTCGCCAGGAACGCCTGCTTCAGCTTCTCCGGCACGTCCTTCATGGTGATGGGGGTACGCCGGGTCTCACCGAACACCGCCATCAGCTTGCCATCGGCAGCGTAGACGTACATCGGCTCCTGCATTTCCACGTCGCGCAGGGTCTGCACGTCGGGAAGCTTGGAAGAAACGGCGTAGTACAGGCCGCCAACGGCGGCCGCTCCGACCAGCGCCAAGACCAGGACAACAAGAAAGATCCAGCGCAGCCAGCGGCGGAGACGGGTCATCGGTGTCAGATTCCGATTGCGAATTTCGTGGTCGCAGAGTATAGATTACGCAAGGTGGCGGCTGGGGCCGGCACTGGGGAGTGCAAGGGGACGCCAGGGGCTGCGTGTTCATCCTGTGAGGGATGTCACAGCAGGGCGGTTGCCATTTGCTAAGAATACGTTATTAATGCGCGGACGCAGCTCTTGCGTCCAAGTGCCCGTCGGCAGGGGAGAAACCGTGGGGCTCATCCCAAAAAGTCAGTCGCCACTCATTGGCGTCGACATCAGTTCGACTGCGGTAAAGCTGTTGCAGCTTTCCCGTAGCGGCAACCGTTTCCGTGTGGAACATTATGCCGTGGAACCGCTGCCGCCGAACGCGGTGGTGGAGAAGAACATCGTCGAAGTGGAGGCCGTGGGAGAGGCCATCCGCCGGGCGATGAACCGTTCCGGCAGCAAGGCCAAGCTGGCCGCTGCGGCCGTGGCCGGTTCGGCGGTGATCACCAAGGTGATCCCGATGCCGGCCGACCTGGACGAGAACGACATGGAAGCCCAGATCGAGCTGGAAGCGGTCAACTACATTCCGTATCCGATCGAGGAAGTGAACCTGGACTTCGAGGTGATCGGGGCGATCCCGAACAACCCGGAAATGGTCCAGGTGCTGCTGGCAGCCTCGCGTTCGGAAAACGTTGAACTGCGCCAATCCGCACTGGAACTGGGGGGCCTGCAGGCCAAGGTGATGGACGTGGAGGCCTTCGCGGTCGAGAACGCCTTCGCCCTGGTGGCCAGCGAGCTGCCGGTGTCGGCCGAGGGCGTGGTTGCTTTGGTCGATATCGGCGCCACCATGACCACCCTCAACGTACTGCGCGGTGGCCGCAGCCTGTACAGCCGCGAACAGGTGTTCGGTGGCAAGCAGCTGACCGACGAGATCATGCGCCGCTATGGCCTGAGCTACGAGGAAGCCGGTCTGGCCAAGCGCCAGGGCGGGCTGCCGGAAAGCTACGAGATGGAAGTGCTGGAGCCGTTCAAGGAAGCCACGGTGCAGCAGATCAGCCGTCTGCTGCAGTTCTTCTACGCCGGCAGCGAATTCAACCGGGTCGACCACATCGTGCTGGCCGGCGGCTGTGCTGCCCTTGCAGGCCTGCCGGAGATGGTCGAGGAACAGCTGGGCGTGCCGACCGTGGTCGCCAACCCGCTGGCACAGATGACCCTGGGGCCGAAGGTGCAGGCGCACGCGCTGGCCCAGGACGCCCCCGCGCTGATGATCGCGACCGGTCTGGCGCTGAGGAGCTTTGACTGATGGCACGCATCAATCTATTGCCCTGGCGCGCCGAACGGCGCAAGCAACGCCAGCGTGAGTTCGGCATCATGTTGGGCATGGCCGCCCTGGGTGGCCTGCTGCTGTCGCTGTTGATCTGGTTCTACTACGACATGCAGGTCAGCGGGCAGAGCGATCGCAACGCCTACCTGCAGACCGAGATCGACAAGGTCAAGGAGCAGAACAAGGAAATCGACCGCCTCGACGAGCAGAAGAATCGATTGCTGGCCCGCAAGGCCGTGATCGAGCAGCTGCAGGCCAAGCGCTCGCAGATGGTCCACCTGTTCGATGCGCTGGTCCGCACCATCCCTGATGGCGTGGTGCTCACCGCCCTGCAGCAGGAAGGCGACGTGCTGACGCTGGAAGGCCGCACCCAGTCCAACGCCCGTGTCTCGGCCTACATGCGCAACCTCGAAGTCTCTGGCTGGATGACCAATCCGGAGCTGGCGATCATCGAGGCGCGTGAGCCGGACAAGGACAAGGAAGGACGCGCGACCGGTCCGGTGGCTGACATCAAGGCATTGCCGTACGTGTTCAAGGTCAAGGTCAAGCTGCCCGCGCAGAGCGAGGAAGCAGCGACCACTCCGGGCCTGAACCCTGATGGCAGCGTGGCCGGCACCGCGCCGGTGGCACCGACGGTCGCACCGCTAAGCGCCGGCCCCGACGCCGCGGCACCTGCCGCTGCCGCACCGCAGCCGGGATCGACGCCGGCACCGGCAGCCACGCCTGCAACGGCTCCGGCACAGGCCCCGGCACCAGCGGCAACACCTGCGCCGGCCAAGCCTGCGCCCGCCGCACCGGCAACCAAGCCTGAGGGCAGCCGCCTGGCGCAGCCGCCGCAGGCCTTCCACGCCCCGCTGCAGGGGGATCGCGCATGAGCAAGAAAGTCGACATCAAGAACCTCGATTTCAACGACATCGGCAACTGGCCGCAGCAGGCCAAGATCGTCTTCTGCGCGTTGCTGGCGGTGGTGATCATGTTCGTGGCGTGGATGCTGCTGATCAGTGGCAAGCGCGAGGAACTGGCCGGGTTGGAGTCGCAGGAGACCACCCTGCGCGAGGAGTTCACCAAGGAACAGCAGCGTGCGGTCAACCTGGAACCGTTGAAGCAGCAGCTGGCACAGATGGAGCAGGTCCTGCAGCAGATGCTGCGGCAGCTGCCCAGCAAGACCGAAATGCCGGACCTGATCATCGACATCTCGCAGACCGCGCTGTCCAGCGGCCTGTCCAACGAGCTGTTTGAGCCCGAACAGGAGCAGATCAAGGAGTTCTACGCCGAGAAGCCGATCAAGCTGCGGATGGTGGGCAGTTACCACCAGTTCGGTGCCTTCGTCAGCGGCGTGGCCTCGTTGCCGCGGGTCGTGATCCTGACCATGCACGACATCAACCTCAAGCCGAAGGACAAGACCGGCGGCAACATCCGTGCCGGTGCGCTGGAGTTGTCCGGTACGGTCAAGACCTACCGCTACCTGGACGAGACCGAGGTCGAGGAACAGCAGAAGGCTGAAGCGGGCAAGGAGGAAAAGAAGTGATCCGTTCCTTCATTGCACGTGGTGGGATGGCGTTGACGGTGCTGCTGCTGGCCGCCTGTGGTCGCGGCGTGACCAGCACGCCGGGTGATGCACCCAACCTGGAAAAGTGGGTCGAGAGCGAGCGTGCGCGACCGGCACAGCCGCTGGAGCCGCTGCCGGTGATGCAGCAGTTCGAGACCTTCGAGTATTCCGCGCAGGGCATGCGCGATCCGTTTACCGATGCCTGGACCAACCCGCAGCAGGGGAATGGGGGACTGCGGCCAGACCCGAACCGGCGCAAGGAGCCGATGGAAGGCTTCCCGCTGGACGCGCTGGACATGGTCGGCACCATCGGAACAGGCGCCGGCACCGTGGCGCTGGTGATGGGGCCGGACAAGGTGACTTACCGGGTGCGTCCCGGCGGTTACCTGGGGCAGAGCGACGGGCGGGTCACCGCGGTCTTCGAAGACCGCGTGGAGCTGATCGAACTGGTGCCGGATGGCGCGGGTGGCTGGCTGGAACGTCCAGCAACGCTCGCGCTGGAAGATCAATGATCGTTTACTGGGGATAGCACGATGACCTTTCACCAAGCCAAGGGGCTGCGTCCCATCCGGCGCTCTACCTTGAACCGCATCAGCGCGCTGGGAGTCGCGTTGATGCTGGCCTGCGCTCCGGCGCTGGCCGCCGCACCGTCGGAAAAGCCGACCGGCACGGCGCTGGCAGCCACGCCGGCCGCTGCGCCGGCAGGCCTGTCGGTTGCACGCATCGATTTCAAGCGTGGCGATGACGGCGCGGGCCGCCTGATCCTGCAGTTCGACGGCCAGGGCGCCATGCCCGACCTGCGCAGCCAGGGCAACAGCGTGGTTGTCGATGTCGGCAACGCACGCCTGCCGGCCAACCTGCAGAAGCCGATGAACGTCACCGACTTCGCCACTCCGGTGCAGCGCATCGACGCCAAGCCGTCCGGGGCCGGCACCCAGCTGGTGCTGAGCACGGGCGGTCCGGTCGAGTCGCTGGCCTACCAGAGTGGCAACGAGTATGTGGTGGAGATCAGCCCGCGCCAGGCCCAGGCTGCCGTTGGCGCAGTCACTGCCGGCAGCGTGACCCAGGCCGCCAAGGGCGTGCCGCAGCGCGGCTACGCCGGCAAGCCGGTGACCTTCAACTTCCAGGATGTGCCCGTGCGCACTGTCCTGCAGCTGATTGCCGAAGAGTCGAATCTGAACGTCGTGGCTTCCGACTCGGTGCAGGGCAATGTGACCCTGCGTCTGGTCAACGTGCCGTGGGACCAGGCACTGGATATCGTGCTGCGTGCCAAGGGCCTGGACAAACGCCGTGACGGCAGCGTGGTGTGGGTTGCGCCGCAGTCCGAACTGGCCAAGTTCGAGCAAGAGAAGGAAGACGCGCGCATCGCGATCGAGAATCGCGAAGACCTGGTGACCGACTACGTCCAGATCAACTACCACAGCGCCACGCAGATCTTCAAAGCGCTGACCGAGGCCAAAGGCATCGGTGGCAACAACGCCGGTGGTGGTGGTCAGGGTGGCAGTGGCTCGATGTCGCAGGAAGACAGCGGCTTCCTGTCCTCGCGCGGCCGCATCGTCGCGGATGAACGCACCAACACGCTGATGATCAGCGACATCCCGAAGAAGATCGCGCGGATGCGCGAGCTGATCAACGTGATCGACCGCCCGGTCGACCAGGTGCTGATCGAGAGCCGCATCGTCATCGCCACCGATACGTTTGCCCGCGAACTGGGTGCCAAGTTCGGCATCAGCGGCAGCCGCGACAACGTGTACTTCAGCGGTAACCTGGACGCCAACGCCAAGACCCGCCAGTCGCAGGTGGATACCGACAACGCCAACAGGAAGGCGGAGCGTGACTGGGAAGCCGGTGGTCGCGTAGGCCCGCCGCCGGTGTCGGTCGGTTCGGCGATCACCCGCGGCCTGAACTGGAACCTGCCGGTGGCTGCGACCAGCAACCCGGGCTCGCTTGCACTGTCGATCCTCAACGCGGGCTATCTGCTGGATGTCGAGCTGTCGGCCATGCAGGAAGAGTCGCGTGGCGAAGTGATCTCCAACCCGCGCGTGGTCACCACCAACCAGCGTGAAGCGTTGATCAAGCAGGGTAAGGAAATCGGCTACGTCACCATCAGCGCCAGCGGTTCCGGTGGTGTTGCCACCCCGAACGTGCAGTTCAAGGAAGTGGTGCTGGAACTGAAGGTCACCCCGACCATCACCAACGACAACCGCGTGTTCCTCAACATGGCGGTGAAGAAGGATGAGGTCGAAAGCTACATCGTGCTGGAAGGCTACGGCCAGGTGCCCAACATCAACCGCCGCGAGGTCAATACCGCCGTGCTGGTGGAAGATGGGCAGACCGTGGTGATCGGTGGCGTGTATGAGTTCACCGATCGCAACAGTGTCAGCAAGGTGCCGTTCCTGGGTGATGTGCCCTTCCTCGGCAACCTGTTCAAGAAGCGTGGTCGCAACAAGGACAAGGCCGAACTGCTGGTGTTCGTGACCCCGAAGGTCCTGCGCGTGGCCCGCCAGAACTGAGACGTTGCACCTGTTGCATCCGACCGGGGCCGCCACGTGCGGCCCCGCGTCGTTTGTGCCAGTAGATCCACCCCATGCATGGATGGGCGAGTAGATCCACGCCATGCGTGGAGGCTGTTCAGCCGTTCTTGATGCCAGCAGCCGGACGGCCTGCGATGATGTGGGGAACCCGAGCCATCCTGCGCCGGTCAAAGGCCCCCATGAACCTGCCTCCGCCGATGCCCGAATCCATTTCTCCGCCGCCTGCCCCCGTCATCTCGCGCCTGCATGCGGCCTTCAGCAACCTGCGCGATGCACTGTCGGCCGAGATCGTTGGCCAGGCGGCGCTGGTTGAACGCCTGCTGATCGCCTTGCTGGCCGATGGCCACCTGCTGGTGGAAGGCGCGCCGGGCCTGGCCAAGACCACGGCCATCCGGGCCTTGGCGGCGCGGCTGGAAGCAGACTTCGCACGGGTGCAGTTCACTCCGGACCTGCTGCCTTCCGATCTGACCGGCACCGAGATCTGGCGCCCGCAGGAAGGCCGTTTCGAGTTCGTGCCGGGGCCGATCTTCCATCCGATCCTGCTGGCCGATGAAATCAACCGCGCGCCGGCCAAAGTGCAGTCCGCGCTGCTGGAAGCGATGGGTGAACGCCAGGTCACCGTTGGCCGCCACACCTACGCGCTGCCGTCGCTGTTCCTGGTGATGGCCACGCAGAACCCGATCGAGCAGGAAGGCACGTTCCCGCTGCCGGAAGCGCAGCTGGATCGATTCCTGATGCACGTGCGCATTGGTTATCCAGACCAGACGGCCGAGTCGGAGATCCTGCGGCTGGCCCGCGAGCGCGCCCGGGGCGCGCTTGGCGAGGCCGCAGCGGCGCCGGAAAAGCTGCCGATGCAGGATGTCTTCGATGCGCGCCGCGAAGTGCTGGAACTGCACATGGCCCCCGCGCTGGAGCGCTATCTGATCGAGCTGGTGCTGGCCTCGCGCGATCCTTCGCGCTACGACGCCTCGCTGGCGCGCCGCATCGCTTGGGGCGCCAGCCCCCGTGGCTCCATCGCACTGGAACGGTGCGCACGGGCACGGGCGTGGTTGGCTGGGCGTGATTTCGTCACCCCCGACGACGTGCGTGCCGTGGCCGCCGACGTGCTGCGCCACCGGGTCCTGCCCAGCTATGAAGCCGTTGCCGAAGGGTGGGATGGTGAGCGCCTGGTGCAGGAGCTGCTGGCCCGGGTACCGGCACCCTGAGTGCGCGCATGACCGGCACGACCAACGGACCTGCTCCGGGAACCAGCGAAGGCGATGGTCTGCGACCGCAGCTGGCCGAGCTGGTGGCATTGCGCCGCCTGGCACAGCGTCCGCCGCCGCCTCGTCGAGGGCGCGCGGGCAGCGCAGGCCAGGCACCTTCGCCGCTGCGCGGACGCGGCATGGAATATGCAGAATCGCGCGAATACGTGGCGGGCGACGACGCGCGCCACATCGACTGGCGCGTCACCGCGCGCACTGGTCGCACGCATACCAAGCTGTTCCAGGCGGAACGCGAGCGGGTCACCCTGATCGTTGCCGATACGTCGCCTGCGCTGTACTTCGGTACCCGTGTGCGCTTCAAGTCGGTGCAGGCCGCGCGCGCGGGTGCCGTTGCGGCATGGTCCGCACAGCGTCGCGGCGACCGCATCGGTGCATTGCGCGGCAGTGATCGTGAAGCACCGATCGCCCCGGCCGGTGGTGCCCGTGGGGTACTGCGCGTACTCGACGCACTCACGCGCTGGTACGCGCAGCCACCCGCCGATGACCTCGGCCTGGAGCGCGCGCTGGACCATGCCGGGAGGGTGCTGCGGCCTGGCGCACGGATGTTGGTGCTGGCTGATCCGCAGCAGGCGATCCGCATTCCGCCAGCACGCTGGAGCGCACTTGCGCAGCACCATGACCTCAGCCTGCTGCTGCTGGTCGATCCGCTGGAGCTGCAACCGCCGGCGGCCCCCTTGCAGTTTCTTGCCGCTCAGCAGCGCATCGGCCTGGATCTGCGCCGCAGCGATGTGCAGGCGCACTGGCAAGCGCATTTCGTCGAGCCCCTGCAGCAGCTGCGCAGCCAGCTTGCCGCGCGCCGTGTCGATGTGCAGGTGCTTTCCACCAATGCGGCCAGCGACGCCTGGCTGGCACCGGCACCGACCGAGGTGCCGGCATGAGTGCCTCCCTGCCGCTGCGTGATGTGCAGTTGCCGACCTCGCCAGCGTGGTGGCCACCCGCACCTGGCTGGCTGATGCTGATCGCACTGGTTCTGCTGCTGCTGGCAATTTTTGCTGTGCTGGCATGGCGTCGTCGTCGCCGACACCAACAGTGGATGCGTGTGTTCGATCAGGAGATTGCGGCCGTGAACGGCGCGCCGTCGGAACTGGCAGCCATCGCCAGCCTGCTGCGGCGTGCGGCGCGTCAGGCACGCCCCGGCAGCGAAGCACTACGCGATGACGCGTGGTGGCAGCATGTCGATCCCAAGGACACTCTTCCGCCTGCGCAGCGCACTCTGCTGGCCGAGGGTGCCTATCGTCCTCACGTGGATGCCGCTGCTGTGGCCGACGTGCGCGCGTGGGCGCGGGCGCGTTATCTGGTGTTGCTGCAGGAGCGCCGTCGATGAGCGCGCTGGCAGCTTACTGGCCCTGGCCGGATCTGCAGCTGGCGTGGCCGCTGGCACTGCTGGCACTGCCGTTGCCGATCCTGATGTATGCGTGGAAACGGCGTGCCGAACCGGGCGCGGCGCTGCGCGTGCCGTACGCCGCTGCCGAACTGGAAGCACTGGCCGGTGGCGGGCGCATCGGGGTTTCCTGGTTGCGCAGCGGTTTGCTGTGGTTGGGCTGGCTGGCGCTGTGCGTGGCGATGGCGCGCCCGCAGCAGCTGGGTGAGGCGATCACCCCGCCACAGGAAGGCCGGCAGATGATGCTGGCGATGGACGTATCCGGCAGCATGAGCGAGCCGGACATGGTGCTTGGCGCACAGCCGGTCGAGCGTCTGACCGCTGCCAAGGCGGTGCTGGCTGATTTCCTCGACCGTCGTGCCGGCGATCGCGTCGGCCTGCTGGTGTTCGGCGATCGTGCCTACACACTCACGCCGTTGACCGCGGATCTGTCCAGCGTGCGCGATCAACTGCGCGACAGCGTGGTCGGTCTTGCCGGACGCGAGACGGCCATTGGTGATGCCATCGCGCTGGCGGTCAAACGCCTGCGCAACCAGCCCGAAGGGCAGCGTGTACTGATCCTGCTGACCGACGGCGTCAGCAACGCCGGTGTGCTGGAACCGCTGCGCGCGGCCGAGTTGGCGCGTGCCGAAGGCGTGCGCGTGCACACCGTGGCCTTTGGCAGCGACGGTAGCGCGCGGTTCTTCGGCATTCCCGTGGCCGCCGACCGCGACCCGGTGGACGAGGCAACGCTGCGCAGGATCGCCGAGATGACCGGTGGTCGCTTCTTCCGTGCGCGTGACACCGACCAGCTGGCCGGCATCTATGCCGAACTGGACAGGCTGGAGCCGATCGCCGCGAAGGGGCCGACACTGCGTCCGCGCGACGAGCGCTATGCATGGCCGTTGGCTGTCGCGTTGCTGCTGGGCGCGTTGGCGTGGGTATGGCCGGAGCGCCGCCGATGAGCGCCACCTTGCTGAAAATGCCCGACTGGAGCGCGTTCGATTGGAGCGCGCTGCATTTCCTGCGCCCGGACATGTTGTGGATGCTGGCAGCACTGCCGCTGATCGTGGCGGTGGCTGTATACCGGCACCGGCGCAGCGATGCTTGGCGACAGGCAGTCGACGCCCACCTGCTGTCCCATCTGCTGACCGCTGAGGGGAAGCGACGCGCGCGCCTGCCCTGGGCGTTGCTGCTGGGCTGGACCCTGGCTGCACTGGCGATGGCTGGACCCAGCTGGCGGCAGCAGGCGCAGCCGGTCTATCAGGCCAGCGCACCGCTGGTGGTGGTGCTGGATCTCTCCAGCCGCATTACCGCAACCGACCTTCCTCCCTCGCGCCTGCTGCAGGCGCGGGCGAAGATCGGTGCGTTGCTGCGCGCCCGCCAAGGCGGGCAGGTGGGTCTGGTGGTGTATGCCGAAGACGCCTATACCGTGGCGCCGTTGACCGACGACGCGGCCAACGTGGCGCTGTACCTGGACGCGCTGGCGCCGGAGGTGATGCCGCGCGATGGCCAGCGCGCTGATCGTGGCATCGACTGGGCGGTGCGGTTGCTGCGGCAGACCGGTGCTCTGCGTGGCCGGATTCTCCTGGTCAGCGACCAGGCCGACAGCGAAGCGATGCTTGCGGCAACGCAGGCGCGTGGTCTCGGCCTGCAGGTGTCTGTGCTGGGCCTGGGCACGCCGTCCGGCGCCGCCTATCGCGATGGTCAAGGCCAGATCGCTCAGGCCGCCCTGGATGAAACCAGCCTGCGTGCCGTCGCCACTGCTGGCGGCGGGCGTTACCAGCGCATCGCCAGCGATGATCGCGACCTGCAGGCATTGGGCGTGCTGGATGCCAGCGATGGCGGCGCACTGCAGCGGCCCGGACAGGCCCGGCAATGGCAGGACGAAGGCTATTGGTTGTTGCCGCCGGTGATGCTGTTGGCACTACTGGCGTTCCGCCGCCGCGCGGTGCTGGCGGCAGTGCTGGCCGTGGGTCTTCTGCCCTTGAGCGGGCAGCTGCAGGCGCAGCCGCGCGCGCCGACAGCTGCGCCGTCACCTGCAGCGGGCACGCTGTGGGAGCGTGCCGACCAGCGTGAGCATGCGCGCCTGGCTGCGGGCGTCCAGGCCTACCGCCAAGGTGATTTCGCTACTGCCCGCAAGCAGTTCGAAGGCATCGACAGCGACGCTGGCTGGTACAACCTCGGCAACGTGCTTGCCCGCCAGGGTGACTACGACGGCGCCATTGCCGCCTACGACAAGGCCTTGGCGCGGCACCCGCAGATGTCCGATGCCATCGCCAACCGCGCCGTGGTCGACGCTGCGCGCAAGCGCAAACCGCCGTCGAACAACAGCCAGGGGCAGGGCAAGGGGCGGCAGAAGCCGCAGCAGGGCCAGCCGCAGAATCAACCGGGCCAGCAAGGTCAGCAAGGCCAGCAGGGCCAGCAGAATCCGCAACAGGGTCAGCAGGAACAGAAGGGCCAGCAGAATCCGCAACAGGGCCAGCAAGGTCAGCAGCAACCGCAGGAACAGAAGGGCCAGCAGAATCCGGCGTCTGCAGGTTCCGGCCAGCAGGGTGCGAAGCAGGAGCCGCCGCAGGCGTCCGACGCGCAGGCCCAGGCGCAGGCCGACGCCCAGCAGCGTCAGCGCATGCAGCAGGCCCTGCAGCAGGCGCGCGCCGGTGAGGCTGGCAAGACGGCAGTGCGCGGCGATGGCGGCACGCCGCAACAGCGCGAGGAACAGCAGGCCGTGGAGGCCTGGATGCGGCGCGTACCGGATGATCCGGGGGCATTGCTGCGGGCCAAGTTCCAGTTGGAAAACGAACGTAGAAAGAGGGAAGGGCGATGACAGGCATGGCAAGCAGGCAATTCCGGTGGCCTCTGCCTGTGCTGGCGATGCTGCTGCTGTGGCTGCCGATGGTGGCCATGGCGCAGACGCGCGCCTGGCTGGAACAGGACAGCATCGCCGCCGGTGATGCGGTCACCCTGCACATCGAGACCGACGAAGGTGCACCGGACTATGCACCGTTGAATGCCGATTTCGCGATCAGCGCGCAGAGCAGCAATCGCCAGGTGCAGTGGAGCAACGGCGGCGTCCAGCAGCGCAACCTCTATACGGTTGCGTTGACGCCGCGCCGCACCGGTACGCTGCAGGTGCCCTCGTTGCAGGTCGGCAGTGCACGCACGGTGCCCTTGGTGCTGCAGGTAAGTGATGCCGTGGTGGCGACCCCGCAGAGCAATGCCACCGCCTTCATCGAAACCGAGGTGGATGACCCGACGCCCTACGTGCAGCAAAGCGTGGGCGTGGTGGTCAGGTTGTACTTCGCTTCGCAGCTGGCGTCGGGCGAACTGGTGCTCGACACCCCCAGTGGCGCGTCGCTGCAACGGGTGGGCGAGGATCGCAGTGACGTGCGCCAGGTCAACGGCCGTCGCTACAACGTGGTCGAGCGTCGCTTCCTGCTGATCCCCGAGCGCAGCGGTACGTTGCGCCTGCCCGGCGCGCGTTTCACCGGCCGCAGTGCAGGTGGCTTCTTCGATGACTTCTTCGGCAACGGTGGCGATGGCCGCATGAATGCCGTCGGTGCCGAACGCACGCTGCAGGTGCAGGCGCAACCGGCGCAGGCCGTGCAGCCGTGGCTGCCCCTGCACAGCCTGCAGCTGCGCTACACCGCCGCCCCCAGCACTGCGCGCACGGGCGAAGCGGCCACCGTGATGGTCGAAGCGATCGCCAACGGCGCTACCCGGGCCCAGTTCACCGATCTGCCCGTGCCCGACCTCGGCGATGCCGCTCAGGTGTTCGCCGAACCGGCCCAGTACGAGGAGACCTTCAACGGCAGTACGCCACGCCTGAAGATCACCCGACGCTATTCGATCGTGCCGCGGCAGGTTGGATCGCTGCGTGTGCCGGGGCCGCGCGTGGCGTGGTGGAACGTGGACAGCGGCAGTGCCCAGCAGGCCGGCCTGCCGGATCTGCAGCTGGCCGTGGTGGCGGGCCGGGCCGGCGCGCCCGTTGCGCAATCCATCGATACCGATGCCGCGCTGCCGGAAGACGCCCCACCTGCCGTTGCATCCTCTCTTGCACCGACCGCACCAGGTACCCGGCCGTGGCCGTGGATGGCCGCCGCCGCGGGTCTGGCCCTGCTGTGGCTGTTGACCCTGGCATGGGGATGGCGCCGTGGGCGCCATGCGGTCGCCCATGCCCGCCCGGTTCTCCGCACTGGGGCTACTGCACCTGCGCCGTCGTCGCGTGCCAGTGTGGCCGAGCTGCGCCGGGCCATCGATGGCGAGGGCTTCGACCAGGTGGAGGCGCTGCTGTGTTCGATGGCGGGCGTGGAGCGCCTGGAACAGGTGATCGAGCGCCTGGCCGACCCGGCCCAGCGGCAGACCCTGCAGGCGTTGCAGCAGGCGCGCTGGGGCGGGGTGGGCGATGTCACCGCGCTGCGGTCCCGCCTGCGCGAAAGCTTCCGTGACGGACCGCACTGGTCGGCCGCCACCAGCGCCGTCGACACTGGGCTGCCGCCGCTGTATCCACCGCGGCAACCCTGAACCGGCGCGGCTTGCGCGCTTTGTTAGAGTAGATTCATTTTTCGAGGAATCCCGCGCATGACAGCAGCTGCTGCCGACAAGAAGAAGTTGCCCCTGCATTGGAAGATGGGCATCGGCTTTGCGATCGGCCTGGTCCTGGGACTGATCGTGCATGCCCTGGGCGGCAGCGTCGAAGGCCTGCAGACCGGTGCCAAGTGGGTAATGGACTACATCACCACCCCGGCTTCGGGCCTGTTCCTCAACCTGATCTTCATGCTGATCGTGCCGCTGATCTTCTCGGCGCTGATCATGGGCGTGTCGGAGATGGGCGACATCCGCGCCCTTGGCCGCATCGGCTGGAAGACGTTGGCCTACACCGTGCTGCTGTCCGGCATCGCCGTGGGCATCGGCCTGGTGCTGGTCAACCTGCTCAAGCCCGGTGCCGGCGTCGACCCGCAGGTGGCCGCGCTGATGCTGTCGGAGAACGCCGAGCGCAGCAAGGAAATCGTGGCTGGCATCCATGGCACGCCGAAGGGCATGGACATGCTGCTGTCGATCGTGCCGAGCAACGTGCTGCAGGCCGCTTCGGACAATGGCGCGATCCTGTCGCTGATGTTCTTTGCGCTGATGTTCGGCATCGGCATGGTGCTGACCGACGAGGCCAAGGTGGCCCCGCTGCGTCGCGCCATCGAAGGCGTATTCGAAATCTCGATGACCCTGATCAACCTGGTCATCCGCCTGGCGCCGTATGCCGTGGCCTGCTTCATGTTCAACCTGGCCGCGCTGTTCGGCTTCGACCTGATCATCCGCCTGGGTGCCTACGTGGGCGTGGTGGTGCTGGCGTTGGGCCTGCACATGGTGGTGACCTACGGCACCGCGGTATGGCTGTCGGGGCGTTCGCCGCTGGCGTTCTTCCGGCAGACCCAGGAGGCCACGGTGATGGCCTTCTCCACTGCCTCCAGCAACGCCACCCTGCCGACCGCGCTGCGCGTGGCCGACCAGATGGGCCTGCCGCAGCGCGTGTCGCGCTTCGTACTGACCGTGGGCGCCACCGCCAACCAGAACGGCACCGCGCTGTTCGAGGGCGTGACGGTGATCTTCCTGGCCCAGTTCTTCGGTGTGGACCTGAGCATCGGCCAGCAGGTCATGGTGATGGCGGTCTGCATCCTCGGTGGCATCGGCACGGCCGGTGTGCCGTCCGGCTCGCTGCCGGTGGTGGCGATGATCTGTGCGATGGTCGGCGTCAATCCGCTGGGCATCGGCCTGATCCTGGGCGTGAACCACTTCCTGGACATGTGCCGCACCGCGCTGAACGTGACCGGCGATCTGGCCCTGACCACCCTAGTGGCCAAGGGCGAAGCGCCGGACACTCCGGCCGAGGCCGCTGCCGCCGCGGCCCGTCTGGACAACTGATTCAGGCAATACCTGATCGGGGTCGGAGCCCTTTCCGCAGGGAAGGGCTCCGACCCCTTTTCATAGGCGGAATCCAGCGGAAATCATGAAGTTGCCGGCCAGCGGCCGGCACGACCGCCTTGTTGGCCTGACCCCACCCGGCGTCTGTGGGACAATAGGCCGCCCGCAGTTCCGCGGCCGCCTCCCGATTCCGACAGAACCATGACGCAGCCTACCCGTCGCCAGTTGGCCAACGCCATCCGCTTCCTTGCCGCCGATGCGGTTGAAACCGCAAAGTCCGGCCACCCCGGCATGCCCATGGGCATGGCCGACATCGCCGAAGTCCTCTGGAACGACTACCACCGCCACAACCCGAACAACCCGCAGTGGTTCAACCGCGACCGCTTCGTGCTGTCCAATGGCCACGGCTCGATGCTGCAGTACGCGCTGCTGCACCTGAGCGGCTATGACCTGCCGATCGAGCAGTTGAAGGCCTTCCGCCAGCTGGGCAGCCACACCGCTGGCCATCCGGAGCGTCATGAGACTCCGGGCGTGGAGACCACCACCGGTCCGCTGGGCCAGGGTTTCGCCAATGCCGTGGGTTTTGCCTTGGCCGAGAAGCTGCTGGCACAGCGCTTCAACCGCCCGGAGCTGGAAATCGTCGACCACCGTACCTGGGTATTCATGGGCGATGGCTGCCTGATGGAAGGCATTTCCCACGAAGCCGCCTCGCTGGCCGGCACCTGGGGCCTGCACAAGCTGGTCTGCTTCTGGGATGACAACCACATCTCCATCGACGGCAACACCGAAGGCTGGTTCACCGACAACACCCCGGAGCGTTTCGAGGCCTATGGCTGGAACGTGGTGCGCGGCGTCGATGGCCACGATCCGGACAGCATCAAGGCCGGTATCGAAGCGGCCCTGTCGCAGGACGCCAAGCCGACCCTGATCTGCTGCCGCACCACGATCGGTTTTGGTTCGCCGAACAAGGCCGGCAAGGAATCCAGCCACGGTGCACCGCTGGGCAAGGACGAACTGGAAGCCACCCGCAAGGCGCTGGACTGGAATTACGGCCCGTTCGAGATTCCGGAAGAGATCTACGCCGGCTGGCGTGCCGGCGGTACCGGCACCCTGCGCCAGGCCGAGTGGGAGCAGCAGTTCGACAAGTACGCTGCGCAGTACCCGGCTGAAGCCGCTGAACTGACCCGTCGCTCGCATGGCGATCTGCCGGCCGACTTCGTTGCCAAGGCCGACGCCTACATCGCCCAGGTTGCCGCCGAAGGCCAGACCATTGCTTCGCGCAAGGCATCGCAGCTGGCCATCGAGGCGTTCGCACCGCTGCTGCCGGAAATCGTGGGCGGTTCGGCTGACCTGGCGCACTCGAACCTGACCCTGTGGAAGGGCAGCACGTCCGTCGCCACCGACGATGCCAATGCCAACTACGTGTACTACGGTGTGCGCGAGTTCGGCATGACCGCGATCGCCAACGGCCTGGCCCTGCACGGCGGTTTCATTCCGTTCGACGCCACCTTCCTGGTGTTCAGCGATTACGCCCGCAATGCCGTGCGCATGAGCGCGCTGATCCCGGCCCACGCCATCCACGTCTACACCCACGACTCGATCGGCCTGGGCGAAGACGGCCCGACCCACCAGCCGGTGGAGCACCTGGCCTCGCTGCGCTACATCCCGAACAACGACGTGTGGCGCCCGTGCGATGCGGTCGAGTCGGCCGTGAGCTGGAAGGCTGCGATCACCCGCCAGGACGGCCCGAGCTGCCTGGTGTTCAGCCGCCAGAACCTGCCGCACCAGCCGCGCGATGCTGAGCAGATCGCACAGATCGAGCGTGGCGGCTATGTGCTGGCCGATGCTGCCGGCACCCCGGACGTGATCCTGATCGCGACCGGTTCGGAAGTCTCGCTGGCGACCGAAGCGAAGGCGCAGCTGGATGCGGCCGGCCTGAAGACCCGCGTGGTCTCGATGCCGTCCACCGATGTGTTCCTGCGCCAGGATGCGGCCTACCGCGAATCGGTGCTGCCGAACGCCGTGCGCAAGCGCGTGGCCATCGAAGCCGGCGTCACCGGCTTCTGGCGCCAGTTCGTCGGCCTGGACGGCGCAGTGATCGGCATCGATACCTTCGGTGCGTCGGCCCCGGCCGACAAGCTGTACCAGCACTTCGGCATCACCACCGCGCACGTGGTGGAAGCAGCCAAGGCGCTGTAAGCCGCGCTGCAATGGAATACGGGGAGGCCGGCGCAAGCCGGCCTTTCTCGTTTGTCGGACGGAACGAATCGTCCGCCGCGGCAGTGGATCCACGCCATGCGTGGATGGGCGTTACATCGCGTCCCGCACTTCCATCAACGCAAAGCCCAAAAGATTCAATCCGCGCCACTGCGCCGGGTTGTGCGCATCGGCGTGATCCTTGGCCAGGCCGATCCCCCAGACGAAATCCACCGGACTGGCTTCCACCAGGACCTGATCTGCCGTAGCGCGCAGGAAATCGCCCAGCGCCGCATTCTGCGAGAACTTGGCCCGATTGCCTTCGACCACCAGGGCGTAGCGCGCCTGCGCCCAGAGCGCCTCGTCGAAGCCCTCGATCTTCCGGCCCAGCGCTTTCACTTTGTCAGGCGTGCGGCTGGCGAGAACCTGTTCGAGGATGTCGGTGGCACCAAACAGACGCGCTTTGCCAGCCATCATGAAGTGCTCGGCAGTGGGGTAGTGCACACCATCGATCTTGAAGCCTGCGTCGTACCACTGGCTGAAACACGACGCCGCCACGCCGGTGCGCGGCGGTTGGTGGCCCCAGAAGCAGAGATAACGCAGGTGCTCGCCATCGGCTTGGCGGCGTTGCAGGTCATGCAGGAAACGGGAATCGTTGTTCATCCGTACAGGATAGCGTGCCGCGCCACTGCGGTAGGTGCCAACCCTGGTTGGCACTGATCGTTATCCGCCGGGCATGGCCCGGCGCTACCATCCGCGCGATTATGCGGTGCGTGCCAGGGCCAGCCTCAACAAGCGTGCATTGAGCCGTTCGCCGAAGTCCTTGGGCGACTGCAGTTCCATCCGCTGCAGGTACACCGCGTCGCCATCACCTGCAGGCTGCCACAGTGCGGCCCACACGGTGCGCAGCTTGCTGCCGCGCGTCTGCGTGTTGGCCTTCAGCCAGCCCAGTGCCTTCACCAGCACCTGTTCGATCTCGGTGAAGTCGCTGCCCAACGGGTAGTCGGGCAGGGTGCCATCGCTGCGGAACGGCGCCAGCGCCGCCGCCAGTGCCTGCGGTGTGTTGCGCTGCTGGCGCTGCGCATCGGGTTGTGCCGTTGCTGCCAGCTTGCGCGCCGCGAAAGCCTGCTGCAGCAGCGCGTCCTGGAACGGCGCTTCGGTAATCGCCGCCATCGCGTGTACGCAGTCGTCGTCGGTCAGGCCGCGCACATCGGCGATGCCGTACTCGTTGAGATAGATGTCACGCAGGTGGCGCGGAATGGTTGTGTGCCCATAATTCCAGCGCACATTGGATTCGCGCTGGCCCCGATCATCACGGGCGGCGCGGAACATCAACACGCTGCGCGCTTCCGGCAGTGCATGCGCCATCGCTACGAAGTTGTACTGGCCGCCCACGCCGGAGACCACGCGGCCGTCTTCCAGTGCATCGGACACCGCTGCGCCCAGTGCGGTAGCCATCATGCAGGAATTGAAAAAGCGGGCGTGCCGACGCTGCAGGCGTTCCAGCGTCTCGTTGCCGCCGTACAGCTGGTTGATCTCGCTGATGCGGCGCATGCCGATCGCCCGGCATTCGTCGTCGGGCAGGGTGCGCAGCCATTCGTAGAATTCGGATGAGCCCAGGTAGAACGCGCCGTGCAGGTATTCGCCCTCCGCCTCCAGCGTGGCGTGGTCGATGGACAGCGTGCTGCCGTTCTCGATGCGTTGCATCAACGCCAGGTCATCATGCACCTTGCGCTTGATCACGCCGGTCTGCACCAGTCGGCGGAAGCCCTCGTTGAGCATTTCGCTGCAGCCGTACAGGCCGATCTCGAACGGATCCAGTCCGCCGATCTCCTGTACCAGCGGATGGCTGGCCAGTTGCGGGTCCAGTGCATCCAGTACGCGTCGGTAGCGCGCGTTGTCGGTGTGGCGCAGCACCAGTGCATGGCTGAGCGCATCGGCCAGCGTGCCGATGCCGATCTGCAATGTTCCGCCGTCGCGCACCAGGGTGCTGGCATACAGGCCGATGGCGTAGTCGGCGTCGGCCACCGGCTGCCGTGGCAGCCCGAACAACGCCGGATACGGTGGCGGCGGGGTGATGACCAGATCGAAGAAGGACACGTCGACCGTGGCCGTGCCACCCAGATACGGCAGCTGCGGATCGATCTCGGCGACCAGCAGCGGGCGCGGCAGGCCGCGCGCGGTCATCGCGTCCAGTGTGTCCTGGGTGATGTCGTTGTTGCAGGACAGCGACAGGCGCCGGTCGTCCGGCCGCATCGCCACTTTCTGCACGATCACCTGCGGCGCGCGCTGGGCCACGGCGTCGGCAGCGTGGGTGTAGTTGAGGCTGGTGTAGCTGGACTGCGCCTGCCGCGAACCGAGCAGGGCACCGGACTGCATGTAGAACTCTTCCACCTGCACATGCGCTGGCAATGCGTCGCGCGCGATTGCATCGGCGTAGGCCAGGCGCGGAAAGTCTTCACCGAAATGGCGCGCCGCGAACGGTGCCATGAAGCGCGCCTCCAGGCCGTCTCCCTTTGCCCGCGGCGGGTTCAGTGACAGCGCGGTATACAGCTGCAGCGGCCGCGACGGGTCCTGTTCGACACGCGCATACAGGGCGTTGAGCAGGCGGTGGGGTTTGCCCAGCGCCAGCGGTGCACCGATCCGCAGCGGCCCATCCACGCGCGCGAACAGCCAGTCAACGGCGGCGTCGAGGTCGGTGAGGTGTTCGGTCATCCGGGGCGGTCCTGCTTGGGGGAGTGCTGGCATTACAGCATGTCGGGCTTGAACCGCCGTCGACGCGAGACTTCGGCGCCGGCAACCATGAACCGGCCGTCGCCGCGGTAATGCACCGTGCGCGGCAGCTTTGGGCGCGGCGCCACGTGCGCGCGCACGATTTCCCAGATGAAGAGATTGCTCGATTCGACCTGGCTGTCGTCGTGCAGACGGCACTCGAAACTGGAATGGCACTGGCCCACCAAGGGTGCCCCCACCTCCCGCGCCGGCACCGCATCCAGGCCGAACCGTTCGAACTTGTCCACGTCGCGACCACTGCAGTTGCCGATGTCGACCACGGTGTCCAGCAGTTCGACCCCGGGCACGTTGATCACGCACTCGCCGCTGCCACGGGCCAGGCCGAAGCTGTGGTTCTCGTTCCACAGGTAGGTGGCCACCAGCGATGGCGAAAAGCCCATCACCATGTGCCAGCCCATCGTCATCAGGTTGCGCTGGCCACGCCAGGCGGTGCTGACCAGCACGATGGGGCCGGGTTCGAGGAAGCGTCGGGCCTGCTCGACGGGGAAGTCACGTTTGCGCAAGGGCTTCATGCCGGTACCTGCAATGGAGACCCCCATGCTGGCGCAGGCGCGATGAATTACCGGTCGAGGGGGTTGACAGTCGAATCGATTACGCGCGTAATCGAATTGTCGATTACGGATGTAAACCATGACCCCGATCAGCGAAGCCGAGGCCGTAGTGATGGAGGTGCTGTGGCAGCAGGCACCGCGCACCGCCGATGAGGTCGTGGCGGCACTGGCCCACCGCAACTGGGCCGAGCCGACCATCAAGACCCTGCTCAACCGCCTGCTGACCAAGGGCGCGATCGCCGCCGAGCGCGATGGCCGGCGCTATCTGTACCGGCCGCTGCTGCAGCGCCAGGCATGGGTGCAGGCGCAGAGCCAGGACTTCATCGGGCGTGTGTTTGAGGGCCGGGTGGCACCGCTGGTGGCGCATTTCAGCGAACGCGGCCAGCTCAGCGCACAGGACATCGCCGAACTGAAGAAGCTGATCCAGGAGCTGGACCATGAATGAGCTGCTCGACGGACTGTGGCAGGCCAGCCTGTGGCTGGCGGGGGGCGTGATCCTGCTGGCGACCGTGCGGCCGCTGCTGGTGCGGCTGGGCGGTGCTGGACTGGTGTATCGCAGCTGGTGGCTGCTGCCGCTCCTGCTCGCGGCGCTGTTGCTTCCCCTGCCGCAGGTCGCGCTGTTGCAGCATGTGCCAACGCTGCCGCTGAAGGTGGTGCCCGAAGCAGTGGAGGGACTGCCTACGTCATCTCTGCAATGGCCCTGGCTGCTGTTGCCGGTGTGGACACTGGGTGCAGGCCTCTGCCTGCTGCGCGACCTGCGCGCACAGCGTCGCTTCGAACGTGGCATGGGCGGCCTGCGGGCACGCGCCGATGGCAGCTGGCAGGCCAGTGGCGATCCCGGGCTACCCGCGCTGGTGGGCCTGTGGCGGCCGCGCATCGTGGTCGGCCCCGACTTCGACCAGCAGTTCACCGCGCAGGAGCAGCGCCTGATCCTGCAGCACGAGCTCAGCCATCGTCGCAACGGCGATCACTGGGCCAACGGCGTGCTGCTGCTGATGCGCGCGATGTTCTGGTTCCACCCGTTGCAGCCATGGGCCGCACGTCGTTTCCTGCGTGACCAGGAACTGGCCTGCGATGCCCGCACCATTGCCCCGCAGCCCGCGCTGCGCGGCCTGTACGCCAGCACGCTGCTGAAGGCGCAGCTGGTCCACCCGGTTGCGCCGGCGGTCTGCCACTGGCGCAGCCAACCCGTGTTGAAGGAGCGTATCGCCATGTTGAAGCAGTCCAAGCGGAAGGCATTGCCGTGGATGTCGGGGCAGGTGCTGGTGGTCGGGTTGTGCCTGGGCATGGGGGCGGTGGCGTGGGCCAGCCAGAGTGGCGCAATGGCGGTCGGCCCAGCGGTAGCCGTCATGGATCGGGAGATCCGGGTCGACAAGATGCCGCCGCCGAGCTACCCGAAAAGCGCATTTGAGCAGAGCCAGACAGGCGTGGTGGTGCTCCGCGTCGACGTCGATGCGCACGGTGCTGTCAGCGATGTGCGTGTAGTGAGCGCCACCAATCCGGGCGTGTTCGAAGCGGTGTCGATTGCAGCAGCGCGAAGCTGGACCTATCGCCCGGCGCTGAAGAACGGCAAGCCGGTGGCGGGCGCCGTGCGCATTCCGATCACCTTCGCCATGGATGAGAACGACGATGTGACGGAGACCACCAGGTGATGCGCTTCGCACTGCTGATGGCAGCGGGGATGCTGGTGGGCTGCGCCACCAAGGAACGGCTGAGCACCGTCGACACCCGCAATGAAAGCGTTGGCCATCAACGTCTGCATGCGGAAGGAAAAGGCGGCAGCGGCCAGGTGCAGGCGTACACGCTGGGTGCAACCGAAGGCTATCGGATGCCGCAGCTGTATGTGGCGCCGGATCCGCAGATCGGTGATCGTGACCCGCGCACCGAGCTGGCGCCGACCACCATCTGCCTGCAGCTGGTGATCGATGCCGAAGGCGCTGTCGAGCGAAGCCTGGCGCTGGTCGACCGTAGCGAATGCGCTGCAGGCGCGGCAAGCGAGAATGCGCCTCTGCTGCAGGCGGCGCAGGAGGCGGTGGCGATGTGGAAGTATTCACCCGCCGCCGTCTGCCACTTCGCACCGGGTAAGGTGCCGAATGACCGTGGCGACTGCGAAGGCGCCGAGCGCGTCGAACCGGTGCCGGTGAGCCTGCTGTATGCCTTCACCTTCGAGATCGTGAAGGGCCAGCATGTGGTGCGCACGCAGGGCAAATGACAGAGTGCCATTGCTGGCGCGATGAAGCGACCGATCGGGCCCTACGCCCCGCCCTGGATGTTCGCCTTCACCGCCGGCTGCATCAGCGTTGGCTCTGCCAGCGTCGCATCACGCGCCTGACGAACGCTGACGAACTCGGCTTCGGCCACGCCGTCATGCACGTGGATGTTGTGCGCGCGCTGTTCGCCGATGGTGGTTTCATTGGCGAAATCGCGGCCGCCCGGGCCATAGTCGTGGCAGACGAACACACGGGTGGCATCGGGCAGGGCAAGCAGACGCTGGATCGAGCGGTACAGCTGCGCAGCGTCGCCGCCGGGGAAATCGCAGCGCGCGGTGCCGCCATCGGGCATGAACAGCGAATCGCCGGTGAAGACAGCATCGCCGATCAGATAGGCGATGCTGTCGCTGGTGTGGCCGGGCACGGCGATGATGCGCCCCTGCAACTCACCCAGTGCGAAGGTCTCGCCATCGGCGAACAGATGATCGAAGACCGCATGTTCATCGGGCAGCTGCAGGCCATAGCGCGGTGCGAACGTGGCCTGCACCGCGCGGATGCCTTCGCCGATGGCCAACGTCGCCTGCGGGAATCGCTGCTTGAGCCGGCGCCCCGCCGACACGTGGTCGGCGTGGGCGTGGGTTTCCAGCAGCCAGCGCACGTGCAGCCGCTGCTGCGCGATGGCATCGAGCATTGCGCGCACCGGCGATTCGCTGCTGGCGTCGGTGTCCGGGTCGTAATCCAGTACCGGATCGATCAGCGCGGCCTCCCTGCTGGCCGGGTCGCTGACCAGGTAGCTGAAGGTATTGCTGTCACGGTGGAAGAACGATTGCACCTGGACCGACATCGGATACTCCTCAGCGTGTGGCGAGCACGCGGTTCAGCAACTGCGCCAGGTTTTCGCCGGCCAGTCGCAGCTGCGCTTCGGCCACCGGCCGGTAGCGCGTGGTGTAGTCGTCGCCGATCTTACGCGAGGCAGGGTAAACGCCAGGTTGCACGGAAATGCGGCAGCTGGCTTCGGCCCAGCTGACCGGATCACGCTGCGGGCTGGACTGGCGTGCGAGCTTCGGCGCCGGCAGCGCGCGCAGCACCGGTAGGTAACCAGCATCGTCGACCTTGCGGGTATTGAGCATGCCGCTGTCCCACAGCGAGTGCAGGTTGGTACCGCGGTTGCCGAACTGCAGCTGGAAATCGTTGCCGCCCTTGTCGTGGCCGTAGCCGGCGTGCATCGGCTGATGGATGTCGCCGACCAGGTGCACGACGAACTTCAGCGCCTGCAGGCGCTCGCCATCGGTCAGGCTGCGGTCGCCGAGGATCGCGCTCTGCGCCTTCAGCGCTTCGACGATGCAGTTGCCGCCCTTGCAGTGCTTCGGCGCCTCGTAATGGCAGCCATCTTCGGCGATGTTGACGTAGTGCCAGCCGGCCGAGCGACGGCCCAGGCCGGCGTCCTTGGCGCGCAGCTGGTCGGCCCAGGGCGCGATGCTGGCCAGCGTGGCACCGGGTTCGGTGGCCAGCAGGCGGTCGACTTCGGCGCGCGCGGTCGGGTTGAGGCGGCTGTCGGCCACTTCGGCGACCAGGCGGTGGCCTTGCGCGCCCCAGGCATGGGCGGGTGCGGACAGGGTCAGCAGGGCCGGCGCGAGGGCGGCGGCGAGGAACAGGGAGTGCAGTGCTTTCATCCGCTCATTCTAGCCAGCGGGGGAGATGGGTGGTTGATGGAAAGCGGCGCGTTCCTGTTCTCTGGGCGGATGGCTGCAGGGACAGGCGCTGCGGGACACGCCGCAAGTACGTCCCTGTAGGCTCGGCCGCGGCATCCATGCCGCGGACGGTCCCGCAGCGCCTGCCCCTGCAGCCACCATCCAACATGGCCGCGTTGGCGGATGCAAACGTCAAGAACAGAATCAGATGCAGTACATCCTCCTGCCTGCAATCGCGTCCAGCCAATGGCAACTGTGCAATGCGGATGCCGGCTTCTGCTTGCGCTGGCGCGCGCGCGGAAATGAGTGGGGCGGGGCAGGTGAATTGCTCAGGACCGTTCGCCGCATGGATGCGGCGATCGAGCCTACAGGGACGTATTTACGGCGTGTCCTGAGCAATTCACCTGCCCCGCCCAAACGCAGCTCCACGCTCTGCAACAAAAAAAGCCCCGGCACACACATACCGGGGCAACATGCTGCGAGGGTTTTGCCTGTAGCGGGGGAGCGGGGGCGAAGCCCCCGCCAAACAACCCCTTAGAACTTGAAGACGTAGGACGCGCCGTAGACCAGCGGATCGATGTTGACCGTGCCGATCTTCTCGCCGTCCAGCTTCACCTTGCTGTCGATGTCGATCCAGCGCATGTCCACGCGCAGGGCGCCCTTCTCGCCAATCGCGAAGTCGATGCCCGCATGGGCGGCCAGGCCCCACGAATCCTGCAGCTTCAGCTTGCTGCCTGCCAGCGCACCGGTGGTGTCTTCGCTGAAGAAGGTGGTGTAGTTCAGGCCGGCGCCGACGAACGGCGACACCTTGCCCTTGCTGTTGAAGTGGTACTGCAGGGTGACCACCGGCGGCAGCTGCTTGGTGCTGCCCACGCGGCCCAGGCCGTTGATGTTGATGTCGTGCTTGAACGGCAGCGCCGCCAGCACTTCGATGCCGAGGTTGTCGGCGATGAAATACTCACCGGTGATGGTCGGCTTGACGTCGTTGTCGACGTCGACCTTCAGGGTGCCACCGGCCAGCCAGCCGTTGTTCGACTTCGGGGCGACCTGGTGCACGCCGGCGGAAATGGTCCAGTCGCCCTTGGACTGGGCCATGGCCGGGGCAGCGGCCAGCGACAGGGCGGCGGCCAGGCTGGCCACGATCAGGGGGGAGGTCTTGCGCATGGGGGGGATCTCGTTGCTGGGTGGATGTGGCCAGTCTCGGCCTCACGCCGCGCTAACGCTTTGATCCGGATCAAATCCTGTCCGGCCCCCGTCCGGGCGGCGGCCTTGGCCGGCGGTGGTCAAGGCCGGCCTGCTAGACTTGTGGGCCCTATCCACCCCGCCGCACCTGTCGCGGCTGCAGGAGCTTGAGAACATGGCAATCAAGGTTGGTATCAACGGTTTCGGTCGCATCGGGCGTAACGTCCTGCGCTCGGCGGTGCTGAACTTCGGCGACGACATCGAAATCGTGGCCATCAACGATCTGCTGGAGCCGGATTACCTGGCCTACATGCTCAAGTACGACTCCGTGCACGGCCGTTTCAAGGCCGACGTAGCCGTCGATGGCAAGGATCTGCTGGTCAACGGCAAGAAGATCCGCCTGACCCAGGAACGCGATCCGTCCAACCTGAAGTGGGACGAAGTCGGCGTTGACGTCGTGCTCGAAGCCACCGGCCTGTTCCTGGACAAGGTCAGCGCGCAGAAGCACATCGATGCCGGCGCCAAGAAGGTCATCCTGTCGGCACCGTCCAAGGACGACACGCCGATGTTCGTGTTCGGCGTGAACGACAAGACCTACGCTGGCCAGGCGATCATCTCCAACGCCTCGTGCACCACCAACTGCCTGGCGCCGCTGGCCAAGGTCATCAATGACAAGTGGGGCATCAAGCGCGGCCTGATGACCACCGTGCATGCGGCCACCGCCACCCAGAAGACCGTCGATGGCCCGTCCAACAAGGACTGGCGCGGCGGCCGCGGCATCCTGGAGAACATCATTCCGTCCTCCACTGGTGCGGCCAAGGCCGTCGGCGTGGTCATTCCGGAACTGAACAAGAAGCTGACCGGCATGAGCTTCCGCGTGCCGACCTCCGACGTGTCGGTGGTCGACCTGACCGTCGAACTGGAGAAGGAAGCCACCTACGCCGAGATCTGCGCCGAAGTGAAGGCACAGAGCGAAGGCGCGCTGAAGGGCATCCTGGGCTACACCGAAGACAAGGTGGTGGCCACCGATTTCCGCGGTGAAACCCACACCTCGGTGTTCGATGCCGACGCCGGCATCGCCCTGGACGGCACCTTCGTCAAGCTCGTGTCGTGGTACGACAACGAGTGGGGTTACTCCAACAAGTGCCTGGAAATGGCCAAGGTCGTCGCAGCGAAGTAAGGCCTGCGAAGATCGTCGCGCGAACCCCGGCCTGGCCGGGGTTCGTCGTTTAAGGGGCCCGGCCTGACGTAGCATGGGCCCGTCGACCGCCGCCATCGTGGCGCGCGGGATCGCATTGGAAGGCGAGGAATGGAAGCACTCTTGGTCCTGGCAGTACTGGTCCTGCTGGCGATACCGCTGCTGCTGGTGGTGGCGCTGGTGATGATTGCCGGCCTGCGCCGGCGGGTCGCCGCGCTGGAGGCCGCACAGACCGTGCAGGTCGCACCCACTCCGGCAGGGACGGTAGGCCGTGCGCCCTCTGCCGTAGCCGAGCCGCCGCGCGCCCCTGCGGCAACACGCGAGCCCAGCAGCGAGCCCTCGTTCCTGCGGCCCACGGCAACCCCGGCATCAGCGCCGGTCGCCGCCCGCGAAGAGTTGCCGCTGCCGGCCCAGCCCGCGCGTCCGCTGCCGCCACCACCGTTGCCACCGGAGCCGACATTGCCGCCGCTGCCGGCCGAACCGGCCCCGCCGAACCTGGTCGAGCGCGCGATCGGTGCCGTCAAACACTGGTTCACCCAGGGCAACGTGCCGGTGAAGATCGGCATGCTGGTGCTGCTGGCGGGTGTCGCCGCGCTGCTCAAGTACGTCAGCGACCAGGGCTGGCTGGTGGTGCCGGTCGAACTGAGGCTGGCGGGCATCACCGTCGGTGCGCTGGGCCTGCTGGCCTTCGGCTGGCACCAGCGCGAGCGCCGGCGGATGTTCGCGCTGGCCTTGCAGGGCGGCGCCATCGGCGTGCTGCTGCTGACGATCTTCGCTGCCTTCAAGCGTTTCGATCTGCTCGCGCCCGGCTTCGCCTTTGCCAGCTCGATCGCGCTGGTGGCTGGGCTGTGCGTGCTGGCGGTGGTGCAGAACTCGCGCACGTTGGCGGTGCTGGGCATCCTGGCAGGCTTCATGGCGCCGCTGTGGCTGTCCACCGGCAGTGGCAACCACGTCGGGCTGTTCAGCTACTACGCCGTGCTCAACGCAGGCATTTTCGCCATCGCCTGGTATCGCCCGTGGCGTGTGCTGAACCTGCTTGGTTTCGCGTTCACCTTCGGCATCGGCACCTTCTGGGGCGTGCTGCAGTACGACGCGACCAAGTTCGCCAGCACCGAGCCGTTCCTGCTGCTGTTCTTTGCCTTCTATCTGCTGATTCCGCTGTTGTATGCGCGCCGGCAGCCGGCCGGGCGTCGCGATCTGGTCGACGGCAGCCTGGTATTCGGCACGCCGCTGATCGCCTTCTCGCTGCAGGCCGGCATGCTGCACGAACAGCCGATGACGCTGGCCCTGTGTGCACTGGGCCTGGCCGCGATCTATGCACTGCTGGCACGGGCGCTGATTGCGCGCGCGTCGTACACGGTGCTGGCGCAGTCGCATGCAGTACTGGCCGTGGGCTTTGCGACGCTGGCGGTGCCGTTGGCATTCTCGGCGCGGGCCACTGGCGCGGTATTCGCGCTGGAAGGTGCCGGCCTGGCCTGGCTGGGGTTGCGCCAGAAGCGCTGGTTGCCGCAGGTGACCGGTGCGCTGCTGCAGCTCGCCGCCGCATTCGCGTTCGTGGTGGGTGCCGATCATTGGCATCAGGACCAGCGTTTCCTGCTCAACCCGACCGCGATCGGCGCGCTGCTGCTGGCCGTGGCGGGTTTCGCGGCGGCGTGGAGCTACCAGCGCAGGCAGCGCCATGACATCGCCCTGGCGTATTACCTGTGGGGCCTGCTGTGGTGGTTGGGTGGTCTGGTGCATGAAATCGGCCGCTTCTTCCAGCATTCGACGCAGGCCGATGCCGTGCTGGTGCTGGCCGCCGTCACCGCCTGGTTGGCGTCGGAAGTGCAGCGCCGCATGCCGGCACGTGCGCTGGGCGTGACCGCGCTGGTGATGCTGGCAGCGGGCTTCCCGTTGGCGCTGCTGCAGAGCGACGCGCACCAGCAGCCGTTTGCCGGCTACGGCGCATTGGCGTGGGCAGTGTTCGCTGTGCTCGGCGTGCGCAGCCTGCTGTGCCTGCGTCAGGGCAGTGGCGGCGTGGCCCGTATCGCCCAGTTCCTGTGGTGGCTGCTGTGGCCATCGCTGCTTTCGCTGCTGGCCCTGTGGGGCGGCGGCGACGCGCGCCTGGCGCAGGGCTGGACCGCGTTGCTGGTGACCCTGCCGTGGTTGCTGCTGGCGGCGCTGTCGCTGTGGCGCTGGAACGTGCTGCGCTGGCCGCTGGGTGCTGCGTTTGATCCGGTGCGCCTGCCGCTGCAGAGCGTGATTTTCGCGGTGCTGGCGTTGGCCTGGTTGTTCGGCCTGACCCTGGCGGGTGACGCCACGCCGTTGCCGTGGTTGCCGCTGCTCAATCCTGCCGAACTGGCGCAGTGGGTCAGCCTGTTGCTGATCGCGCGCTGGCTGTATGACGCGCAGGGCCCGGCGCCGCTGCAGCGGTTGCGTGTGCCGGTGCTGGCCGTGGCCGGTTTCATCGCGTTGACCAGCACCGTGCTGCATGGCGTGCATCACTGGGGCGGGGTGGTATGGGATCCGACGATGGCCCGCTTCAGCCTGGCCCAGACCAGCCTGACCGTGTTGTGGAGCGTGCTCGGCGTGATTGCCTGGGTATGGGGCTCGCGTCGCGGCCAGCGTGTGCTGTGGATGGTCGGTGCGGTGTTGATGGCCGTGGTGCTGGCCAAGCTGGTGCTGATCGATCGCCAACACCTGGGCAACCTGCTGGGAATCGCATCGTTCATCGCCTACGGCCTGCTGTGCACCGTGGTGGGCTACCTGGCGCCCGCGCCGCCGAGCGCGCCGCCAACCGTGGAGGAAAACCAATGAGAAAGTGGAGCCGAGCGTTGCTGCCGGTATTGTTCGGCGTGGCCGGTGCGGTCGCCGCGCAGGCCACGGACTACCGCGCGCAGTACGCCGAACAATGGCCGCTGAGCCTGTCCAGCGCGCAGTCCGGCGCCTACCGGGTGGTGCTGGAGCCGGCGATCTATCGCGGCGCAGGCGCAGCCGACCTGGGCGACCTGCAGGTGTTCAACGCCGCCGGCCAAGCGTTGCCGTCGGCGCTGCTGGCGCCGGACCAGCCATTGGCGCAGCCGCCGGTGCAGCGCGAGCTGCCGTGGTTCGCGCTACCGCCGCTGGCCGAGGCCCAGCGCAATGACCTGCAGCTGCTGACCGAGCGTGATACCGACGGCCGTGTGCGCCGGGTCGAGGCTCGGCTCGGTGGCGGTGGCGGTGGTGCGGTAGCGAACGGGCAGGGCGGTTGGTTGATCGATGCCAGCGTGCTCGGCCAGCAACCGCTGGCGGCACTGGTGCTGGACTGGGCCGAAAGTGGCCAGCCGCTGCAGGCGCAGGTGCAGCTCGATGCCAGCGACGATCTGCAGCACTGGCAGTCGATCGCCCGCGATGTCCCCCTGGTGGACCTGCAGCGCGCGGGCAAGCGCCTGCTGCAGCGCCGCCTGCAGGTCGACAGCAACGTGCGCTACCTGCGGATCCTGCCGCGGGGTGAAGCGCGCCTGCCGGAGCTGCGCAGCGTCCTGGCGGAACTGCCGCCGGCGCCGGCAACGGTGCCCTGGGAGTGGCTGTCGCTGACACCGACAGCGCAGGGCAAGGGCGAATTCACCTTTGAACTGGACGGTCGATTCCCGGTGGCCCGCGCCGACGTGGCCAGCACCGACAACAGCCTGGTGCAGTGGACCCTGTTCAGCCGCGACGACGAAAGCGCCGAATGGCAGCGCCGCAGCGCGCCGTGGATCGCGTATCAGCTGCAGCAGGGCGCACCGGGCCAGCGCCAGCAATCGGCGGCACAGCCGTTGGGTGGCATGTACCGCGACCGCTACTGGAAGCTGGTCGCGAGTCCGGTGGAGACCACCAGTGCCCCGACCCTGCGCCTGGGCTATCAACCGGAAGTGATGGTGTTCCTCAGCCAGGGCGCAGCGCCCTACGCGCTGGCCGTGGGCAGTACCACCGCGCGCCGCGCGGAGGCGCCGATCACGGTGCTGATCGAGGAGCTGCGCCAGCGCAACGATCCGTCGTGGCAGCCGACGCTGGCACGCTTGGAAGGCAGTCGGGAGACGCTGGCCGGTGATGCGGCGCTGAAGCCGCAGCACGACTGGAAGGCGTGGCTGCTGTGGGCGTTGCTGGGGTTGGGGGTGCTGGTTGTCGGCGGATTGGCGTTGAGCCTGCTGAAGCAGAAGCCGTCGCCTTCGGCGTAGTTTGCAGCGAACGGCGCAGCCCCTCGTGGGTGGTCGGTTGGTTGCGTAGAGCAAAAGCCGCGCTTGGCCGGGCGGGTGGGCTGGGCAGGGGACGCCGTGAATCCGTCCCTGGAGGCTTGGCAGCCGCATCCATGCGGCTGACACCCCTGCCCAGCCCACCCGCCCGCCCTCTGACAATTTCCGTGTGCGTCCACCCACGGAAGAGAAAAAAGAAGAGCAAGAGCAGCTTCGCTGGGCGCTTTTTGTAGAGCCGAGCCCACGCTCGGCTGCTCGCCGCGAAACCTCCAGCCGAGCATGGGCTCGGCTCTACATTCCTTCTCCATCCGACATCACAAACCGCTCTTGCCTTTGCCATCCGCCCCGTCTCATGAACCTGTCGAGGCCGGGGTGGTGTGGGCTCGCGGGGGCGTAAGCGCCATGGATGGCGCGCCCGAGCCTCCAGGGATGGATTCACGGCGTCCCCGCGGGCCCACACCACCCCGGCCCACCCACAGCACCACGAAGCGCCAGCGCTTCGGCCGTTGCCGTTGCTTCGAAGCCTGCCGCAGGCAGCGGCGCGGCCGCCAGCCGCACCCGATACAATGACCTTCTGCCGCAAACCGGCATCCCATCTCCAGAGCCAAAGAGTTGCCCATGTCCATCGTCCGCATGACCGACCTCGACCTCTCCGGCAAGCGCGTGCTGATCCGCCAGGATCTGAACGTGCCGATCGAGAATGGCCGCATCACCTCCGAACAGCGCATCACCGCTTCCCTGCCGACGCTCAAGCGCGCGCTGGAGCAGGGCGCGGCGGTGATGGTCACCTCGCACCTGGGCCGCCCGAAGGAAGGCGTGTGGAGCGAAGCCGATTCGCTGGCGCCGGTTGCGCAGCGCCTGTCGGTGCTGCTGGGCCGCGAAGTGCCGCTGGTGCGTGACTGGGTCGACGGCGTCGACGTGCAGCCGGGGCAGCTGGTGCTGCTGGAAAACTGCCGCATGAACGTCGGCGAGGGCAAGGACGATGAAGCCCTGTCGAAGAAGTACGCCGCCCTCTGCGATGTGTTCGTGATGGATGCGTTCGGTACCGCGCACCGCGCGCAGGCGTCCACCCATGGCGTGATCCGTTTCGCCCCGGTCGCGGCCGGTGGCCCGCTGCTGATGGCCGAGCTGGATGCGCTGGCCAAGGCCTTGGACGCACCGGCCAAGCCGCTGCTGGCCATCGTCGCCGGCAGCAAGGTCAGCACCAAACTGGAGCTGCTGGCCAACCTGGTCGGCAAAGTCGACCAGCTGATCGTCGGTGGTGGCATCGCCAACACCTTCATCGCGGCGGCCGGCTACAAGGTCGGCAAGTCGCTGTACGAGCCGGACCTGCTGGATACCGCGAAGAAGATCGTGGCCGACGCCAAGGCGCGCGGTGCGGACATCCCGCTGCCGGTGGACGTGGTCACCGCCAAGCAGTTCCTGCCCGACGCGGCTGCCGAAGTGAAGGCCGTCGATGCGGTGGCCGAGGATGATCTGATCCTGGACATCGGCCCGCAGACCGCCGCGCAGTACGCAGAGCTGATCCAGAAGGCTGGCACCGTGGTCTGGAACGGTCCGGTCGGCGTGTTCGAGTTCGAAGCCTTCAGCAAGGGCACCGAAGCGCTGGCCCGCGCCATCGCCACTTCGCCGGCGTTCTCCATCGCCGGTGGTGGCGATACCCTGGCTGCGGTCGACAAGTTCGATATCGCCCAGCAGGTCAGCTACATCTCCACCGGTGGCGGCGCATTCCTGGAATTCCTGGAAGGCAAGACGCTGCCGGCGGTGGCCGCCCTGGCCGCGCGCGGCGCATGAGCGACGACCTGCGGGTGGATGGAGAAGAGCGTGCAACGCTCTTCTTCGACATGGACGGCACGCTGATCGATTCGGAAGTGGGCATCACCACCTGCATCGCCTATGCGCTGCAGAAGATGGACCATCCGGTGCCGTCGCAGGAAACGCTGCTGGGCTGGATTGGTCCGTCGCTGCGCACCACGTTCGCGCCGCTGTTCGGCGATGCCGAACGGGTCGAGCAGGCCGTGGCCTTCTATCGCGAGCGCTTCGACGTGGAAGGCTGGCGCGAGCACACGATCTATCCGGACATCGAAGCGGTGGTGCGCGCACTGCACGAACGCGGCCATCGTCTTGCGGTGGTCACCGCCAAGAACGAGCCGCATGCCCGCCGCATCGTCGAGCATCTGCCGTTCGGCGAGCTGTTCGAGGACGTGATCGGTTCCACGCCGGATGGTTCGCGCAGCAGCAAGCCGCAGCTGGTGGGCGAGGCGCTGCATCGCCTGCAGCTGGCGCCGGAAACCTGCTGGATGATCGGCGACCGCCGCATGGACATCGAGGGTGCCCGTCACCACGGCCTGCGCAGCGTGGGCGTGCTGTGGGGCTTTGGTGGCGAGCAGGAGCTGACCGAGGCCGGTGCCGGGCAGCTGGCCCGTGAGCCGGCGCAGCTGCTGGCATTGCTGGCCTGAGGTAGACGATGGCGCGCGCCGGGCCTTGCCCGGCGGCGTTTCCGCCACCATCGACCAGCGTATGTCCGGAACATGTCCGTGCGATGTCCCGCAGAGTCAGGCAGCACAAGGCTGTAACCGTATACATGGGACGTGAAGGATGTGCTAATTTCCGTCCTTTAACGGGAGAGGCCCATCCATCATGTTCGAGCGTCAGCGTCGCACCAAGATCCTTGCCACCCTCGGTCCGGCTACCGATCCGCCGGGCGTGCTGGAGGATCTGTTCCGCGCCGGCGTCAACGTGGTGCGCCTCAACTTCAGCCACGGTGACCCGTCGGGCCAGGCCAAGCGTGCCGCCGATGTGCGCGCCGCCGCGCAGCGTGTGGGCGTGGAAGTGGGCATCCTGGCCGACCTGCCGGGCCCGAAGATCCGCATCGAGCGCTTCGCCGAGGGCAAGGTGCATCTCAAGGCCGGCGACCGTTTCGACCTGATCGCCAGCACCGATGCCGGCCCCGGCGATGCCACCCAGGTGGGCGTGAGCTACCTCGGCCTGCCGCAGGACGTGACCGCCGGTGACGTGCTGCTGCTCGACGATGGCCTGATGCAGCTGCAGGTGGTGGAAGTGCAGGGCGAGCGCATCATCAACACCGTGCTCAATGACGGCCCGTTGTCCGATCGCAAGGGCCTGAACAAGCAGGGCGGTGGCCTGTCGCTGGGCGCGCTGACCGAGCGCGACAAGGAACTGATCGGCATCGTCGCCAAGATCGGCGTGGACTTCATTGCCGTGTCGTTCTGCCGCAATGCGCAGGACATGAACGATGCGCGCGAGATCGCCGAATCGCACGGCTGCTACGCCGCGCTGGTGTCCAAGATCGAGCGCACCGAAGCCATCGAGAACCTGGAAGAGATCGTCGACGCCAGCGACGTGGTGATGGTGGCGCGTGGTGACCTGGGCGTGGAAATCGGCGATGCCGAGCTGCCGGGCCTGCAGAAGAAGATCATCAAGGCCTCGCTGGCGCAGAACAAGGTGGTGATCACCGCCACGCAGATGCTGCAGTCGATGGTCGAAAGCCCGATTCCGACCCGCGCCGAAGTGCTGGACGTGGCTAACTCGGTCATCGACGGTACCGATGCGGTGATGCTGTCGGCCGAAACCGCCGCCGGTGCGTATCCGGTCAAGGCGGTCGAAGCGATGGCGCGCATCTGCCTGGGCGCCGAGCGCCAGTTCCAGACCGAGACCGACTTCGGCGCCTCGCCGCGCAACCTGGAACGTGCCGACCAGGCCATTGCCATGGCCACCATGTTCCTGTCCCAGCACGTGGGCGTGCGCGCGATCGTGGCGATGACCGAATCCGGTGGTACCGCCCGCTACCTGTCGCGCTTCCGTGCTTCGGCACCGGTGTTCGCGGTCACCCGCCACGACGGCGCACGCCGGCAGATGGCGCTGATGCGCGATGTGTTCCCGATCAACTTCGACAGCCGTGGCTTCACCCCGCGCGAAGCCGCACGCGGCAGCATCCGCCTGCTGGTGGAAGGCGGCATGCTGCAGGCCGGCGACCGCGTGGTGTTCACCAGCGGTGAGCACATGGAAACCCACGGCGCGACCAACACCCTGCGGCTGCTGGAAGTGGGCGACGACGGCCGCGCCAGCGGTCTCGGCGACCTGTAAGACGTATCGCGTCGGGTCGGAGCCGCTGCGCGGATCCGACCCGGGGGTCAGATCCCCGAAGGAGCTCTGACCCCAGGCCGTGCAGGACATTTCCTGTCCCGTGCGGACGTGGAATCGTTTCCACCCTGGCCTCCACGTCGAGGTAACGGGGTGGCGGGGCTATACTTACGTTTTTCCCGCACCCGCCACAGGAAGTACATGAGCATCGAACAGCTGGCTGAAACCGCCCAGGCCATGGTTGCCCCGGGCAAGGGCATCATCGCGATCGACGAATCCACCGGTACCATCGCCAAGCGCTTTGCCAGCGTCGGCATCGAGAACACCGAAGAGAACCGTCGCGCCTACCGCGAACTGCTGCTGACCACGCCGAAGCTCAACGAGCACATCTCCGGCGCCATCCTGTACGACGAGACCATCCGCCAGTCGACCAAGGACGGCGTGCCGTTCGCCAAGTACATGACCGACCACGGCATGATCCCGGGCATCAAGGTGGACAAGGGTGCGCACCCGCTGGCCGGCTGCCCGGGCGAGCTGGTCACCGAAGGCCTGGACGGCCTGCGCGAGCGCCTGCAGGAGTACTACAAGCTGGGCGCGCGCTTCGCCAAGTGGCGTGCGGTCATCAACATCGGCGAAAGCATTCCGTCGGGCACCTGCATCGAGTCCAACGCGCATGCGCTGGCCCGCTATGCCGCGCTGTGCCAGGAATGCGGCCTGGTGCCGATGGTCGAGCCGGAAGTGATCATGGACGGCGAGCACGACATCGAGACCTGCTACGAAGTCACCGAAGCCACCCTGCGCTCGCTGTTCGACGCGCTGTACCAGCAGAACGTGCTGCTGGAAGGCACCATCCTGAAGGCCTCGATGGTCATCTCCGGCAAGGGCTGTGATGAGCAGGCCGACGTCGAGGAAGTGGCCGAGTCGACCGTGATGTGCCTGAAGAGCACCGTGCCGGCGATCCTGCCGGGCGTGGTGTTCCTGTCCGGCGGCCAGAGCGATGAGCAGTCCACCGCCCACCTCAACGCCATGAACCAGATGGGCAACCTGCCGTGGCCGCTGAGCTTCTCCTATGGCCGTGCCATGCAGCAGGCGGCACTGAAGCTGTGGGGCAAGGACATGAAGGGCAACTACGCCGCCGCGCAGAAGACCGTCTACGAGCGTGCCAAGGAAAACGGCCAGGCCGCGCTGGGCAAGTGGAACGGCTGATCCGTCGTTTCGCAGCATGAACTGAACAAGGCAGCGCCGGCATCACGCCGGCGTTTGCTTTTGCCGGTATCGTTGCCGCCTCCCGCACGCCAGGCCAGTGCGTGGGGCATACATGGAAGGCCAAGGAGAAAAAACATGCGTATTACCGCAATCACGCTGGCCGTGGCCACCGTGCTGGCTGTCGGCGGCTGCAACCGGATGGGTGGCAGCACGGACGTGGGCAAGGCCCCCTCGCTGGAGTTCGACAAGCCGGTGTCCGGCGAAATCACCTCGCGCAGCGGCGTCAATTTCAATGATGGCAGCCACCATCAGCTGTACCAGCTGAAGCTGGAAGACAAGCAACTGGTCGGCATCAAGTTGACCGGCGCGCTGCGTGGCTCGATCGCCGTGTTCAACAATGGCGTCCTGGTGTCCAGCAGCAGCCCGGCCTATGAGCGCGGCAACGACGCTTCGCTGGCGTTCCGTGCCAATGGTGCTGGCAGCTACCAGGTGGCGATCAACGCCGACGGCCCCTCCGCCTTCGGCCCGTACCGCGTGCGCGCCGAGAAGCTGGTGCCGTATGACGGCAAGCCGATGGTGGGCGAAGGCGAGATCGGCGACCTGCTGGTCTCCAAGTCGCAGGATTACACCCTGCAGGTGGAAAAAGCGGGCATGTACGAGATCCGCCTGGAATCGGAAGCGTTCGACACCGTGCTGAAGCTGGACGGAAACGGCGCGCAGGCGGAGAACGACGATGATGGCGATGGCACCAATTCGCAGCTTCGCATGCCGCTGGAGCCGGGCAAGTACACCCTGCGCGTGCGCAGCCTCGGCGAAGACGCTACCGGCGCCTTCACGCTGACTGCCAAGCGCGCCGAGTTGCCGGCCAACATGGTCATGCGCGATGGCACCACCCTGCCGACATCCGGCAGCGTGTTCGCCATGCTTGATGGCGAAGGCCGCCGCCGCTTCCTGCTGAGTCTGCCGCGTCCGGCCAATGTGCGCCTGGATGCGGTGTCCAGCGAGGTGGATACGGTGCTGCGCGTGGTCGGCGGCGACGTGGAACTGGCCGATGACGATGGGGGCAATGGCACCAACGCGCGCCTGGAAGAATCGCTGCCGGCCGGCCACTACACCGTGGACGTGTCCAGCCTGAGCGACGAAGCGGGCATGGTGGAAGTGCGCGTGCAGGTCGACGGCGCTGCTGCCGCCGCTGCATCAGCTGCTGCTACGGCGGCGGCCGACGCTGCCGCAGAAGTGACGAACTGACGTTGTCGCGACGGATGTAAACGAAAAGGCCGGGCGTTGCCCGGCCTTTTTTTCTTTCACGTCCCGCATTGCCTGTTTCAATGCGCCGGCATGAATCCGGTATCGCCCAGTGGCGGCAGCAGCGACCCGCGCCCACTGTCGGCGACCTGACCTGCGGCCGTCAGCGCCTGCTGGTAGGCCTTGGCGGTCGCCGTATTGAACGCCACCAGCACGATCCGCATCGGCTGGGCGTGGCTGCGCTGCCAGGCCAGTGTTTCGGTCACCGCGATCTGCGCGGCCTGGTACAGCGGATAGCCATACACCCCGCAGCTGATGGCCGGGAACGCGATCGACTGCAGGTTCAGCGATTCGGCCAGCTGCAGCGACTTCCAGTAGCAGTTCGCCAGCAGTGCCGGCTCGTCGCGCTGGCCGTCGTGCCAGACCGGGCCGACGGTGTGCAGTACGTGCCGTGCCGGAAGCGCATAGGCATCGGTTGCGCGCACCTCACCGGTCGGGCAGCGCACACCGGGGCGCAGCTCCGGCAGACGCTCGCACTCGGCCAGCAGGCCGGGGCCGGCCGCACGATGGATCGCGCCGTCGACACCGCCGCCACCGAGCAGTGATTCATTGGCCGCGTTGACGATCGCATCCACCGCCAGGGCCGTGATGTCGCCCTGCCACACTTCGATCTTCATGCGTCCGTCTCCTGCCTGTAGTTGTTGCGCGCCATGCCCACGCTGGCTGCACCCGCATCTTGCGGGACAGGGCATCGATGCTGCGTCATGACCGTCTCACGCACTGCGATCTGCCCTGTTCATGCACGATGGCCGGCAGTGCCTTCACGCAGGCTGAAGCGAGCGCCGCACGCAGGCGGAACGAAAGTTCCTGAAGTGGATTGCTTCTGATTTCCTGGGAAAACGGTCCGCTTGCAACAGCAATGCCCAGTCAGGATTGCCCAAATGGAAACGCCCACCGCGAGGGTGGGCGTCGTCCTGCTGTCATCGACAACGCGGCGATCAGGGCAGACCGGCCAGCCAGTCGTCGTCGGAACCTTCATTGACGTCGGCGAACAGCGGCGTGGAGAAGTAGCGTTCACCGGTGTCCGGCAGCATCGCCAGGATCACCGCGCCCGGTTCAGCGCGATCTGCCACGTCCAAAGCGCTGGCCACGGTGGCACCGGCGGAGATGCCGACGAAGATGCCTTCCTCTGCCGCCAGCCGGCGGGCGGTGGCGATCGCGCGGTCATCTTCCACCGTCACCAGTTCGTCCACCACATTGCGGTTGAGCACATCGGGCACGAAGTCCGGGGTCCAGCCCTGGATCTTGTGCGGCTTCCAGTCGTCGCCCTTCAGCAATGCGGCACCTGCCGGTTCGGTGGCGATGATGCGGGTGTCGGGGCGGGCGACCTTCAGCACTTCGCCGACGCCCGTCAAGGTGCCGCCGGTCCCCCAGCCACTGACGAAATAGTCCAGCCGCTTGCCGGCGAAATCACGCAGGATCTCCGCGGCGGTGGTGTTGCGGTGGTAGGCCGGGTTGGCCGGGTTGGCGAACTGGCTGGCCAGGAACCAGCCGTGCTCCTCGGCCAGCTCGCGCGCCCTGCGCACCATGCCGCTGCCGCGCTCGGCGGCGGGGGTCAGGATGACCTTCGCACCGTAGGCGCGCATCAGCTTGCGGCGTTCCACAGAGAAGGTCTCGACCATCGTCGCCACGAACTTGTAACCGCGTGCAGCGGCCACCATCGCCAGGGCGACGCCGGTGTTGCCCGAGGTGGCTTCGACGATGGTGTCGCCCGGCTTGAGCAGGCCACGCTGTTCGGCATCGAGGATGATCGCCAGCGCCAGGCGATCCTTCACCGAGCCACCCGGGTTGAAGGATTCGACCTTGGCATACACGGTCACGCCCTGCGGCGCCAGTCGCTGCAGCTTGACGATAGGGGTGTTGCCGATGGTGTCGAGGATGGAGTCGTACAGGGCCATGGGAGCGCTCCAGGAACAGGCCGCGCCTTGTTGGGCGGGCGGAAGGAAAAGGGCTGGCTGTTCAGGCCAGCGGCTGCCGGCTGACCGTAGCGCCGGCATATGACGCCCGGAAATGACCAGATACCTTTCTTAAACAACCTTTGGTTATAAGCTGGTGACGGCAATTGACCCTAGAGTGGACCTCCGCCCCCACACCGCCCGCCTGCCATGACGCTGACCCAGCTGCGCTATCTGGTTGCCATCGCCGACGCCGAGCTGAACATCACGCTCGCCGCCTCGCGGGTGCATGCCACCCAGCCTGGCCTGTCCAAGCAGCTCAAGCAGCTGGAGGACGAACTGGGCTTCCTGCTGTTCGTACGCAAGGGGCGCAGTCTGGAGTCGGTCACGCCGGCCGGCACCGAAGTGATCAGCCGCGCCCGCGCAGTGCTGTCCGAAGCCAACAACATCCGCACCTACGCGGCCAACCAGCGCCGCGAGAGCCAGGGCCAGCTGATCCTGACCACCACCCACACCCAGGCGCGCTTCGTGCTGCCGCCGGCGGTGTCGCGCATCAAGCAGGCCTATCCACAGGTCAGCGTGCACCTGCAGCAGGCCGGTGAGGCCGATGCGCTGGACCGGCTGAACCAGGGCGATGCCGATATCGCGATCATCAGTACCGCCGGCAGTGAGCCCACCGATGGCATCGCCGTGCCGCTGTTCCGCTGGCGCCGGCTGGTGGTGGTGCCCAAGGGGCATCCGTTGGACCGCGCCGGCCGCGCACCGGACCTGGCGGCATTGTCACGCCAGCCGTTGATCAGCTACGAATCCTCGACCCGGCCCAACTCCTCGCTGCAGCGCGCCTTTGCCGCGCAGAACCTGGTGCCCGATCTGGCGCTGACGGCGCTGGATGCGGACCTGATCAAGACCTATGTGCGTACCGGTCTGGGGGTGGGGCTGCTGGCCGAGATGGCGATCAGCGCCAACGATGAAGACCTGCGGGTATGGCCGGCGCCGGCGCCGATCACCGAGTGCATCGCCTGGGCGGTGTTGCCGCGCGACCGGGTGCTGCGTGATTACGCGCTGGAGCTGGTGCATGTGCTGGCCCCGCAGATCGATCCGCGCGACCTGCGGCGGGTGCTGGATGGCAACCAGGCTGCGGCCTGGCCGGTGCCGCCGACCTGGGAATCGTTGACGCAGACGATCACAGTCTGAGGGTTGGTCGAGCAGGGCTGCGCCCTGCACCCGCCGAATCAACGGCAAAAGCCGAAGCAACAGCAACGGCAACGGCTAGCTTCCGTGGGGTGGCGGGGCGGTGTGGGCATGCAGGACACGCCGTAAACCCATCCCTGGGGGCTCGATGGCGCCATCCATGGCGCCAACGGTCCTGCCTGCCCACACCGCCCCGCCTCTGACAGATTCCGACGGCTGTTGGTAGGTGTCGACCTTGGTCGACACGGTAGATCCACGCCATGCGTAGATGAATCTCTTTCAGATATCGAAATCAATCTGACCCCAAGAGCCCTTCCAACAGATCGCGGAAATCTGTCGAAGGCGGGGCGGTGTCGGATTGCGGGGTGTCCGCGGCATGGATGCCGCGGCCAAGCCCCCATGGATGGGTTTACGGCGTCCCCGCAATCCGACACCGCCCTGCCATCCCACGGAATGCCAGCTTCTGCTGTTGCTCCGGCTCCGGCTCCGGCTGGTAGCGGGTGCAGGGCGCAGCCCTGCCGATACCCCTCTCCTGCGACGGTTCGTCGCACGGCCCTCCCGGGGGGCACCTCTACACTAGCGCGGTGATCCGTGCCTTCCGCCTGCATCGAACCCTGCTCCAGCTCGCCTTCATCGCGACGCTGCTGATGGTGCTCGCGCCGCTGGTCAGCCGCGCGCTGCAGGCGCCTCAGGGTCAGATCCCTTCACCACAGGGAAGGGCTCTGACCCCATCCACAACGCATGGCGGCATGGACCATGCCCACATGCATCACGGCGATATGACTGAGGGTCAGAGCCCTTTGCCGGGGCAAAGGGATCCGACCCCGCCCGCCGATCCGCACGCCATGCATGGCGAGGCCTGCGAGTACTGCGTGCTGGCCATGCGCCTGCTGCCGTGGCTGGCAGTGCTGGTGCTGCTGCTGCCACTGCTGTGGCGGCCGACGCTGGTGTTCCCGTGGTCACCACCGCGACTGCCGCTGCTGCATTGGCCCGCACATGCCGCGCGTGGCCCGCCGCTGGTCTCCAACGTCCGCTGATTTCCCTATCGAATCCGTCGCACGATGCCTGCAAGGGCGTCGTGCGCGCGTGCGTACCTTGGAGCTGTTCCCATGAAAATGACTTTCCCCGGCGCGGGCGCCCGTGCGCGCCTGCCGTTTGCGCTTGGTGTTGCCTTGACCGCCCCCTTCGCCCATGCCGCACCCGCTGAAGATGCGCGGACGCTGGATACGCTGGTGGTCACCGCCGCTGCACCGTCCTCGCCATTGCACTGGGTGACCGACCCACGCCTGCCGCGGCAGCCGGTGCCGGCCAGCGATGGCGCCGATTACCTGAAGACCGTTCCCGGCTTTTCCGCCATCCGCAACGGCGGCACCAACGGCGACCCGGTGCTGCGTGGCATGTTCGGTTCGCGGCTGAACATCCTCAGCAACGATGGCAATCTGATTGGTGCGTGTCCCTCGCGCATGGACAACCCGTTGTCCTATATCTCGCCGGAGAGCTTTGACCGGCTGACCATCATCAAGGGCCCGCAGAGCGTGCGTTGGGGCGCGGGTGCGTCTGCGGGCACCGTGCGTTTTGAGCGTGATACCCCGCGTTTCAACGAGCCCGGGCTGCGTGCCGATGCCAGCACGCTGGTCGGTTCGCGCAACCGCAATGACCAGGTGTTGGACCTCACCCTGGGCAATCCGATGGGCTATGTGCGCGCCAGCGGCAACCGCTCCGAAGCCGATGACTACAAGGACGGCAACGGTGATGTGGTTCCGTCGAAATGGCGCAAGTGGAATGGCGACGTAGCCGTTGGCTGGACGCCTGATGCGGATACCCTGCTTGAAGTATCCGCCGGTGCCGGCGATGCGATCGCGCGCTACGCCGGTCGCGGCATGGACGGTGCCGCGTTCGAGCGCACCAGCTACGCCGCGCGCTTCGAGAAGCGCAACCTGCCCGGGGCATGGGACACGCTGCAGGCCAACGTGTACTACAACGAAGCCGACCACGTGATGGACAACTACACGCTGCGCGAGCCGAACCCGCACAGCATGATGCCGATGTCGATGGCGTCGAACGTGGATCGCCGCACGCAGGGGGGGCGCATCAGCTCCGAATGGCGCTGGCAGGACGTGCAACTGGTGGCCGGCGTCGACGGCGAGGACAGCCGACATCGCGGCCGCATGGGCATGGGGCGCAACACTTACAAGCAAGCGGACTGGAACACCGACGCCAACTTCCGTCGCTACGGTGCGTTCACTGAACTGACCCTCGGCGCCGGCACCAACCAGCGCTGGATCAGCGGCCTGCGCCTCGATCGTGCCAGCGTGCGCGATGAGCGCGCCGACATCGGCGGCATGATGATGGCCATGCCCAATCCCACCGCCGGCCAGCGCCGCAGGGAATGGCTGGGCAGTGGTTTCCTGCGCTACGAACAGGATCTCGCCGACGGCCTGACCTGGTATGCCGGCCTTGGCCACAGCCAGCGCATGCCCGACTACTGGGAACTGTTCTCGCCCGATCATGGGCCGGCAGGTGCGGTGAACGCGTTCGCTGGCATCCAGCCCGAACGCACCACCCAGCTCGACGTCGGCCTGCAATACAAGGGCCCGCGCGTGCAGGCCTGGGTCGCCGCCTATGCGGGGCAGATCCAGGACTACATCCTGTTCACCTATCGCGGCAGCGGCATGATGGGCATGAGCCAGGCCGACAACGTGCAGGCGCGCATCGCCGGTGCCGAGGCCGGCGTGCAGCTGCAGCTCGACGCGCAGTGGAAGCTGGGTGGCACCCTGGCCTATGCCTGGGGCGAGAACCGCGACCAGCATCGCCCGTTGCCGCAGATGCCGCCGCTGGAAGCGCGCCTGAGTGCTGACTGGGAAGGCCAGCGCTGGAGTGCCGGCGCGCTGGTACGCGCGGTCACCCATCAGCATCGGGTCGCGGACGGGCAGGGCAACGTGGTGGCGCAGGACCTCGGGCCGAGCAGCGGCTTTGCCACGCTGGCGCTCAATGCGGCCTATCGTTTCAGTTCGCAGCTGCAGCTCAGCGCCGGTGTCGACAATCTGTTCGACCGCGCCTACAGCGAGCATCTGAATCTGGCCGGCAGCGCCGATTTCGGCTTCCCGGCCGATCCGGTGCGCATCAACGAGCCCGGCCGCAGCCTGTGGATGAAGGTGAACTACCGATACTGATCCGCCGGGCATGGCCCGGCGCTACCCATGCGCCGGGCAAAGAAGGCCTGCGTGGAAAGAAAACGGGGTCGGATCCCCGCCAGGTTCCGACCCCGCCCGGCGCCCTCGGCCGGGCCTCCCGACTCTACGACGGCGTCGCCGCTCATGGCGCACCGGGATACATCCCGACATACACCGACACCGTGCGGCAGACCCTTGCATGGAATGGGCGCACAGCGCTATCGCAGTACCCGTTCCACGCCGGTAAACGCTTGGCACATACCGCTTTTGCGGGGCCTTGCCTACACTCGGCGGCCGTGGATCGCTCAGGATTGTTCATGTTGGCTCGTATCGCTTCGACCCTGGCCCTTGGCCTCAGCCTGGCCGTGCTGGCCGGGTGCGCAGGCAAACAGGAGGCCGCCGCGCGTCGGCAGGGCGAAGCCGTGCCGGTCACCGCGCAGGTCGTGCAGGCGATGCAGTGGAACGACACGCTGCAGGCGCTGGGTACGGCCAAGGCGCGCGAGTCGATCAGCGTGACCGCCAAGGTGAGCGAGATCGTCGAGCGCGTGCATTTCGAAAGTGGCCAGCAGGTCGCCGCCGGTGCGCCCTTGGTGACCCTGCGCGGGCAGGCCCAGGAAGCCGCACTGGTGCAGGCGCAGGCGACCTTCCGCGAAGCCGACCAGTTGTACAAGCGCCAGCGCGAACTGGCGGCGCAGCGGTTGGTGTCCAGCGCGACCCTGGATACGCAGAAGTCGATCCGCGATGCCGCCGAAGCACGCGTGGCGCAGATGCAGTCGGACATCGGCGACCGCCGTGTGCGCGCGCCGTTCGCCGGCGTCCTCGGCATCCGCCAGATCAGCCCGGGCACGCTGCTGACGCCGACCACGGTGATCGCCACCCTCGACGACGTCGAGCGCATGCACATCGATTTCCAGGTGCCGGAAGTGGAGCTGGCCGCGCTGACCATCGGCGACAGGGTGCAGGCCACCAGCGTGGCCTGGCCGGGCCGCACCTTCGAAGGCGAGGTCAGCACCATCGATGCACGCATCGACCCGGCCACCCGCGCGGTGACCGTGCGGGCCGACTTCGCCAACAGCGACCATGCACTGCGTCCGGGCATGCTGCTCGACGTGCGCCTGTTCCATCCTGATCGACCCGCACTGGTGGTGCCGGAAATCGCCGTGGTGCAGGTCGGTCGCGATAGCTTCATGTACCGCATCAAGGCCGATGACACCGTCGAACGCGTGGACGTGGTCACCGGCGCGCGTCGCGCTGGCGTGGTCGAGATCAAGCAGGGCCTGCAGGCAGGCCAGCGCATCGTGGTGGACGGCACCGGCAAGCTGCGTGCAGGCCTGAAGGTGGCGGCCAGCGACGCCGCGCCCGCCAGTGGCGCGCAGCCGGCGACGGTGGAAGCACCGGTCGCTGCCGAGGGTCACGGCGGATGAAGCTGTCTGACATCTCCATCCAGCGGCCTGTGTTTGCCGTGGTGATGAGCCTGCTGTTGCTGGTGTTGGGCGTGATGTCCTTCACCCGCTTGACCCTGCGCGAACTGCCGGCCATCGACCCGCCGATCGTTTCGGTGTCGGTGGACTACACCGGCGCCTCGGCAGCGGTCATCGAAAGCCGGATCACCCAGGTGTTGGAAGACGCGCTGGCCGGCATCGAAGGCATCGATACGATCAACGCACGCAGCACCAACGGCCGTTCGCAGGTCAGCATCGAGTTCACCTCCAACCGGGACATCGAAGCGGCGGCCAACGACGTGCGCGATGCGGTCAGCCGCGTGGCCGACCGCATGCCCGAAGAGGCGCGGCCACCGGAGATCGCCAAGGTCGAGAGCGATGCCGATCCGATCATCTGGTTCAACATGGTGTCCTCGACCATGGATACGCTGGAACTGAGCGACTACGCCGACCGCTACGTGGTCGACCGCTTTTCCAGCCTCGATGGCGTGGCCCAGGTCCGCATCGGTGGCCGCCAGCGCTATGCGATGCGCATCTGGCTGGACCGTGACCAGCTGGCCGCACGCGGCCTGACCACCGGCGACATCGAAACCGCGCTGCGCAACGAGAACGTGGAGCTGCCGGCCGGCCGTATCGAATCCACCGACCGCGATTTCACCCTGCGCGTGGAGCGCAACTACATCAAGCCCGAAGACTTCGCGACCATCCCGCTGGGCAAGGGTAGTGACGGCTACGTGGTGCGCATGGGCGATGTGGCGAAGATCGAGCTGGCCTCGGCCGAGCGTCGCGCCTACTACCGCAGCAACGGCGAGCCCGGCATCGGCCTGGGCATCGTCAAGACCTCCACTGCCAACTCGCTGGACGTGGCGCGCACCGCGCGCGCCGAGGCCGAACGTGTTGCGCTGACCCTGCCCAAGGGCACGCAGATCTTCGTTGCCTTCGACAACACCACCTTCATCGAGGCCGCTGTCGACCGCGTGTACGCCACGCTGGTGGAGGCGATGATCCTGGTGCTGGCGGTGATCTGGCTGTTCCTCGGCAGTTTCCGCGCGGCGTTGATTCCCGCAGTGACGGTGCCGGTGTGCCTGGTGGCGGCGTTCATCGCGCTGTATGCGTTCGACTTCTCGATCAATCTGCTGACCCTGCTGGCGCTGGTGCTGTGCATCGGCCTGGTGGTGGATGACGCGATCGTGGTGGTGGAGAACGTGCAGCGCCGCATCGACCTCGGCGAACCGCCACTGGTAGCGTCCAAGCGCGGTACAGCACAGGTGGCGTTCGCGGTGATTGCCACCACCGCCGTACTGGTGGCGGTGTTCCTGCCGGTCGGTTTCCTGGAAGGCAACACCGGACGCCTGTTCCGTGAACTGGCGGTGGCCCTGGCCGCAGCGGTCGCGCTGTCCGCGTTCGTCGCGCTGACGCTGACTCCGATGATGGCCTCCAAGCTGCTCAAGCCGCATACCGGGCAGGCACCGCGCGGGCTGCACGGTTTCATCAACCGCAATCTGGAACGCCTGGCCGGCGCTTACGGTCGCGTGCTCGATCATCATGTGGATCGCACGTGGATCTATCTGCTGGTGATGGTCGCAGCGCTGGCGGCCAGCTGGCTGCTGATCAAAGTTCTGCCCTCGGAACTGGCCCCGGCCGAAGACCGTGGTTCGTTCCAGATCATGATCGATGGTCCGGAAGGCGCCGGCTACGACTACACCGTGCAGCAGGTGCAGCAGGTGGAAGCGCTGCTGGCACCGCATGTGGGCGCGGACAAGCCGATCGTGCGCGCCAATCCGCGCGTGCCCGGCGGCTTCGGCGCAAGCGAGGAAATGCACACCGGCCGCGTCAGCGTGTTCCTGCAGCCGTGGCGCCAGCGCAGCGAAGGCACGCCGGAGGTAGCCAACGAGCTGCAGAAGGAACTGGACACCATCCGTGGCGTGCGCGTGCGTACCCAGGTCGGTGGCGGCCTGGTGCGCAGTGGCGGGCAGCCGTTCCAGATCGTGCTGGGTGGCCCGGAATATGCCGAGATCGCGCAGTGGCGCGACCGCATCCTGCTGCGCATGGCCGACAACCCCGGCCTGGTCGGCCCTGACTCGGATTACAAGGAAACCCGTCCGCAGATGCGGGTGAACATCGACCGCCAGCGTGCGGCCGACCTCGGCGTGCCGGTCACCGCGATCGGTTCGGCGCTGGAAACGATGATGGGCTCGCGCCGCGTGACCACCTTCGTCGACAACGGCGAGGAGTACGACGTGCTGGTCCAGGCCGGCCGTGATGGCCGCGCCAGCCCGGCCGACCTCGCCGCGATCCGCGTGCGTGCGACCTCCGGCGAACTGGTGCCGTTGTCCAACCTGGTCACGCTGAGCGAAGTGGCTGAAGCGGGCACCTTGAACCGCTTCAACCGGCTGCGCTCGATCACCATCAGCGCCGGCCTGGCGCCTGGCTACCCGCTGGGCGAGGCCATCGCCTGGGCGCAGCAGGTGACCCGCGAAGAGCTGCCGCAGTATGCGCAGGTGAACTGGAAGGGCGAATCGCGCGAGTACCAGAGCGCGGGTGGCGCGGTGCTGCTGACCTTCGCCATGGCCCTGCTGGTGGTGTACCTGGTGCTGGCCGCACAGTTCGAGAGCTTCATCCACCCGCTGACGATCATGCTGACCGTGCCGCTGGGCGTGCTCGGTGCGCTGGTTGGCCTGTGGCTGAGTGGCGGCACGGTGAACCTGTTCAGCCAGATCGGCATCGTCATGCTGGTCGGCCTGGCGGCCAAGAACGGCATCCTGATCGTCGAATTCGCCAACCAGCTGCGCGACGACGGGCGAACCGTGCGCGAAGCGATCATCGAATCGGCGATGGTGCGCCTGCGTCCGATCCTGATGACCTCGATCGCCACCGTGGTCGGTGCCATCCCGCTGGTGGTGGCCGGTGGCCCGGGTTCGGCCAGCCGTGGCACCATCGGCATCGTGATCATCTTCGGCGTCACCCTGTCCACCTTCCTGTCGTTGTTCGTGGTGCCGGCGTTCTACGCGCGGCTGGCCCCGTATACCCGCTCGCCAGAGGCGGTGAAGCGCGAGCTGGAGAAGCAGGAGGCCGACTCGCCGTCGGTCGGTGGTCATGCCTGAGCCGGCGCGCATTCTGCAGGGCGAAGGCTTCCTCCTGCGGCCCTGGCGCAGCGATGACCTGGCGTCGCTGCTGCGCCACGCCAACGACGCGGACGTCTCGCGTGGGCTGCGTGACCGCTTCCCGTACCCGTACACCCGCGAGGATGGCGAAGCGTTCCTGGGCGGGCGCGTGCTGGCCCCCGGCACCTTGAACCTGGCCATCGAGATCGACGGCCAGGCCTGCGGCAGCGTGGGTGCCCAGCAAGGCGTCGCCGAGCGCGGGCATACCGCTGAACTGGGCTACTGGCTTGGCCAGGCCCATTGGGGGCGGGGCCTGATGACCGGTGTGGTCGGTCTGTTCGCGCCCTGGGTGATGGACGAGCTTGGCCTGTTCAGGCTGCAGGCCACGGTGGTCGACTTCAACCTGGGCTCGGCCCGGGTTCTGGAAAAGAACGGTTTCCAGGAAGAGGGCGTGGAGCGCTGCGCCGTCTACAAGCGCGGCGTCCTGCATGACCTGCGCCGCTTCGCCCGGGTGCGCACGCAGCTGCCCTGAACACGCGGGCTGGCCGCTGTAGAGCCGAGCCCATGCTCGGCTTGGGTCCCTGACGGCAGCCGAGCATGGGCTCGGCTCTACAAAACAGCGCTATCGCAGCGACCGTCGATCAGGGAGAATCGACCGGTCCCTTCCAGCCGACGGGACGTCCTCACAACCCGCCGACTGGAGAGAGCGCGCGTGGAAGCTACCGTACATTTCATCAACAGCATCATCTGGAGCAAGGCGCTGATCTTCATGTGCCTGGCCGCCGGCCTGTTCTTCAGCCTGCGCACCCGCTTCATGCAGATCCGTGGTTTCGTCGAGATGTGCCGCCTCACCGTGTCCGGCGAGAAATCCGACGCCGGCGTGTCCTCGTTCCAGGCCCTGGCCATGTCGATGGCTGGCCGCATGGGCATCGGCAACATCGCCGGCGTGGCCACCGCCATCGCCTTCGGCGGCCCCGGCGCGATCTTCTGGATGTGGGTGATGGGCTTCCTCGGCGCATCCACCTCGTACGTGGAATGCACCCTGGCGCAGATCTACAAGACCAAGGATGCCGAAGGCCGCTACCGCGGTGGCCCGGCCTACTACATCGAGAAAGCGATGGGCCTGAAGTGGTATGCCATGGCCTTCGCCATCGCCACGATCATCGCCGCCGGCTTCCTGATGCCGGGTGTGCAGGCCAACGCGATCGCCGACAGCGTCATCAATGCCTGCCGTGGTACCGCGCTGTGCGGTCCGCTCGATGGCCAGGCCTTCGGCATGGAATCGGCGCAGGCGCTGAAGCTGGGCATCGGCATCGTCGTCGCCCTGCTGCTGGGCGTGGTGATCTTCGGTGGCGTCAAGCGCATCGCCAACTTCGCCGAAGTGGTGGTGCCTTTCATGGCGGCCGGCTTCATCCTGATGGCCATCGTCATCATGATCATCAACTACGACCGCGTGCCGGAAATGTTCGGCATCATCTTCAAGAGTGCCTTCGGTACCCACGCCGCGTTCGGCGCGATGATGGGCCTGGCAGTGGAGTGGGGCATCAAGCGCGGCATCTACGCCAACGAGGCCGGCCAGGGCTCGGGTCCGCACGCTGCGGCGGCTTCGGAGGTCTCGCACCCGGCCAAGCAGGGTTACGTGCAGGCCTTCGCCATCTACTTCGACACCATGATGGTGTGCACCGCCACCGCGTTCCTGATCCTGGCCAGCGGCACCTACAACGTGTATTCGCCGGTGGCCGGCGCCGAGCCGATCTTCCAGGGCCTGGCCGGCATTCCCGAAGGTGCTGGCTACGCGCAGGCGGGTGTGGAAGCGGTGCTGCCGGGCTGGGGTTCGGCCTTCGTGTCCATCGCGATCTTCTTCTTCGCTTTCACCACGATCATGGCCTATTACTACATGGCCGAAACCAACCTGACCTACGTCAACCACAACAGGAAGCGGCCGCTCACCGTGCTGCTGCTGCGCCTGGGCATCATCGGCATGGTGGTGTTCGGTGCCTTCCACAACGCCACCCTGGCCTGGGCGCTGGGTGACATCGGTGTAGGCCTGATGGCCTGGCTGAACATCATCGCCATCCTCATCGTGCAGAAGCCGGCGATGCTGGCCCTGCGCGATTACGAACGACAGAAGAAGCTCGGCCTCGATCCGATCTTCGACCCCGATGCCCTGGGCATCAAGAACGCCGATTTCTGGCGTCAACGCAAGCTGGAGTTGTCCCGTAGTGAATGATCCCTGGAAGAATGCCCGCCGCCCGTCGTCGCGACCGCCGCGGGCCACCCCGCTGCCACCGCGTGAGGGCGGCACCCCGCCACCGCCGGGGCGGGGCAACGACGAACTGCGCCTGTATGGCTGGAACGCGGTGCAGGCCCTGTTCGCCAAGCGTCCGCAGGCGCTGCGCAAGTTGTACCTGGTGGAGTCGCTGATTCCGCGCATGCAGCCGGTGCTGAAGTGGTGCGTGGCCAACCGCGTCGGCTATCGCGTGGTGGAAGAGGGCGACCTCAACAAGCTGGCCGCCACCACCCATCACGAAGGCTTGGTGGCCGACGTGCTGCGCGCGCCGGTGGTGCCGCTGGCGCAGTGGCTGGCCGAACTGGGCGAAGGCCCGGCGCTGGCACTGTGGCTGGATGGCGTCGGCAATCCGCACAACTTCGGTGCGATCCTGCGCTCGGCCGCGCACTTCGGGGCCAAGGCGCTGCTGCTGCCTGCCAGCAGCACGCTGGCCCTGTCCGGCGCGGCCGCACGCGTGGCCGAGGGCGGTGCAGAGTCGGTGCCGCTGGTGCAGCTGCCTGAAGACGCAGAAGCGATGGCGCAGCTGCGCGCGGCTGGTTTCGGCCTTGCCGCGACCCTGGTCGAAGGTGGCGACGACGTGTTCCGCGCATCGTTGCCGGCCCGCCTGGTCTACGTGATGGGCGCGGAAAGTGAGGGCATGGATCGCGGCCTGGCCAGCCGGTGTGACCAGCAGCTGTCGATTCCCGGCAGTGGCGCGGTGGAAAGCCTGAATGTCGCTTCCGCCACGGCCGTGCTGCTGGCGCAGTGGGTCAGTCAGCGCGGCTGATGGGCGGGTCTGCGGGCGCCGGATAAAACCGGTGCCCGCGGATCGGAGCAGATCCACGTCGTGCGGGATTTCCTCGTGCCGGGAAGGTGCCTCCTGCGTTGCACTACGCAAGGCGTGCACGGCTCACCGGTAGCGCCGGGCAACGCCCGGCTGATTTCCTGACCGTGCAATGCGCAAAGCATGCATGACGAATTGAAAGTTTCCTTATTGGTGTGCCGTTCCCGGCGACGCAGGGTGGAAGTCCATCCAACGTCGTACAGGAGTGGTCCCCATGCATCATCCTCCCCGCAGTTCGGTGCGTGTCTGCCTGGTACTGGCATTCAGTGCGCTTGCGGCCGTATCCGCGCAGGCCAACGAGCGCACGCTCGACGGCGTCAACTTCACCGGCCCGCTGATCACGCCCAATCCTGCCGGTATGCCGGCAGGTCGCTGGTACGTCGAACCCTATCTGGTGCGGATCGACAGTTCCTCATCCTTCGACCACAACGGCGACCGTCAACGCAGCGACGAGCGCAGCGGCGCGTGGGCGATGGTGGTGCCCATCGCCTACGGGTTCAGCGAGCGGGTGACCGCCCAGGTCAACCTCAGTGCTTCGCGTGCAGAATCAGGCAACGCGCGCAGTAGTGGTTTCCGCGCCGGCGACACCACCGCGCGCCTGCAATACCTGCTGCAACCTCCCAGTGCCGACGGCACCACCCCGGCGGTGTCAGTTGCACTGGTACAGCGCTTCAGCACCGGCAGTCACGACCGGATCACCGGCAACCCGCTCGACGCACAGGGTGACGGCACGCAGCGCACCGTGGCCGCACTGGCGGTGCAGCAGGTGGTGTGGCTGGCGAACGATCGCCCGCTGCGCTGGCGCGCGCAGCTCAGTGCCGGGCCATCGCCCTCACGCACGGCGATTTCCGGTGGCAGCGTGTATGGCACCGATGACGGCTTCCAGGGACATATCGCGCGCGGTTCGGTGCTGGGTCTTTCGGTGGGCGCCGAGTACAGCTTCAACGAACGCTGGGTGGCTGTCATGGAAATGGCCGCCAGCCGTGAAAGCGGCCAGCGGCTGACCGGCTTCGCACCGGACGTGGCCGGTACGCCCCAGCGCATCGATGAGGCCCGGCCTGCCAGCCGCAACCTGACTTTCGCGCCGGCGATCGAGTACCACTTCAGTCCGTCGCTGGGGGTGATTGCCGGCGTCGAATTCACCGCTGCCGGTCGCAATACCGGCCGCACCGTCAGTCCCCAGGTCGCCCTGGGCATGTTCTTCTGATGGAGGCCCTGCGATGAATGTCGAATCGATCGTCAATGCCGTTCTTGCCGTTGTCTGGAGCCCTTACCTGGTGGTGCTGTGCCTGGCGACGGGCCTGTACTTCAGCGTGCGCACCCGCTTCATCCAGTTGCGCGCGCTGCCGGACATGCTGCGTCTGATGTTCCGTCACGAGCGCTCCGATGCCGGTGTCTCGCCGTTCCAGGCGTTGTCGCTGTCGCTGTCCAGCCGGGTGGGCGTGGGCAACATCGCCGGCGTCGCCATGGCCATCGCCTTCGGCGGTCCCGGCGCCATCTTCTGGATGTGGGTGGTCGCCTTCCTCGGTGCCTCAAGCGCGTTCATCGAGTCCACCCTGGCGCAGATCTACAAGGATCGCGATGCCAAGGGGCAGTATCGCGGTGGTCCGGCGTACTACATCGAAAAGGGGTTGGGCCAGCGCTGGTACGCCGTGCTGTTCGCGCTGGTCACGGTGCTGGCGGGGGCGATGCTGGCGGGCACGCAGTCGAACGCCATCACCAGTGCGGTGAACGAAGCATGGGATGTTCCGGTAATGGTCACCACCGGTGTGCTGCTGGTGGTGTTGGCGGCGATCCTGCTCGGCGGCGTACGTCGCATCGCGCGCGTCGCCGAATGGGTGGTGCCGGTGATGGCGGTGGCCTATCTGCTGGTCACTGCGGTGGTGATGGTGCTCAATGTCGAGCGAGTGCCTGAGGTCATCGCCCTGGTACTGCGCAGCGCGTTCGGTGTCGATGCCGCATTCGGCGCGATGATCGGCACCGCGATCCAATGGGGGGTGCGTCGTGGCGTGCTGTCCAACGAAGCGGGCATGGGCAGCGGCGCGCATCCTGCCGCCGCCGCGGAAGTGTCGCACCCGGTGAAGCAGGGCCTGGTGCAGTCGTTCTCGGTGTACATCGACACCATGGTCGTGTGCAGCGCGACGGCCTTCCTGATTCTCTCCACAGGGCTCTACAACGTCTACGACCCGGCGGTGAATGGTGTGCCGGATGAGGCCCGCCTGCTGCTGGGCAACCTTCCAGGCGTGGAAGCAGGGCCACGCTTCGTGCAGCACGCGGTGGAGTCGGCCTTGCCCGGCTTCGGCAAGTCATTTGTCGCGCTGGCGATCCTGCCATTCGCCTTCACCACCATCCTGGCCCTGTACTACATGGCCGAGACCAACGTCAGTTACCTCTGCCGGGATCGTCCCCGACAGTGGGTGATGGGTGCCTTCCAGCTGCTGTTCCTGGCTGCTACGGGCTACTCGGCGATGAAGAGTGCGACAGTCGCGTGGGCGCTGGGCGATATCGGCGTAGGCATGATGAGCTGGCTGAACATCATCGCCATCCTGCTGCTGCAGAGGCCCGCGCTGGCAGCACTGCGCGATTACGAAAACCACCGGCGTCACGGGCGTGATCCGTTGTTCAATCCGAAGCTGCTGGGGGTTCGCAATACCAGCGTGTGGGCGGAGTAAGTGCCCAGGCAGGTAGCGCCGGGATGGCCCGGCGCTACCTGGTCAAGCGTTGATCCACGTCATGCGTGGATGCGGCTTCACTCGTTCGGCGGCGTGGTGGCCTTCGCTTCACTGCCGAAACTGCCATCGGCTTCGGCGGCCAGATAGGCAAACACGGTGTAGGCCGCCACGTTCTGCGCCAGCGCCTTCGGGTCGATCTTGTCGAGCGTGTCGTCGGCGGTGTGGTGCAGGTGGAAATAGTCCGAGCCATCCTGCGCCAGCCACGCCCATGCACCGCCCTTGGCCGCCAGCGGGCCGACATCCGGTCCCGGGCCACCCTTGTCGGCCTGGTACTCGATGCCCAGCGGCTTCATCACCTCGGCAATCTGCTTCGTCGCCTCGCGCGAGCCTTCCGGGTTCGGCGAACCGGTGTTGAAGGCGTAGATGCGGCCAGCACCGAAATCGCTCTCGGCGGCCAGCTGGTGCAGGGCCACGTCCTTGGCATGCGCCTCGGCGTAGGCCTTGCCGCCGTACAGGCCTTGTTCTTCGTTGGCGAAGGCGATCACGCGGATGGTGCGCTTAGGTGCCTGCTTGAGCTGGCCGATCAGATGGCCGGCGGCCATGGTGATGCCCACGCCTGCGCCGTCATCGACCGCGCCGGTGCCCAGGTCCCACGAATCCAGATGGCCGCCGATGACAACTACTTCCTTCGGCAGCGTGCGGCCGGTGATTTCACCGATCACGTTGTACGAGGTCGCGGTACCGTCCCAGCCGCAGTCCAGCGCCACCTTCACCGTGGTTGCGCCACGGGCGAGCAGGCGTGCCAGCTGGTCGGCGTCGGGTACTGACAGCGCCGCCGACGGTACCGGCGCCAGGCCGTCATCGAAACGGGTGATGCCGGTGTGCGGCACGCGGTGCGAATCGGTACCGGCCGAGCGCATCAGGAAGCCTACGGCGCCCTTGCGGATGGCCTCGGACGGGCCCTTGCTGCGGATCGCGCCGCCACGGCCGTAGTCGCGGCCATCGCGGAACGGCAGCATCTGGTAATCGACGAAGGCGATCTTGCCCTTCAGCGAACCAGCCGGTGCGGCCTGCAGCGCGGCCAGATCGGCGAAGCGCACCACCTCGGCTTCCACCGTGCCGCCCGGGCTGCCACCCAGCGCAGTGATCTGCAGGGGCTGCGGGTTCCTGCCGGTCACGGCGGCGTGTTCACTGCGGCGCTCCCACTTCGGGAAGGTCACCGGTTCCTTCCATACCTTGTCAAAGCCCAGGGCCTTGAACTTGGCTTCGGCCCAGGCTACGGCACGGGCGTCGGCTTCGCTGCCGGCAATGCGCGGGCCGATCTCGGTGGTCAGCGATTCGACCACCTTCCAGCCGGTGTCATCGGCCAGCGCCTGGTCACGCAGCTGTGCGGCGGTGGCCAGCGAGGCCGGTGGCAGGGTGGTGGCATGCGGCGCCGCGAAGGCCGGCGCGGCCAGCAGGGCGAGGGAGGATGCGATGGCAAGGACGCGGCGACGCATGGACAGCTCCGGGAAGGGTGTAAGCCTTGGAGCTTAACAGTCGTTCAGCGCCGCGCATGGGCGGGAGGTCATGGCCGCTGCGGATGCTGTTTTCCGCCAGATGCAGCAAAGCGAAAGCCCCACCGGAGCGGGGCTTTCGCATGTCATGTAGAGCCGAGCCCATGCTCGGCTGCCGTTTCCAGATCAGCCGAGCGTGGGCTCGGCTCTACAGGCGGCGGGGGCGCCAACGGCGCCCGACACCCTATTTCTTCAGGCTGTCGCGGATCTCGCGCAGCAGCACCACTTCCTCGGCCGGTGCTGCCGGTGCCGCTTCCTTCTTGCGCGACAGGCGGTTGATCACCTTGATCACCAGGAAGATGGCGAAGGCCACGATCACGAACTGGATCAGCGTGTTGATGAAATCACCGTAGCCGATCACCACCGCCGGGATCTCCTTGCCATCCGGCCCGATGCTGGCCGGCGACAGCGTCCACGCCAGATGCGAGAAATCCACCCGGCCGATCAGATAGCCCAGCGGCGGCATGATGATCTTCTCCACCAACGCGGTGACGATCTTGCCGAAGGCCGCGCCGATCACCACGCCGACGGCGAGGTCGATGACGTTGCCGCGCATCGCGAATTCCTTGAATTCGGTGAGCATTCCCATTGTTGTTTTTCTCCTGAGGGCGAGGGGGGACAGCGCGCAGGGTAGCGCAGGTGATGTCAGCCGGCGATCACGCCGTGGCGCTCGGCCACGTTCTCAAGGCGTGCGCTGAAACGGTCGCCGGGGTTGAGCGCGGCTACGCCGGATGGCGTACCCATGAATACCAGGTCGCCGGCACGCAGCTGCCACAGCTTGGACAGCTCATGCAGGATCTCCGGCACGTTCCAGATCATCTGATCGAGCAGGGATTGCTGGCGCACTTCGCCGTTGATCTCCAGCGACAGGTTGAGCGCAGCCAGGTCGCCGACTTCACCGGCATGCACGATCTCGCTGATCGGCGCGGAGGCATCGAAGCCCTTGGCTGAATCCCACGGGTGGCCCTTTTCCTTGGCGGCGGCCTGCAGGTCGCGGCGGGTCAGGTCCAGGCCCACGGCATAGCCATACACCAGTGCCTCGGCATCGCCCACGGCCAGTTCACCAGCGGGCGCGTCACGGCCGATCGCCACCACCAGTTCCACCTCGTGGTGCAGGTTGCGGGTGGCGGGCGGGTAGGGGATCACATCGTCGTGGCCGACCACGATGGCGTCGGCCGGCTTGGTGAAGAACATCGGGCGGCCGCGATCATCTGTTGCAGGTACGGCAGCGCCCATCTCACGCGCATGGTCGGCGAAGTTGCGGCCGACACAGTAAATGCGGTGCACAGGAAAACTGCCGCCGCCAACGACCGGGACACGCGGCGTGGCTGCAGCAGGGATCACATCGGAGACATCGGACATGCGGGCATCCAGGAAGGGAGTGCCCGCAGTCTAGAACGCAGCAAGGCCCGCCGTCAGCGGGCAGCGTCGATCAACGCGACGCCGGCAACGCCGACTTGCGCACCACGTGGTACTCGCCCTCGACCACGTTCGGGTCGGCCGGGCGGCTCGGGCCGGGCTTGCGCGAAGCCAGCAGCTTCCACGCCAGGCCCACCAGGATCATGGCCGCACCGACAAATACGCCGATGAACACCATCGCGGCCAGGATCGCCAGGCCGAGCAGGCCTACGGCAACGCGCACCAGCGGATGGCGCGGCTTGCGCGGGGCAAACAGGGTGCGGAACTGGTTGAAGGCGAAATCGCGATTGAACATGGTGGCTCGATAGGCTGGAAATCAGCGAGCCATGAGTATCGGCAGCTGCCACTGTCATTGAGTGAAAAACTCGTTAAATATAGCCTTGGCTTATTACGGATCAATGACTTGTGTTCATGTCGCAGCTAGTCACATGACCAGGCATGCGACAATGCGCCACCCCGTCCGAGCCTTCGCCATGACTGCCGCTGTTGCCCTGATCACCCTTGATGCCATTGCCGATGGCGCGTTTGCCGAGGTTGAAGCGGTGGTCGATGGCGATGCCGAATCGCTGCTTCTGTATCGCGACGGTGGGCAGGTGCGCGCGTTCCTGAACATCTGCCCGCACGCGGGCCGCCGCCTGGATTGGGCACCCGGCCAATTCCTGAAGAGCCGCGAAGGCCACCTGGTCTGCGCCGCCCACGGCGCCTCGTTCGCGCTGGACAGCGGCGACTGCATCGCCGGCCCCTGCAAGGGCGACCGCCTGCGCGCCGTGCCGGTGGATGTGCGAGATGGGCAGGTCTACCTGGCCTGATGCATCGGAGTGCGGACCAACGGTCCGCACCCACCAGATCAACAGGTATCCAGATCCATCCACGCATGGCGTGGATCTACCGTGTCGACCAAGGTCGACGCCTACCAAAACGGTGCACGACGCCGTTCAGGCAGATTGCAGCGATCCGTCGAAGGCGGGGTGGGTCCGATGGCGGGGGCGTGAGCGCCATGGATGGCGCGACCGAGCTTACAGGGACGTACTTGCAGCGTCCCCTGCCACCGGACCTACCCCGCCATCCCACGGATAGCAGGCTGTTGCTGTTGCTTCGGCTGTTGCCGTTGCCGTTGCCGTTGCCTCGGCGGGTGCAGGGCGCAGCCCTGCCAACAAACCCCAACCCTCAGAACATCAGGTTGATCATCACCACCACCACGCAGGTATAGATCAGCGACAGCGGGCCGCCGACCCGCCACATCTCGCGCGGGGTGTAGTTGGCCGGGCCGGTGATCATCGAAATCACCGGGTTCGACGCCGTCATCAGGTTGTTGGACGCCGACAGCGCCACGATCAGCGCGAACGCGGTCGGGTTGCCGCCTGCCGCGAGCGCCAGGTTCACCGCGATCGGCACCATCACGATGGTCGCCCCCACATGGCTGATCACCAGCGAGAACACCGTGGTCAGCAGCGCCAGCGCCAGCTCCAGCACCCAGATCGGAATGCCGGTGGGCAGCTTGTCGATGGTATGGCCGGCCACCCATGCCGCCGCGCCGCTGGAATCCATCGCCCAGCCGAGCGGAATCAGCCCGGCCATCATGAACACCGTCTTCCAGTTGATCGAGGCATAGGCCTCGTCCATGCGCAGCACGCCGGTCAGCAGCATGCCGGCCACACCGGTCATCAGGGTCAGTGCTACCGGCAGCTTGCTGGTGAGCGCGATCAGGATGGTCAGGGCGAAGATCGCCATGGCGATCTTGAACTTGTGCGGGCGCTGTTCGCCGGTGGGGTAGTCGGTCACCACCACGAAGTCGCGGCTCTTGGCGGCCTGCGCCAGGTCGGTCCAGATGCTGTGGAAGACCAGCATGTCGCCGGCGCGCAGCTGCACATCGCGCACATCCTCGCGGATCACCTGCTTGTCGCGGTTGATCGCCAGCAGGCTGATGCCGCGTTCCTTGCGCAGGCGCAGGTCGGCAGCGCTCTTGCCGATCACGTTCGAGGTCGGCGGCACCACCGCTTCGGAAATGCCGGCGCGGCTGGGATTGAACAGGTCACCCAGGTGTTTCAGGCGCGAGGACATGCGCAGGAACTGGTTCTGCGCGAAATCGTGGATCTGTTCGCGCGGGCCCATTGCCCCCAGCACGCTGCCCACCCAGATACGCATTTCCGCTGGCGGCGCCAGGCGGGTGTCGTTACCGGTCTTCAGCGCCAGCAGCAGCGGTGAATCGTGCAGATTCTCCGCTTCGCCCAGGGTCATGCCGACCAGCGGACTCTCGGCGGTGACCACCAGCTCGAACACATCCCCTTCGATACCGTAGGTCTTGGCGAAGTAGCTCTCGGTGCGGGCCGGCGTGGTGCCGTCATTGACCAGGCTTTCCTCTTCCACCAGCTTGCGGTCGCCGTAATAGCGGAAATACAGCAGCGAGGCGATCAACAGGGCGATGCCGATCGGCAGCGGCGCAAACATGCGCAGCGGCTCGATGGTGGCCAGGCCGGAGGGCAGGTTGTTGTTGGCCGAGGCCAGCAGATCGTTCAGCAGGATCAGCGGCGAGTTGCCGACCATGGTCAGCGCGCCGCCCATCACGATCGCCGCCGAGATCGGCAGCAGCAGGCGCTGCATGGTCAGCCCGGTGCGCGCGGCCAGGCGCGAGGCGACCGGCAGGTACAACGCCATCACCGATGGGTTCTGCATGAAGGACGAGTTCAGGCCGGCGATGGCCGTGGTCATCATCAGCAGACGCTGCTCCACGCCATGCCCGCGCCGCAGCAGCCAGGCCGCAAGGCGGTTCAACGCGCCGGTGCGGTCCAGCCCGGCGCCGAGGATGGTGGTGGCGATGATGCTCATCACCGCGTTGCCGGAGAAACCGCCGAAGATCTCCTCCGGCGCGATCAGGCCGGTCACGCCCAGCACCACCAGCACCACCAGCGCGACCACGTCGGCGCGGATGCGCTCGAACAGGAACATCGCCATTGTGAAGCCGACCAGCCCGAGCACGAGCTTCATGTCAGTGGTCAGCGTCAGCGCGGTATCCATGTGGGGCGCGGCGTCCTCAGGCGTTCATCAGGTGCGGTCGTACAACAGGTCCCAGACACCATGGCCGAGCTTCTGGCCGCGGGTCTCGAAGTGGGTCTGCGGGCGCCAGTCCGGACGCGGCACGCTGCCACGCGGGCCGGCGCGGTTGACCAGCCCGGGGGTGGCATCCAGCACGTCCCACATCTGCTCGGCGTAATCCTCCCAGTCGGTGGCGCAGTGCAGACGGCCACCAGAGCGCAGCTTGCGCACCAGCAGCTCGGCAAAGCCGGGCTGGATCAGGCGACGCTTGTTGTGGCGCTTCTTGTGCCACGGGTCGGGGAAATAGATGCGCACTTCGTCCAGCGCGCCATCGGCGATTTCCTTTTCCAGCACTTCCACCGCGTCGTGGTGGTACAGGCGCACGTGGTCGGCGTTGTCCTCGGCCAGCGCGTTCAGCAGGCGGCCGACGCCGGGCGCGTGCACTTCCAGGCCGATGTAGTCGCGGCTCGGGTCGTGCTGTGCAGCAAAGCGAAGCGCGGCACCGTTGCCGAAACCGATTTCCAGCACCTTGCGCGCATCGCGGCCGAAGGTGGCATCCAGATCACGCGGTTCACCGCTGAAATCCAGGCCGAAACGCGGCCAGCGCTCGTCGAACGCGCGCTGCTGGGCGGGGGTGAAACGGCCCTGGCGCAGCACGAAGCTGCGCACTTCACGGCGGCCTTCATTGACCGTGAACGGCTTGGGCGGCGCCTTCGAACCGGCGCTGTCGAATGGATTGGTCATCAGCCGATCAACCCATCGATCGGCGAGGACGCACTGGCGTAGCGCTTGCGCGGAATGCGGCCGGCCAGGAATGCCTCGCGGCCTGCTTCCACGGCCTTGCGCATCGCGCTGGCCATCAGCACCGGGTGGCGCGCACCGGCGATGGCGGTGTTCATCAGCACGCCGTCGCAGCCCAGCTCCATCGCGATCGCCGCGTCCGAAGCTGTGCCGACGCCGGCGTCGACGATGATCGGCACCTTGGCGTCTTCGATGATCTGCAGCAGGTTGTACTTGTTCTGGATGCCCAGGCCCGAGCCGATCGGCGCGGCCAGCGGCATCACCGCAGCGCAGCCGATCTCTTCCAGGCGCTTGGCCAGGATCGGGTCGTCGGAGGTATAGACCATCACCTCGAAACCGTCCTTGACCAGCTGCTCGGCGGCCTTGAGAGTCTGCACCACGTCCGGGTACAGCGACTTCTGGTCGCCCAGCACTTCCAGCTTGGTCAGGTTGTGGCCGTCCAGCAGTTCGCGGGCCAGGCGGCAGGTGCGCACGGCATCCTCGGCGGTGTAGCAGCCGGCGGTGTTGGGCAGAATGGTGTAACGGTCCGGCGGCAGCACGTCGAGCAGATTCGGTTCGCCCGGGTTCTGGCCGATGTTGGTGCGGCGGATGGCCACGGTGACGATCCGGGCGCCTGCGGCCTCGGTGGCCAGGCGGGTTTCTTCCAGATCCTTGAACTTGCCGGTGCCGGTGAGCAGCCGCGAGCTGTAGGTCTTGCCGGCGATCACCAGCGAATCGGGGGAGACATGAGCGTTCATGGCGCGATTATCGCTTATCCGCCTGAAGATGGGGTCGTCGCAGACGGCGGGGTCGGATCCTTTTGCCACAGGCAAAGGGCTCTGACCCCCGCTGTCTCAACCACCGCCAAGCGCATGCACGATCTCCACCACATCGCCCTCGGCCAGTACATGCTCGGCATGACGGCTGCGGCTGACGATCTCGCCGTTGACCTCCACCGCCACCCGGCGTTGCAGCAGCTGCTCGGCCGCGAGCAGGTCCAGGAGGGTCGCCAAAGCGGGCAGGGTGCGGGGTTCGCCATTGAGCTGGATGTTCATGCGGCCATTGTCGCTGATCGCCGGTTCGCATCGGAACCGTTGCAAGTTGTGCACTACACCCGTACCAGCAAAGCCCGCCGGGCCTGCCTCGGGCGACAATCCATGCGGCGGCGCAGCGTGAGCAATTGGCGGCGCAGTGAAACCATTCACCGTGCGCCGGCGTACGTGCGTCGGATCCCCAACGATATCCCCACAGGAGTTTTTACATGCTGCTCAGCAAACGCCCGATCCGCTCCCTCATGGCGGCCGCGATCGCGCTGGCCGCGCTGCCGGCCATGGCAGGCGAATCCCCTTACAGCCATGCGGTCTTCTTCGGTGACAGCCTCACCGACGCCGGCTACTTCCGTCCGCTGCTGCCGGCCGACGTGCGCCCGGTCACCGGTCAGTTCACCACCAACCCGGGTTGGGTGTGGGCACAGCAGGTGGCCAATTACTACGGCCTCAATGGCGCTGCCAACGGCAACGGCCAGAACGGCGACAACTACGCGGTCGGCGGTGCCCGTGTCGGCGTGGACGTGGCCAGTGCCCTGGGCACGATCCCGTCGCTGAAGAGCCAGACGGCCCGCTACCTGGCCGCCAACGGCGGCAAGGCTGACGCCAATGCCCTGTACACTGTCTGGGGCGGTGCCAACGACCTGTTCGCCGCAGCGCGTGCGCCGGCCCAGGCGCAGGCCATCATCGGCGCGGCCGTCACCGACCAGGTTGCCCTGGTGGGCGCCCTGAAGCAGGCCGGTGCCGAGTACGTGCTCGTCCCCAACCTGCCGGACGTCGGCATTGCCCCGCAGTTCCGCTCGCTGGGTCAGGCCGGTGCCGCGCAGGCCACCGCGCTGGCGGCTGGCTACAACAAGGCCCTGTATGGGGGCCTGAAGCAGGCCGGCATCGAGTTCATCCCGCTCGATACCTTCACCGTGCTGCGTGAAGTGGCGGCCAACCCGGCCATGTACGGCTTCCGCAACGTCACCGACACCGGTTGCAGGATCAACCCTGCTGACACCACCACCAGCATCCTGACCTGCAACCCGACCAGCTACGTCAGCCCGGATGCGGCCACCGCCTACCTGTTCGCCGACGGCGTACACCCGACCACCGCCGGTCATGCGTTGCTGGGCCAGTACGCGGTGTCGATCCTCGAAGGTCCGCGCCTGCAGCAGGTGCTGAGCCATTCGGCACAGACCATCGGCCGCTCGCGTGCCGACCAGGTCAGCCTGCACCAGGCGGGTCGCCCGGCTGACGGCCTGTCGTGGTGGGGCGGCGTGCGCGGCGACATGCAGCGCTACGACCACGCCGATCTGTACGACGGTCTGGCTCCGGCCGGCCTGTTCGGTATCGATTGGGCGCGTGACGGCATGGTCTTCGGCGGCTTCGCCGGCTTTGGCCGTCTGAATGCCGACTTCGGCAACAGCCGTGGCGACTTCACCCAGAAGGACACTACCGCAGGTCTGTTCGCTGGCTGGTACGGCGACCGCATCTGGGTCAATGGCCAGGTCAGCTACACCTGGCTGTCCTATGACGTGAACCGCAAGGTCCAGCTCGGCCCGGCAACCCGTGAGCACAGCGGCTCGCCGGACGGCAGCAACCTGACCGCCGCCCTGAACGCCGGTTACGAGTTCGGTACCGAAGGCGGCTTCCGCCACGGCCCGATCGCCTCGGTGATCTGGCAGCAGGTCAAGATCGACGGTTATACCGAAAGCGCCGATGCCGGCACCCTGGCTACCGCGCTGGGCTATGGCAAGCAGGATGTCGATTCCACCGTGGGCCGTATCGGTTGGCAGGCCCGCTTCGATGGCGGCACCGTCAAGCCGTACGTGCAGGTGACCTACGACCACGAGTTCGAAGACACCAAGCAGGCCAGCGCCTGGGTGCAGAGCCTGCCGGACGTGGGCATGTACCGCGTGCCGGGCATGGATTTCGACAAGAACTATGCGACCGCCATCCTGGGCGCGCGCATGGAACTGTTCGGCCTGCAGAGCAACATCGGCCTGAGCGCCACCACCCTGCAGAAGCGTGCGCAGGACGCGACGTTGTTTGCCAACTTCAGCGGCAGCTTCTGATGCACACGACGGCGGGCCTGCGGGCCTGCTGTCTACTCGACGGGCAGGCTGCAAGGGCCTGCCCGTTGCGTTTGAACACGTGCCCCGCATAGACTTGTCGGGCAACGCGGGCGTAGCTCAATGGTAGAGCTGTAGCTTCCCAAGCTACTGACGAGGGTTCGATTCCCTTCGCCCGCTCCATGTCTCCGGCCCCGGCCCTCCGGCGGCGGTTTCCTCTTCAGCTCATCAGGTTGCGTGCATCAGCGCCGCGCGTAGTCGACCAGATCGGCTGGATAGTGCGGGCAGGTGCGCAGCACGGCATCGTCGCCACCGTAAACGACCACCATCGCAGCCACCTCCAATGCCCAGTAGCCCCAGGCGTTTGGACCGATGAGTCGCCGGCTCCGCTTTTGTGCCTTCGGAGCAAGCTGGAAAAAGTCGCGGTACTGCGTCTGCAGATAGCCGGTCAGCAGGGAAGGATCGAATGCTTCGCCCTCGCGCAAGGGTGCGAACAGGCTCGCGAATGGCCGAGCGTGGAAGATCTCGTCGCTGGCCTCGACCAAGCCCAGAGCGGGGGCGCTGACGTAGTCGAGTACGCGGTCGGTATCGAAGCAGAGCACTTTTTCCACCAGCGCGGGCAACAGGTCCTGTGCGCCCAACACCGGGCCCAAGGCAAGCAGCTGCAGCGCGTACTCGTAGTGCTGTGCCGTACGCGGCTGTAACGAGGCGCCCACGGCAATGGCGGATCCTTGTTGCTGCAATGTGTGCTGGGCTGCGGCCAGCAAGTGCGCATGGTCCAGCCACAGCGCCGCCACTTCGATGTAAATCTGGCGCAGCACCGCCCCGTCGAACCCGCGATCGATGCCCTTCAGCAGCAGATTGCTGCTGGCCTGTGCGGCCGCTTCCCACGTCAATGCGTGCTCCAGTGCCAGATGGCCGTCTGCCTGCAGTACGTCTAGCCGATCATCGCGACGCACGTGGCGAGACAGCTGCGCGAGGTTCCCCTCCCAGTCCGCCTGCCAATCGCTCAACCGCAGCGGGCGCCGGGGCGTGGCATTGGTTTTGGGCAGGGCCTTCCACAGGGGCAGGCAATCGATCAGCTGGCTTTTAAAAGACACGATGCGCCGCAGGGAGAGAGTTGGGCGCGATTCTAGCGGCAGGGCTCTCATCCATCATTCGTCACGGTGGAAAACACTCGGGAGAGATTCAAACAATCCGCATTCGCGTCTGTCGAGGTCTTCGCTAGTGTGGGGTTATTTCCTCAACGGAGCACACAGGCATGGATTGCAGGGATGACGTCGTTACCACACTGCATCAGATATTCCTTTCCGCCGGCACCGGTTCGGCCAAGCAGATCGAAGCGGTTCGCGCGCTGGGGCGTGCCGGCGGTCCGAAAGCCGGAGCGCTGCTCAGCCTGATCTACCGTGACGCCTTCAGCGGCTCGACCCTGCAGATGGCCTGCATCGGCGCGTTGGGCGAAGCCGCGCGCGGCTATCGGCAGCCGCTTCCCGCCACGGAATGAGGTGCGCGCTGGGCACGCAGCCGGGCCGTGGCGCAGCATCATCCAGACGCAACGTCGCCACGCTATGCTGCGCGCCTGCCGACCGATCCCACTGCGATGAAGCTCGCCATCCTGTCCCGCAACACCCGGCTGTACTCCACCCGTCGGCTGGTCGAGGCCGCGCGCGCGCGCGGCCATACCGTACGCATCCTGGATCCGCTGCGCTGCTACATGCGCATCGCCGCGGACGGCTTTTCCATGCACTACAAGGGCCGGCCGATGACCGGCGTGGACGCGGTCATCCCGCGCATCGGCGCGTCGGTCACCCGCTACGGCACCGCCGTGCTGCGCCAGTTCGAGCTGATGGGGGCGCGCACGCCCAATCCGTCCGACGCGATCCTGCGTTCGCGCGACAAGCTGCGGGCGCACCAGCTGCTGGCAGCAAAGGGCATCGACATGCCGGTTACGGTTTTTGGCGACAACCCGGACGACACCGTCGACCTGTTGTCCATGCTCGGCCCGCCGCCGCACGTGGTGAAGCTCAATGAAGGCACCCAGGGCCGCGGTGTGATCCTCACCGAGAAGGCCAGCGCCTCGCGCGGCATCGTCGAAGCCTTGCGTGGGCTGTATGCCAACTTCCTGATGCAGGAGTTCATCGGCGAGGCCAAGGGCGCCGACCTCCGCTGCTTCGTGGTCGGTGACCAGGTGGTGGCGTCGATGCAGCGCCAGGCCCCGGAAGGGGATTTCCGCTCGAACCTGCATGCCGGCGGTACCGCGGTGGCGTCCAAGGCCAGCCGGGCCGAGCAGCAGGTGGCGGTGCGTTCGGCCAAGGCGCTGGGGCTGGGGGTCTGCGGGGTGGACCTGATCCGCTCCGAGCGCGGCCCGCTGGTGCTGGAGGTGAACTCCACCCCGGGTCTGGAAGGGATCGAGGCGGCCTGCGGAGTGGATGTGGCCGCACGCATCATCGAGCATGTCGAAAAAATCAAAAAATCCTGATATTTCAATGATTTGAAATTTGGTTCAGGCGGAGTTGGCGGGTTTAACACCGCTTTAATCGCCCCGGGCGTAGCCTTCAACGAACCGCAGCTCTGCCTCTCAGCAGGATCGGTATCGGGATACAACTTCAGGCCCAGGCGGGTGCACCGCCTGGGTCTTTTTTATGCCCGCGCCCCCTGCCAAGAGTCCCTTGTGGCCGCGTAGGGACACTCGTAGAGTTGGGCCTTCGTTCCGAAGGATCGGGAGGTTGGCGATGTACCGCACCACGATGATCGTGCTGTTGTTGTGCCTGCCTGGCGTTGCACTGGCCAAGCCGGAAAAGGCGGCTGTGCAGATGGACCGCCAGAGCCCGGTGGCCGAGCAGGTCCGCCAGGTCGAAAAAGCCCTGCAGCAGGGCGATTACAACGAAATCTCCTCCGAGGACCGCAGCCAGGTCCAGCAGGCACTGGCGCGGATCACCCAGCGGATGGGCGACCGCCAGACTGTCCAGGAGCTGCCACCCCAGGTACAGAATGACGTCTTCAACGATCAGGAGCGGGTCAACAGCATCCTGACGCGCGCCCACGACGACAGTCGCCAGATCTGCTCATACCAGCGCACCACGGGCAGCAACATGCCCAAGAGCCGCTGCATGACCGTGGCCGAACGGCGCCGTATCGAAGAGAAGGGCAAGGCCCTGCTCAACGACCAGCGCACCTACAGCAACGTGAACCCGGATTCCAAGCTTTAAGGCCACCTGCACCCTGCCGGCCAGCACTTGCTGGCAGAGCGCGCATCCGCATACAGTCGGCGTTCACCTCAGACAGGGATTCGTTTGTATGAAGCATCCAGTGATATCGGCGGTTCTGGTTTCGGCATTGGCCCTGGTCGCTGCCTCGGCAGGGGCCAAGAGTGCCGAAGAGGTCTTCCTGCCGGGCAAGCCGCTGCTGCAGCAGGTAGAGCGCATCGAGATCGAGCTCAACGACGGCGAAACCTATTCCGAGCTGCGCCAGGAAGAGCGCGGCAAGGTCCGCGAGACCCTGGTTCGCATCCGCGCCGCCGCCGAGCAGTATCCGACCAAGGACGCGATGCCTGAATCGGTTCGAACTGAGGTTTTCAACGATCAGCAGGTCGTGAACACCGTTTTGACACAGGCGCGTGAAGATAGTCGTCTAATATGCCGACGTGAGAAGACCATTGGCTCCAACATGTCGTCCACGCAATGCATGACCGTCGCCGAGCGTGCTCGGCAGAAGGACAAGGCACAGCGCGACATGGGCCAGGCCCAGCGCGTCGGTAAATTCGTCAATTAGAGGTGACAGTGAGAATCCTGGTAATCGAAGACAACAGCGACATTGCGGCCAATCTGGGTGACTACCTGGAGGACCGGGGCCACACCGTGGACTTCGCTGCCGACGGAGTGACCGGATTGCATCTGGCTGTCGTGCACGAGTTCGACGCGATTGTCCTGGACCTCAACCTGCCCGGCATGGACGGTATCGAGGTCTGCCGCAAGCTTCGCAACGAAGCGCGCAAGCAGACCCCGGTGCTGATGTTGACTGCGCGCGATTCGCTGGACAACAAGCTGGCCGGCTTCGATTCCGGTGCCGACGACTACCTGATCAAGCCGTTCGCGCTGCAGGAAGTGGAAGTACGTCTGAACGCCCTGTCGCGTCGCGGCAAGGGCGTGCAGACGCGCGTGCTGGAAACCGGTGACCTGGAGTACAACCTGGACACGCTGGAAGTGCGTCGCCAGGGCAAGCTGCTGCAGCTCAACCCGACCGCACTGAAGATCCTGCAGGCGTTGATGGAAGCGGCCCCGGCCGTGGTCACCCGGCAGGAACTGGAAACCCGTGTCTGGGGCGAAGAGCTGCCGGACTCCGATTCGCTGCGCGTGCACATCCATGGCCTGCGCGCCGTGGTGGACAAGCCCTTTGAAGTGCCGATGATCCAGACCCGCCATGGCATCGGATACCGCATCGCCACGCCGGAAGCCTGATTCTGTGGCAAGCAAGGGGGAGCGCCGGCGCACGCCTTATCGGCGGCGCCTGCGCAGCCGCATCATCGTCTCGTTCGTGTTGTTGGGCTTCTGCCTGACGACACTGTTCGCGTTCGCCACCAACTGGGCCCGCATGCGGGTGGAAAACCAGCTGGTGGAAGACGTGATGAACCGCAACATCAGCGAGTACGTGCGGCGCTACTACGAAAGCCCGGACCGCAACCCCGACCTGCCGGTGCAGCAGATGCGCGCGCGCCTGATCAAGCCGGACAAGTTCGAGGCGCTGCGCGAGGAAGAGCCGGACTGGTACGAGTTCAAGGACGGCCTGTACAACATGGGCGGTGTGGACGAGCGCGGCGAGCGCTATTCCTACAAGCTGGCCGTGCGCAAGACCCCCGATGCCTGGGCGTTCCTGGCCTACGACATGACCGACAGCGTTCGCGGTGGGCAGCAGCTCAACCGCGCGTTGTTCCTGTCGGTGCTGGTATTCAGCCTGCTGTCGCTGGTGCTGGGCTGGTGGTCGGCCTCCAAGGTGATGAAGCCGGTCTCGGATCTGGCCGCACGCTTGCGTGCGTATCGTGGCGGTACCAGTGAGCCTGAACCTTTGGCGCCGCGCTTCCCCGATGACGAAGTGGGGCAGCTGGCGCAGGCGCTGGATGACTATTCTTCGCGGCTGACTGAAGTGGTGCAGCGCGACCGTGAGTTCAATGCGGACGTCAGCCATGAGCTGCGTACACCGTTGGCGGTGATCCGTGGCGCTACCGAGCTGCTGCTGACCCGCCCGGGCCTGGACGAGAAGGTGCTGCAGCGCCTGCAGCGCATCCAACGTGCCGAGCAACAGTGCAGCGATCTGATCGGCGCGCTGTTGCTGCTGTCGCGCAACGAGCGCGGGCAGGGCAGCAGCAATGTGGCGCGTGTGGCCGAACAGCTGCTGGATGCGCATCGCGCGCAGTTGGGTGGCAAGCCGCTGGAGCTGCACCTGGATGGCGAGCGCGACCTGGTTATCGATGCGCCCGAAGCGGCGTTGTCTGTGGCGCTGGGCAATCTGATCGGCAATGCGGTGAAGTATTCGCAGGACGGCGAGGTGCGCGTGCACGTCGGCGCCAACGCCGTATCGGTGACCGACAGCGGGCCGGGCCTGAGCGAGGAAGATGCCGCCAAGCTGTTCCAGCGCGGCTATCGCGGTACCCATGCTGGTCACTCGCAGGGCGGCGGCATTGGCCTGTCGATCGTCAGCCGCCTGTGCGATCTGTACGGCTGGCAGGTGAGCGTGCGTCCAGGCGGCGCCCGGGGCGTGATCGCCACCCTGACGTTCTCGCCGAAGCCGTTGTAACCCGTTCCGGCTCCTGCTTTGGCAGGTGCCGACCTTGGTCGGCACGAATCCATCCGTCGTCGAAATCTCCCGCTCGGCGCGAAATGTCGCATGCAGCGCCAATGCAGTTTTCGCGAAGAGGCGGCGTCACTGGCCCGGCACGACACCTGCGTGATGCAGTCCGCGCGCTGAGCGTGTCACACCGCACGGATCCGCAGACGGTTGGCCCACATGGCGTTTTCGCCTCATGACCGCATTGCATGCAGCTGGCGAGATGGCATGGCTGGGGCCATCGCCCTGGCCGGGATTGGCGTCCTGAATAAACCCGACAATTCAACAGCTCCTGATGCGCCCAGGCCATCATGGAAAATGCACCGCATGCTCTTGCTTCGGCGGGCGGTGCGTGGGGACTCGCAAGAGTCCGCTGGAGTCTTTTTCCTTGCTGTTGAGTTGTTGGGTCTCCGGTACGCCAACCCGCACCGTCCGCCACCTCGCATCCGCGGGTGGCCTTGCCGTCTGCGAGGAGCATTGCCATGTCTGCACGCACCACCTATCCGAACCTGCGCCGCCTGGTCGGCGAATCCGCCGACCAGTTGCCGGCCGACATCGCCGAACGCATCGAAGACGTGCTGGCCGAACCCAGCGACCTGCTGCCAGCACTGATGGCACGCATGGATGGCCGCGACAACGCCGATGGCCAGACCAGGCAGGGCGCGGGTCTCACCCCGACGCAAGCGGTAACCCTGGCCAGCCTCAGCCGCACCCTGGCTGGTCTCAATGCGTTGATACAGATGCTGCACGCCGCCGAAGCGGCACGGGTGCAGGGCAGTGCAGGCCAGCAACTGCCGCCGGACGTAGTGGAAGGCCTGCTGCTGGCCACCCGCGAGCTGGCCCGCTACGCGCGTGAGCAGTTGGAGTAGATCCACGCCATGCGTGGACGCCTGTTCGGTCGGAGCCGGTAGACCTGCCGGTTTACCCGACAGCCAACTCCAGATATTGAGCATGCAACCGCTCCACCTGCGCCTGCAGGTCATCCGGATGCCCATCATTGACCACCACGTCATCAGCCAGCGCCAAGCGCTGTGCGCGGCTGGCCTGGGCGGCGATCATCTGGTCGGCCAGTGCGGCGTCGATGCCGTCGCGCTGCATCAGTCGGGCGTGCTGTACGACCTCGGGCGCATCCACCAGCAGTACCCGGTCCAGCCACGGGTAGGCCTGGCGACCGCCCACTTCGGTCAACAGCGGGATTGCCGCCAGCGCATAGGGGCTGGCGGCCTGCTCGCACTGCTGCTGCATCAACCGGCGGATGGCCGGGTGGGTGATCGCTTCCAGCGCCGCCCGTTCGGCCGGGTCTGCAAAGATGTGGGTGCGCAGGCGGGCCCGGTCCAGGCTGCCATCGGCCAACAGCATGTCAGCGCCGAAGCGCTCGGCAATCAGGGACAGGGCGGGGCTGCCGATTGCCACCACCGCGCGCGCGGCCAGGTCGGCATCGGCCACAACAATCCCCAGCGCCTCGAAGCGCCGGGTCACCTCACTCTTGCCCGAGGCGATGCCGCCGGTCAGGCCAACCACATACTGGCTCATGGGGACTCCCCTCAGCGCAGCCCGCTCATCACCAGGTACTGATTCAACAGGGGCTCGCCCCACATGAAGAACAGCCAGCCGGCCAGCGCCAGGTAGGGACCGAACGGGATCGGCGTCGCCCGGTCACGGCCACGGCTGTACAGCCAGATCGAGCCGATGAGGGCGCCCAGCACTGACGACATCAGGATGATCGGCAGGATGCCCTTCATCCCGCACCAGGCCCCCAGCGCGGCCAGCAGCTTGAAGTCGCCGTGGCCCATGCCTTCCTTGCCGGTCAGCTGCTTGAACAGCCACCACACAGACCACAGCGACAGGTAGCCCAGCAGGGCGCCGAGCAGGGCCGGTTTGGCGGGCATGTACAGGTTGTCGATGCTGCCTATCAGCCCCAGCCACATCAGGGGCAGGGTCAATTGATCCGGTAGCAGCTGAGTGCGCAGGTCGATGCCGGACAGGGCGATCAGGAAGCAGGTCAGCACGATCGCGCCGAAGCCCTGCCAGCCGAAGCCGAACTGCCACACGCAGGCCAGCACCATCACCGCGGTCAGCGCTTCCACCAGTGGGTACTGGATGGAGATGGGCGCCTTGCAGTGGCGGCACTTGCCGCCCTGGATCATCCAGCTGAACAGCGGGATGTTCTCGTACCAGGCCAGCTTGTGCTTGCAGTGCGGGCAGTGCGAAGGCTCCACCACGATGCCCGGCGGGGGCGGCTCGTAGAAGTCCGGCTCTTCCAGAACCTCGCGCGCATCGCGCTTCCACTGCCATTCCAGCCGCTTGGGCAGGCGCAGGATGACAACGTTCAGGAAGCTGCCCAGAAGCAGTCCCAGGCCGGCCGCGGCGGGATAGCCGAGGCCGGGATGCTGGTCGAGAAAAGCCATGTATGTGTTATCCGACGACGGAGGCGAGCTTGAAGATCGGCAGGTACATGCCGACGACCATGCCGCCCACGACCACACCGATGAACACCATGATCATCGGTTCGAGCAGGCTGCTCAAGGCGTCAACGGCATTGTTGACCTCCTGCTCATAATACTCGGCCACCTTGAACAGCATGGTATCCAGCGCACCGGCCTCTTCGCCGATGCCGGTCATCTGGATGACCATGTGCGGGAACAGGTTGGCCTGCTTCATCGCCATGTTGACCGGGTAGCCGACCGACACGTCATCGCGCATGCGCAGCACGGCCTCTTCGTAGACCTTGTTGCCGGTAGCGCCGGCGACGATTCCCAGCGCCTCCACCAGCGGCACGCCTGCCTTGAAGGTCACCGCCGTGGTACGGGCGAAGCGGGCGATCGCGCTGTTGTGCATGATCTGGCCGATCACCGGCACCTTCAGGATGAAGCGGTCCATCGCATGCTGCATCGAGGGCGAACGCTTGTAGGCCATGACGAAGCCGACGATGCTGCCGATCACGATGATGGCGATCAGCCACCACCACGACACCATGAAGCGCGAACAGTTCACGATGATCTGGGTGAAGGCCGGCAGGTCAGCGCCGAAGCTCTGGAACACGTCCTCGAACTGCGGCACCACGTAGATCAGCAGAATCGCGCTGACCAGCAGCGCCACTGCAACCACCATTGCCGGGTAGAACAGGGCCTTCTTGATCTTGCCCTTCAGCGCTTCGATGTTTTCCTTGTAGGTGGCCACCGTGTCCAGCACGGTTTCCAGCACGCCGGCGCCTTCGCCGGCACGTACCAGGTTGCGGTACAGCTCGTCGAACTGCACCGGGTACTTGCTGACTGACTCGTACAGCGACGAGCCGCCCTCGATGTCGGTGCGGACGCCGTCGACCATCTTCTTCATGCGCGGGTTCTTGTGCCCGCTGCCGATGATCTCCAGCGCCGACACGATAGGCACGCCGGACTTCATCATCGTGGCCATCTGCCGGCTGAAGAACGAGATGTCCTTGGTGCTGATCGCCTTGCCGGCGGCACCGAACAGCGGCTTTGGCTTGGGCTTGACCTGGTCGGGGTTGATCCCCTGCCGGCGTAGCTCGGCGCGCAGCAGGTTGGCGTTCTTCGCCAGCTGCTCGCCCTTCATCTTCACGCCCCGCTTGTCGGTCCCCTGCCAGACAAACGGCTGCAACTCCATGGTGCTTCGCGCCACGGGCTCTTTCTTGATCGCACTGCGACTGACAGACATGTTTGGCTCCCCGGCCCGCCATCCCCAGACGGGCATCTGCCGATGGTAGCGGGTTCACCGCCGTCTTGGCAGAGCCGGGAGGGGCGGGAGTGCGAATTCGTGCCTGCTGCCGGCCAAAGGTGACGCACTGCGTCACATTGCTGGGTCCGTCGCAGAATGATGACCGGGGGCTTCACATCATGGAAATTGCTGCCATCATGGGCGCGGGGAAATCCAGGGGGAGGCGTGCCGGGGTTGGCACGCAACCTGCGTAGATCCACCCGCAGGGTGCAGGACCCGCTCAACCGGCCGATGGCCGGACCGCTCCTGCGCGCTGACTCAACCACCACTTATCTTGGGGATGTAATCATGAAGAACCAGAAGGGCTTCACCTTGATCGAACTGATGATCGTCGTTGCGATCATCGCGATCCTGGCCGCCATCGCGCTGCCGCAGTACAAGAACTACACCGCTCGCGCCAAGATCGCTCAGGCTGTCGGCAGCGTTGCTGGGGAGAAGATCAAGGTTGGTGAAAACCAGTCCTCTGAAATCGCAGACCTCTGCACCGGCGCGGCTCCGGGCAAGTGTGCTGCTGGCGGCATCCTGACCGGTACCTCGAACGACGGTACTGCTACCGTGGTGCTGACCCCGACCATCAATGCTGATGGCGCAACTCCGATCACCTGGAGCTGCAAGGTCACTGCCTCGAGCGCCGCTACTTACAAGAACAAGAAGTGCGACGATCTGTCGACCGCTGCCCCGTAATCGCGGCATAGCGTCCAGCACCACGTGCTGGACGCGGTTCCCACAGATGCCCGCGAGAGATCGCGGGCATCTGCATTTGTAATGCCCGCTTCGGGCGTCTATAAACTGATCACCCCTTCCAAAGCCCGCCGCCATGAACGCAGTCACCTCCGCCAATCTCGTCGGCATCACCGGTCTGGCCCGTCGCCTGGTCCAGGACGGCGCGCTGGATGAAGCAGGTGCCCGCGACGCCATGGCCAAGGCCGCCGCTGCCCGTCAGCCGCTGCCCACCTGGTTCGCCCAGAACAAGGTGGTCTCGCCGCCACAGCTGGCCGCCGCCAATGCGGTGGAATTCGGCATGCCGCTGTTCGACGCGTCAGTGTTCGATGCCAGCCAGAACGCGATGAGCCTGGTCAGCGAGGAACTGCTGCGCAAGCACAACGTGCTGCCGCTGTTCAAGCGCGGTGGCCGGCTGTTCGTTGGCACCAGCAACCCGACCCATTCGCTGGACGAGATCAAGTTCCACACCAACCTGGTGGTCGAGCCGATCCTGGTCGATGAAGACCAGATCCGCCGCACGCTGGAGCAGTGGCACTCCAGCCACGACACGCTGGGCGACTCGCTCGGTGGCGACGACGAGGCGCTGGCCAATCTGGACGTGTCCGGCGGCGACGAGGACATGGCCGGCGGCGATAGCGGCATCGACGCCAAGGGCGACGACACCCCGGTGGTCAAGTTCATCAACAAGGTGTTGATCGACGCCATCCGCAAGGGCGCCTCGGACATCCACTTCGAGCCCTACGAAGACGACTACCGCGTGCGCCTGCGTATCGACGGCCTGCTGAAGTTGGTCGCCCGTGCGCCGAACAAGCTCAACCAGCGCATCGCCGCGCGCCTGAAGGTGATGGCGCAGCTCGATATCGCGGAAAAGCGCGTGCCGCAGGATGGCCGCATCAAGCTCAATCTTTCAAAGACCAAGCAGATCGATTTCCGCGTCAGCACGCTTCCGACGCTGTTCGGCGAGAAGGTGGTGCTGCGTATTCTCGATGGCAGTGCGGCCAAGCTGGGCATCGACAAGCTGGGTTACGAGCCGGACCAGCAGAAGCTGTTCCTGGACGCGATCCACAAGCCCTACGGCATGGTGCTGGTGACCGGCCCGACTGGCTCGGGCAAGACGGTGTCGCTGTACACCGCGCTGGGCATCCTCAATGACGAGACCCGCAACATTTCCACCGCCGAAGATCCGGTGGAAATCCGCCTGCCCGGCGTCAACCAGGTGCAGCAGAACAACAAGCGCGGCATGACCTTCGCCGCAGCCCTGCGCTCGTTCCTGCGACAGGATCCGGACATCATCATGGTCGGCGAAATCCGCGACCTGGAAACGGCGGAAATTGCCATCAAGGCCGCACAGACCGGTCACATGGTGCTGTCCACGCTGCATACCAACGATGCACCGCAGACCATCGCGCGCCTGATGAACATGGGCATCGCGCCGTACAACATCACCAGTTCGGTGACGCTGGTGATCGCCCAGCGCCTGGCGCGTCGCCTGTGTTCGAACTGCAAGCGGCCGACAGATCTGCCGGCGCATGCGCTGCTGGCTGAAGGCTTCACCCAGGCACAGCTGGATGCGGGCATCCAGTTGCACGAAGCGGTGGGCTGCGATGAATGCACCGGGGGCTACAAGGGCCGTACCGGTCTCTACCAGGTGATGCCGATGACCGACGAGATCGCGACCATCGTGCTGGCGGGTGGCAACGCGCTGCAGATTGCCGAGGCTGCACAGGCGATTGGTGTGAACGATCTGCGGCAGTCGGCGTTGAAGAAGGCGGCTGCAGGTGTGACCAGCCTGGCCGAGATCAACCGCGTCACCAAGGATTGATGCAGTAGATCCACGCCGTGCGTGGATGGCGGTCAACGTCCAGTAGATCCACGCCATGCGTGGATGCACGGCGCATGAGGTTGCCGGCCAGCGGCCGGCACTACCTACTCCATCCCCAGCTTCTTCAGCTTGTAACGCAGTGCGCGGAAGGTGATGCCCAGCTGCGCGGCGGTACGGGTCTTGTTCCAGCGGTTTTCTTCCAGCGCGCGCTGGATGGCGCTGCGCTCGAGCTGCTCGATGTACGAGGGCAGGGCGGCACTGCCCGGATGCAGATCCACCACGGCTTCAGCGTGGGCAGCACTGCCCGGTGAACGCGGCGCGTGCTGCGGCAGGCGCAGGTCGTCGGCACCGATACGGTCTTCTTCCGCCAGCGCCAGCGCGCGTTCCAGGATGTTCTCCAGCTCGCGCACGTTGCCGGGGAAGCCGTACTGGGCCAGCGCGTCCAGCGCCGAGGGCGCCAGCAGCGGGGTGGCGCGGCCGTGGCTGCGGGCCAGCCGTGCCAGGATCGATGCGGCCAGCGCCGGCAGGTCCTGGCGGCGCTCGCGCAGCGGCGGCACGCGCAGTTCGATCACGTTGATGCGGTAGTACAGGTCGTGGCGGAAACGCCCGTCTTCGACCAGCTCGGCCAGGTCCTTGTGGGTGGCCGAAAGGATGCGCACGTCCACCGGTTCTTCGCTGGGCGCGCCAACCGCGCGCACCGATTTCTCCTGGATCGCGCGCAGCAGCTTCACCTGCATCTGCAGCGGCAGTTCGGCCACTTCATCCAGGAACAAGGTGCCGCCGTGCGCGGCCTGGAACAGCCCCGGCTTGTCGGCATGGGCACCGGTGAAGCTGCCCTTGCGGTGGCCGAAGAACTCGCTCTCCATCAACTCGGTGGGGATGGCGCCACAGTTGACCGGCACGAACGGCCCGGCCGCGCGTGCGCCCTGTGCATGGATGGTGCGTGCGACCAGCTCCTTGCCCACCCCGGACTCGCCCAGGATGTAGACCGGCGCCTGGCTGCGCGCGACCTTGCCGATGGTGGCGCGCAGCACGTCCATGGCCGGTGATTCGCCGAGCAGGCGCGCGGCCTGTTCTGCGGCGGGTCCGGCAACGGGGCGTTCGCTGTTGTTGAGTTCCAGCGCATGCTTGACCAGACCGCGCAGCACGGTGATGTCCACCGGCTTGCTGACGAAATCGAAGGCACCGGCTTTCAGCGCTTCCACGGCCAGGTCCATGCTGCCGAAGGCGGTGATCATCGCCACCGGCGTGTGCGGGTAGTGCTGGGCGATCTCGCTGACCAGTTCGATGCCGTTGCCGTCGGGCAGGCGCATGTCGGTGATGCACAGGTCGTACGGGTTGCTGGCCAGCAGTTCGCGGGCTTCGGCGAGGTTGGCGGCGGTGCTGATGCGCAGGCCCATGCGGCCGAGGGTCAACACCAGCAGTTCGCGGATATCGCGTTCATCGTCGACGACGAGGGCGCTGCGGGTTTCGTTCATGGGAGGGAAAGATAGCCGAGGGGGTGGGATGCGACAAATGTTTGGCGCGTGGAATCAGTGCGGAAGCAGGGTGTGCGGGCCAGGCAGAACCAGGCGGAAGCAGGAGCCGCCGGCGGGGACGGGGATGTAATCCAGCCGGGCCTGGTTGGCCCGACACAGCTCGCGGGCGATATACAGGCCCAGGCCGGTGCCGTGCTCTGAGGTGGTGAAGAAGGGGCGGAACAGCTGTGCGGCGACGGTCTCGGGAATGCCGGGGCCACGGTCCATCACGTCGATCACCGCACTGCGTTCGTGCTGGGCGACCCGCAGCCGCACGCGCGCGGGCTGCTCGCCGATGCGGCCGTACTTCAGGGCGTTGTGTACCAGCACGGTCAGCACCTGGTACAGGTGGCGCGGGTCGACCTGGGCCGGTACCGAGGTGTCGTTGATGATCGGTTCGATGCTGTCCGTTTCCAGCGTCTGCCCCTGCTTGTACTCCAGCACGAAGCGGCGCACGAAGGCGGCGAGGTCGACGTTTTCCGGATTGGCGCGTTCGCGCCGGGCCAGGCCCAGCACGCTCTCAACGATGCCGTTGGTGCGTTGGCACTGCTGGTGGATGATCTGCAGCAGGCGGCGGTCGCTCTCGTTGAAGCCGGTGCCTTCCTCGAGCAGCTGCACGGCGTAGTTGATGGCCGCCAGCGGGTTGCGGATCTCGTGGGCGAGGCTGGCCGAGAAGCGCCCCATCGCCGACAGGGTGAGCGATTCGGCGCGACGCGAGACCACGCTGGAGTCATCCAGGAACACCAGCACCAGGTCGCTGCCGGCCAGCAGGCGGGCGAAGCGTGGCTGCACTTCCGGCTGGTCGGGGTTGAGCTGCAGCGGCATTTCATCCTGTGCCCAGCCGTTGCGCCAGCGTTGCAGGCGGCGGGCAAGTTCGGGGGCGACACTGGCCAGGTCGAGGCGGCCCGAATCACTGTTGCCATCGCTGTCGCCGAGCAGGATCGAGGCCGCTTCGTTGGCCAGGGTGATGCGGTTGTCGGCGTCCACCACCACCACGCCGGTGCGCATGCGGCGGATGATCAGTTCGTTGATCTGGAACAGGTTGGCCACTTCGTCGCCGCGCTGGTTGGCCAGCTGCTGGTTGCGGCGTGCGCGGTTGCCAACCTGGTAGCTGATGAAGGCCAGCGCCAGATAGCTGGTGGCGAACATCGCCAGTTCGGCCAGGGTGCGGGTGGGATCGCCGCCTTCCAGCACTTTCCACAGGTATTCGGCGGCCGTGGCGACGCTGGCGGCCAGCGCCAGTACCAGGCCCCAGCTCAGCGGCAGCAGGGTGGCGGCGGCGGCGATGTTGAACAGCAGCGACATCGAGATGCCGGCGCTCGCACCGGGCAGGGCGTGCGCCAGCAGGCTGGCGGCGACGATGTCCAGCAGCACGCCGCCGACCACGATCTGCCGCAGCCAGCGCTCGTTGCGGCCGATGACCAGCCACAACAGGGACAGCAGCAGGTAGGCGGCCCCCACGCTGTAGGCCAGGCGAGGGTGGTGGGCTTCGCCGACCATGGACGACAGCGGGCTGTACAGCAGCGCGGCGATGACCGAGGCGATCAGCACCCGGTACAGGGCGAAGAAATACAGCTCTCGCCGCGGTATCGATTCGATGCGGTCGATCAATGAAGCACTGGGTGACACGCCGGAACTCCCCTTCTGGCTGCCTGGAACTGGATCATGACGGCGGTGGGCCGAACCTGCCCGACGTCCCCCGATCGTCGGATCTGCTCGCTGCCCGGTTACCGGCACCGTGGGCTCGAATTTACGGGGCCAGTATAGGGCGCCTGTAGCGGGCTGGGCTGCGCAGTCGGGCCGTGCCCGCCTTGGGGCGGCGAGCCGGGCCGTGCCGCAACTGCCTGAATGACCGTGGAAATCTGGCCGGTCCCGGCCTTTTGTCCATACTTCTTTGCGCCCCGGCGCTGGCTCGGCCACAATAGTGGGCCCGCCGCGGTCCATGCCGGCGCCCCGCCGGGGCCCTGAGGAATTGCGTGCGGTCGTTCCTATTCCCACGGTGACGCATGAATTTCCACGAATACCAGTCAAAACAACTGCTTGCCGAGTACGGCATCCCGGTCCCGGCCGGCAAGGTCGCTGCGACCCCGGACGAAGCTGTTGCCGCTGCCAACTCCCTGGGCCAGGGCCCCTGGATGGTCAAGGCGCAGATCCACGCTGGCGGCCGCGGCAAGGCTGGCGGCGTCAAGTTCTGCAAGACCACCGACGACGTGAAGGCCGCTGCGGCCAAGATGCTCGGCACCAAGATGGCCACCTACCAGACCGCTGGCGTTGAACTGCCGGTCAACCTGGTGCTGGTGACCACCGCTGGCGAGATCGTCAAGGAACTGTACCTGTCGGTGCTGGTTGACCGTGGCACCAAGACCATCACCTACATCGCTTCTTCGGAAGGCGGCGTGGAGATCGAGCAGGTCGCCGCTGAAACCCCGGAGCTGATCCACTCGCTGAACGTCGACTTCGTCGAAGGCGTGCAGGGTTACCACGGTCGTGATTTCGGCTTCAAGCTGGGCCTGACCGCCAAGCAGGCCGGCCAGTTCGCCAACATCATGGTGAACCTGTACCGCTTGTTCAATGAAAAGGACCTGGCGCTGGTTGAAATCAACCCGCTGGCCATCCTGGACGACGGCAACCTGTACGCGCTGGACGGCAAGTTCGACAGCGACGACAACGCCGCATTCCGTCAGAAGGCGCTGGTCGCCATGCGCGACAAGACCCAGGAAGATCCGACCGAAGTGATCGCTTCGGAGCTGGACATCAACTACGTCACCATGGACGGCAACATCGGCTGCATGGTCAACGGCGCAGGCCTGGCCATGGCCACCATGGACGTCATCAAGCTCAACGGCGGCGAGCCGGCGAACTTCCTGGACGTGGGCGGCGGTGCCAACAAGCAGCGCGTCATCGAAGCGTTCAAGCTGATCCTGTCCTCGGACAAGGTCGAAGGCATCTTCGTCAACATCTTCGGCGGCATCGTCCGCTGCGACATGATTGCCGAAGGCATCATCGCCGCTGTGAAGGAAGTGGGCGTCAAGGTTCCGGTCGTGGTGCGTCTGGAAGGCACCAACGTGGAAGAAGGCAAGCAGCTGCTGCGTGACAGCGGCATGGCCATCATCCCGGCCGACAACATCAACGACGGTGCCAAGAAGGTCGTCGAAGCTGTCAAGAACGCCGCCTGATCCGACACCGAAGGAAATCCAATGTCAGTTTTGATCAATAAGAACACCAAGGTGATCGTGCAGGGCTTCACCGGCCAGCAGGGCACCTTCCACGCCACTCAGATGATCGAGTACGGCACTCAGGTTGTTGGCGGCGTGACCCCGGGCAAGGGTGGCACCACCCACATCGACCTGCCGGTCTTCAACACCGTTGCCGACGCCGTGCAGAGCACCGGCGCCAACGCTTCGGTCATCTACGTGCCGCCGCCGTACGCGGCTGACGCGATCCTGGAAGCCGCTGCTGCCGGCATCAAGGTCATCGTCTGCATCACCGAAGGCATCCCGGTGCTGGACATGCTGCGCGTCAAGAACGTGCTGACCCGTTCGCATCCGGACACCGTGCTGATCGGGCCGAACTGCCCGGGCGTCATCACCCCGGGCGAGTGCAAGATCGGCATCATGCCGGGCCACATCCACAAGCCGGGCAAGATCGGCATCGTGTCGCGTTCGGGCACCCTGACCTATGAAGCGGTCAAGCAGACCACCGAAGTCGGCCTGGGCCAGTCCACCTGCATCGGCATCGGTGGTGACCCGATCAACGGCCTGAACTTCGTCGACTGCCTGAAGCTGTTCAACGAAGACCCGCAGACCGAAGGCATCATCATGGTCGGCGAAATCGGCGGCGACGCTGAAGAAGCCGGTGCCGAGTACATCAAGAACCACGTGAAGAAGCCGGTCGTCGGTTTCATCGCCGGTGCTTCGGCTCCGGCCGGCAAGCGCATGGGCCACGCCGGTGCGATCGCATCGGGCGGCAAGGGCACTGCCGAAGGCAAGTTTGCTGCCATGGAAGCTGCTGGCGTCGTCACCGTGCGTTCGCCGGGCGACCTGGGCGCTGCCATCGCCAAGCTGGTGAAATAAGATCGACTGCCTCTGGCAGACGATTCTGTAGAGCCGAGCCCACGCTCGGCTGCTTCAAACAGAAAGGCCGCCTCCGGGCGGCCTTTCTGCGTCTGCAATGGGGTCAGATCCCTTTTGCCCTGCAAAAGGGATCTGACCCCGGCGTTACAATGGCGGCATTGCAACCACAGGCTGGACCCTCATGGCTTCGATCCGCATCGCGATGGCGCAGTTCGACTTCCCGGTTGGCGACGTCGCCGGCAACACCGAGCGCATCATCGAGATGATCGGCCAGGCGCGCGACGAGTACGGCGCCGGGCTGGTGATGTTCCCCGAGCTGGCAGTCAGCGGCTATCCGCCGGAAGACCTGCTGTTGCGCCCGGGCTTCCTGTACGAGTGCGAGCAGGCGATGACCCGTATTGCGGCTGCGTGCCGTGGCATCACCGCCGTGGTCGGTTGGCCGCAGGCGGCCGGTGCGGTGGTCTACAACGCGGCCAGCGTGCTGCGCGATGGCCTGGTGGAGCAGACCTACCGCAAGCGCGAGCTGCCCAATTACGCGGTGTTCGACGAGCGTCGCTACTTCGATGTCGATCCCGACGGTGGCAGCTGCGTATTCGAGGTTGATGGCATTCCGGTGGGCCTGCTGATCTGCGAAGACCTCTGGTTCGCCGAGCCGCTGGCCGATACGGTACGTGCCGGTGCGCAGCTGGTGGTGGTGCCCAACGCTTCGCCCTACGAGCGCGGCAAGCATGCCCAGCGCGATGCGGTGCTGGCTGCACGCACCCGCGAAAGTGGCGCGGCCATCGCCTACCTCAACGTGGTGGGCGGCCAGGATGCCCTGGTGTTCGATGGTGCATCGGTGGTGGCCGACGGCGATGGCACGGTGCATCCGGCCGCGGCTGCCTTCGTCGACCAGTGGCTGGTGGTGGAGTACGACGGCGCGACGCGCCGCTTCATGCCGCACGTGTGGTTGGACGACGGCGACGAGAGCATGGACGCGCTGGCCTGGCGCGCGGTGACCCGCGGCATCCAGGACTACTGCAGCAAGAACGGCTTCAAGAAGGTGTGGCTGGGTCTGTCCGGCGGCATCGACTCGGCGATCGTGCTGGCGATGGCGGTTGATGCGCTGGGTGCGGAGAACGTCACCGCGGTGCGCCTGCCTTCGCGCTACACCGCCGGCATGTCCAACGACCTGGCCGCTGAGCAGTGCGAAGCGCTGGGCGTGAAGCTGGAAGCTGTTTCCATCGAGCCGGCATTCCAGGGCCTGATGCAGGCGCTGGCACCGATGTTCGAGGGCACCACGCCGGATGTGACCGAGGAGAACCTGCAGTCGCGCAGCCGTGGCGTGATCCTGATGGCGCTGGCCAACAAGTTCGGTGGCCTGCTGCTGACCACCGGCAACAAGAGCGAGTACGCGGTCGGCTACGCCACGATCTACGGCGACATGTGTGGCGGCTACGCGCCGCTGAAGGATCTGTACAAGACGGAAGTGTTTGGCCTGTCCAAGTGGCGCAATACCGTGGGCGGCGCGCCGGTGATTCCGCCGGCGGTGATCAGCCGCCCGCCATCGGCCGAACTGCGTGAGAACCAGACTGACCAGGACTCGCTGCCGGCCTACGATGTGCTGGACGGCATCCTGTATCGCTACATCGACCAGGAGCAATCGCGCACGGAGATCGTCGCTGCCGGCTATGACCCAGCGGTGGTGGATCGTGTGCTGCGGCTGGTGCGCATCAGCGAGTGGAAGCGCCACCAGGCCGCGCCGGGCCCGAAGGTCTCGCGCCGCGCGTTCGGGCGTGAGCGCCGCTACCCGATCAGCAACGGCTACAAGGGCTGAGGGCTGGTCGCCGGGCATGGCCCGGCGCTACCAGACGATAGGTAGTGCCGGCCGCTGGCCGGCAACCGCGTGTACCGCCCATCCACGCATGGCGTGGATCTACCGGGCTTCGTTGAGCAGCTGTTCCAGGCCTGCGGTTTCAGCGGCTTCGTTGAACTGATCGTTGTCCAACCGCGCACGCACGAATGCCAGGCCATCGGCGGCGGCTGCGTCGAGCGTGCCACGATGGTCGACCGGGTATCGGCGGAATGCCACCGGTTCGGCGCGCAGGGCCAGGCCGACGGCATACAGCAGGGTGGTGAGATAGGGCACGTCGCGGTCCTGGCTGCCGTGGCCCAGCATCAGCGGCTGGCTGAAGCCTCGCCGCGGCACGCCAAGGTAGTCATGCAAAAGTGACCAGATACCCGGTACCGAGGTCAGCGGTGCGCTGAACATTTCTCCGGTGTTGGCGCCTTCCAGGGTAGCCGCCAACGGGCCGAGGCACTGCTGGCGCGCCAGCGCGACCCGCGCATGGCCTTCATCGCTGAGCACCTGTGCGATGCGCGGTTCCACCTGCAGCAGGCCATCCAGCAGGTAGGCGTGATAGGCGTTGACCGCCCCGGGATTGGCGGCGCGGTTGTCGGGCTTCATGACCAGTGCGGTCAGTTCGACGGCCGTGGGCGTGCCGGTGGTGAAGCTGCCGCGGTACTGCAGCGAGGGGCCATAGGATGGCGCCAGATGCCCGGCAGTGAGTGCGGCGGCGCCGCCCTGCGAGTGGCCCACGGAGACCCAGCGCGGCGACAGCGTGGCAGTGCCGAGGAAATGGCGGCCGGCCTTGATGAGATCGATGGCGTTGCGCGCGGAAGTACGCACGTGCAGGTAGGCATGGTCACCCGGGCTGCCCAGGCCTTGGTAATCGGCGGCAACGACGGCATAGCCCTGTCCCAGGAACTGGTCGAGGAAGCGGCCATCGCGCTCGGGCTGATAGGGGCCGGATACCGAAGGCGCGCAGTGGTCGGCGATGCCCTGGGTGCCGTGCGCCCAGGACACCACCGGCCAGCCCCCTGCCGGCGCAGGCCCGGCGGGCAGGTAGACCAGCCCGGTGGCCTGGGCCAGGCGACCGTGATGATCGGGGGTGCGGTAGGCCAGCTTGTAGGCCTGGGCGGCCTTGGAGGGCACCCAGCTGGCACGGTAGGGCGAGGCTGAGAGCAGGTCGCCCGGCTGCGCCGCGAGGGCGGCAACGGGGCTGGCGGCCAGAACGAGCAGGGCCGTGACCAGCAGGGTCGGGCGAGGGCGGAACCGCGGGGACGATGAGGACATATGGCGCTCCATGCAGGCCGGGATGGCCTTTGCGCCGCAGTCTGGAAGCTGTCCTTCGTGCTGACTGGGACGGATGTCGCAGCGATCACGGATTCGGAGAATTCCTAGCGATGACGCCAGGCAAAAAAAAGGCCCCTTGCGGGGCCTCTTTTCTTACTTCTTTTCCAGTCGCGCGTTGCGCTGGCCGGTGGCGGCGGACTTTTCGCCAGCAAACGGGTTCAGCTTGCGGATCATCCACGGATACCTCGGCCACTTGCCTTCGAGCCACGGGTGGTCCGGCTGGTTCAGTTCCAGGACGCGGCGGGCGTCGTCGGCCAGGGTCTTGTTGCCCAGGTGGGTGTAGGAATCGGCCAGTACCGCCACGGCATCGTTCTGGAACGCGCTCTGCGGGTAGGTTTCCAGCAGGTAGTTGGCGCGGCCGGCGGCCGAGACCCAGGCACCACGGCGCATGTAGTACAGGGCGTTGTCGAGCTCGTGCTGGGCGAATACGTCACGCAGCACCAGCATGCGCTGGCGCGCGTCGGCGGCATAGCGGCTGTTGGGGTAGCGGTCGACCACGATGTTGAAGTCTGAATACGCCTGGTGCGGCGTGGACAGATCGCGGCGGCTTGCGTCCAGCGACCATACGCGACGCAGGAAAACCGTATTGCGGTTGGAGTTGGCCAGGCCGCGCAGGTAGTACAGGTACGCGATGTTGCGGTGGGTCGGGTAGGTACGGATGAAGCGGTCGATGCTGGACACGGCGTCATCGTGCTTGCCGGCCTTGTACTGGGCATAGGCCGATTCGATCATCGCCTGCTCGGTGTACGGGCCGTAGGGATACTGTGCCACCAGACGGCGGAAGCTGGCTTCGGCGCCGCTCCAGTTGCCGCCTTGCATCAGCTTGTGGCTCTTTTCGTAGAGCTGTTCGACCGGGGTGCCTTCATCAGGGCGATCGCCCTTGGTGCCGCGGTTGCAGCCGGTGGCGACGATGACCAGCACCAGCAGAAGGGCGGTCAGGCGGACGGGCGCGGAGAGCAGGACGGAGCGTCGGATCATGGGGTCAATGCGGGACGCGGCTGGAATACGAAGGGTCGATGATAGCCTAGTGTCCTGTCCAGCGACTGAAACCGGCTCGCCGGGACCCCAAAATTTCAAAGATGCCCCCTGCCATGTCTGAACAACCCTCCGAATCGGCCCGCCAGGCCATTGTCCCCGACACCTCCGCCGGCCGTCGCTTCGACGCAGTCGTGGCCGAGCTGTTCCCCGAATACTCCCGCTCCCGCCTGACCGAGTGGATCAAGGCCGGCGACGTCCTGCTGGACGGCGCACAGGCGCGCCCGCGCGATGCACTGCGCGGCGGCGAGGTGGTCACCCTGCAGGTGGTGCTGGAAACACAGACCACCGCCGAGCCGGAAGACATCCCGCTGGACGTGCTGTTCGAGGACGAGCACCTGCTGGTGATCAACAAGCCGGTCGGCCTGGTCGTGCACCCCGGCGCCGGCAACCACAGCGGCACCCTGGTCAATGCGCTGCTGTACCGCGACCCGTCCGTGGCGGTGCTGCCGCGCGCGGGCATCGTGCATCGCCTGGACAAGGACACCAGCGGCGTGATGGTCGTGGCCCGCACGCTGGAAGCGCAGACCGCGCTGGTCGAACAGTTGGCCGCCCGTGACGTGCACCGCCAGTACCTGGCCGTGGTGATGGGCGCGCTGGTGGCCGGTGGCACGGCCGATGCGCCGATCGACCGTCACCCGCGCGACCGCCTGAAGATGGGCGTGCGCGAGGATGGCAAGGAAGCGGTGACCCATTACCGCCTGCGCGAGCGCTTCCGCGCGCATACCGCGCTGGAATGCCGCCTGGAAACCGGACGCACCCACCAGATCCGCGTGCACATGGCGCACCTGCGTCATCCGATCGTGGGCGATCAGCTGTACGGCGGCGCGCTGAAGCTGCCCAAGGGTGCCAGCGACGAGCTGGTGGCCGCGCTGCGCGGCTTCAAGCGCCAGGCCCTGCATGCAGAGACCCTGGAATTCGTGCATCCGATCAGCGGTGAGCCGGTGCGCAATACCGCGCCGGCGCCGGCTGACATGCTGCACCTGATGAAGGTGCTGCGCGAAGACAGTGCTGCCTTCGCCGAGCGCGAGCGGAACCGCTGGTAATGACGACCGCGCTGCCGCTGCTGCAGGCTGATTGGCCGACGCCCCCGGGCGTGCATGCGTTGACCACGCGCCGGCATGGCGCGGGCGTCTCGCCGGAGCCGTTCGCCCAGTTCAACCTGGGCAACCGGCACGCGGCCGACGGTGACAGCCCGGCCAATGTCGAGCACAACCGGCAGTTGCTGCAGCAGGGGCTGGCGCTGCCGTCGGCGCCGCATTGGCTGCGCCAGGTGCACAGCAGCACCGTGCTGCGCTTCGCTGCGCCGCCCGTGGAAGGGGCCAGCGAACCGGTGGCCGATGCCGCGGTGACGTCGGTCCCTGGCGTGGTGCTGGCGATCCTCACCGCGGACTGCCTGCCGGTGGTATTCGCCGCTGTCGATGGCAGCGAGGTGGGCGCTGCCCATGCCGGCTGGCGCGGCCTGGCCGACGGCATGCTGGAGGCCACCGTGGCCGCCATGCAGACGCAGCCGGCACAGCTGCGCGCGTGGCTGGGCCCGGCAGCGGGACCAGCCGACTACGAGATCGGCGAAGAGGTGTACCACGCCTTCGTCGGCCACGACGCGGCCGCTGCTTCGGCCTTCGTGGCAACCCGCCCCGGCCACTGGAAGGTGGACCTGTTCGCGCTGGCGCGCCAGCGCCTGCAGGCGGCGGGCATGGAGCTGGGCAACATCCATGGCGGCACGGTCTCGACCATGGCCGATGCGGACCTGTACTCGCATCGCCGCGACCGCCGTACCGGACGGATGGCGACGCTGGTGTGGATGGACTGATGCGGGAGGATCGCGCTGCGGGCGCAGAACCTGGCGGCGTGATCGTCTTCGACGGCGTCTGCGCATTGTGCAGTCGCTGGGTACGTTTCCTGCTGCGGTTCGACCGGCAGGAGCGCTTTCGCTTCGCGGCAATGCAGGGCGCGCAGGGCAGCGCGCTGTTGCGGGCGCACGGCCTGGACGCGCACGACCCGACCTCGTTCCTGCTGTTGGACGGGCAGGGCGCGTGGACCGATACCGATGCGATCCTGCGCGTTCTGGACGCACTGGGCGGTGGTTGGCGGCTGGCGGCCGTGCTGCGCGTGCTGCCACGGCGCTGGCGCGATGGTGCGTACCGCGTGCTGGCGCGCAACCGCTATCGCTGGTTCGGGCGGCATGACGCCTGCTTCCTGCCGACGCCGGCACAGGCCGCGCGCTTCCTCGATTGATCGCCTGTTGTTGTAGAGCCGAGCCATGCTCGGCTGGCTCTTGTAGAGTCAAGCCATGCTCGATTGCTCCGCTCGACTCTACGGAAGAGCCAGCCGAGCATGGCTCGGCTCTACAGGAGCTCTTGCCTCAGCCCTCCAGCGCCTCGAGGTAGCTGCGGCGCCAGTGGTTGATGTCGTACGTGCGCAGGTGTTCCATCATCGCGTGCCAGCGCTCCTGGCGCTTGCGCAGGGACATCGTCGCGGCGGTGGCGATGGCATCGGCCACGCCGTCCAGGTCATGCGGGTTGACCAGCAGCGCCTGCTTCAGTTCATCGGCGGCGCCGGCCAGCAGGGACAGCACCAGCACACCGGGATCTTCCGGGTCCTGCGAGGCCACGTATTCCTTGGCGACCAGGTTCATGCCATCGCGCAGCGGGGTGACCAGGCCGACAGCGGCGGCGCGGTAGAAACCGGTCAGGGTGGCGTGGGTGAAGTTCTGGTTGACGTAGCGCAGCGGGGTCCAGTCGGGCTCGGCGTGGCCACCATTGATGTGGCCGGCGATCTGCTCCAGCTGGCTGCGCAGTTGCCGGTACTCGGTGACATCGCCGCGCGAGACCGGGGCGATCTGCAGGTAGGTGAGCGAGCCGCGCTGGTCGGGATGGCGCTGCAGGTAGCGTTCGAAGCCCAGAAAACGCTCGGGCAGGCCCTTGGAGTAGTCAAGGCGGTCCACGCCGATGGCGAGCTGGCGGTCGCGCAGGCTGCTGCGCAGGTTCTTCACTGCCGCCTTGCTGGCGGCGGTGCTGGCCTGGCGGGCGATCAGCTCGGTGTCGATGCCGATCGGGAATGCCGCGGCGCGGAAGTGGCGTCCACCAGGCGCTTCGAGGTTGCCGTTGTCGAGCACCCGACCGCCGCCGAACAGGCGCAGGTAGGTCTGGAAGCGATCGGCATCGCGCTGGGTCTGGAAGCCGACCAGGTCGTAGGCGTATAGCGCCGAGAACAGCCGCAGATGGTCGGGCATGGCCTGCAGCAGGTCGGCCGAGGGCATCGGGATGTGCAGGAAGAAGCCGATGCGGCAGCCGATGCCGCGCTCGCGCAGCATCGCGCCGAGCGGAATCAGGTGGTAATCATGGATCCAGACGATGTCGTCTTCGCGCAGCAGCGGCGCCAGCTTGTCGGCGAACAGTGCGTTGACCCGGTGATAGGTCTCGCGGGTGCCGCGGTCGTAGTCGACCAGGTCCAGGCGGAAGTGCAGCAGGGGCCACAGGGTGCGGTTGGCGAAGCCGTTGTAGTAGCCATCCACATCGCGCTTGGCCAGGTCCATGGTGACGTACTGGATGTCACCATCGCGCTGTTCGTGCAGCGCGCCACTGGCCTCGCGCACGCTCTTGCCACTCCAGCCGAACCACAGCCCACCGCGCTCCTTCAGTGCCGCCAGCAGGCCCACGGCGAGGCCGCCGGCGCGGTTCTCGCCGGGGACGGCCACGCGGTTGGAAACAATGACAAGACGGCTCACGAGGCCTCCTGCCAGGAACGCGACAGGCGCATGGCCGCGGTGATCAGGCCGACGTGCGAGTAGGTCTGCGGGAAGTTGCCCCAGGCCTCACCACCGTCGAAGGCCAGGTCTTCCGACAGCAGGCCCAGATGGTTGCGCTGCTGCAGCAGCGCTTCGAACATGTCGCGCGCTTCGTCCATGCGGCCGATGGCAGCGAGCGCATCGATGTACCAGAACGTGCAGATGGTGAAGCTGGTTTCCGGCTCGCCGAAATCATCCGGTGCGATGTAGCGGTACAGCGCATTGCCATGCTTGAGGTCGCGGCCGATGGCCTCGACGGTGGCGACGAAGCGTGCGTCGTTGGCGTCGATGAAGCCGATGTCGGCCAGCAGCAGCAGCGAGGCATCCAGGCGATGGCCATCGAAGGTGTCGGTGAAGTGGCCGAGCTCCTCGCTCCAGGCTTTTTCCATGATGCGTGCGTGGATGGTGTCGGCACGTTCGCGCCAGTACTGCGCGCGGTCATCACGCTTCAGGCGCACCGCGATCTTGCACAGGCGATCGCACGCCGCCCAGCACATCGCGCTGGTGTAGGTGTGCACTTCGGTGCGGCCGCGGAATTCCCACAGGCCGGCGTCGGGCACGTCGTGCAGTGCGAAGGCCTGTTCGCCCAGCGGTTCCAGCCGAGCGAAGGTGTGGCTGTCACCCGGATCCTGCAGGCGGCGGTCGAAGAACAGCTGGGTCGATGCCAATACCACGCTGCCGTAGACATCGTGCTGGCGCTGCACCCAGGCCAGGTTGCCGCGCCGCACCGGACCCATGCCGCGGTAGCCGGACAGGCTGGGTACTTCGTCCTCGTCCAGCTTGGCTTCGAAGCCGATGCCGTACAGCGGCTGCAGGGTGCCGTCGGTAGTGGCGAGGTTGAAGATGTAGCCGAGGAACTGCTCCATGGTGCGGGTGGCACCCAAGCGGTTCAACGCGCGCACCACGAAGGCGGCATCGCGCAGCCAGCAGTAGCGGTAATCCCAGTTGCGCACGCTGCCGGGCGCCTCCGGAATCGAGGTGGTCATCGCCGCGATGATCGCGCCGCTGTCCTCGTACTGGCAGAGCTTGAGGGTGATCGCACTGCGGATCACCGCGTCCTGCCATTCCAGCGGAATGGACAGGTAGCGCACCCACTCGCGCCAGTAGTCGCGGGTGCGCTGGAACGCTTCCTGCACGTAGCCGCTGATGGAGCGGTTGAGCGATTCATCCACCCCCAGGATCAGGTGGATGGGGTGGTTGAGCACGAACGGCAGGCCATCACGCACGAAGCGCACAGGAACGTCGGTGGTCAGGCGCAGCACATGCTCGGGCAGGATCCAGCGCACATGGTTGCTGCCCCAGGTGGACTCGGGCACGCGCGCGCCCCAGTCGGCCAGCGGGCGTGCGCGGATCACGATGCGCGGGCTGCCGGACAACGGGCGTACCTGGCGGATCAGGCTGACCGGCCGGTAGAAACGATCGTTCTGGCGCCAGCGCGGGGCGAAATCGAGGATTTCCAGCGCGCCGCCATGTGCATCGCGCAGCACGGTGCGCAGGATCGCGGTGTTGGTGAGGTATTCCTGTTCGCTGTCGGCGAAGTCCTCCAGCTCGATGGCGAAGTCACCGCCGGTCTGTTGGTTGGGGCTGAGCAGGGCACAGAAGGTCGGGTCGCCGTCGAAGGTCGGCAGGCAACTCCAGACAACACGGGCGTGTTTGTCGACCAGGGCGCCGAAGCTGCCGTTGCCGACCACGCCCAGATCAAGATCGGGTTGGGTCATCACGCGGTACATCTCGGTTGCGGCCGTGGGGGCCGGGGTCAATACGCATTCTCACGCAGCCAGGCGTGCACGCTGCGTATGTCGGGCAGCGCGAACACCGCCGCGCTGGGTTCACGTTCACCGATCAACACGCTCCAGCCATGCAGGCCGTTGGCCGCATCGAAGCCGAATTCATCGGTCAGGTCATCGCCGAGGAACACCGGCAGACGCCCACGGAACGGCAGGTACTGCATCAGCCGACGTACGGCCCGGCCCTTGTTGGTAGCCACCGGAACGAATTCAACGACATGGTCGCCTGGCTGCAGGCGGTAGCTGGCACGGCCGCGGATGTGGCGGTCGGCGAAGGCACGCACATCGTTGGCGGCATGCGGCGCGCCACGCCAGTGCAGGGCCAGGCCTACGCCCTTGTTCTCGACCAGTACGCCGGGGTGGCCATGGGCGAAACGCATCGCTTGTTGATGAAGGGCATGCAGCCAGTCGGCGGTGTCGTCGCCATGCTCATCGCGTATCACGTGCCCGTCCTGCGCACGCAGTTCGTGGCCATGCAGGCCCGCGGCGGGAAGCTTGAGTGGCGCGAACAGCTGGTCCAGCTGTTCAAGCGGGCGACCACTGACCAGTGCCACGGCACCTTCCAGTCGATCACTGATGCGGCCGATGGCTTCACGCACATCGGGGAGAAGCTGCACGGCGTCGGGGCGTGCAGCGAATTCGATCAGGGTGCCATCCACATCGAGGAACAACGCGCAGGCGTCGTCCAGCAATGGAGGTGGCGGACGCAGGGGGAGCGGTTCAGCCATGGCGACCACCATGCCAGCGCCAGCGTGTACGTGGGGTCGAGGTCAGGCTACGGCTGAGGGTCGCGCCGGCTGTGCGGACCAACGGTCCGCACCCACCCGCAGCGACCAATGGCGTCCCGCTGGGTGCCGACCGTTGGTCGGCACGCTGTGCGGACCAACGGTCCGCACCCACCCAAGGCAATCACACCCAGAGCAATCAGAACGTGTAACGCACGCGCCCGTAGTAGTACGCACCGTTGCTGCCGATCGGCGACAGCACGTCGTAGGGCAGGTTGCCAAAGTAGTGGATGTCTTCGTTGGAGCGATCCGGGTAGTTGTCGGTCAGGTTCTGCCCACCGATGGCCACGCTCCACTGCGGCGTGATGCGGTATTCCACTTCCGCATCCAGCTGCCACTCGGCCTGGTAGGTCTGGCGCGGAATGTAGCCATCACCGAAGTTGAATACGCGGGTGGCGCTGCCGTAGCGGTTCACCCGGCTGCTCAGCGACCAGCGGTCGTTGCTCCAGCTGGCCGCGAAACTGCCACGGGTGCGCGGCGTGGCGTCGGTCAGCGTATTGGTCTCTTCGATGCCGAACAGCACGTAGTCCGGGTCGAGCGCCTGCAATTGCGCCGGCGTGGCCAGTACGTTCTTCAATGTGGTCTTGGTGTAGGCGTAGGTGCCGGTCAGCAACAACTGGCCATCGCCCAGCGACTGCCGCCAGTTGCTCACCAGCTCGGCACCGCGCGTGCGCGTATCGGCGGCGTTGACGAAGAAGCTGGCGCTCTGCAGGCCGCTGACGCCGTAGTTGGCGGCCACGTAGTCGGTCAGCGCATCGCCGGTGACGCTCTCCGACAGTGCGATGCGGTCGTCGATGTCGATCTGGAAGAAGTCCAGTGACAGGTCGAAGTGCTCGCCGATGCGGCTGGTGAAGCCGAGTGAGGTGTTCAGCGACTTCTCCGGCTTCAGGTCCTGCGCACCCAGGCCACGGGCGATGGGGTTGTTGACCGACAGCAGGCGGCCCTGCACCAGCTGGCCACCGGCGTTGTAGCCGGTGGAGGTGGATTCGTAGCCGATCTGCGCCAGCGACGGCGCGCGGAAATTGTTGGAGATCGCGCCGCGCAGGGCGAATGCGGGGGTGAATTCGTAGCGCAGGCCGAGCTTGCCGGTCAGCTCGCCACCGAAGTCATCGCTGTGCTCGTAGCGCGCGGCCAGGTCGGTGGAGAATTTTTCGCCGAACTGGCTGGACAGGCTTGCGTAGGCGCTGGCCACATCGCGTGACAAGGTCGCCGCGTCCTGCGGAGTCAGGCCACCGCCTGCCTGCGAGCCGGTGGGACGATCGGTGTACGGGCCGGCGGCGTAGCTGGCCGGGTCGCCTGGACGCGTCTGGTAGCGCTCGTGGCGGGCTTCGGCGCCCAGGCCCAGGGTGTGGCTGATGCTGTCGGACTGCGAGAACACGCGGCTCAGATCGAAGTTGCCTACGGTCTGCGCGTACTCGTAGTCGGCGGTTTTGAAGCGGGTCGGGCTGGTCGGGCCCAGCGAGGCGTTCAGCGAATCGCGCAGGCGGTAGGTGAAGTCGTTCTGGCCGTAATCCAGGCTGCCGTCGTAAGCCCATTCGCCCCACTGCCCGCGCACACCGGCCACCGCCTGCACATCGCGGTTCTCGCCTTCGGAGATCGGCCGGTAGCCGTTGGGATAGACCTGCTTCCAGTTGGCATCGCCGTCGGGGTAGCGGAAGTAGTTCGCACCTTCGGTGTCACGCTGGTTGAACGTGCCGAACGCATAGAACGTCGCGGTCTTGCCAACCGGAATCTCGGTGTTCAGCCACAGGTTGATGTCCTTGCTGGCGCCATCACCGAGCACATAGTTGCGCTTGCCCTGCAGGGCAAGATTGGCCTCGGTCTGGTCCCACGGCGGAATCTGGTCGAAGCCGGCGCGGTTGGTGCCATTGCGCTTCTTGTATTCCAGGCCGACGCGCAGGAAGCCGCCGTCCTCGCCGAGCGAGGTGCCGACTTTGGCGCTGATGTTGCCGGTCTGGCCATCGGTGAGGGTGCGGCCGATCGGCTTGAGATCGGTGTGGTTGGCGCCGTAGCTGGCTTCGATCTCGCCACCGTCGCCACCGTTGTCGAGGATCACGTTGATCACGCCGGCCACCGCATCGGAGCCGTACAGCGCACCGGCGCCATCGCGCAGCACTTCGATGCGCTTGATGGCGCTGACCGGGATCGCGTTGAAGTCGACCGGCGTGGTGCCCTTGCCGATCTTGCTGTCGGTGTTGACCAGCGCGGTGTGGTGGCGGCGCTTGCCGTTGATCAGCACCAGCACCTGGTCCGGCGACAGTCCGCGCAACTGCGCGGCGCGCACGTGGTCGGCGCCGCCGGAGTTGGACTGGCGCGGGAAGTTGAACGAGGGCAGCAGGGCCTGCAGGGCGCTGCCGAGCTCGCCATTGACCACGCCGGCCTTGCGGATGTCCTCGGCGGTCAGTACGTCCACCGGCGACGTGGATTCAAGCACGGTGCGGTCGGCGGCGCGGGTACCGGTGACGATCACCGTGTCCAGGTTGGTGGCGGCGTCCTGGGCCGAAGCCAGGGCGGGGGACAGGGCGAGCGCGATGGCGAGGCCGAGCGGCGACGCGGACAGGCGGGGGGACATGCGGACTCCAGCAGCAACGACGTGGGGAAGGGGCGGGGGAGATAGTTTCACTTACATCCATCCGGATGAAGCGATATATTATCTTGGCGTGAGGAGGTGGTGCGATGCAAGCCCCTTCTCCCATCGCATCACTTCATGCCCTGCCGGCATGAGGGCATTGGTTGCAGCCGCAACCGAGGCGCAGGTGTACCCTCCGTGCCCCTTCGTCGTGCTTTTTCCCCTTCCCGGAGTGCTGTTCCCGATGAAACACCTTGGCCTTGTCTTCGCCGTGCTGCTGGCCACCAGTGGCTGCGCCAGCCTGTCCTCCAAGGCGCCCAGCGCCTATGCCACCACCGCCGACCTGCAGGGCGACGCCGCGCGGCCGTCCAGCGGCCACGGCTGGGTGCGCAGTGAGCTGTATTTCGGCGTGGGCGAAGAGCAGGGCGCCGGTGACCGCCCGCAGGCCGACACCATCAGCGAGGCGCAGTGGCGCGCGTTCCTGGACAAGGAAGTGACGCCGCGCTTCCCGGATGGGCTGACCGTGTTCGATGCCTACGGCCAGTGGCTGTTCCGCGGCGATGCCACGCCCAACCGCCTGCGCACCAAGGTGCTGGTGGTGCTGCACGAGGACAGCCCGCAGCGCCGCGCCGACATCGAGGCCATCCGGCTGGCGTGGAAGCAGCAGACCAAGCACCAGTCGGTGCTGTGGTCGCGGCAGCCGGTTGACGTATCGTTCTGACCCAGAGGCGCCACGGTGGCGCTGCAGGGAATGAGGATGAAATCCAGGGATCTGCTGTTGGGCGTGATGCTGGCCGGCGTGTTGGTGCCCGTGGCGCAGGCGCAGGATGAGGACCGGGGCCCGCTGCGCTTTTCTCCGGCAGCTGGCGTGCAGGTGACGGCCGAGGTGCAGGAGGACGGCATGCTTGCCGTGCTGCTGCAGCCGGCCGGGAAGCGCCAGCACCTGCCCGGCGCGCCCGATGCCGATGGCAACGCCCGCCTGAGCGCAGAGGATCTCGATTTCGATGGACACCCTGAACTGGTCGCGCGCGCGGCGGTGGGCATGGTCAATGAGGCTGTTGCGGTCTATCGCTTCGACGCGGGCAGTGGTGAGTTGCGCGCGCTGAAGGCGGTGACTCATGGACACGATCAGTGCGGTGAACTGATGGGCCTCACTGCCGATGCCGCCACGCGCACGCTGACCGCCAGCTGCCGCAGTGGGCCGATGTGGTACACCGACGTGTATCGGTTCAGCGGCCCGCAGCTCTATCTGTATCGCGGTGAGAATGTGCTGATGTTGGGCGATACGCTCAACCAGGCGCTGCACTGGGAAGAGACCGAAAGCCAAGGCCCGCTGGCGGTGTGGCGCACCTATGATCCCGCCGGCAAGGTGCTGGAAAGCGCCATTGGTGATGGATTGGGTGCACCCGCCAGCGGCGCACCGCTGCGGGGCCTGGACGCCACCGTGCTGCCTGCGCGCCTGTTCCTGTTCGACCGGCCCGGCGCATCAAGCACCAAGCGCTACCTGGTACAGGGCGATCAGGTGGAGATGCTGGATGAGCAGGATGGTTGGGTGAAGCTGCGTTACCGCACTCCGAAACAGGGCGCGATCGAGGGCTGGATCAACGTCAACGATTGACGGCAGCGCTGCCGGGGGTTTGCACAACAAGGCGATCGGCCTCTTGCCCACGGGAGCATCACTTCACCGGGTCTAGCCTCGGGTTTCCCCCGAACCAGGCTGCAGCACCATGAGCAAGCGCGTTGCCGAGATCGTCGTCGATACATTGCAGCAGGCGGGCGTCCGCCGTTGTTATGGCATCGTCGGCGACACCCTGAACCATGTCACCGACGCACTGCATCGCAGTGAGATCGAGTGGGTGCATGTCCGCCATGAAGAAGTCGCGGCGTTCGCGGCCGGTGCCGATTCGTTGATCAGCGGCCAGCTGACCGCCTGCGCAGGCTCGTGCGGGCCGGGCGGCCTGCACTTCATCAACGGCATCTTCGAGAGCAACCGCAACCGTGCGCCGATGGTGCTGATCGCCAGCCAGGTGGTCACCAGCGAACTCGGCATGGAATTCCCGCAGGAAGTGGATTTCAAGGCGGTATATGGCAGCTGCACGGTGTTCTGCGAGCAGGTGCACAGCCCGGCGCAGGCACGCCGCGTGGTGGCGCTGGCCTGTCAGGCGGCCATCAGCCGGCGTGGCGTGGCGGTGGTGATCCTGCCGGCCGACATCAGCGAGGCGGACGTGAAGCACGATGTGCCGTTCTCGGTGCATTACACCCAACCGGTACTGCGCCCCTCAGATACCGAGCTGCAGCAGATTGCCGAACTGCTGGGGCAGGGCAAGCGCATCGGCATCTATGCCGGCGCCGGTTGCCAGGGCGCACATGCGCAGCTGCTGGAACTGGCGCGGCGCCTGCAGGCACCGGTGGCGCACACGTCGCGTGCCAAGGACTTCGTCGAACCGGACAACCCGTACAACATGGGCATGACCGGTGTTTTCGGCATCGAATCCGGCTTCCATACGTTGATGGAGTGCGACACGCTGCTGCTGCTCGGCGCGGATTTCGCCTGGGGCCAGTTCTATCCGGACAAGGCCACGATCATCCAGGTCGACCGCGACGGCAGCCACCTCGGCCGCCGCCATCCGGTGAACCTGGGCGTGGTCGGTGATATCGCACCGACGCTGGATGCGCTGCTGCCGATGCTGCCTCCTCGCGAAGACAGCAGCTTTCTGGACGAATGCATCGAGCATCGCGACAAGGCGCTGAAGAAGCGCGAGCAGGAGGAACAGCCGGGTGAAGGCGAGCTGATCCATCCGCAGCACCTGACCGCGTTGCTCTCGAAGTACGCTACCGACGATGCGCTGTTCACCGCCGATGGTGGTTCACCGATGGTGTGGGTGCTGCGGCACATCCGGGTGAACGGCCAGCGCCGCACGCTGACCAGCCTGCTGCACGGCACGATGGCCAACGCGATGCCGCAGGCGCTGGGTCTGCAGAAGGCATTTCCGGGGCGGCAGGTGATTTCGCTGTCCGGTGACGGTGGGCTGGCGATGCTGCTGGGCGATCTGTTGACCGCGGTACAGGAGAATCTTCCGATCAAGGTGGTGGTGTTCAACAACGGCTCGTTGAATTTCGTCGAGCTGGAGCAGAAGGTGGAAGGCCTGCTGGACAACTACACCGACCTGAAGAATCCGGACTTCGGCCGGTTGGCCGAGGTGATCGGCTTCCATGGCCGCACGGTGACCCGCAGCGAGGATCTGGAGGAAGCGGTGCAGGATTTCCTGGCCCAGCGTGGGCCGGCCCTGCTGGACGTGCACACCAGTCGCGCGGAGCTGGTGATGCCACCGCAGATCGAGGCCAAGCAGGTGGCGGGCACGGCACTGTACGCGGCCAAGGCCGTGCTGAGCGGTCGCATCGACGACGTCAAGCATCTGCTGGTGGACAACTTCCTGAAGAAGTAAGAGGTTGGGTTTGATGCAGGGCTGCGCCCTGCACCCGCAGAGGCCAGAGCAACAGCCGAAGCAACAGCCGAAGCAACAGCAACAGCGGGCATTCCGTGGGAGGGCGGGGTGGGTCCGGTTGCGGGGGACGCTGCAAGTACGTCCCTGTAAGCTCGGTCGCGCCATCCATGGCGCTCACGCCCCCGCAACCGGACCGACCCCGCCTTCGACAGATCTCCGCAATCTGTCTGGATGGCACGGCCTGCTCTTGTTGGGTGTCGACCTTGGTCGACACGTCGATCCACGCGATGCGTGGATGGATTTCTGGTCATATCGACGGATGTGATCTCTGTAGAGCCGGGCCATGCCCGGCTCGCGAGCGCAGCGACCGGCTTCTGCCTTTGATCTTTGATTCTCTTCCGTGGCTGGCGCCCGCAGGAAACTGTCAGGGGCCGGGCGGGGTGGGTTGCGCAGGACCGTTGGCGCCATGGATGGCGCCATCGAGCCCCCATGGATGGGTTTACGGCGTGTCCTGCGCAATCCACCCCGCCCGGGCCACTCCGATGGGCTGCTTTCGACGACCAACCACGAGGGGCTCCGCCGTTGGCTGGAACCCATCATTCCACTCGGGAATTGGCGTGCCGGCCCCGCTGGGCCTACCATCGGCGGTCCCCACCCCCACCGCCCCTTCCATGTCCGCTCCCGCTTCCACCGCGCCGCGCCGCTGGTTCGTCGCTGGCGACTTCAACGGCTTCTTCGGCCTGGTCGTCGACAACCTCTCCATCCTCGGCTTCATTGCCATGGCCCTGGTCGGGATGTTCCAGTTCCCCGCCGACGTGGTCTTCGGCCGCATGTTCCCCGGCACCGCCTTGGGCGTGCTGGTCGGCAACCTGCTGTACACCTTGATGGCACGGCGCTTGGCCGCACGTACCGGGCGCGACGACGTCACCGCCATGCCGCTGGGCCTGGATGCGCCGACCAGCATCGGCATGGCACTGCTGGTGCTGGGCCCGGCCTTCCTGGCCTTCAAGCAGCAGGGCTTGGACCCGCATGCCGCCGCCATCGCCACCTGGCAGCTGGGCATGGCCTCGCTGGTCATCATGGGCGTGCTCAAGCTGATCCTGTCCTTCTTCGGTGAAGCAGTGACCCGCGCGCTGCCGCGTGCCGCGCTGCTGGGCTCGATCGCGGGCATCGCACTGGTGCTGATGGGCCTGCTGCCGTTGCTGGAAACCCTGCGCTCGCCGCTGGTCGGCTTCACTACGCTGGGCCTGCTGCTGTACGTGCTGATCGCCAAGGGCAAGCTGCCGCTGCGCGGCCCCGGTGTGCTGCTGGCGTTCGTGTTCGGCACCGTTCTGTATTACGGGCTTGGCCTGGCCGGGCTGGGCGTGCCCGGTTTCCAGATTCCGGCCTGGGTGCCGCCGCAGGTGGTACTGCCGCTGCCGACGCTGGGCTTCATCGAGGGCCTGCCGACCGCGATGACCTACCTGCCGCTGCTGCTGCCGTTTGGCCTGCTGATGGTGGTCGGTGGCATCAACGTATCCGAGAGCGCGCGCGCGGCCGGCGATGACTACCGCACCCGCGACATCCTGCTGGTGGAAGCGGTGGCCACGCTGGTCGCTGGCGTCTGCGGCGGCGTTGCGCAGACTACGCCGTACATCGGCCAGCCGGCCTACAAGCACATGGGTGCGCGCAGCGGCTACACGCTGCTGACCGGCCTTTTCGTCGGCATCGGCGGCATGCTCGGCATCATTTCCGGGCTGGTGCAGTGGCTGCCGCTAGCGGTGCTGGCGCCGATCATCGTGTACGTGTCGATCGACATCACCACCCAGGCGTTCCAGGCGACGCCGCGCCAGCATGCCGGCGCGATGGTGCTGGGCTTCCTGCCGTCGGCAGCTTACCTGCTGGCCATCAAGGCACCGGGCTGGATTCCGGCCGAGCAGATGGGCGCACTGCTGACCCACGTCGATGGCCACGGCCTGCCGGAGCTGGCGGTGATCTTCGCGCTGGGCAACGGCTTCATCATCACCTCGATGCTGTGGATCGCCACCGTCGCGGCGATGGTCGATGGCCGCCTGCGCCGCGCCTGCGGCTTCCTGCTGGTGGCGGCGGCGCTCACCCTGTTCGGCCTGATCCATTCGGTGGATCCGCGCGGCGGCATCTACCTGCCGTGGGATCTGCAGGGGCTGGCCCGTGTCATCAGCTGGCAGTTCGCCGGCGCGTATGTGGCACTTGCCATCCTGTTGGGGCTGCTGTCGCTGCAGAAGCAGGCGGTGAAGCCGCTGGCTGGGAACGACTGATCACGGGTAGTGCCGGCCGCTGGCCGGCACCCTGCTGGGCATCGGTCGGCTTCGGGTACGTTGTAGAGCCGAGCCTGCGCTCGGCTGCTCTGAGCCGAGCATGGCTCGGCTCTACGTGTGAGAGTGGCAGGCGGCGGTATTACCGCTCTGAATCCAGCTCCGGGTAATGCCGGAAGATGCCGTTGGTACTGAAGGCAAGCCGCCGCTCCGAAGCGAGATAGGCGGCAATGCCGGGCCGCTGCTCCACTCGATCCTTCAACGCGCGCAGCAACGGCAACGTGGGCCACAGCGCCTGCATGCGGCGCGGAAACATGTAGTCCAGCCCGCTCAGCAGCTGGAACAGTGACAAGTCAACGTAGGAGTGTTCGCGCAGCGGGTGGCGACCACCATTGGCCTTCAGCACCTGCTCGAAGTAGCCGAGGAACTTCGGCAGGCGCTCACCGCGCATCGCTGCTGCACGCGCCTTGGCTTCGGTCTTCTGGTCTTCGTAGTATTTCGACGCGGCGATCGGATGGTGGGTGTCGTGCACCTCGGCCACCAGATCGGCGATGGTCAGCTGCCACTGCAGCGCCTGCATGCGCCGTGAGGCGGCCTGTGGAACCAGATCGAGTGTCGGGCCGAGGAAATCGAGAATGGCCGCGACCTGTGCGATGACCTGTCGCCCGGCCTTCAGGAACGGTGGCGCGAAAGGTTGCGCACCTTCGCTGTGGCCGTCCAGGAACGGCTGCATCACCGCGTCGCCGTGTACCCGCGCCATGTCCACATAGTCGGCGCCGGCATCTTCCAGCGCCAGCCGCACGAATTCGCCACGGCCCTGGATGCCGGTCCAGTAGTACAGCGCGTACTGCATGAAGGCTTCTCCGCAAGACAAGAACAGCAGGGTCGCGCGTATCGCGCAAAGCACGCGTGAACCACAACGCCAGCGGAATGGATGGGGAACCCTGCGGAACGAGGGGAGTCACACCTTGTCCATGCAGGTGAAAAGCGAGGTACTGCATCATGCAGAGTGGTAAAGCGGTCTGGCCCTGGGTTCTGGGCGTGGTGGTGGTGGGCGGCGCGGGAACATGGTTGTTCCGCGACCAGTTGCAGGCCTTGGCAGATGGCGTATCGGTGCCGGTGCAGTCCACGCCGACCTCGGCAGGTGCCGTACCGAAGCCCGCTGCCACCCAGGACCCCGCACCACCGCCGATCAGGCATCCGCTGGATACAGAGGCCGCCGCCGACCCGGCGCTGCCGGAACTGGCTGACAGCGATGTCGCTGCCTGGAGCGCATTGAGCCAGCTGTTCAAGGGCGAGGGCGCGTTGACCGTGCTGCTGCGCGATCACCTGATCCAGCGGCTGGTCACCCAGGTCGACAACCTGGACAAGGCCAGCGTGCCGCCTACCGCGCTGGCCGCTCGGCCGCTGCCGGGCAGCCTGCAGGTGGAGCCGGGCGAGGGCGGCGACCGTATCGCTGCGGCCAATGCGGCGCGTTACACGCCCTATGTGCAGGCCTTCACTGCGATTGACCCGGCGGCCGCGGCCGATGCCTACAAGCGCTTCTATCCGCTGATCCAGCAGGCCTACGTCGATCTGGGAAAGCCCGACGGCTACTTCAATGACCGCCTGGTGTCTGTCATCGATCATTTGCTGGATACCCCTGAGCTGGCTCAAGCGCCGCTGGTGGAGCGCGATCAGCGCGGCCGCTACCGCTTCGTCGATGCCACCCTGCAGTCGCGCTCGATCGGCCAGAAGGCCTTGCTGCGCATGGACGCGGCGCAGGCGCGGGCGGTCAAGCAGCAGCTGCGGGCGATCCGGGCCGCGATCACCCGCTGAGAGCCCTCCGTCGTGCGGGATGTGATCCGGATCAACGCGCCGACAACACCCCGTCCGGCATGCTGGCCGCAGGCTGACTGGCCTTCGAATGCAGTCGCAGCCACCCTTGAAACCGGGTGGGGCAACCGCATCTTTCCAGCATCGCCGGCGCGGCCGGCCAAGATGACCGATGAGGTTCCGCAATGCGCATGGACAAGCTCACCTCGCGTTTCCAGCAGGCGCTGGCAGACGCGCAGTCGCTGGCGGTAGGCCGCGACAACAGCATCATTGAACCGGTACATGTCTTCAGTGCCCTGCTGGACCAGCAGGGCGGCAGCACCCGGCCGTTGCTGGCCCAGGCCGGCGTCAACGTGCCGGTGCTGCGCGAGCGCCTGGACGAGGCGCTTGAAGCACTGCCGAAGGTGTCCGGCCAGGCCGGCAACCTGTCGATCGGCAACGATCTCAACCGCCTGCTCAACCATACCGACAAGCTGGCACAGCAGCAGGGCGATGCCTTCATCGCCAGCGAGTGGTTCGTGCTGGCCGCGCTGGAAGACGGCGGCACGCTGGGCATGGCGCTGCGCGCTGCCGGTGCCGACAAGGCGCGCCTGCAGACCGCCATCGACAAGCTGCGTGGCGGCGAGAACGTGCAGTCGGAGAACGCCGAGGAGCAGCGACAGGCGCTGGAAAAGTACACCATCGACCTGACCGCACGCGCCGAGAGCGGCAAGCTCGACCCGGTGATCGGTCGCGACGAAGAAATCCGCCGCACCATCCAGGTGCTGCAGCGTCGTACCAAGAACAACCCGGTGCTGATCGGCGAACCCGGCGTGGGCAAGACCGCGATCGTCGAGGGCCTGGCCCAGCGCATCATCAACGACGAAGTGCCCGAGGGCCTGCGTGGCAAGCGCGTGCTGTCGCTGGACATGGGCGCGCTGATCGCCGGTGCGAAGTTCCGCGGCGAATTCGAGGAGCGCCTGAAGGGCGTGCTCAACGACCTGGCCAAGAGCGAAGGTCAGATCATCCTGTTCATCGATGAGCTGCATACCATGGTCGGCGCGGGCAAAGCCGATGGTGCGATGGATGCCGGCAACATGCTCAAGCCGGCGCTCGCACGCGGTGAACTGCACTGCGTCGGTGCGACCACGCTGGACGAGTACCGCAAGTACATCGAGAAGGATGCCGCGCTGGAGCGCCGCTTCCAGAAGGTGTTCGTGGGCGAGCCGACGGTGGAGGACACCATCGCGATCCTGCGTGGCCTGAAGGAAAAGTACGCGGTACATCATGGCGTGGAAATCACCGACCCGGCCATCGTCGCTGCGGCCACGCTGTCCAACCGCTACATCACCGACCGCCAGCTGCCGGACAAGGCCATCGACCTGATGGACGAAGCCGCTTCACGCCTGCGCATGGAGATCGACTCCAAGCCGGAGGAACTGGATCGGCTTGAACGCCGCCTGATCCAGCTGAAGATCCAGCGCGAGATGCTGAAGAAGGAAAAGGACGATGCCTCACGGCAGCGCCTGGCCGATCTGGAAAACGATATCGATGCGCTGGAGCGCGAGTTCTCCGATCTGAACGAGGTCTGGAAGTCGGAGAAGGCTGCGCTGCAGGGTACGACGAAGATCAAGGAGCAGGTCGAGCAGGCCAAGGTCGAACTGGAGTCTGCGCAGCGCCGGCAGGATTTCGCCCGCATGAGCGAGATCCAGTATGGCGTGCTGCCGCAGCTGGAAAAGCAGCTCGCCGCTGCGCAGGAAGCCGAGAACACCGACTTCAAGCTGGTGCAGGACCGCGTCACCGACGAGGAGATCGCCGAGGTCGTCTCGCGTTGGACCGGCATCCCGGTCAACAAGATGCTCGAAGGCGAGCGTGACAAGCTGCTGCGCATGGAAGAGGTGCTGCACAATCGCGTGGTCGGCCAGGAAGAGGCGATCAAGGTGGTGTCCGACGCAGTGCGTCGTTCGCGCGCTGGCTTGTCCGATCCGAATCGACCGGGTGGCTCGTTCCTGTTCCTGGGCCCGACCGGCGTGGGCAAGACCGAACTGTGCAAGTCGCTGGCCGAGTTCCTGTTCGACAGCGCCGACGCGATGATCCGCATCGACATGAGCGAGTTCATGGAGAAGCACAGCGTTGCACGCCTGATCGGTGCGCCCCCGGGCTACGTGGGCTACGAGGAAGGTGGTTACCTCACCGAGGCCGTGCGCCGTCGCCCGTATTCGCTGATCCTGCTGGATGAGGTGGAAAAGGCACATCCGGATGTGTTCAACATCCTGCTGCAGGTGCTGGACGATGGCCGCCTGACCGACGGCCAGGGTCGCACGGTGGACTTCCGCAATACCGTCATCGTGATGACCTCCAACCTGGGCTCGCACCAGATCCAGGACATGAGTGGCGATGACACGCCGGAGGCCTACACGCAGATGAAGGCGGCGGTGATGGGCGTGGTGCAGGCGCACTTCCGTCCGGAGTTCATCAACCGCCTGGATGATATCGTGGTGTTCCATCCGCTGGACAAGCAGCAGATCAAGCAGATCGCGCGCATCCAGATGCGTGGCCTGGAAAAGCGCCTGGCCGAGCGTGGCCTGAAGCTGGTGGTGTCCGATGCAGCGTTCGATCTGCTCGGCAACGTCGGCTTCGATCCGGTCTACGGTGCGCGTCCGCTGAAGCGTGCGATCCAGGCACAGCTGGAGAACCCGCTGGCGCAGAAGATCCTGTCCGGTGCGTTCGCCAACGGCGATACCATCGAAGTGGGCAACGACGGCGGCCATCTGGTGTTCGCCAAGGCCTGAGCCTGAGCCGAACGGGGCACTGCATGAGTGCAGCGCCCCGTTTCGGTTGCAGCGACCGGCCGCATCCGGCGCTTGCCGGCAATGCTCAGAACCGGTGCGTATACCCGGTCATCAATCCGAACTGGTTGGCCTTCTGCACGATCGGGCTGTCGGCCGCATCGCCCAGCAGTCGGGTGCCTTCCACAGCGATGTACCAGTTGCCGTTGCGACCGGCGCGATGGCTCCATTTCATGCCCAGGCCGGCGCTGACCAGACCGGCCTTGGGCTTGTGCTGGGCGAAACCGGTGCGTGCGGCCTGGTCAGGGCTGACGCCGTACCAGGTCTGCATGTAGCCGCGGTTGCCGTAGTCGGTGGAGACGCTGCCGCTGACCACGCCACCGGCCAGATCGAACAACGGCAATTCCAGGTTCAGATGGATCTGCTGGGTCGCAAGGCCGTTGTCGCCCTTGTCGTCGTCTTTCAGCGTGTACTGCCAGGAACCGCTCAGCACCGCCTCACCCAGCGTATAACCAGCCGCCAGGCCGACCAGCGGCCGGGTATCGATATCGCCCATGCCACGCAGGAAGTCCGAGCCGCCGAGGATCGAGTTCTTCTCGCGGCGGCTGCCGCTGCCGCCGACGTAGGCACGCACGCGGGTGTGTTCGCCGATCGCCGTACCCCAACCCGCACCGCTGGTACCCAGAAACCAGCCGCCCGGCGAGGTCACGTCGAAGGACAGTGTGGGGGCGGCCTGGAATTCCTCGCTGCCGCTGTAACGCGGTGCGACGCCGCCACCGGCAGCAAGCTCGAAGGTCCACTGGTCATCCTTGGCATGCGCTGCGGACGTTGCGAACAAGGGCAACAGGGCCAGGCCGAGCAGGGTGGGGAAACGGCGAAGGTGGGACATGGCAACTCTCTGCATTGGGAGGAAGTGCAGCGCGCGCATCCGGCGCGTGCTGCAGGGTCGCCAGCGTGGCGGGACGCCGGCGACCAATCCGTCCGCAGTTGTGCGGGAGTTGTAAGCAACTGTAAGCGCGGCCTGCGCTGTTCAGCTGGCAGCCATTGGCCAGTGCATTTCCAGGCGCGCGCCACCGAGGGTCGCGCGTCCCACGCGGAGTTCGCCGTGGTGCCGAACCGCGATGCGCCCGGCGATGGCCAGGCCCAGGCCGAAGCCCCCGGTATCGCGGCTGCGGCTGTCATCCAGGCGGGTGAACGGGCGCAGCACCTTTTCGCGATCACCTTCGGCGATGCCGGGGCCATCGTCATCCACGCGCAGGCAGGCCTTGCCGGCCACGCTGACCAGTGACACCTCCACACGGGTGCGTGCATAGCGCATCGCGTTGCCGACCAGGTTGCTCAGGGCCAGCTGCAGCAGGCGCGGCTCGGCATCCACGCGTGGCAGCGCACTGGGCCACACCTGCAGCACCAGTCCCGCGCGCTCGGCATCGCGCCGCGCGTCCTCCATGCAGGCCTGCAGCCAATCATTCGCTTCGATCCGCTGCATGGGCTCGGCATCGTTGGGATGCTCCAGCCGCTCGTACGCCAGCAGCTCGCTGACCAACCGGTTGAGCTCGGCCAGATCACCATGCAGGCCGGTAGCGAGGTGTGCCCGCCGCGCCGGATCGTTGCTGTCCTGCATCAGGTCCAGGCCAAAGGCCAGGCGTGCGATCGGCGTGCGCAGCTCGTGGGAAATGGCATGGGTGAGATCGCGCTGCCGTTGCACCAGTTCGGCCACGCGCGCTGCCATGCGGTTGGAATGCTCGACGATGACGCGGATCTGCGAGCGCGGCGATACCTGCGCACGCGCCTGCAGGTCGCCGGCACCGATGCGGTCTGCATGACCCCGCAGCGCCTCCAGATCGCGCCACAACAGGCGTACCCAGGCATAGAGGCAGGCGCCGACCAGCAGCAGGATGCACAGGTACGCGGCGACGGTCATGTACAGGGTCATCTGCACTTCGCCGGGAAAGCGTAGTTGCAGCCAGCGTCCGTCAGCCCCCTCGATGGGCAGCAGGACCTGCTGGTAGCGCTCACGAACGATGAAGCCATCACCGCGCAGGGCGCTGCGCTCTTGGTCATCCAGTACCGGCGGCGCATCCAGCAGTGACAGTGCAATGCCGTAGTGCGGTTGCCATTGCGCCACGCGCTGCTGTTGCTGCGGGCGGTCCAGGCCGGCCAGTCCGCTGCGTAGCGCATACACCTGGCCGCGCACCTGTTCGACGAAGACACGTTCCTGCAGGGGCGTGTAGATGCGGTCCAGCAGATGGTTGAGGCTGAACACCGACACCAGCAGGCAGGCCCCGGTGACGAACCACAGCCACAGGAACAGGCGCTTCACGCCGACCAGGCCGACGGATTGAACTGGTAGCCACGGCCCCACACGGTCTTGATACGGCGCGGTTCGCGCGCGTCGTCGCCGAGCTTGCGGCGCAGCTTGCCGATGCAGACATCCACGCTGCGGTCCAGGCCGTCGAAACCGATACCGCGCGCCGCCTGCAGGATCTGGTCGCGCGAGAGAATCTGCCCGGGCTGGCTGGCCAGCAGCCAGAGGATCTCGAATTCGGTGGTACCCAGTTCCACCGGCTGCCCATGCAGGTGGACCTCGCGTTGCACGCGATCGATCAGCAGTTCGCCATGCATCAGCCGGCACGGCACGCCCGCAGGGCCGCTGCCATGGCGACGGCGCAGCAGTGCGCGCAGGCGCGCCAGCAGCAGGCGCGGCTCGATCGGCTTGTGCACGTAGTCATCGGCGCCGGACTCCAGGCCCAGCACCTGTTCGATATCGTCCTCGCACGCCGTCAGCATCAGGATCGGCACGTCGGAAAAGCTGCGGATCTGCCGGCACACGTCGATGCCACCGAGGCCAGGCAGCATCAGGTCCAGCACCACCAGTTCCGGCGCGTGCTGGCGACAGGCCGCGCTGGCCAGGTCGCCGCGCGGCACGTGCTGCACGGCAAATCCATGTTCGCGCAGGTAGTCGCTGACCAGCTCGGCCAGGCGGCGGTCGTCCTCGACCAGCAGCACCTGGGTCGGGTTGCCGGTGGCGGGAGTCCACGGGGAGGGCTGCATCGGTAGGGCGTCCTTGTCCGGGGCGAAAGGCCCGGCGGCGAAGCCTAGCAATGGCCCATGACGACTGCCTGAATCCCGGGCAACCTGATAACCACTGGTACTGGCGTCATCGCCAGGGGCTCTCAATGGCGGTCGATGGCTGGCCTATGGTGGGCGCTTCCCCGGATGGAGCCTGGCGCAATGAGCGATCCGCAGTGGCAACTGGAAACCCTGGCCGTGCACGGCGGCTATCGTCCCGATCCGACCACCCGCGCGGTGGCGGTGCCGATCTACCAGACCGTGGCCTACGCATTCGATGACACCCAGCACGGGGCAGACCTGTTTGACCTGAAGGTGCCGGGCAACATCTATACGCGCATCATGAACCCCACCACCGACGTGCTGGAGCAGCGTGTGGCGGCACTGGAAGGGGGCGTCGGCGCGTTGGCACTGGCCTCCGGGCAGGCAGCGATCACCTATGCGATCCAGACCATTGCCGAGGCTGGCGACAACATCGTCGCTGCCAGCGCGTTGTATGGCGGCAGCCTCAACCTGCTGGCCCACACGCTGCCGCAGTACGGCATCCAGACGCGTTTCGCCGATCCGGCTGACCCATCTGCGTTCGCAGCCCTGATCGACGAGCGCACCAAGGCGGTGTTCGTTGAATCGATTGGCAACCCGCGCGGCAACGTCACCGACATCGCCGCCATCGCCGAGGTCGCGCATGCGGCGGGCGTGCCGCTGATCGTCGACAACACCGTGGCCACGCCGTTCCTGCTGCGCCCGTTCGAACATGGCGCCGACATCGTGGTGCACTCGCTGACCAAGTACCTCGGTGGCCACGGCACCAGTCTGGGCGGCGCGATCGTCGATTCCGGCCGCTTCGACTGGACGGCACAGCCGCAACGCTTTGCCCGTTTGAACCAGCCCGACCCGAGCTATCACGGTGTGGTCTATACCGAAGCGCTCGGCGCGGCGGCGTACATCGGTCGTGCGCGGGTGGTGCCGTTGCGCAATACCGGTGCCGCGTTGTCACCGTTCAATGCCTTCCTGATCCTGCAGGGCATCGAGACCCTGGCCCTGCGCATGGAGCGGATCAACGCCAATGCGCTGGCCGTGGCGCAGTACCTGCGCGCGCATCCGAAAGTGGCCTGGGTGCGTTATGCCGGGCTGGCCGACGATCCCGAACACGCGGCGGCGCAGCGCTATCTGGGCGGCCACGGCTCCGGCGTGCTGACCTTCGGCCTGCCCGGAGGGCGCGTTGCCGGCGCGCGTTTCCTCGATGCACTGAAGCTGTTCACCCGGCTGGTGAACCTGGGGGATGCGAAGTCGCTGGCCACCCATCCGGCGTCGACCACCCATCGCCAGCTGGATGCAGCCGAGCTCGCCAGGGCTGGTGTCAGCGAAGATACCGTGCGCCTGTCGATCGGCATCGAGCACATCGGCGACCTGCGCGCTGACCTGGAGCAGGCCCTGGCCGTCACCTGAGGGTAGGCAATCGCGCAGGATCGGTTACGCGCGCGGGCGGGGGATCAGGCAGGATCGCAGCCATGTCCTCGATGGGAGATGGTCATGAAGCGGCTTGCAGGCCTGCGCCAGGCGCAGGGAATCGAACGGGTCATCGACCATCTGCAGGCCTGCCTGCGTGAGCAGCAGGCGTTGCCGGATGTAACCGCACTGGCGACAGTCGCGCATCAGTCGCCCTATCACTTCCAGCGCCTGTACCGGGCGCTGACCGGTGAAAGCCCGGGGCAGACGCTGGATCGCCTGCGTCTGCTCAACGCCTTGCAGGCGCTGCAGCAGCCCGATGCAAGTGTCACCGACGCCGCATTGGCCGCAGGCTACGAAAGCGCTCAGGCCCTGGCGCGGCGCTGCCGGCAGCGCCTGGATACCACCCCGCGCGCGCTGCGCGCCGATGCAGCGCTGCGGCAGCGATGGCAGCAGGTATTGGCACAGCCGCCGGCCGACGTGGACGCAGAGAGCGCTACCCCGTTGAAAGTGGAAGTGCGCGCGCTGCAGCCGTTCGAGGTCGTGCTGTTGCGCGCACAGGGTGCCTTCGGTGATCTCGACGCCAGCTTCGGTCGCTTGTTTGAATGGGCGCAGACGCAGGGCTTGGCCGATGATCTGCTGCATCTGGTGGGCATCGCCGTCGATGACCACCGTGACGTACCGGCACGGGTGCACCGCTTCGACTGCGGCATCGGATTCGCCACGGGGTTGCCGCCCTTGTCATCGCCGCTGCGGCGGCAGGCCCTCGGAGTCGGACCGCATGCGGTTGTCCACCACGTCGGCCCCTATGAGCAGCTGCAGGCAGTGGGTGACGTACTGCTGCGCGACTGGTGGCCGGACAGCGGGCATGCACTTGCCGAAGCGCCCCTGTATTTCCACTTCCTGGATGATCCCGAACAGATACCTGCGCACCAGCTGCGCGCCGACGTCTGCCTGCCGCTGGCCGGCTGATAGCCACCGGCTTGGTTGTCATCGCCACAGGCGATCACCACCACTGCAGGAACGCGCTACGGTAGAGACGCTCTCCAAGGGCGTGGCGATATCATCCCCGGCCGATGCGGGTCGGCCGGGGATTTTTTTAGGTGCAACCAACCCCGGTAGATCCACGCCATGCGTGGATGAATCTCAATCGAAATCGATTTTTCAACGATTGAACGAAGAACATCCACGCATGACGTGGATCGACGTGTCGACCAAGGTCGACACCCACCAAAAGCAGGCCATGCCATTCCGGCAGATCGCGTAAATCTGTCGAAGGCGGGGTGGGTCCGGTTGCGGGAGTGTCCGCGGCATGGATGCCGCGGCCAAGCCCCCAAGGATGGGTTTACGGCGTCTCCCGCAACCGGACCCACCCCGCCATCCCGCAGGAAGCCAGCTCTGGCTGTTGCTTCGGCAGTTGCAGTTGCCACCGCGGGTGCAGGGCGCAGCCCTGCCGCACACCCCTCACACCACCGGAATGCTGTGCTGCCCAAGACTGCGATACGGCGGGGTCGCCATCACCATTTCCGCCAGCGAGTAGGCCAGCTCGCGCTCTGCCATCACCGTGCCGTCGGCACCATGTTCAAGCAGATGCTTCACTTCGGCATCGCTGTGCGCGCGCGCCAGCAGGGTCAGGTCAGGGTTGATCGCACGCAGCTTGGCCAATGTCTCACCGGCCTCCAGTGGCTGCGGGATCGCCAGCACCGCGATCTTCGCGCGCTCGGGATGGGCCTCGGCCAGCACCTTGTCCGAAGCGGCGCTGCCGCGGATGCCGGGCAGGCCGGCCGCATGCGCCTCGGCCACGTGTTCCTTGTTGTCGTCGATGATCATCACCGGCACGCCACGGTCGCGCAGCACCTGTGCCAGCGCGCTGCCGACGCGGCCGTAGCCGATGACGATGGCATGGTCGTGCAGGTCCAGCGACGGTCCTGGCGGCAGCTCGGTCTCCACTGCCGTGGGCGTGGTTTCCTGGTGCTTCAGCAGCCAGCGGTCGAGCAGGCCGAACACCAGCGGATTGAGCATGATCGAGATCAGCGCGCCGGCCAGCACCAGCGCCTGGCCGGTGGGCGGCAGGATCTTCAGGGTCACGCCGAGGCCGGCGATGATGAAGGCGAACTCGCCGATCTGCGCCAGGCTGGCCGAGATCGTCAACGCGGTGCCGGTGGGATGGCCGAACGCGCGCACGATGAAGAAGGCCGCCGCCGATTTGCCGAACATGATGATGCCGGCAGTGGCCAGCACCTGCCACGGGTGCTCGATCAGGATGCCGGGATTGAACAGCATGCCCACCGAGACGAAGAACAGCACCGCGAATGCATCACGCAGCGGCAGTGAATCGCTGGCCGCCTTGTGGCTGAGTTCGGATTCATTGAGCAGCATGCCGGCGAAGAACGCGCCCAGCGCGAACGACACGCCGAACAGCATCGCCGAACCGAACGCCACGCCGAGTGCGATCGCCAGCACCGACAGGGTGAACAGTTCGCGCGAGCCGGTACCGGCGATGCGCTCCAGGATCCACGGAATGACCCGGCGGCCGACCACCAGCATCACTGCAACGAACAGGCCCAGCTGCACGAACGTCCAGCCAATGCTGGCCAGCACGCTGCCGATGGTGTGGTGTTCGTTGGCCGCGTCGGGCCCGAACACCCCGGCCATCACCGGCATCATCACCAGTGCCAGCACACAGGCCAGGTCTTCGACGATCAGCCAGCCGACTGCGATCTTGCCGCGCTGGGTTTCCAGCAGGCGGCGCTCTTCCATCGCGCGCAGCAGCACCACGGTACTGGCCGTGGCCAGCGCGAAACCGAACACCACGCCGTGGATGACCGGCCAGCCCATCAGCGCCGCCAGGCCCCAGCCGAGCAGGGTGGCGACCAGGATCTGGCCGATGGCACCGGGAATGGCGATGGCCTTGACCGCCATCAGGTCTTTCAGCGAGAAGTGCAGGCCGACGCCGAACATCAGCAGCATAACGCCCAGTTCGGCCAACTGGTTGGCCAACGCCTGGTCGGCGACGAAGCCCGGAGTGAACGGACCGACGCAGATGCCAGCAACCAGGTAACCGACCAGAGGAGACAAGCGGAGCTTGTTGGCCAGCGCGCCGAAGATGAAGGCGAGCCCGAGACCAACGGCAACGATGTTGATCAGGTCGGTGTCATGGTGCATCGGCTCTCGCAGAAATCGGGGGGATGCCCCGATTTTCACCGATGCGGCCAGATACGGCAAACCCGCAGGCCATGATCCGTGGCCTGCGGGTGCCCACGCGTTGTTGCCGGCCAGCGGCCGGCACTACCAGGGCAGCCACCGGGCTGGGCCCGGCACGCCCGTTACCACTTACCAGTTGTACTTGATCCGCCCATACACATACGCGCCATTGAAGCCGAACGGCGAGTAGTTGCTGTACGGCAGCATGCCGAAGGTCGAGTTCTGCAGATCTTCGGTGCGGTCCGGGTACTCGTTCAGCAGGTTGTCGGCACCCACCGTCAGCGTCCAGTTCGCACTCGGCTTGTAGCTGGCCGAGGCATCCAGCACCCACTTGTCGCCGTAGGTCTGGTCACGGGCGGCAGTGGCCGAGTTGCGCACGGTGAACTTGCCGTAGCGGGTCGCCGCCAGGCCCAGCTCCCAGTGATCCGAACGCCAGGTGCCGCTGAGGATGGTCTTGTCGTGCGGGTAGCTGTCCTCGATGCGGCCGATTTCATCGCGGCCGATCAGCGACTGGGTCAGGCCCAGCGTGCCGAACACCGCCGGCGTGCCGCCCACGCGCTGCACTTCGGTGTCGTTGTAGCTGTACGCCGCGGTCAGTTCCAGGCTGCTGGCGCTGAACGGCAGAGTGTAGCTGGACACGAAGTCGACGCCGCGGGTGCGGGTGTCCAGACCATTGGTGAAGTACGAGAACGCGGTCACCTGCGGCAGGCCCAGCCCGGACAGCAGCGCACTGGAAGCGGCGTTGGTGGTGATGCTGGACGACAGCGCGATGCGGTTGTCGATGTCGATCTGGTACGCATCGACGGTGACGTACAGGCGGTCGATCGGCTGCAGCACCAGGCCCAGGCTGTAGGAGGTGGACGTCTCCGCCTTCAGCGGCGAAGCGCCCAGCGCCTGCGCGGCCTGGCTGGTGGTCGGGAAGGTGCCGCGTTCGACGAACACACCGTTGGTGAACTGGCTGGTCACCGCCTGGTAGCCCTGCTGCGGCAGCGACGGCGCGCGGAAGCCGCTGGAAGCGGTTGCCCGCAGCGCGACCTTGTCGGTGAACGCGTAGCGCGCCGACAGCTTGCCGGAGAAGCGGTCGCCGAAGTCCGAGTAATCCTCGTAGCGGCCGGTGATGCCGGCCGAGAACTTCTCGGTCAGGTCCGCTTCCAGGCCCGCATAGACCGCGTAGTTGTGGCGGTCGGTGTGCACTTCGTTGGTCGGGGTGAAGCCGCCGAAGCCCTGCGCACCGGTGCCGGTGTAGGAGTTCAGTTCGCCCGGGTTCTGGTCCCACTTCTCGCGACGGTATTCACCGCCGAAGGACAGCGTGACCGGATAGGCCAGGCCCCAGTCCAGCGACTTGGTCAGGTCGGCATTGAAGATGTCCTGCTGGTACTTCAGCGTGCCGTCGTAGAACGAACGCGGGCTGGTGGCGCCCAGGCTGTAGTTGATGCTGTTGCGGGTGTGGAAATCCAGGGTGTTCTCGCCGTGGTTCAGGCTCAGGTCCCAGGTCCAGCCGTTGTCGGTGTTGCCTTTGACGCCGGCCACCAGCGAACGGTCCTTGGAATACTGGTTGATCTGCGGCACGTAGCCGTCCGGGTAGGTCTGCGCCAGCAGCGCGGTCTGACCGTTGTGGTTGCGCGAACGGTAGAAGGCGAACGAGGTGATGTCGCGGTTGCTGAGCAGCGCGCTGGCATAGCCGGTCACGTGGTCGCTGAAATCGAAGCTGGCGTTGGCCGAGGCGGCGGTGGCGTCCACGCGCGGGTCACCGACGATGAAGGTGGTCTGGCCAACGGACGGGTAATTGACGGTGTTCGGCGTGGTGCCGCGGTAGGGACCGGCGCGGTCGCTCTCGTCCTGCTGGCTGATCTGGCCGGCCACGTGCACGCGGCCACGGCCGTTGCCGAATTCCACGCCGGTATCGCCGGACAGCTGGTACTTGTTGCCGTCGCCGGCCGAGTACTGGCCGTAGTCGACGGCCAGGCTGCCGCCACTGCCGCTGCCCTTCAGCACGATGTTGATGACGCCGGCGATGGCATCCGAACCGTACTGTGCGGAGGCGCCGTCACGCAGCACCTCGACGCGCTCGATGGCGGCGATCGGAATCGCGTTGATGTCCACTGCCGACGAACCACGGCCGATGCTGCCGTTGACGTTGATCATCGCCGAGGTGTGGCGGCGCTTGCCGTTGACCAGCACCAGCACCTGGTCCGGCGACAGACCGCGCAGCTGTGCAGGGCGCACGCCGCTGGTGCCGTCGGTCAGTGCCGGGCGCGGGAAGTTCAGCGAGGGCAGCGCGCGCGACAGCGCGGTGGCCAGTTCACCGGTACCGGTGGACTGCAGGATCTCGGGGGTGATGATGTCGATCGGCGACTGCGATTCGGCGACCGTGCGGTCGGCCACGCGGGTACCGGTGACGATCACCGTATCCAGGGTGTTGGCGGCGGTGCCGGCCTGCTGGGCAGCGGCAACGAACGGAGAACCACCGAGTGCGACAGCGACGGCGGCGGCGATCAGGCTGGTCTTGCGGGTCATCGGGAGGGGGCTCCGGTTGGCGGGACGGCACCGGAATCGACATCACGGGGGTGAGCGGACGACGGTTGTTGCGGTGCGCAATACAGGAATTAACGGGATATTCAGTGCCTGTCAAATGTCTGTCATCAGAAAAAACGTTGCAGCAGCAACCATTTAGCTGCGACAGGCAGTGACGGGGGAGGGGGCCCGGGAGGCGCGCGGACAGGACGTGGGAGAGAGGAACGTCGCCCGCCGCGCATCCCGGGGCGCGTCAAGTATTCGTTAACGTTAGAATTGCGTCGCAGGAACAGTGCTTACCAGCACATTCCATTCGGTTATATGGACGCCTCCCCCCATGATTTCGCTTCGTAATTTCGCCTTGCGCCGCGGCGAGCGGCTGCTGTTGTCCAATGTCGACCTGACGCTGCACGCCGGTTACCGGGTGGGTGTGGTCGGCCGCAATGGTGCTGGCAAGTCCAGCCTGTTCGCGGCGGTGAAGGGCGAGCTGGAGGCCGACAAGGGTGACGTCGACCTGCCCGGCAAGATCCGCATCGCCAGCGTCGCCCAGGAAACCCCGTCGTTGCCGGACCCGGCGCTGAGCTTCGTGCTGGGCGGCGATATCGAAGTGGCCGCCGTGTTGGCCGCCGAGGCCGAGGCGACCGCCCGCGAGGATTGGGAAGCGGTGGCCGAGGCGCATACGCGCATGGCCGAGCTGAATGCCTACGACGCCGAAGCGCGCGCCGGCAAGCTGCTGCATGGCCTGGGTTTCCCGGCCGAAACGCACCACCGCGCGGTGTCCTCGTTCTCCGGCGGCTGGCGCGTGCGCCTGAACCTGGCCCGCGCGCTGATGATGCCCAGCGACCTTCTGCTGCTCGACGAACCGACCAACCACCTGGATCTGGACGCGGTGTACTGGCTGGAACAGTGGCTGCTGAAGTACCCGGGCACGCTGCTGCTGATCTCGCATGACCGCGAGTTCCTCGACAACGTGGCCACCCACACCCTGCACCTGCACGGTGGCGGCGCCAAGCTTTACCCGGGCGGCTACACCGACTTCGAGCGCCAGCGCGCCGAACAGTTGCGCCAGCAGCAGATCGCGCACGAGAAGGAACAGGCCGAGCGCGCGCATCTGCAGAGCTTCATCGACCGCTTCAAGGCCCAGGCCAGCAAGGCCGCGCAGGCACAGAGCCGGATGAAGCGACTGGCCAAGCTGGCCGGTACCGAAGCAGTGCGCGCTGAGCGCGAGTTCCGCATCGAGTTCGCGCCGCCGGCCAAACTGCCGTTCTCGCTGATCCGCCTGAACCACGTCGAGGCCGGCTACGGCAGCGACTCGGTGATCCTGCACAACGTGGGTTTTGGCCTGGAAGCGGGCCAGCGCATCGGCCTGCTGGGCCCCAACGGCGCCGGTAAAACAACGCTGGTGAAGACCCTGGTGGGCGAACTGGCACCGATCGCTGGCGAACGCGCCGCGCATCCGGACCTGCGCATCGGCTACTTCGCCCAGCACACGGTCGAGTCGCTGCATGAAGGCCAGTCGCCGATGGAACACTTCCGCGACCTGGCCCCGGATGCACCGAACCAGTCGTTCCGCGACTTCCTCGGCAAGTGGAATTTCCCGGGCGACCGTGCCTTCGAACCGGTGGATGGTTTCTCTGGCGGCGAGCGCGCACGCCTGGCGCTGGCGTTGATCGCCTGGCAGCAGCCGAACGTGCTGCTGCTGGACGAACCTACCAACCATCTTGACCTGGAAATGCGCGAGGCGCTGGCTGAAGCACTGGCCGATTTCGACGGCGCGATCGTGATGGTTTCGCATGATCGCCATCTGATCGGGCTGGTCTGCGACACCTTCTGGCGCGTGGCCGATGGCGTGGTCGAACCGTTCGACGGTGACCTCGATGCCTATGCCGCCTGGCTGCGCACGCGTCCGCAGGCGCAGGGCACCAAGGTACGCATGGAGCAGGTGGAGGAACCGGTGGTGGTCAAGACTGCACCGGTCGCGCAGATGGTGCAGAAGAAGCCGGTCAACCCGCACAAGCTGGCCAGTGCCGAAGCCAAGGTCGCTGAGCTGGAAGGCGTGCTGGCCGAACTGGACCGGCAGCTTGCCGACTCGAGCAACTACGCCGATGCCGCGCGCATGGCCGTGCTCGGCCGCGACCGCGAAGCCACCGCCGCGCAGCTGGAAAAGGCCGAAGCGGCCTGGATGGAACTGCTGGAGTCCTGATTCCATCGGTAGCGCCGGGCCATGCCCGGCGGCTTTTCCATCCGCTGCGCTCGCCGGGCATGGCCCGGCGCTACCCGCGGCGCGCGTGTTTCATCCCTGTGCCTGCAGCCATTCGCGGAACCGCTTGGCCGGTTCCCGTTCGGCACGCGAGCGCAGCCGGGTCAGCCAGTAGCGGCCCAGGTCCAGCGTGGTGGCAAACGGTTGCAGCAGCCGCCCCTCGGCCAGGTCCGCTTCGAACATGCACAGCGGCAGCAGGGCGACGCCGGCGCCGCCCGCCGCGGCCACGGCCAGCGTCAACGACGAATCGAACACCGGTCCGCGCGCTTCCACACCGTTGACCGCGGCCATCTGCAGCCATCGTGGCCACTCGTCGCTGCGGTACGAACGCAGCAGCGGCAAGGCCGCCAGGTCGCGCGGATGCTTCAGTCGCCGCGCCAGTGCCGGCGCACACAAGGGCGCGAACGGTGCATCCAGGATCGCCGTGCAGGTCTGCCCCTGCCAGTCGCCATCACCGAAACGGATCGCCAGGTCCAGGCCTTCACCGGCCAGGTCGATGCGGTTGTTGTGGGTCTGCAGCCTCAGTTCGATGTCCGGGTGTGCGGCGTCGAACGCGGCCAGCCGTGGCAGCAGCCAACCGGTGGCGAAGGTGCCGACCACGCCGATCGTCAGCACTTCCCGTGCCGGGCCGCCGGTGTAGCGGGCGATGCTGGCTGAAATGCGCTCAAAGGATTCGTTGAGCACCGGGTACAGCGCTGCTCCTTCCTCGGTCAATGCCACGCCGCGCGGCAGGCGATGGAACAGGCGGACGCCCAGCCGGTCCTCCAGTCCGCGTATCTGGTGGCTCAGCGCGGCCTGGCTGACACAGAGTTCCAGCGCCGCCCGGGTGAAGTTCTGGTGCCGGGCAGCGGCTTCGAAGGCGCGCAGCGCATTCAGCGGCAGGGTCGGGTGGAGCATGCGTGAGCCGTGAGCAGGTGTGATGGCTGATCGTATCTGCTTGCCGGGTGGCTTTGAAATGGCCGCAGAATTTCTGCGGCATGCATGAATGAAACTAATGGCTTCTCCTGAAAATTCGCGCTGGTGGCCACCGTGGGCGGGCTCTGATAATCGGCATCACGCCCAGGAGAACCCCGAATGCTCGCTCGTCGCCGATTCCTGCAGTTCAGTGGTGTTGCCGCCGCTTCCGCGCTCGCGGCACCGCTGCTCGCCCGCACCGCCACAACAACCATGGCCGCTGCACCCAGCCCTGCCGCCTTCGCCGCCGCCGCCGATTTCGCTGCACTGGAAAAGGCGTGCAGCGGTCGACTCGGCGTGACCCTGCTCGACACCGGCAGTGGTCGCCGCCTGGGTCATCGCCAGGACGAACGCTTTCCGCTCTGCAGCACCTTCAAGAGCGTGCTGGCCGCCACGGTGCTCAAGCAGGCCGAGGGTGATCCGGCCCTGCTGGACCAGCGCCTGCCGGTACGGGCCCAGGACATCCTCGAGCACGCGCCGGTCACCCGCCGCCATGCCGGCAAGGACTTGACCGTGCGTGACCTGTGCCGGGCCACGCTGATCACCAGCGACAACACCGCCGCCAATCTGCTGTTCGCCGCGATCGGTGGGCCGCCGGCAGTGACCGCGTTCCTGCGCGCCAGCGGCGATGCGATCACCCGCAGCGACCGCCTGGAGCCGGAACTGAACAGCTTCGCCCTCGACGATCCGCGCGACACCACCACCCCGGCGGCCATCGCTGCCACGCTGCAGCGGCTGGTGCTGGGCGATGCACTCCAGCCGGCCTCGCGCCAGCAGCTGGCCGACTGGCTGATCGACAACGAAACCGGCGATGCCTGCCTTCGTGCAGGCTTGGGCAAGCGTTGGCGGGTGGGCGACAAGACCGGCAGCAATGGCGAAGACGCCCGCAACGACATCGCCGTGTTGTGGCCGATGCAGGGCGGCTCGCCGTGGATCCTGACCGCCTATCTACAGGCGGGCGCGATCAGCTTCGAACAGCGCGCGGCGGTGCTTGCGCAGGTCGGTCGCATCGCCGATGGGCTGATCGGCTGAGCGCAGCAGCTGTGCATGGATGTGGCAGGGCAGGGGCTGATTTTCAGCAATGTTCTACTTGTCCCACCGCGCGCAGGCGTGCATCCTGCGCGCGTTCGATCCACACGGAAGTCCCCCGATGAGCCATGAACTGGTCTACCTGCTGCTGATCTTCGCGCTGCTGGTCATCCCGCGCGCGCTGCAGCGGTTCAGTCTGCCCGCGCCCCTGACCTGCCTGCTGTTCGGCATCATCGGCATGCTCTGGCTGGGCGACCAGGCGCACGATGCGGTCATCGGGCTGCTGGCCACGCTGGGCATTTCTTCGTTGTTCCTGTTTGCCGGCCTGGAAGTCGACCTGCAGGCCCTGCGGCGCGGCATGTGGCCGCTGCTGGCGCATCTGCTGATCCGCAGTGCGACCCTGTTCGGCGTCGGCTGGCTGGCCTGGCGTTACGCCGGCCTGCCATGGCAGGCGGCTGGACTGTTGGCGCTGGCGCTGCTGACCCCGTCCACCGGTTTCATCATGGATTCGCTGTCGCGGCTGGGGCTGAGCGAAGACGAGCGGTTCTGGGTCACCAGCAAGGCCATCGCGGGTGAACTGCTGGCCCTGGCGGCGTTGTTCATCGTGCTGCAGGCGGGTGACCCGACGCACATGGCGCTGTCCAGCACGGCGCTGCTGGCGATGATGGTCGGCCTGCCGCTGGTGTTCATCGCGCTCGGTCGCTGGGTCGCGCCACATGCGCCGGGTTCGGAATTCTCGCTGCTGGTGATGGTCGGCATGGTGGCGGCGTACATCACCTACCTGCTGGGCGTGTATTACCTGGTCGGCGCCTTCATCGCCGGCCTGGTCGCGCGCCTGCTTCACCAGCGCATGCCGCTGCTGGCCTCGCACGAAAACCTGCATGCGCTGCGTCTGTTCGCCTCGTTCTTCGTGCCGTTCTATTTCTTCAACGCCGGCACCAAGGTGCCCAGCGAAGCGCTGAGCTGGGAGGCACTGGGCCTGGGCATCGTCATCACCCTGGTGGTACTGCCGCTGCGCATCGCGGTGGTCTGGCTGCAGCGCCGCGTAATGTTCGGCGAGAGCTTCCGCAGCAGCCTGCGCGTATCGCTGGCACTGGCACCGACGCTGATCTTCACCCTGGTGCTTGCTGCGATCATGCGCGATCGCTTCCAGATTCCGGCGGTGCTGTTCGGTGCGTTGCTGTTGTATGCCGCATTGACCACGCTGCTGCCTTCGCTGGTGTTCCGCACCCCGTTCGATGTCGACCCGGTCGAGCAGGAGCCGGCCGGGCAGGGCGAAGATGCGCCGGTGGCGGCGACGGAAGTGGTTACCGCCGATCCGCCGCCTGCATCTGCATCTGCATCGCGTTGAGCCTGCGCAGGGCATCACGAGACTTGCGTTGCGGACGTGCAGCACGGGACACTGCGCGCCCCGCGACGTACCGGCCCTGGTGCGTTGGATACCCCAGGAGCTGCAGGCGTGACCCAGGACGTGAACCTCGACCGTAAACTGCTGCCAGGCAGGATCCTGCTTTGGTTCTCTGCCATCGCGCTGCTGATCCTGTTCGGGTACAGCTGGTCGATGCCCCCGGTCGATGCTTCGGGATTCCGGCAGACGCAGACTGCGCTGTCCATCGACTGGATGGTGCGCGGTGGCCCGTGGCTGGACTACCTGACGCCGGTGATCGGTGCGCCGTGGTCGATCCCCTTCGAATTCCCGCTCTACCAGTGGCTGGCAGCGGTGCTGTCCAGCGCCACCGGCATCAGTGCCGACAACAGCGGCCGGCTGGTGTCCACCGTATTCCACGTCGGCTGCGTCTGGCTGGTCTACCGCACGCTGCTGGCCATCCGTCCTGACCGCGTGCTGGCGCTGTGCGTTGCCGGTGCCTTCGCGGTTTCGCCGTACGCCCAGTTCTGGGGACGCTCGGTGATGATGGAGTCCACGGCCGTGTTCTTCGGCCTGGTCTTCGTCTGGGCGCTGGGGAGCCTGCGCAACCGCCCGACTGCATGGCTCGGCCTGCTCGCTGTGGTGGCCGCCGTACTGTCAGCCCTGGTCAAGGTAACCACGTTCTTCGGTTTCGCGGCGTTCGTTGCGCTGGCGTTTGCCTGGCTGGCGGTGCGCGAGCACGGCTGGCGCCCGCAGTGGCTGCTGGGGCATTGGAAGCTGCTGGCGTGGGGCGTGCTGTCGGCACTGGCGGTTCTGGTTGCCATCACCCTGTGGCTGCAGCACGCTGACGCGCTGAAGGCGCAGTCACCGCTGGGGCAGCAGGTGACCTCCGAGGCCCTGTCCAGCTGGAACTACGGCACCCTGCAGCAGCGCCTGGATCCGGCCACCTGGTGGGGCACGGTCTTCAAGAAGCGCTTCTCCGGCGCAGTCGGCTCCAACTGGATTTTCCTGGTGTTTCTCATCGCGGGCCTGTGCATCAGCCGGATCCGCGCCGCAGTCGCGTTGCTGCTGCTGGCCTACCTGGCACCGTTCCTGGTCTTCACCAACCTGCACATCGCTCATCCCTACTACCAGGCGGCCAACATCGTGTTCGCCACCTCGATCGTCGGCCTGGTGCTGTGGTCGGCGGTGCTGCGTGCCGACGCCATCGGCAAGCCGCGGCGCGCGGTGGCCCTGGCGGTGCTGCTGTGCGTGCTGTCCACCGGTTTTGGCCTGGCCCACTACCTGAAGAACATGAAGGAAGCACGCGAACCGACCACGGTTTCGCAGATCGCTGCGCTGATCCGCTCCAGCACGCCGGAGAACGGCGTGATCGTGGCGTTCGGCCAGGACTGGTCCTCCGAACTGCCCTATCTGGCAGGACGCCGGGCGCTGATGATCCCGGACTGGGCCTCGGACCAGGCCCTGCAATCGTTCGCCGGGTCCGACGCGGCGCTGGGCGGGCTGCCGTTGGCTGCGCTGGTCGATTGCCCCAACCAGGTCGGCAGCACGCCGGAACGCGCCGCTTGGCAGGCGCAGATTCTGGCCCGGCATACCGCCGGCAGCCGCAGCCAGGCCATCGACGGCTGCCAGGTATGGTTACGCCCGTAAGAGCGGACAGCGGTCGGGCAGCGCAGGCCGGGGCGCCGGTTTGCGCCCACCGGCCATGGCCTTTAGGGTTGGGGTATGAAATCGATCGCCGCTTCTGCTTCCGCCATCGCCCTGCTCGGCCTCGCCGCCTGCTCGCAGCCATCGCATACGGTCAACCACGATCTGGCGACCGCGCCCTCCGATGCTTTCATGGCCGCCATCGCCGCCCATTGCGGCCAGGCCTACGAGGGCAAGGTGGTGGAGGACACGCCGGCACCGACCGGGGAGGATCCCTTCGCCGGGAAGAAGCTGGTGATGCATGTGCGGGGCTGTGCCGACCCGGGGCATGAGCTGCGCATCCCGTTCCACGTGGGCGATGATCATTCGCGCACCTGGGTGTTGACCCGCACCGAGCACGGCGTGCGCCTGAAGCACGACCACCGCCATGCTGACGGCAGCCCCGACGCGATCACCTTTTATGGCGGCGACAGCAAGCCGCCGGGCACCGCCGAACGCCAGCAGTTCCCCGCCGACGGCGAATCGGTGGCGATGTTCCGCCGTGCCGACATGCTGGCTTCAACCCACAACACGTGGGCGATGGAGATCGAGCCGGACCAGCGCTTCGTCTATGAGCTGACGCGTCCGGAGGGCCGTCGATTCCGGGTCCAGTTCGACCTCAGCAAGCCGGTCGCGCTGCCGCCGGCGCCTTGGGGCGATCAGGCTTCGCCGGCACCCTGATTGCGGGGTCGGCCCCCTCCTGTGGAGGGCTCCGACCCCAGCATTGCGCGCGCCCGAGGGGCAGAGCGCTGGCCGTCGGCCAGGGATCCGACCCTGTCCTCAACGCGTGCCGAAGCGCGCCCGGCAGCCGTTGCTGACCCACACGTTGCCGCGCGAGTAACCCCAGGTCCGGCCTTCCTGGCAGGCACTGCCGGACAACTGCTGCTGCAGCACCGGCCGGCCTTGGCGGTCGTCCCAGTTGCAGCTCTGCTGCCGGTTGTTGTTGCTGCTGCAGGTCACGGTGTAGTTGCTGTTGCCGCCACCCCAGCCGCCGCCATTGCCCCCACCATTGCCGCCGCCCCAGCCACCGCGGGCTTCGGCGAACTCGGCGCGGCAGCCGCGGTTGACCCAGATCGCGCCGTTGCGCACGCCCCAGTTCTGGCCTTCCACGCATTGCGTGCCGGAAATCTGCCGGACCACGCGCGCGTTGCGCCAGCCGACCGGGCAGCTGCGTTCGCGGTTGTCCTGGCTTTCGCAGCGCACGGTGCCGCCGTTGCCGTTGCCGCCGCCCCAACCGCCACCGTTGCCGCCCCCCCAGCCACCGCGGCCCTGGGTGAACTCGGCGCGGCAGCCGTTGTTGACCCAGATGCTGCCGTTGCGGGTGCCCCAGGTGCGGCCCTCCACGCAGGCCGAGCCGGACAGCTGGCGGACCAGCCGGGCGTCGCGCCAGCCGGTGTTGCAGACACGTTCGCGGTTGTTCTGGCTCTCGCAACGGACCACCCCGTCCTGCGCGGCGGCAGGGGCGGAGGGCAGGGCGAGCGCGGTAAAGGTACCCAGGATCACGGCCAGGCTGGCCAGGGACTGCGGTTTCATGGCGACATCCCCATACGGGAGTAGGTGCGCGACTATAAGGACCGGGGCGATCAAGCCCGCGTGACCGTCCGCATTTGCCCCGGCCGGGGCCTCGGCCGCAGAATAAGAGGCTTTCCGGCCCCCATCAGGCGCCGGCGTTCTCCAGCGGAGCTTTCCCCCCATGCGTACCCACTTCTGCGGCCTGGTCGATGAGACCCTGATTGGCCAGACTGTCACCCTCGCCGGCTGGACCGACGTGGCCCGTAACCAGGGCGGCGTCTGCTTCATCGATCTCCGCGATCATGAAGGCATCGTGCAGGTGACGGTGGAGCTCGACAACGCCGAAGTGTTCGCCGTGGCCGCCAGCCTGGGCTATGAGGACGTGCTGCAGGTGGAAGGCGTCGTGCGCGCCCGCCACGCAGTCAACGACAAGCTGCGCACCGGCAAGGTGGAAGTGATCGCCACTGCCATCACCGTGCTGAACAAGGCCGCGCCGCTGCCGTTCCACGCGCACGAGAACCCGGGCGAAGAAACCCGCCTGAAGTACCGCTACCTGGACCTGCGCCGTCCGGAAATGCAGCGCATGCAGCGCACCCGCATCAAGCTGGTGCAGGCCCTGCGCCGCCACCTGGACGAAAAGGGCTTCCAGGACATCGAAACCCCGATCCTGACCAAGGCCACCCCGGAAGGCGCGCGCGACTTCCTGGTGCCGGCGCGCATGCATCCCGGCGAGTTCTACGCCCTGCCGCAGAGCCCGCAGCTGTTCAAGCAGATCCTGATGGTGGCCGGCTTCGACCGCTACTACCAGATCGCGCGCTGCTTCCGCGACGAGGCCCTGCGAGCCGACCGCCAGCTGGAATTCACCCAGCTGGACATGGAGTTCGCCTTCGTCCGCGAGCGCGACGTGCAGGATTTCGTCGAAGACATGATCCGCGGCATCTTCAAGGAAGTGGTCGACGTCGAGCTGGAGGCCAGCTTCCCGCGCATGACCTGGGCCGAGGCGATGCGTCGCTACGGTTCGGACAAGCCGGATCTGCGCATCGCGCTGGAACTGGTGGACGTGGCCGAACTGGTCAAGACCAGCGAATTCCCGGTTTTCACCGCTGCTGCCAATGATGCCGATGGCCGCGTCGCCGCGCTGCGCATCCCGGGTGGTGCCAGCCTGTCGCGCAAGCAGATCGATGAGTACGCCGCGCACGCCGCCAAGTACGGCGCGAAGGGCCTGGCTTACATCAAGGTGAGCGACACCGGTGAAATCAGCTCGCCCATCCAGAAGTTCTTCAGCGAAGAAGGCTTCGCTGCGCTGGTGGCGCACGTCGGCGCCGGCAACGGCGACATCGTGTTCTTCGGTGCCGGCGGCTACAACAAGGTGTCCGACTTCATGGGCGCGCTGCGCCTGAAGGCCGGCAAGGACTTCAACCTGGTCGCCGACGGTTGGGCGCCGCTGTGGGTTACCGACTTCCCGATGTTCGAGTGGGACGAGGAAGCACAGCGCTACGTCGCCCTGCATCACCCCTTCACCGCGCCGGCCGTGGACGACATCGCCGATCTGCGCGCGCACGCCAAGACGGCCGTTTCGCGCGGCTACGACATGGTGCTCAACGGCAATGAAATCGGCGGCGGTTCGATCCGTATCCACCGCCCCGACATGCAGAGCGCGGTGTTCGAACTGCTCGGCATCGGTGCCGAAGAAGCCCGTGCCAAGTTCGGCTTCCTGCTCGACGCGCTGAACTACGGCGCGCCGCCACACGGTGGCATCGCCTTCGGCATCGACCGCATCGCCGCGCTGATGGCCGGCACCGAGTCGATCCGCGACGTCATCCCGTTCCCGAAGACCACCGGTGCACAGGATCTGATGACCGACGCGCCGTCGCCGATCGTCGACGAGCAGCTGGCCGAAGTGCACATCCAGGTTCGCCCCAAGAAAAACTGATCAGGAGATCCAGGCAATGACCGAGTTTGCGTTTTCGCTGGAGTGGGAAAAGCTGGGCAATGAAGGCTCCGAGGCCAACCTGGTCACCGAGCGTGCACGTGTCTTCGGTGGTTGGCTGGTCCGCGTCGGTACCAACCCGTCGGCCATGGCCCTGACCTTCGTCGCCGACGGCGAAGGTCGCTGGGACGGTGAAGACTTCGGCGTCGAGGATTACGAAGACGACGAAGAGGAAGAGTACGACGAGGACGAGGAAGGCGAAGAAGAGGAAGAAGGCGAGGAAGAAGAGGACGACGAGGAATACGAAGAAGAGGAAGAGGAAGAAGACGACAAGGAACCGGCGGAGCGGGCTTGACCCGAACCGTTGTCCTGACGTCAACTCGACCCATGTATTCGATCCGCCGCGCCACTGTGGACGATGCGCCGACCCTGTCGGCGCTGGCCGCGCGCACGTTCACCGAAACCTTCGGCCATCTGTATCCGCCGCAGGACCTGCAGGACTTCATCGACGCGTCCTACACGGTCGAACGCCAGCGCACGATCCTGGCCCACCCCGATTACGCGGTGTGGCTGCTGGAACTGGATGGGGAGGCGGTCGGCCATGCCGCCGCCGGCCCCTGCGGGCTTCCGCATCCGGACGTAAAGCCCGGTGACGGTGAACTCAAGCGCCTGTACCTGGTCAAGACGCAGCAGAGCTGCGGCTGGGGCAGCCGCCTGCTGGAAACCGCGCTGGCCTGGCTGGAGCACGATGGCCCGCGCACGCTGTGGCTGGGCGTGTGGTCGGAAAACTTCGGTGCCCAGCGCTTCTACGCCCGGTATGGTTTCGAAAAGGCCGGCGAGTACCTGTTCCCGGTGGGCGATACCAACGACCTTGAGTTCATCCTGCGCCGTGCACCGCGCGTGGCCTGACGTTCACTGCCGCTTGCCCCTGGCTTCTGTTCAATCACCGTAGTTCCGCCCCGCTGACCGCCAGGCTGTTGCACATGACTCCCCCCGTTCTGCTGTTGCATGGCATCTGGAATGCCCGTGCCTGGGTCGGGCCGCTGGCCTGGCGCCTGCGCGCGCGAGGCTTCCAGGTCCATGCCTTTGGCTACTCGTCCGTATTTGGCGGCCCCGATGTGGCCGTCCCGCAGTTGCTGGCGCGGCTGGCAGACGCAGGCCCGCTGTCGCTGGTAGGACACAGCCTTGGCGGCCTGCTGGCGCTGGAAGCCCTGCGCCGGCAGCCGCAGCTGCCCGTGCAGCGCGTGGTCTGCCTGGGTTCGCCACTGCGCGGCAGTGGCACCGCGCGCTCGCTGTCCGAACATGGCTGGGGCCTGGCCCTGGGCCGCAGCAGCGAACTGCTGCTTGACGGGCTGCCGGATTGGCAGGGAAAGGCCGCGGTCGGCCTGATCGCAGGCTCGGTGCCGCATGGGCTGGGCAGCCTGCTGGGGGCGCTGGATGACGATTCCGACGGCACCGTGGCGCTGGCCGAGACCCGCCTGCCGGGCCTGGCCGACCACTGCGTGGTGCGCACCAGCCACAGCGGCCTGGTGGTGTCGCCCGATGCCGCGCGGCAGACCGCGCATTTCCTCCGCCATGGCCAGTTCGACCATGGCCGGGACGCCGCTGCGGCCTGAGCGACGTCACCCAGCGCCGCTGCGCTCGCCGGGCATGGGCCGGCGCTACCGGGGCGCCGCGCCCGGCCGCATCCTGTCCGCTCTCGACACGGTCACCGGGCCCGATCAGGTAGAATCCGCGGCCTTATCCATCAACGCACGTACGGAAAGACCCATGGGTAGAGGCCCCTCCATCGAGAACCGCAAAAACGCGTCTGACGCGAAGCGCGGCAAGATTTTCACCAAGATCATCCGTGAGATCGGCGTCGCCGCCCGCGGCGGTGGAGGCGACCCCAACAACAACCCGCGCCTGCGTGTGGCCGTGGACAAGGCGTTGACCGCGAACATGTCCAAGGACGTGATCGAGCGTGCCATCAAGAAGGCCACCGGTGAACTGGAAGGCGTCGAGTACGAAGAGATCCGCTACGAGGGCTACGCGCCCGGTGGCGTGGCCGTCATCGTCGATTGCCTGACCGACAACCGCGTGCGCACCGTGGCCGATGTCCGCCATGCGTTCAGCAAGTGCGGCGGCAACATGGGCACCGAAGGCTCGGTCAGCTTCATGTTCAAGCGCGTGGGCGTGCTGCACTTCGCCGCCGGCGCCGATGAGGACGCCATCTCCGAAGCGGCCATTGAGGCCGGTGCGGATGACATCGTGGTCTACCCGGAGGATGGCGCGATCGACGTGCTCACCGCCGCGGACAGCTTCCACGCGGTCAAGGATGCGATGCAGGCGGCCGGCCGCACGCCGGACCATGCCGAGCTGACCTTCCGCGCCGACAACGACATCAAGGTCGAGGGCGACACCGTCCTGCAGGTCAAGAAGCTGCTGGACATGCTGGAAGACCTCGACGACGTGCAGGACGTGTACTCCAACGCCGATCTCGGCGCGGACGCCTACGCCTGAACGGACGCTCCACCGGTCGCCTTTGGCGGCCGGTGAGCGGACAATGCGGACCATGATGACCCCAGACGTTTCCAGCCATCACCGCCGCATGCGTCCTTCCCGGATCAGCGGCACCTGCGTGTGTGCCGCATGACCCGCATTCTCGGCATCGACCCGGGTTCACAACGGACCGGGGTCGGCATCATCGATGTCGATGCCAGCGGCCGGGTCAGCCACGTGCATCACCAGCCGCTGGTGCTGCTCGGGGCCGACGACTTCCCGCAGCGCATGAAGCTGCTGGTGCTGGGCCTGGCCGAGCTGTGCCACGAGTACCAGCCGCAGGAAGTGGCCATCGAAAAGGTGTTCATGGCACGCAACCCCGATTCGGCGCTGAAGCTGGGCCAGGCTCGTGGCGCGGCGATTTCGGCGGTGGTGCTGCGCGACCTGCCGGTGCACGAATACGCCGCCAGCGAGATCAAGCTGGCGGTGGTCGGTCGTGGCGGCGCCGAAAAGCAACAGGTTCAACACATGGTCGGGCTCATGCTCAACCTGAAAACCAAGCTGCAGGCCGACGCGGCCGACGCGTTGGCCGTGGCCATCACCCATGCCCACGTAAGGGCAACGGCCAACCGCCTGGGGCTGACTGCCCGCCAGGCGTGGGGCCGCAAATGAGGAGCTGCACGCAATGATCGGTCGACTGCGCGGGATCGTCGCCTACAAGGCGCCGCCGTGGCTGGTGGTGGACGTCAACGGGGTGGGCTACGAGCTGGAGGCGCCGATGAGCACCTTCTACGACCTGCCCGAGCTGGGCCGTGAGGTCACCCTGTATACCCATTATTCGCAGAAGGAAGACAGCGTCTCGCTGTACGGCTTCCTGCGCGAAGGCGAGCGCCGCCTGTTCCGCGACGTGCAGAGGGTCAGCGGCATCGGCGCGAAGATCGCGCTGGCCGTGCTGTCCGGCGTCACCGTCGAAGAATTCGCGCGCATGGTCCAGGCCGGCGACATCACTGCGCTGACCCGTATTCCCGGCATCGGCAAGAAGACCGCCGAGCGCATGGTGCTGGAACTGCGTGACCGCGCGGCGCAGTTCGGCGCCGGTGGCGCATTGCCGACCGGCAGTGGCCCGGCTCCCGCCGACCCGCTGTCCGATGCCACCGTGGCGCTGCAGCAGCTGGGCTACAAGCCGACCGAGGCGGCGCGGATGGCGCGCGAAGCCTTCAACGAGGGCGACGAAGTGGCCATGGTCATCCGCAAGGCCCTGCAGTCGGCGCTGCGCTGAGCCGCGCCGTTTCCTTTCCCATTACACCCTGAGCTTCGCCAGGAGCCCCATGTCCAGCAGTCAAACCCCGCACACCGCCGCCCATGGCGGCCATGGTCACGCTCCCCCCGCCGGGGGGCTGGCGCTGATCATCGGTGCGATCGGCGTGGTCTTCGGCGATATCGGCACCAGCCCGCTGTACACCCTGAAGGAGGCGTTCTCGCCGCACTACGGGCTCAGCAGCGACCATGACACCGTGCTGGGCGTGCTGTCGCTGGCGTTCTGGGCGCTGAACATCGTGGTTACCCTGAAGTACGTGACCATCATCATGCGCGCCGACAATGACGGCGAGGGCGGCATCATGGCGCTGATGGCGCTGACCCAGCGCACGCTGCGCAACGGGTCACGCTCGGCCTACGTGGTGGGCATCCTCGGCATCTTCGGCGCCTCGCTGTTCTTCGGCGACGGCGTGATCACGCCCGCGATATCGGTGCTGGGCGCGGTCGAAGGCCTGGAAGTGGCGGCCCCCGGGCTGCATGCCTTCATCGTGCCGATCACCGTGGTGGTGCTGCTGGCGGTGTTCGCGGTGCAGCGCTTTGGTACCGCGAAGATCGGCAAGCTGTTCGGGCCGATCACCTCGATCTGGTTCATCTCGCTGGCGGCGATCGGCATCTACAACATCGTCGATGCGCCGGAAGTGCTGAAAGCGTTCAATCCCTGGTGGGCAATCCGCTTCTTCATGGAGCACGGCTGGCACAGCATCTTCATCCTCGGCGCGGTGGTGCTGGCGGTCACCGGTGGCGAGGCGCTGTATGCCGACATGGGCCACTTCGGTGCCAAGCCGATCCGCCACGCCTGGTACTTCTTCGTGCTGCCGTGCCTGGTGCTGAACTACCTGGGACAGGGCGCGCTGGTGCTCAACCACCCCGAGGCGGTGAAGAACCCGTTCTTCGAAGCGGTACCGTCGTGGGCGCTGTACCCGATGATCATCCTGGCCACGATGGCGGCGGTGATCGCCTCGCAGTCGGTCATCACCGGCGCGTTCTCGGTCTCGCGCCAGGCCATGCAGCTGGGTTACATCCCGCGCATGCGCATCAAGCACACCTCGCACGACACCATCGGCCAGATCTACATTCCCGGCATCAACTGGGGCATCGCGGTGATGGTGATCGGCCTGGTGCTGGCCTTCCGCAGCTCGTCCAACCTGGCCGTGGCCTACGGCATCTCGGTGTCGGCCACCATGCTGATCGATACCCTGCTGCTGGCCCTGGTCGCCCGTTCGCTGTGGCCGAAGGCGCGCAACTGGATCCTGCCGCTGTGCGTGGTGTTCTTCGTCATCGATCTTGGCTTTGTCATCGCCAACGGCGCCAAGCTGCTGCAGGGTGCCTGGTTCCCGGTGGTGCTGGGCATCTTCCTGTTCACCATGATGCGCACCTGGCGCCGTGGCCGCGAACTGCTGCGCGATGAAATCCGCAAGGACGGCATCCGCATCGACACCTTCCTGCCGGGCCTGATGTTGGCACCGCCGGTACGCGTACCCGGCACCGCGGTGTTCCTCACCGCCGACCCGACCGTGGCCCCGCATGCGCTGATGCACAACCTCAAGCACAACAAGGTGCTGCACGAGCGCAACGTGTTCCTGCATGTGGTGACCCTGCCGGTGCCGTACGCGGCGGAGGGGCAGCGCCTGAAGATCGAATCGGTGGGCGATGAATTCTACCGGGTCTACGTGCGTTTCGGCTTCATGGAGACCCCCGACGTGCCGCTGGCGCTGATGCGCTCGTGCGACCACGGCGGCATCTACTTCGACCCGATGGACACCACCTTCTTCGCCAGCCGCGAAACCATCGTCGCCACTGCCAACCGCGGCATGCCGATCTGGCGCGACAAGCTGTTCGCACTGATGCACAGGAACGCCGCCCCCGCGACGGGCTTCTTCCGGATTCCGGGCAACCGCCTCGTAGAGCTGGGCGCGCAGGTGGAGATCTGACCGCGCGGGGTCGGATCCCTTTTCCTAAGGAAAAGGGCTCTGACCCCATGTTCGTGTCATCCAGTTCCATCCACGCATGGCGTGGATCTACTGTGTCGACCAAGGTCGACACCCACCAAGAGCGGGCCATGCCATTCCGGCAGATCGCAGCGATCTGTCGAAGGCGGGGTGGGTCCGGTTGCGGGGGCGTGAGCCGCATGGATGCGGCGACCGAGCGTACAGGGATGTACTTGCAGCGTCCCCCGCAACCGGACCCACCCCGCCATCCCCGGAAAACCTGCCTCTGCTCTTGCTTCGGCTGTTGCCGTTGCTTTGGCCCTTGCGGGTGCCGGGCGCAGCCCGGCCGAATTCCCCCGTTTTTGCCGCATAATCAGCACATGACCGACGACCGCATCATCGCCGCCGGCGCCACCCGCGAGGATGACGCCGCCGACGCCAGCATCCGACCCAAGCGACTTGCCGACTACCTCGGCCAGGTGCCGGTGCGCGAGCAGATGGAGATCTACATCCAGGCCGCCAAGGGTCGTGGCGATGCGCTGGACCACGTGCTGATCTTCGGCCCGCCCGGCCTGGGCAAGACCACCCTCAGCCATGTCATCGCCAACGAACTGGGCGTGGCCCTGCGCGTGACCTCCGGCCCGGTGATCGAAAAGGCCGGCGACCTGGCCGCGCTCCTGACCAACCTGCAGCCACATGATGTGCTGTTCATCGACGAGATCCATCGCCTGTCGCCGGTGGTGGAAGAAGTGCTGTATCCGGCGATGGAAGATTTCCAGATCGACATCATGATCGGCGAGGGCCCTGCGGCGCGCTCGATCAAGATCGACCTGCCGCCGTTCACCCTGATCGGCGCCACCACCCGCGCCGGCCTGCTGACCGCACCGCTGCGCGACCGCTTCGGTATCGTCCAGCGCCTGGAGTTCTACAGCGTCGAAGAACTGACCCGCATCGTGCGTCGCTCGGCCGCGATCCTGGCCATCGACTGCACCGCCGACGGGGCAGGGGAGATCGCGCGCCGCGCGCGTGGCACCCCGCGTATCGCCAACCGCTTGCTGCGCCGCGTGCGCGATTACGCCCAGGTCAAGGCCGGTGGCCACATCGACCAGACCGTGGCCCAGGCCGCAATGCAGATGCTCAAGGTCGACCCGGAAGGCTTCGACGAGCTCGACCGCCGGCTGCTGAAGACCATGGTCGATTACTTCGACGGTGGTCCGGTCGGCATCGAGTCGCTCGCCGCAGCGCTGTCCGAAGAGCGCGGCACGCTGGAAGACGTGGTCGAGCCGTACCTGATCCAGCAAGGCTACCTGGTGCGCACCGCGCGTGGCCGCATGGCCACCCACAAGGCTTACCGGCACATGGGCCTGAAGCCGAAGAACCCGCCGCAGGACCTGTTTGCCGAGGTCCCCGATGTCGGTTGAACCCTCGGTTGAACCCCGATTCAGTTGGCCGACACGCATTTACTGGGAAGATACCGACGCTGGCGGGGTGGTCTACCACGCCCGCTACGTGGCCTTCATGGAACGGGCCCGGACCGAATGGATGCGTGCGCTGGGCTACGGCCAGGAGCGCATGCGGTCCGAGCACGGCATGGTCTTCGCGGTGCGCTCCATGCAGATGGACTTCATCAAGCCGGCACGGCTGGATGACCAGCTGCAGGTCAGCGCCACCCTGGTCCAGCTGAAGAAGGCCAGCATGGTCTTCGACCAGCAGGTCCTGCGCGACGGCCAGCTGCTGCTGTCCGCGCAGGTCCGCATCGCCGCACTGGACGCGGCCAGTTTCCGCCCGCGTGGCATGGACGATGCAGTCCTTGTCGCGCTGCAACCCCACCTCCACCCCGAATCCGAACAGAACTCTTGAGGAACAACGGATGATCGCAACGCTCCTGGCCCTGCAGGCCACGGTCACCGAGGCTTTGCCGGCTGACGTCAGCAATGCCGCGACCCAGACCCTTGCCCAGGCCACCACCGGCGGCGGCATCAACTACCTCGAACTGATGGCCAAGGCCAGCCTGCCGGTGAAGATCATCGTGCTGGCGCTGCTGGTCGGCTCGTTCGTCAGCTGGGTGATCATTTTCCGCAAGGCCCGCATCTTCAAGCAGGCCACCCGCGAAGCCGACGAGTTCGAGAACCGCTTCTGGTCCGGTGCCGACCTGGGCAAGCTGTACAGCTCGGCCACCGACCGCAGCCGCAATGTCGGCGGCCTGGAAGCGATCTTCGAAGCCGGTTTCCGCGAGTACACCCGCCTGCGCGACAAGCGCCGTCTGGATGGCCGTGCCCAGCTGGAAGGCGCCCAGCGCGCGATGCGCACCACCTACACCCGCGAAGTCGACCAGCTCGAACGCAACCTGGAACTGCTGGCCAACATCGGTTCGACCGCCCCGTACGTGGGCCTGGTCGGTACCGTGTTCGGCATCATGGTGACCATGCACGACATGATCAGCAGCGGTGCCCAGGCCGGTATCGCCGCCGTCGCCCCGGGCATTTCCGAAGCGCTGTTCGCTACCGCCATCGGCCTGTTCGTGGCGATCCCGGCGGTGTGGGCCTACAACCGCTTCACCACCCGCGTGGAGCGCATGTCGGTGCGTTTCGAGACCTTCGCCGACGAGTTCAGCTCGATCCTGCAGCGCCAGAGCGCTGGCGACGAGTAAGCGCCAGACCCGGGAGTCCAAGCCATGTCCGCTGCCATCGGTCGCCGCAAGCGCCGCAAGCTGAAATCGGAAATCAACGTCGTTCCCTATATCGACGTCATGCTGGTGCTGTTGATCATCTTCATGGTCACCGCGCCACTGCTCACCCTGAGCTTCGATGTCGACCTGCCCAATTCCAATGCCAAGGCACTGGAAAGCAAGCAGGACCCGGTGATCGTCTCGGTGCGCCAGGACGGCCAGCTCAGCCTGAAGCTGCCCGACGCCAAGGAGCCCACCGCCGTCACCGCCGAGGAACTGCAGGGTCACCTGTCCGGCATCGCCGCGCAGGACAAGGGAGTGCGCGTGATCGTCGCCGCCGACCGTGCCGTGGCCTATGAAAAGGTCATCGCGGCGATGGACGTGATCAAGCGCGCCAACGTGGACAAGGTAGGCCTGGCCACCGATGCACGCTGACGCCCTGCCGCCACCGCACAAGCAGGAACCCGGCTGGGGCCAGCCGCTGGTGCTGGCCGTGCTGGTGCACCTGCTGGTCGCGTTGATCTTCATCGGCGCCTGGCTGTGGTCACCGCAGCGCAATACCGATGCCGCCGCAGGCGATCCCTCGGTCGAGGCCAGCCTGGCGCTGTCCGCGTCCGAAGCCGCCGCGGCGCGCCAGGCCCTGCGCCAGTCGGAGAAGCTGGAAGACCTGCCGCCGCCGGTGGCCGAGCCGATCCCGGTGCCGGAAGACACCATCCCGCCGCCGCAGCCGATTGAAGAGCCGCGCCCGCAGGACGCGCCGACGCCGCAGCAGCAACAGGCGCAGGAGCGCGTGGCGCAACCTGACACCAAGGACCAGGACGCGGTCAGCGCGTTGGCGATCTCGCAGGAAAAGGCCAAGCAGGAGCAGGAAGCCAAGCGCCGCCAGGAACAGATCGACCTGACCGAACGCAAGCGCCAGGAAGAGGCCGAGCAGAAGCTGCGCCTGGCCAAGCAGCAGGAAGCGGACGCCAAGAAAAAGCAGGCCGAGCAGGAGCGTCTGGCTGCCGACAAGGCTGAAGCCGAGAAGCAGAAGAAGATCGCCGACATCCGTGCCCGCCGCGAGCAGGCCGAGAAGGAAGCCAAGCTGGCCGAGCAGAAGCTGCGCCAGGTTGCCGCCGCGCGCAATGCCGCGGGCACGGCCGCTGCCGGTGCCAGCGGCGCCGCACAGCCGGCCGCCGGTGGTGGTGGCAGCAGTGACGACCTGTCTGCCAAGTACGCGGCGGCGATCCAGGCCAAGGTGCTGGCGCAGTGGGTGCGTCCGGACAGCGTGCCGCTGGGCCAACGCTGCCAGATCACCATCAACCAGCTGCCGGGTGGAACGGTCCGCAGTGCTACGGTCAGCGCCGGCTGCCCGTTCGACGAGGCCGGCAAGCGCTCGATCGAGGCCGCCGTGCTCAACGCCCAGCCGTTGCCATACCGTGGCTTCGAGCAGGTATTCACGCGCACGATCAACTTCACCTTCACCGCCCAGGATCGCTGAGGCGCAGGCGTAGGGCAGCCCTTTCAGGGCTGTCCCGTCCTTCAGTGACGCCTTTGACTGTGGATCGTGCGGGGCCGACCGAGCCATGCTTGAGCTGAGTCATCCGCATGGAAGTTGGCCGCGACGTTAACGGCATGTGAGACACCCGGCTGGCACTGACCCGGAATTCACGTACCCTTGGTTCATGATTGCGAAGCGGTTCACTGCCGTTTTGTTATCCCTCGTTCCGGTTCCCCCTATTTGAGCGCTCCATGAAGAAGATGCCTCGCTGGCTTGCCGTGTTTGCGGCCCTGTTGCTGCCCTTTGCTGCCGTCGCGCAGCAGAAGGGGCTGGATATCGACATCATCGGCGGCAACGCCTCCGCCCTTCCGATCACCATCGTGCCGATGCCCTACCAGGGTTCGTCCGGCGCTCCGCAGACCGACGTCGCCGGCGTGGTCCGTGCCGATCTCGAACGTTCGGGCCAGTTCCGCACGCTGCCCGAAGCGCAGATCGTCGAAAAGCCGACCCGTGGCGGCGACATCCAGTTCGCCACCTGGCGCGCGCTGAAGCAGAACTACATCGTCGTCGGGCGGGTCATGGACGCCGGTGCCGGCGCCTACCGCGTCGAGTACGAACTGTTCGACGTGCCCAAGGGCGAGCGCCTGCTGGGCCTGGCGATGACCGCACGCGGCAATGCCATGCGCGACGTCGCCCACCAGATGGCCGACGCCATCTACGAGAAGATCACCGGCATCCGTGGCGCCTTCTGGACCCGCATCGCCTACGTGACCGCCAGCGGCAAGGGCGACGCCATGCGCTATGCGCTGATGGTCGCCGATTCGGACGGCTTCAACCCGCAGACCATCGTGCGTTCGGCCGAGCCGCTGCTGTCGCCGTCGTGGAGCCCGGATGGCAACAAGCTGGCCTATGTCAGCTTCGAACGTGGCAACTCGGCCATCTACATCCAGAACATCTCCACCGGCGCCCGTGAACTGGTCACCAGCTTCCGCGGCATCAACAGCGCCCCGGCCTTCTCGCCGGACGGCCGCAAGCTGGCCCTGACCCTGTCGCGCTCGGGCAACCCGGAAATCTACGTGATGGATCTGGGCAGCAAGCAGCTGACCCAGCTGACCAACCACTTCGCCATCGACACCGAGCCGACCTGGGCTCCGGACGGCAGCGCGGTGTACTTCACCTCCGACCGCGGCGGTCGCCCGCAGGTCTACAAGGTCGGTGCCGGTGGTGGCAGCGCCGAGCGCGTGACCTTCCAGGGCAACTACAACGCCAAGCCCTCGGTCTCCTACGACGGCAAGAAGATCGCCGTCGCCCAGGGTTCGGGCAACAGCTACAAGATCGCGCTGATGGACAGCTCGCTGGGTTCGCCCCGCTGGAGCACGCTGTCGCCGGGTTCGCTGGACGAGTCGCCGAGCTTTGCGCCCAACGCAAGCATGGTGCTGTATGCCGCCCGTGAGGGTGGTCGTGGTGTGCTGTACGCCGTCTCGGCCGATGCGCGCGTGCGCCAGCGCCTGGTTCTGGCAGACGGTGATGTGCGCGAGCCGGCATGGTCCCCCTACCGTACCCAGCGCTAAAAGAGTGTTAATATTTTCTCTGTATTGAACCCCTCATCGGCTTAGGAGCCACAAAGGTATCGCCATGAACAAGTCCACCCGCGTTCTGCTTGTTTCCCTGCTGTCTGTGGCCGTCCTGGCCGGTTGCTCGAAGAAGGTCAAGGAAGAAGCCCCGGCTCCGGTCGATACCGGCACCTCGACCACCACCCCGACCGGTCCGTCCACCTCCGGCCTGTACGGCCCGGGCGACCTGGACACCGATGCCTGCCTGCGCCAGCGCGTTGTCTACTTCGACCTGGACAAGGAAGACGTGAAGCCGGAATTCCAGGCCATCATGGCTTGCCACGCCAAGTACCTGCGTGACCGTCCGTCCTCGCGCATCACCCTGCAGGGCCACACCGACGAGCGCGGTTCGCGCGCGTACAACCAGGCCCTGGGCGAGCGTCGTGGCAACGGCGTCAACTCGGCACTGCAGGCCAACGGTGGCTCGGCTTCGCAGCTGACCGTCGTGTCCTACGGTGAAGAGCGTCCGGTCTGCACCGAGTCGAACGAGTCCTGCTGGTCGCAGAACCGTCGCGTCGAAATCGTCTACACCGCGCAGTAATCCATGCGCCTTGGCATCAAACTGATGCTGGTCGTTGCGGCAGCCCTCGTGGCTGCCGCACCGGCGCATGCACAACGTCAGAGCCTGGCCGACCGCGTCGGTTCGCTCGAGCAGCAGATGTACAACAACAGTGCCAACCAGGACCTGTTGAACCAGATCAATCAGCTGCGGCAGCAGGTCACCAGCCTGCAGGCCTCGATCGAGCAACTCCAGCACGACAACGCCCAGCTCAAGCAGTCCGCCCAGGATCAGTATCTGGATCTGGACAGCCGCCTGAACCGGTTGGAAGGGGGCTCTGCCGCCCCGGCCCTGCCTGCTGTTCCGGCGAGCGCGCCGAAGGCTCCTGCAGCCCCGGCAAAACCCGCAGCGGCGGCCACTTCCGAGCGGCCGCCCTCCGTCCATGGTGACCCGGGCAGCCTGGCCGTCACCGGTGATGAGCGCACGTCCTACAACGTGGCTTTCGATGCGTTGAAGGCAGGCAAGTACGATGATTCGGCGCAGCTGTTCCTGAGCTTCCTGGAGCTGTATCCGAACGGCGTCTACGCCCCCAATGCGCTGTACTGGCTGGGTGAGAGCTATTACGCCACCCGCAATTTCCCGATGGCCGAGTCCCAGTTCCGCGAACTGCTCTCGCGCTATCCCACCCACGACAAGGCCGCAGGTGGCCTGCTCAAGGTCGGCCTCTCGCAGTATGGCGAGGGCAAGGTCGACCAGGCCCAGCAGACGCTGGAGACCGTCGTGGCGCAATACCCGGGCTCGGATGCCGCGCGAACCGCGCAGGACCGCCTGCAATCGATCCGCCTCGGCAATCAGATCCGCTGATCAGCTGACCGGGCGTACAATACGCCGCCTGGCGCTGGGTTGACTCCCGGCAGCCTCCTGTAGAGCCGAGCCCATGCTCGGCTGCTTTCGTTTCCGGCGCCGAGACATCCGTCGCCCGCCCCATGAAGAATTGTCTGCCATGACCGCCGTCACTCCGTCCAACGCCGTCGCCACGCCCAGCGAGATCGTGCAATCACCCTTGCCGCGCCTGAAGATCACCGAGATCTTCACCTCGTTGCAGGGCGAAGCCGATACCGCTGGTTGGCCGACCGTGTTCGTGCGCCTGACCGGTTGCCCGCTGCGCTGCCAGTACTGCGACACCGCTTACGCCTTCCACGGCGGCACCTGGTGGGACATCGACGACATCGTCGCCGAGGTGCTGGCCCAGGGTGTGCGCCATGTCTGTGTGACCGGCGGCGAGCCGCTGGCACAGAAGCGCTGCCTGGTGCTGCTGCAGAAGCTGTGCGATGCCGGCCTGGATGTGTCGCTGGAAACGTCCGGTGCGCTGGACGTCAGCGCGGTCGATCCGCGCGTATCGCGCGTGGTCGACATCAAGACCCCCGGCTCGGCCGAGGTCGCGCGCAATCGGCTGGAGAACCTGCCGCTGCTGACCACACGCGACCAGATCAAGTTCGTGATATGCAACCGCGAGGACTACGACTGGGCCAAGGCGACGGTCGTCGAGCACCAGCTGGTGCAGCGCACGATGGTGTTCTTCTCGCCCAGCAAGGGCGAGATCACTGCCCGCCAGCTGGCGGACTGGATCGTGGAAGACCGTCTGCCGGTGCGCTTCCAGATGCAGTTGCATAAGATTCTCTGGAATGACGAACCGGGCCGCTGAGCCCGTCCGTTGTTCCTTGATGTAGTTCCGGCGCGGGACAGCGTGCTGGCTTTTCCCCCAAACCGGATGATTTACCCATGAAGAAGGCAGTCGTGCTTCTCTCCGGCGGCATGGATTCAGCCGCCGTCATCGCCATGGCCCAGGAACAGGGCTTCGCCGTGCATGCCCTGAGCGTGCGCTACGGCCAGCGCCACACCTCCGAACTGGATGCGGCCGCGCGCGTGGCCAAGGCCCAGGGCGTGATCGTGCACAAGACCGTGGACGTGGACCTGCGCAGCATCGGCGGCTCGGCGCTGACCGACGACATCGACGTGCCCGAGGCGGGCGGCGAGGGCATCCCGGTCACCTACGTGCCGGCGCGCAACACCATCATGCTGTCGCTGGCGCTGGGCTGGGCCGAAGTGCTCGGTGCCAACGACATCTTCTGCGGCGTCAATGCTGTGGACTATTCCGGTTACCCGGACTGCCGCCCTGAATTCATCGCCGCCTTCCAGGCACTGGCCAACCTGGCGACCAAGTCGGGCGTGGAAGGCGCGGGCATCACCGTGCATGCACCGTTGCAGTTCCTCAGCAAGGGCCAGATCGTCAGCGAAGGCGTGCGCCTGGGCGTGGACTTCGGCCTGACCGTGTCCTGCTACAACGCCGATGCCAACGGCGCCGCCTGTGGCCACTGCGACGCCTGCCGCTTGCGCGCGCAGGGCTTCACCGAAGCCGGTGTGGCCGACCCGACGCTGTACGCCTGATCGCCTCTGGTAGTGCCGGCCGCTGGCCGGCTTCCCCCGCAGGTGCGAACTCCACCCCGGTGGGTGCCAACCGCTCCCTCGGTGGGTGCGAACCTTGGTTCGCGCTGGCTGATCCGCCGGGGGAGGTCTGACGCTGGTGGGTGCGAACCGTTGGTTCGCACTCCCTGACCCGCAAGGCATGGCCAGGCGCTACCGCTGCCGCAACCATCCCGACGCGTCAATAAACGCACGCACCGCTGCAGGATCCTCGTAATCCAGCTCGATCATCCGTGCGATCGCCGCCTGCTCATCCGGCTGCTGGCGCATGTACTCCTGCGCGATGCGATACCCCGCGTAGTAGCCTAGATCGCTCACCCCGAACGCATTGCGGGCGCTGTTGTACAGCCAGTTGTCCAGGTCATCGCCGTCCATCTCGGTGATGAAGCGAGTGCGGATCTCCGATTCATGCAACGGCCCATAGATGTACAGCGGCAGCGCCGGTCGACGGCCACTGATCCGCTCGGCCACGTACTCGGCCACGCCCTCGCGCACCGCGTACTGCGCGAGCGAACCGGTGGTCTCGCGCTGCTGGGTGTGCACGTACTCGTGCAGGTTGTTCTGTGCGTTGTTCGCGCCCGGACGGCTGTCGTAGAAGATCCGCAGGCGACTGCGCAACGGCTCCGGCAGTTCGCTGACATCCACGCTTGCATCGCCCAGTGCCATTTCCGCGCCGATCAGTACCTGGTTGCCGAGTGTGGTGCCACCGGTCCGCAGCACGCCCACCGCATAGGTGATGCTTGCCGGGCGCAGGGCGGGGTAGAGCTCGCGGAACGCCGCCAGATCCCGCTCCAGCGTGGTGCTGGCCTGCTGCGCGTTGGCGGTCAGCGGCCGCACCGAGGCCCAGAAGCGCGGCCAGGCGAGCATTGCGTCGGCGTACTCGGCGGCGGTGTAGTTGCGCACCTTCATCAGCGCATGCAGGCCGGGACTGCCTGGATCGATGTAGCGCTGCTGGACCAGGACCACCCGCTGCGCGGCATCGGGCTCGGCAAGCACGGCATCGTAGGTAGCCCAGAAGCGGTCGATATCGTCGGTCCGCACCTGTGTAGGCGATGCCGCAGAGGTGGCGAATGGCAGCAGCAGGGCGAGCATCAGCGGCAGTGGCAGGCGCATCCATCGCTCCGGGGCAGGGTCGCAGGTGAGATGCGGCGCGTGGCGGAATGGTTTAGAGGCCCGCAGCCGGGGTAGTGGCGGCCGCTGGTCGGCAACCTCGTGGATCTCCGGCTTCACCCAGCCCCGAAAAGTACGGTAGAATGCCCACCCCGCCGAAAGGCCGGGGCCTTGCATGGGCCGTTAGCTCAGTCGGTAGAGCAGAAGACTTTTAATCTTTTGGTCGATGGTTCGAATCCATCACGGCCCACCAATTGCATCAACGACTTAGGCGCCCTTGCGGCGCCTTTTTCATATTTCCGGAAAAATTAAGTGGTTCCACGCTCAAGCACGTGCGGCTTGTGAGGCGGTTGAACCACCGGCAGTTCGTGGTCGTAGCGCTGTCGCATCTCTTCGGTGACGTGACCACGTGCGGTCTTGCTGTCGCCGTCGGTGACGCCCCGGTGTTGTAGCCCATGCAAGGCCAAACGCTTGGCGTCGGATGTGACCTAGACGCGAATACCTCGGTGATGACGCGCTGGAGCCTCACCCCAGTGGGTAAGCTACCTGCCGGCGCCGCTGCTGGCCTACCTCATCATTTCCCGTCTGAAGAATCAAAATTCTGCCGGCATTGGCGGAATTCCTCCGCATGAGCCACTACCCATGTCCACATGGGAATCATCAGTACAAGTAGGTCCTTGCCCAGCGCTGTGATGCTGTACTCCACATGTGGCGGTACTTCGCGGAAATCCTGCCGGCTGATCAACCCGTCCCGTTCCAATTGCCGGAGGGTGCGCGTAAGCATGCGCTGGGTGATTCCCTTCATCCGTCGCGCGACCTCGGCATGACGCAGCGTTCCATACACGCCAAGCGCATGGATGATACCCAGGGACCAGCGGCTACCAGCGTGCGCTAAAACCTCCCGGCGCAGTCCATCTTCGTCCTCGCTCATCCCGTCGCATATGGCTTGAGAATGCCTTAGGAGTTCTTCCGGACTCATGAACGGTGCGGTCGGTATCATCGATGTGCCTTCTTACGTGTGGGCCATTAGGCGAGCAGAATCGCCGCCATCGTACACACACAAGGCGATTTCAATGTCATCTCATATCAGCACTATCCCCTCACGGTCGATCCTGGTGCTTGGCGCAGGCGAGCTTGGAATGCCTGTCATCCGGAACCTTGCACGTTTGGCCGTAAGTCATCCAGGCACACGGATCAGTGTGATGCTACGGGCGGCGTCGATCGACTCAGCACTGCCGGAGAAGCAGCGGGTGGTCGATGAAATCCGCGCCTTGGGGGTGAATATCGTTGCTGGTGATCTGGTGACTGAATCAGTAGAAGCGTTGGCGGCTACCTTCGCGCAGTTCGACACAGTGATTGGATGCACCGGCTATGCCGCAGGCCGCGATACGCCAATGAAGGTTGCGCGTGCGGCGGTGAAGTCTGGTATTCCCCGCTACTTCCCTTGGCAGTTCGGTGTCGATTTCGATGCCATTGGGCGCGGTGGCCCCCAGGATCTGTTCGACGCCCAGCTGGACGTGCGCGAGTATCTGCGTTCGCAGACTGCGATGGACTGGGTGATCATCTCCACTGGGATGTTCACCAGCTACCTCTTCGAGCCCGACTTCGGCGTGGTCGACCTGATTGGGCATAAAGTGAACGCACTGGGCTCGGCGAGCAACGCTGTCACCCTGACCACGCCGGATGACATCGGCGCAATGACAGCGCGCATCGTGTTCCACACACCTGCGATCCGCAACGAGATCGTGTATCTGGCAGGTGACACCATCCGCTACGGTGACCTTCCGGATATTCTGCAGAAGGCGTTCGGCGAACCTTTCGAGCTGACGATCTGGGGTGTACCCCAGCTCATGCAGGAACTGGCTAACGACCCGGGCAACATGATAAAGAAGTATCGCGCGGCCTTTGCCCAAGGGAGGGGCGTTGCGTGGGATGTGGAGCGAACCTTCAATGCGAAGATCGGGGCCGAGCTACAGGGCGTGCAGGCGTGGCTGGATTCCAACGTGCAGCGCTCCTGATTTGCTGCTGGATTGTGAGGAGGCGCCTGCTGGGCGCCTTTTTCATTGCCGTCCCCGCCCGCACGCTCACAATGGTCGTACGTCGCGGCACACCAGTTCGCCAACGGCTCGGTAACCGGAGTCAAACGGTGGAGTCTTGGTCGTGGATCCCGTGCATATCCCTTGAGACGCCGGAAAAATTGTCGAGTGAGCTTAGGACCAGCAATGGTTCCACGCTCGGCGGGCGGAAAAATAGAGCGGCGCAACCGGTTGTTTTCAAAGGAATCGCCAGCTTTCTTTTAATCTTTTGGTCGATGGTTCGAATCCATCACGGCCCACCATTGCGACAGAAGGGTTTCGGAGCGATCCGGAGCCCTTTGTTTTTTCCGCAATCGCCGATGTTTTCCTCAAAATCACTTGGTTGGGGTCACGCGATCCCCTTTGCGCTTTCGGGTGTAGGTCTCGGTCCTCACTACTGACGAATGACCCAGCTGCCTTCCGGCGTGCTCGGCACTCCGCCAGCAGCACGCGCGCTGTGCGCTTGGCTTGAGTGCGACGTCCCCCCGGCTTGAGTAGTGGGCGGGTTTAGAGTCCGGTGCTGATGTTATCTTTCTTCGTCGCCAACTGCGCGGCGTACTGGGCGGGCGTTAGTCCGCCAAGCGCTCTTTTGGGCCTTTCTT
>NZ_JBFPNJ010000024.1:0-255 GCF_040815575.1 Stenotrophomonas sp. LST15-1-1.1
GGCGGTCTCCTTAGAGTTCCCACCATTACGTGCTGGCAACTAAGGACAAGGGTTGCGCTCGTTGCGGGACTTAACCCAACATCTCACGACACGAGCTGACGACAGCCATGCAGCACCTGTGTTCGAGCTCCCGAAGGCACCAATCCATCTCTGGAAAGTTCTCGACATGTCAAGGCCAGGTAAGGTTCTTCGCGTTGCATCGAATTAAACCACATACTCCACCGCTTGTGCGGGCCCCCGTCAATTCCTTTGAGT
>NZ_JBFPNJ010000025.1:0-255 GCF_040815575.1 Stenotrophomonas sp. LST15-1-1.1
AGGCCACACTACCATCGGCGCAGCTACGTTTCACTTCCGAGTTCGGGATGGGATCGGGTGGTTCCATAGCGCTAATTTCACCAGGGAGGCGGTTGGAGTGTCGCCTGGGCGTCGTGTCTTTGCAGGGAGCGGGCATGATGATGCCAGCGTTGCAAAGAGACGCGCCTGAGCGCCTGCCTCTCGTTTGGTCTTGTGACGTAGCGTGCACTTGGATCTATCGACATGTCATGTCGGCCAAGGCAACTTGAGGTTATA
>NZ_JBFPNJ010000026.1:0-255 GCF_040815575.1 Stenotrophomonas sp. LST15-1-1.1
CAGCTACGTTTCACTTCCGAGTTCGGGATGGGATCGGGTGGTTCCATAGCGCTAATTTCACCAGGGAGGCGGTTGGAGTGTCGCTTCGGACGTCGTGTCTTTGCAGGGAGCGGGCATGATGATGCCGACGTTGCAAAGAGACGCGCCTGAGCGCCTGCCTCTCGTTTGGTCTTGTGACGTAGCGTGCACTTGGATCTATCGACATGTCATGTCGGCCAAGGCAACTTGAGGTTATATGGTCAAGCCTCTCGGATC
>NZ_JBFPNJ010000027.1:0-254 GCF_040815575.1 Stenotrophomonas sp. LST15-1-1.1
CAGCTACGTTTCACTTCCGAGTTCGGGATGGGATCGGGTGGTTCCATAGCGCTAATTTCACCAGGGAGGCGGTTGGAGTGTCGCTTCGGACGTCGTGTCTTTGCAGGGAGCGGGCATGATGATGCCGGCGTTGCAAAGAGACGCGCCTGAGCGCCTGCCTCTCGTTTGGTCTTGTGACGTAGCGTGCACTTGGATCTATCGACATGTCATGTCGGCCAAGGCAACTTGAGGTTATATGGTCAAGCCTCTCGGAT
>NZ_JBFPNJ010000028.1:0-248 GCF_040815575.1 Stenotrophomonas sp. LST15-1-1.1
TAAAACAATTAATAGTTGCTTGATCAAACGTCTGCAAGATGGACAATCATCCTTCCTGCAGGCGCCTTCACAAGATACCTGCGCATACTTTCAAAGATCTTGGGAAGTGGCCTCAGCGCCATTCCCGTGTGCTGCGAAGTTTCCTTCGTAGCGAGCCGCCCATTATAGCCGGCTTTTCCGCTTCGTCAACACCTTTTTTCAAGGCCGCCTCACCGAAGTGGACGTTGTTGCCGATGCTGCTTCGTCGT
>NZ_JBFPNJ010000029.1:0-487528 GCF_040815575.1 Stenotrophomonas sp. LST15-1-1.1
GATCCGAGAGGCTTGACCATATAACCTCAAGTTGCCTTGGCCGACATGACATGTCGATAGATCCAAGTGCACGCTACGTCACAAGACCAAACGAGAGGCAGGCGCTCAGGCGCGTCTCTTTGCAACGCTGGCATCATCATGCCCGCCCCTGCAAAGACACGACGCCCAGGCGACACTCCAACCGCCTCCCTGGTGAAATTAGCGCTATGGAACCACCCGATCCCATCCCGAACTCGGAAGTGAAACGTAGCTGCGCCGATGGTAGTGTGGCCTAAGCCATGCGAGAGTAGGTCATCGCCAGGGTTTATACCCAAAAACCCCGCTGCTCATGCAGCGGGGTTTTTCTTTATTAAGTGAAGGCTCTGCTTTTTCGAGTTCCTTCCGCCCCAAGGGCAAGTACGCGAGCTGGCGCTGCAAGCGCTGCTGCAACCGTCTCCCTGGTGAAATTAGCGCTATGGAACCACCCGATCCCATCCCGAACTCGGAAGTGAAACGTAGCTGCGCCGATGGTAGTGTGGCCTAAGCCATGCGAGAGTAGGTCATCGCCAGGGTTTACATCCAAAACCCCGCTGCTCACGCAGCGGGGTTTTTCTTTGCGCGCGAGAAACCACGGGTAGTGCCGGCCGCTGGCCGGCAGATGCGTGGATGCTGGCGCCGCGTACGGTGCTGCCAACCAAGGTTGGCAACTACCAACGGCGGGGCCGGATGCGCCCTCCACACACGCACAAAAAAAAAAGCGGCGCCCAGAGGGCGCCGCTTTGTGTACAGCTCAACAGCTGGCGGACTTACTTCGCCGCAGCGGCCGGTGCCTTGGCCTTCATCATCGTGTCGCGTGCAGCCTTGAACGGATTGCCTTCGTACCAGTTCGGCCAACGATCGCCGCCGGCCAGTTCCTTGCCGACGCCATACATCAGCTGCAGGTCCTCGACCGTGCCATCCAGCTTCCAGGTGGCCGCGTCATACTCGTCCTTGGGCCCGTGATAGCGATTGGAACCGTAGTCGGCGGCCGCCTTGCGGCCCGCTTCGACGCCACCGTCGCGAAGGTCCTCACCGCCGTCGGCATACAGCGCCGGCACACCCGCCTTGGCGAAGTTGAAGTGATCCGAACGGAAGTAGAAGCCGCTCTGCACCGAGGTCTCGCCGTGCAGGGTGCGATCCTGGGCCGCAGCCAGCGGCTTGAGGATGTCTTCCAGCTCGGAACTGCCGAAGCCGGTCACCGTCACGTCCTTGGCACGACCGGCCACCGACATCGCATCGATGTTGATGACACCGGCGATCTTGTCCAGCGGGAAGGTCGGGTGGGCGACGTAGTACTTCGAACCCAGCAGGCCGGATTCTTCCAGGGTCACCGCCAGGAACACCACCGAACGCTCCGGCTTCGGTTCCTGGTGGGCCATCGCTTCGGCCACTTCAAGGATGCCAGCCACGCCGGTCGCGTTGTCGACGGCACCGTTGTAGATGTTGTCGCCCTGTTCGCCCTCGTGCTTGCCGAGGTGGTCCCAGTGCGCCATGTACAGCACGGCCTCATCGGCGCGCTTGCTGCCAGGCAGCACGCCCACCACGTTGCGCGACTGCTTCTGCGCGACCTTGCTCTTCAGGTCCACCGACGCGGTTGCCTTCAGCGGGACCGGCTTGAAGCCGCGCTTGCTCGCGTCCTTGTAAGCCTGGTCCAGATCCAGCCCGGCGCCGGCGAACAGCGCCCTGGCGGCATCGGCGCTCAACCAGCCCTGCACCGGCAGGCGCGGTTCTGCATCGTCCTTGGCCGGCAGGTCGTACTGCGGGCCCGCCCAGGAGTTCTTCACCACGTCCCAGCCGTAGGAAGCGCCCGCGGTGTCATGCACGATCAGTGCGGCGGCGGCACCCTTGCGCGCGGCTTCCTCGAACTTGTAGGTCCAGCGGCCGTAGTAGGTCATGCGCTTGCCGTCGAACAGCTTTTCATCATCGACATGGAAGCCCGGGTCGTTGACGAACATCACCACCGTCTTGCCCTTCCAGTCCTGGCCGGCGTAGTCGTTCCACTTCTGCTCCGGTGCATCCACGCCGTAGCCGACGAAGACGAGGTCACTGGCATCGACCTTCACTTCTGTCTGGCCGGTACGGGTGCCCACCACCATGTCGGTGCCGAACTTCAGTTCGGTGGTTTTGCCGCCCTGGTTGAGCGTGAGCACGGTCGATTCGTCGGCCGTGGTCTCGGTCATTGGCACGTCCTGGAACCAGCTGTCGCCGTTGCCGGGCTGCAGGCCGATGCGCTGCATCTGGTCGCGGATGTAGTTGACCGTCAGTTCCTCACCCTTGCTGCCAGGCGAGCGGCCTTCGAACTCGTCAGAAGCCAGGGTCTTCACCATCTCGGCGAAGTCGGCGGCGTTGATCGCGGCTGAGAACGTGTGCGGGGCCGGCTTGGCGGCGCTTTCGGCGTTGGGCGCCGGAGCCGGGGTGTCTTCGCCTTTGCAGGCGCTGAGCGCGGCCGCAGCGGCCAGGCACAGGAGGAGTTTGCGGGGCATCATCGGTTCCTGGAAACACAAGGGACGGCCGCGCAGCTGGCGCGACCGGTAACGGCAGTATCGCCCAAGCCGCAGGCTCAGTCGGCCGGGGCGGTATCGGTATCGAAGGGGATCGGGTCGGCGCCGGTGACCGGGCCGATGCGTGCGCTGCGGTGGACGTACAGCACCACTTCGCGCTCGAACAGCAGGCTGCCGTTGACCACGGCATTCGGGCCGATGATGACCCGCGGCTTGCGACTGGCCGTCAGCGAGACACTGAAGTTCGGCTTGCGGACATGTACGCCGCCGCCGACCTGCGAGCCGATGCCGACGGTGATGTCGCCGTTGACGGTCTCCACGTCCTTGCGCACGCGGCTGCCGACCAGGCCGATGCCGCCGTTGACGGTTTCCACGCCGCCTTCGATCTGGCTGCCCTGGTCGCTGAAGATGCTGCCGTTGACCGTGCTGACATCGCCGTGGGCCGTCACTTCGCGGCCCATGCGGATGCCGCCGTTGACGGTCTCGATGCTGCCGGTGCGGGCACGATCAGCGACCTTGACGCCACCGTTGACCGTGTCGATGCTGCCGGTTTCCACGCCTTCGCCGACACGGATGCCGCCATTGACGGTGTCCAGCTTGCCGTAGCGCTGGCCCGGATCGGCGCTGATGCTGCCGTTGACCTTGCTGACGTCCGCCTGGGCCCAGGCCGGACCACTGGCCAGCGCAATGCCCAACAGCAGCGGAATGGAGAGAGCTTTCATGGGAACCTCGTTGTTGTGCGGCTGGCAGGCCGCGTGCGGAGATGTCACCATTCCCCGCACGTCTCCGCATCTGCCTGAAGTCACTGGAAAGCCCTTGCGCAACAACGCCTTCCCCTCACGCCGGCATCACATCGCCACCCTGCGCGGTGGACGTTGCCTGTTGCTGGGAATGGCGCTTGCCCTGGCGCTGCCATTGCCGGGTGCGGCGCAGACCGCTTCGACCCGCGAGGCCGAGCGCAAGCTGCAGAAGCTGCGCACCGAACTGAAGGGCGTGGCACAGGAGCGCCGGCAGATCGAGGGCCAGCGCGGACAGGCGTCGCGGCAGTTGCGCGAGGCCGATGAGAAAGTCGCGCGCAGTGGTCGGACGTTGGCCCAGACCGAGGCGGCACTGCGTGAGCAGGCCCAGGCGCTGGCCCAGGCCGAGCAGCGGCGCAATGCATTGCAGTCCAACCTGGAAAAACAGAATCGCGAACTGGCGGGCCTGTTGCGCGCCGCCTACCAGCTTGGCAACCACGCGCCGCTGAAGCTGCTGCTTTCGCAGGACACGGTGGCCGATGCCAACCGTGCGCTGGCCTATCACCGCTACCTGCAGCGCGAGCGTGCGCAGCGCATCACCACGCTGACGGCCGATCTGAAGGAGCTGGAGACACTGCAGACGCAGATCGCCCAGCGCCAGCAGCACCTGCAGGGTACCCAGCGGGAGCAGAAGCAGCAGGTCGCCACGCTCGCGTCGGACCGGCGCGAACGCGCGCAGACGGTGGCTTCGCTGGAGGAACGCTTCAAGGACAAGCGCGAGAAGGAACAGGCACTGGGCCAGGATGCCAAGGCACTGGAAACCCTGCTGGCCAACCTGCGCGCGGCTGCGGCCCGTGCCGAGGCAGAGCGCCGTGCTGCTGCCCGCAAGGCCGCTGCCGAAAAAGCCGCGGCCGAGCGCGCGGCCCGCCAGGCCGCTGCCGCCGGCCGCCCACCGCCGCCGCCGACCAAGGTTCCCCCCGCGGTTGCCTCGGCGCCAGCGCCGAAGGTCGGTGGCCTGGGCTGGCCCCTGTCGGGCAATCTGCTGGCCCGCTATGGCGGCAAGCTGCCGGACGGCCGCACCAGCAGTGGTGTATTGATCGGCGCACCTGCCGGAAGCACCGTCACTGCCGTGGCCGACGGCACCGTGGTGTTCTCCGATTGGATGACCGGCTACGGCATGATCCTGATCGTCGACCATGGCAATGGCTACATGAGCCTGTACGCCCACAACGACACCCTGCTGAAGGATGCCGGCGCGCGGGTCAGCCGCGGCGATGCGGTGGCCAAGGTCGGCAACTCTGGCGGCCAGGGCGTGACGGCGCTGTACTTCGAGCTGCGCCGTGGTGGGCAACCGGTCAATCCGGACAGCTGGCTGCAGCGGCGCTGAATTCCGGCTGGCCGCACGAGGCCGGATTCAACGGGAATTTAGCCACGCTTCGCGCATAATCGGTGCATGTGCCTTGGGCACGATGCCATCGTCGACAGGAGTGATCCATGCGCGCAGCCCGTACCGCCACCCTCTTGCTGGCTCTGTTGCCGGCCCTGTCCTGGGCCCAGCAGACCGCCCCCATCCCGTTGAAGGAAACTCCCGGGAAGGCGGCGAGCAGCGAGGAGGCGGTGACCTCGAAGGTGCCGCTGGACGATATCCGGCGTTTCGTCGCCGTCTACAACGCGGTCCGCGCGGCCTATGTCGATCCGGTCGATGACAACAAGCTGATGCAGTCAGCTGTACGCGGCCTGCTGCTCGACCTCGATCCGCACAGCACCTACTTCAACAAGGAAGACGCGGAAGCGTTCGACGAGCAGGCCAACGGTGCCTACGAAGGCATCGGCGTGGAGCTGCAGCAGCAGCCGGACAACGCCAGCATGAAGGTGATCTCGCCGATCGACGACACCCCGGCAGCCAAGGCCGGCATCCTCGCCGGTGACCTGATCATCGCCATCGATGGCAAGCCGATCAGCGCGATCGATGCCAGCGAACCGCTGCGTGGTCCGGCCGGCAGCAAGGTGGTGCTGACCATCGTCCGCGACGGCAAGCCCAAGCCGTTCGACGTCAGCCTGACCCGGCAGACCATCCGCGTGACCAGCGTGCGCAGTCGCCTGCTGGAGCCGGGCTATGGCTACATCCGCCTGAGCACGTTCCAGGCTGACACCGGCTCTGATTTCCAGAAGCACCTGCAGCAGCTGCAGAAGCAGTCCGGCGGCAACCTCAAGGGGCTGGTGCTGGATCTGCGCAGCAATCCGGGTGGTCTGCTGACCGCTGCCGTGCAGGTGGCCGATGACCTGCTCGACAAGGGCAACATCGTCAGCACCCGCGGCCGCATCAGCATCAGCGATGCACGCTTCGACGCCACTCCGGGCGACCTGCTGAAGGGGGCGCCGGTGGTGGTACTGGTGGATGCCGGTTCGGCCAGTGCATCGGAAGTGCTGGCCGGTGCGCTGCGCGACAACAAGCGCGCGCGCGTGATCGGCAGCCGCACCTTCGGCAAGGGCTCGGTGCAGACCGTGCTGCCGCTGGACAACGGCGATTCGGTGAAGCTGACCACGGCACGCTATTACACGCCCAGCGGCAAATCGATCCAGGCCACCGGAATCGTGCCGGAAGTGGAACTGAAGGCCGCACCGCGTCCGGAAGACGAGGCATTGCCGGCCAGCCTGAGTGACTACAGCGAAGCAACCCTGCCGGGCCACCTGCGCGGTGACGAGGAAGGCACCGAGGGCTACCACGCAGGCGCCGTGCTGCCGGGCGATGGCCCGATCAACGATGCACTGGCCGAGCTGAAGAACCCGGGTTCGGTGGCGGCGCGTTTGAAGGCGGAAGCTGCGAAGGCCGAAGCGGACAAGGCAGCAAAGGCCGCCGCCAAGCCGGCGCCGAAGGCGGAGCCCAAGGCTGAAGCGAAGCCGGAAGCGAAGCCCGAAGCGAAGCCCGAAGCGAAGCCCGCAGAGATCCCGGCCAAGCCTTGATTCTGTAGATTCGAGCCATGCTCGACTGATGTTCAAACACCGCCCGAGCATGTCTCGGGCGTTTCGCAGAACGCGGCACGCGGACGCTAGAACCCGTGCCGCTTGCGCAGTCGCCGTGCGATCGCCGCGCGCACGTACATGCCGTACACCACACCGAACACGAAGCCGCCGATGTGCGCCCACCAGGCGACCATGCCGAAGGTCGGGCCGATGTAGGCGAACACCACCTGCAGCGCCGCCCAAACACCGATCAGCAGATAGGCCGGGGCGCGCACGAATTCCAGGAACAGCCCCAGCGGAATCACCACGCCCAGCCGCGCGCCGGGGAACAGCGCCAGATAGGCGCCGATCAACGCCGACACTGCACCACTGGCGCCGATGATGATCTGGTCCGGGCTGCCCATGGTGTAGATCGCGACCAGGTTGGAGATCGCCCCGCCCACCAGGAACAGCAGCAGCAACCGCCACGGGCCCAGCACCCGCTCGGCGGGCAGGCCGAAGATCAGCAGGAACACCAGGTTGCCCAGCAGGTGCGACCAGTCGGCGTGCAGGAACAGGGCGGTGAACAGGCGCAGCACGCTGCCGTCCTGCAGGGTTGCCCACCAGTCCAGCGGGTGGGTCAGGCCGGTGGACAGGGCGCCCCAGTCCAGCCACAGGCTTCCGCGGGCATCGTCCGGGCGCGAGATCGACCACAGGAATGCCAGCCACAGTGCCGCAAACAGCACGGGCGTAGCCCAGCGCAGGGTCGCCTTTTTGCGCGAGGGGAGGGAGACAAACATGGCACTAGCCTAGCGTGCGGGCGCTTTTGGCGGGGAAGGAGCCTGTTCAGCTTTTGCGACGAAGAAAGCCCCGGCGCTGTTATTGTTTCATTAACGGCTCTGGGTAATACTCGCATACGGCGTCGTATGTCGGGAGGGGAATCCGGCGCGCTTCGAAAGGCCATCCGGCCTGACGGGCGCAGGCGCACTTAGAGCACCATCACCGCTTACCGGAGAGAGAACTACGATGCAAACTGCTTCTACCATTGCCCGCCTGACCCTGCTGGCCGTCGGCGTTGCCGGTGCGCTGGCCGCCGCCGACGCCAATGCCGCCGCCTTCCAGCTGAAGGAAAACAGCGCCAAGGGCCTGGGCCGCGCCTTCGCTGGTTCCACCTCGACCGAAGGCGACGCCTCGGTCATCGCCACCAACCCGGCCTCCATGCGCCTGCTCGACGGCACCGTGGTGCAGGGCGATGTCAGCGCCATCAGCTTCGGCGCCAAGTTCCGCGGCGAAGGCCGCTACGGTAACGGCGCGCCGATTTCCGGCGGCAACGGCGGCGACGCCGGCATGATCGCTCCGGTTCCGGCAGCTTACTTCCACGTCCCGTTCGGCGAAAACAACAACATGCATTTCGGCGTGTCGCTGACCGTGCCGTTCGGCTTCAAGACCGAATACGACCGTGACTGGGTCGGCCGCTACAACGGCGTCAAGACCGAGCTGCAGGCCGTCGACCTGGGTGCTGCGTTCTCCTATGACGTCAACCCGTACCTGTCGTTCGGTGCGTCGGTGTTCGCCGAGCGCCTGAATGTCGACCTGACCAGCGCCGTCGATACCGGCACCGCCATCAATGCAACTGCCCAGCGCACCGCTGCTGCGCGCGTGCTGGCTGCCGGTGGCACCCAGGCCCAGGCCGCTGCCGCTTCGCAGGCCGCTGCCCGCCAGGCCGCACAGCTCGGCTTCTCGCCGGGTACCGCCGATGGCTACCTGCGCATCAAGGGCGATGAGGTGTCGATCGGCTACACCCTCGGCATGACCGTCACCCCGGTGGAAGGCACCAACATCGCCTTCAGCTACCGCTCGGAAGTCGAGCACAAGATCAACGACGGCAAGGCCGACTTCACCATCCCGCAGAATGCTGCCGCCTTCCTGGCCACCGCTGCCCCGGGCACCTTCATCGACAGCAACGGCCGTGCCACCATCACCCTGCCGGCCAGCGCCACCGTCGGCTTCACCCATCGCGTGAACGACCAGTGGCAGATCATGGCCGAAGTCACGCGCACTGCGTGGAGCAAGTTCGACCAGGTCGTCGTCGATTACGACTCCAACCAGCCGGACAGCGTGCTGCCGTTCCACTACCGCGACACCACCTTCGCGTCGATCGGTACCGATTTCCGCGTCAATGACAAGCTGACCCTGCGTGGCGGCCTGGCGTACGACCAGACCCCGACCACCGACGCCCACCGCGACGTGCGCGTGCCGGACACCACCCGCAAGTGGCTGTCGCTGGGTATGACCTACGCCGCTTCGGACAAGATGGAATACAGCGTGGGCTACACCCACCTGTTCACCAAGGATCCGAACGTCAACTCGACCTCGGCCACCGCCAACACCGTGACCGGCAAGTACAAGGTCACCGGCGACGTGCTGGCTGCGTCGATGCAGTACAAGTTCTGATTCCGGCGATTGCCTGAAGCAGTACGAAGGAGGCCCCGCGCAAGCGGGGCCTTTTTTTGCGTGGATGACGCATCCGGCTCGTGCCTGTTTCGGGAGTGCCTGCTACCTTGCCGGCATTTACGCAGTACAGGCGAATGCGAAATGGTTGATCGTCGCTACCAGAAGCGGATGATCCGATACTGGGCTCGGGAAGAGGCCAAGGCGAACGCGATTCTGGATCGCGTGCTGGAGTCGGAGTGGTTCGACTACTGGCACACGCATCTTGACTGGATGGGGCGCGGCAATCGCCATGTCAGTGACCGAATCGCCGTTGCCGCAGGGCTACTGCGGCTGCTCGAGCGGGCTGTGACGAGCGGGCGGGAGGATGTGCAGTGTTGGGTGACGCTGGCGCCGGATACCGGTCAGAGTGCGCTGTTCCTGCATTCGCCGAATCCTCGGGGAACACCGTGGCCGTACCCGTTCGATGGGGTGACCTGGGACATCGCCCCGCCTGACTGGCTTGCGCCTGTGCTCTCTTCAACCGGCCTGCAGCCAGGACGCTGGGGAGAGGGGGACAACCAGCGATGGATGATGCGCGTGCGCGCGCCGGGAAATGCGAGTGGTGCTCCGGAGGCGCAGGCATGACGCTCACCCGAAAAGGCAAGCATTGGTATGGCAGCGAAGACGATGACATCCGTACTGCCATCGAGGACTTCAGCGAACGCAACAGCTACCCCGCCACAGCGTACCGTGCCTCGGTCTGTGTTTGCGGATCGACGCTTTTCCGGCTGTTTGATGACGATGAAGCGGGCGTCGCTCGTCGAGACTGCGTGAGCTGTGGGAAGTCGCATCTGATGGGTGACAGCGCAGAATATGCTGATGAGGCCGAACTCGAAGCGCACTGGTGTCTGTGCGGGAACGAGTCTCTGGCAATCCATTCCGGTGCCGCGCTTTATCCCGACTCACGGGACGTGCGCTGGCTGTATATCGGCTGCCGCTGCCCGCAATGCCAGCTGGTTGGGGTATACGCCGAGTGGAAGTGCGAAGCGGGAGATGCCGAGGCGTTCCTGGCACGCGTGTAAGGCCATCCACGCGGGGCGCGGATCTACGCGACAATAGCGCGATGAACCTGTCCGACCCGAATTTCCAGCTGGAGCTGGCTGCCAACATCGCCGTTGCCGGCTCGATACTGCTGGCCGGCCGCAACAACGTGCATACGTGGTGGCTGGGCATCGTCGGCTGCGCGTTGTTCGCCGCGGTGTTCGAGCGCTCGCACCTGTACGCGGACATGGTCCTGCAGTTCTTCTTCGTGGTCATCAGCGTGTTCGGCTGGTGGCAGTGGCTGCGTGGTGACCATGGCGCGCCGTTGCCCATCACCCGCTTGCCAGCACGCGCGTGGAGCTGGCTGCTGCCGTTGGCGGTGCTGGCGACCTTCGGTTACGGCTGGATGCTGACCCGGCTGACCAATGCGTATGCGCCCTACATCGACTCGGCGGTGCTGGTGTTGAGCGTGATCGCACAGATCCTGATGATGCGGCGCAAGCTGGAATCGTGGTGGGTGTGGCTGCTGGTCAACACCATCGCGGTGCCGCTGTACTACAGCCGCGGGCTGCACCTGACCTCGATCCTGTATGTCGGTTTCTGGATCAACGCGCTGGTGGCGCTGCGTCACTGGCGGCACCTGATGCGCGCCGAAGCGGATACGGGCAGGGCGGCCGATGGCATTGCCTGAGCGGGTACCGCGCGGGTTGGTGGTCGGCAAGTTCTGCCCGCTGCACCTCGGCCACGAGCGCCTGATCGAATTTGCTTCTACACGCTGCACCCAGCTGCTGGTGATCGGGTGGTCTCAGCCGGGTTTTGCCGGCTACAGCGCGGCGCGTCGCGAGCGTTGGCTGCGCGCGCGCTTCCCGCAGGCGACGGTGGCGGTGCTGGATGATGCGCGGCTGGCGGCGTTGTGCAGGCAACAGGGTGTTCCCGTGTGTGCGCTGCCGCAGGACAAGGACAGTGAGCAGGTGCAACGCGCGTTCACCGCATGGCTGTGCGTGGCGCTGTTTGGCGGACCGGTCCAGGCTGTTTTCACCGGTGAAGACTACGGCGATGGTTTCGCTGCAGCCCTGGCGCAGCATTTCAATGCGCCGGTGCAGCACCATCGGCTGGAGCGTTCGACCGACATCGGTCAGGCCAGTGGTACCGAACTGCGCGCCGATCCGCATGCGCATCGACAGGGCCTGAGCCGGTCGGTCTATGCCGACCATGTGCAGCGGGTGGCCTTCATCGGCGGTGAGTCCACGGGCAAGAGCACGCTGGCGCGGGTGCTGGCCGAACGCCTGGGTACGGCATGGGTGCCGGAGTTCGGGCGTACGTTGTGGGAGCAGCAGGGCGGCGAGCTGCAGGCGCAGGATCTGCTGCGTATCGCTGCAACCCAGCCGCAGCACGAGGACCAGGCCGCGCAGCATGCGCATCGCTGGGTGTTCTGCGATACCACGCCGTTGGTGACGCTGGGCTACAGCGGCTGGATGTTCGGCACTGCACCCGAACCACTGCAGCGGGCCGCGGCGCGTGCGTACGACCTGTTGTTCCTGTGCGCCCCGGATATCCCGTTCGAGCAGGATGGAACGCGTGTGGGTGAGGAGTTCCGCATGCGCCAACACGAGTGGTATCTGCAGCAGTTGCAGGCGCGAGGAATGGCGTATGTGCTGCTGGAAGGCGATCTGGAGATGCGTATCGCGCGGGTGCTGGAGGAATTGGTGAGGCGTGCGGACAACCGGTTCAGTGTGCTGGCGGAATGAGTTGCCAGGGGCTGGCAGGCCCGCATCCGCCCAACATGAAAAAACCCCGCTTTCGCGGGGTTTTTCGTTTACTGCATGACGCTTGGGATCAGTCGCCCAGGGTCAGCAGCGAGGCGTTGCCGCCGGCGGCGGTGGTGTTCACCGTCACCGTCTTCTCGGTGGCGAAGCGCAGCAGGTAGTGCGGGCCGCCGGCCTTGGGGCCGGTGCCGGACAGGCCCTGGCCGCCGAACGGCTGCACGCCGACCACCGCACCGATCTGGTTGCGGTTGACGTAGACGTTGCCGACGTGGACGCCGTTGCTGATGCGGTCGACGGTTTCGTCGATGCGCGAATGCACGCCCAGGGTCAGGCCATAGCCGGTGGCGTTGATCTGGTCGATCACCGCGTCGAGCTGATCGCCCTTCCAGCGGATCACGTGCAGGACCGGCCCGAAGATTTCCTTCTGCAGCTGGCCCAGGTCCTTCAGTTCGTACGCACGCGGTGCGAAGAAGGTGCCGTTGGCCGCTTCGGCGGACAGTTCGGCCGCAGCGATCAGGCGCGCTTCGCGGTCCATGCGCGCGGCGTGGTCCTGCAGGATCTTCAGTGCATCGGCGTCGATCACCGGGCCGACGTCGGTGGACAGCAGACCGGGGTTGCCGACCTTCAGTTTCTTCATCGCACCGGCCAGCATGGTCATCACCTTGTCGGCGATGTCGTCCTGCACGAACAGCACGCGCGCGGCCGAGCAGCGCTGGCCGGCCGAGGTGAAGGCCGAACCGATGGCGTCCTTGACCAGCTGTTCCGGCAGTGCCGAGGAGTCGGCGATGAAGGCGTTCTGGCCGCCGGTCTCGGCGATCAGCACGCCGATGGCGGCATCGCGTGCAGCCATCGCGCGGTTGATCGCACGGGCGGTGTCGGTGGAGCCGGTGAAGGCCACACCGGCCACGCGCGGGTCGGCGGTCAGCGTGGCGCCGACGGTGGCGCCATCGCCCGGCAGGTACTGCACCACGTCAGCCGGCACGCCGGCATCGTGCAGCAGCTTCACTGCGTAGTAGCCGATCAGGTTGGTCTGCTCGGCCGGCTTGGCGATCACGCTGTTGCCGGCGGCCAGTGCGGCAGCCACCTGGCCCAGGAAGATCGCCAGCGGGAAGTTCCACGGGCTGATGCAGACGAACACGCCGCGGCCATGCAGCTGCAGTTCGTTGGATTCACCGGTCGGGCTGGGCAGCTTCTCGGCGTGACTGAACTGCTCGCGTGCCTGCTTGGCGTAGTAGCGCAGGAAGTCCACGGCTTCGCGTACTTCGGCGATGCCGTCGGGCAGGCTCTTGCCGGCTTCCTTCACGCACAGCGCCATGAATTCGGGCATGCGCGCTTCCAGCTGGTCGGCGGCGTGCTCGAGGATGGCGGCGCGGCTGGCGGCCGGGGTGCGGTTCCAGGCCGGCTGTGCGGCCACGGCATTGGCCAGCGCCTTCTGCACGGTGGCGGCATCGGCGGCCTGCCACTGGCCGACCACTTCACGGGTGTCGGCCGGGTTGGTCACCGGCAGCGAGGCACCGGTCGGGTCCGCGCCCGGCACCAGCGGTGCGGCCTGCCAGGGCTTCACTGCAGCGTTGAGCTGCTCGGCCAAGGCGCGCAGTTCGTTGTCGTTGGCGAGGTTGGCGCCCATGGAATTCTTCCTGTCGTGGTTCTGGCTGCGCAGCAGGTCAACCGGCAGCGGGATCTTGGGATGCGGAATCGATTCGAACGAGGACACCATCTCGACCGGATCACGAACCAGGTCGGCGATCGGCACGCGCTCGTCGGTGATGCGGTTGACGAAGCTGGAGTTGGCACCGTTTTCCAGCAGGCGGCGCACCAGGTACGGCAGCAGGTCTTCATGCGAACCGACCGGGGCGTACACGCGGCAGGGCAGGCCGAGGCGGTCGGCCGGCACTACTTCGGCGTACAGGTCGTCGCCCATGCCGTGCAGCTTCTGGTGCTCGTAGACGCCGCCGTTGGCGATGCTGCGCACTGCGGCGATGGTGTGCGCATTGTGCGTGGCGAACATCGGGTAGATCGCGTCGGCATGGGTGAACAGGCGCTTGGCACACGCCAGGTAGGACACGTCGGTGTTCTGCTTGCGGGTGAACACCGGGTAGCCGGCATAGCCTTCGATCTGCGCGCGCTTGATCTCGGCGTCCCAGTAGGCGCCCTTGACCAGGCGCACCTGCAGGCGACGGCCGGCGCGGCGCGCCATGTCGGCCAGGTGGTCGATCGTGTACGGCGTACGCTTCTGGTAAGCCTGCACGACCACGCCGAAGCCATCCCAGCCGGCCAGCGAGGCATCGCCGAACACCTGCTCGATGATGTCCAGCGACAGTTCCAGGCGATCGGACTCTTCAGCGTCGACGGTGCAGCCGATGCCGTAACTCTTGGCAAGCTGTGCCAGTTCCAGCACGCCGGGCACGAGGTCCTTCAACACGCGCGCGCGCTTGGCGTGTTCGTAACGCGGGTACAGCGCCGACAGCTTGATCGAGATGCCCGGTGCGTTGTTGACGTCGCCATCGGCGCGGCCGCCACGCGCCTTGTGGTCACCACCGATGGCGTGGATCGCACGACGGTAGTCTTCCAGGTAGCGCAGGGCGTCCTTCATGGTCAGCGCGCCTTCGCCGAGCATGTCGAACGAGTAGCGGTAGCTGGCGCTGTCGCCCTTGTGCGAGCGTGCCAGCGCTTCGCTGATGGTGCGGCCCATGACGAACTGGTGGCCCATGATCTTCATCGCCTGGCGCACGGCCAGGCGGACCACCGGCTCACCGACGCGGCCGACCAGGCGCTTGAACGCGCTGGGCGCATCGGCGCGGGTGGCGTCATTCATCTGCACCAGCTTGCCGGTCAGCATCAGGCCCCAGGTGGAGGCGTTGACCAGCACCGAGTCGCTGCCGCCCAGGTGCTTTTCCCAGTCGGCATCGGCCAGCTTGTCGCGGATCAGCTTGTCGGCCGTCTCCTGGTCCGGAATGCGCAGCAGCGCTTCGGCCACGCACATCAGCAGCACGCCTTCCTCGCTGCCCAGGTCGTACTGGCGCATGAAGGCTTCGATCGCGCCCTGGTCCTTGGCGCGCACGCGCACACGGGCGACCAGGTCGGCGGCCAGCGCCTGCACCCTGGCCTGCTCGTCTGCCGGCAGGCGTGCCTGCTCCAGCAGTTCGCGCACATGGCTGGCCTCGTCCTTCAGCCAACCATCGGTAATGGCCTGGCGGAACGGGTTGGGGGACGCCGGCAGTTCCGGCGACAGCAGCGCCGAGGGACGCGGAGCGTCGCTGGCGGCAATGGGAGAGGAAGGTGCGTTCATGCCGGTCCGGCCAGTGGAAAACTTGGCGATTTTAATCATTTTTTCGACTTCAGGAAGGCCCGCGCAGCCACCTTCATGAATGCTGATAGCCCCTAGCGGTGGTGGATTCAGCCTGTTCAGCAAGGGTGGGCCGTTTTGTGCCGAATTCGTCATCCATGCCGTCGGGGTCATGCTGTGTTGCAGCATCGGAAAAAGTGTGAATGCACCCTTGCTACTGGCGAGAGGGCAGGGCTACCATCGAGGCGTTTCCCGCGGCAGGAACGCGGTTGCGACATGATCGAGGTGCTTACAGCTCCGGATGGGTCAGGTACGCAGCTGCGACTGCGTCCCCCACGGGCGCTCGATGCCCGGCAGTTCGTCCTGTTGTTTGCTGTGTTGTCGGGAGTGATGTGGCTGGTGTCCGCCTTCGGGTGGGTGGCCGGCAACGCATTCGCCCCCCTGTTCGCGCTGCTGTACAGCCTGTTGCTGGCAGTTGCGTTGCGCGCGTTGTGGCGCAGCGGTGAACGGCAGGAGGAGATCCGGGTAGTGCCGGCGTACGTGGAGGTCATCCCCGTGCCCGGTGGATCGCCGGTGTTCCGGGCACATCCGCATTGGGTGCGCCTGCTCACCGACGACCAGAGGGTCCGGCTGGCATCCAGCGGCCGGCAGGTGGAGGTGGGGAGTTTTCTCGCGCCGGCCGAACGTCAAACGCTTGTTGAAACGCTTGAAGATTTGCTCGCCGCCAGCGATGGCGGCAACCGACGACGCTAAGGGTCTAGGCAATGAAGCAAAGCAGAGGGTGGGGCACGAAGTGCGTTGCAATGGCCGCCGCGATGGGGGCCCTGCTGTCGATGCCGGGGACGGCGCTGGCCCAGGCGGCCGATCCAAAGCCGTGGCAGTTGAACATGGGCAAGGGGGTGACCCAGACCTCACGCCTGGCCTGGGAATCGAACAACCTCTCGTTGATCGTCTGTACGGTGATCGGCGTGATCGTGTTCGGCGCCATGGCCTACGCGATGTTCAAGTTCCGCAAGTCCAAGGGCGCGGTCGCCGCCACCTTCAGCCACAACACCAAGGCCGAGGTCATCTGGACCGTGATCCCGGTGATCATCCTGGTGGTGATGGCGTGGCCGGCCACGGCCAACCTGATCAAGATGTACGACACCCGCGATGCCGAGATGACGGTCAAGGTCACCGGCTACCAGTGGATGTGGAAGTACGAGTACCTGGGCGAGAACGTGACCTTCACCAGCCGCCTGGACCGTGAGTCCGACCGCATGCGGCAGAGTGGCAAGGTGCCGACCCGCGAGAGCCATCCGCACTACCTGCTGGATGTCGACAACCGGCTGGTACTGCCGGTGGACACCAAGGTGCGCTTCGTCATCACTTCCGACGATGTGATCCACGCCTGGTGGGTGCCGGCGCTGGGCTGGAAGCAGGACGCGATTCCCGGCTTCATCAACGAAGCCTGGACCAGCATCGAGCAGCCCGGTGTCTACCGCGGCCAGTGCGCGGAGCTGTGCGGCAAGGACCATGGCTTCATGCCGATCGTGGTCGAGGCGGTGTCCAAGGAAGAGTTCAAGCAGTGGCTGGCGCAGCGCAAACCGGCGCCTGCACCCGCGACGCCTGCCGCGCCCGCCGAACCCACCGCGCCCGCCAGTGAAACGCCGGCGCAGCCGGCAGCACCGGCCGCCGCCGAGGCCGGCAACGCGCCTGCCGCGGCGGCCAGCGGAGCCTGATGTAACTGTCCGCGGCCGTGTCGCGGCCGCGGCGACAACCGATCCTGAGAGGTGTTTTGCAATGGCGCACTCGGCAGTTGGGCACGACGATCACCATCACCCGCAGAGCTTCTTCGAGCGTTGGTTCTTCTCGACCAACCACAAGGACATCGGCACGCTGTACCTGGGTTTCAGCTTCATCATGTTCGTCATTGGCGCGTTCATGAGCGTGCTGATCCGGCTGGAACTGGCCCAGCCCGGCATCCAGTACATCCGTCCGGAAATCTTCAACCAGCTGACCACCGTGCACGCGTTGGTGATGATCTTCGGCGGCGTGATGCCGGCCTTCGTCGGCCTGGCCAACTGGATGATCCCGCTGCAGATCGGCGCGCCGGACATGGCGCTGCCGCGCATGAACAACTGGTCGTTCTGGCTGTTGCCGGTGGCCTTCAGCCTGCTGCTGCTGACCTTCCTGCTGCCCGGTGGTGCGCCGGCCGGTGGCTGGACGTTGTATCCGCCGCTGTCGCTGCAGGGCGGCTACAACGTCGCGTTCACCGTGTTCGCCATCCACGTGGCCGGCATCAGTTCGATCATGGGTGCGATCAACATCATCGCCACGGTGCTGAACATGCGCGCGCCCGGTATCGACCTGCTGAAGATGCCGATCTTCTGCTGGGCCTGGCTGATCACTGCGTTCCTGCTGATCGCGGTGATGCCGGTGCTGGCTGGTGCGGTGACGATGCTGCTGACCGACAAGTTCTTCGGCACCAGCTTCTTCAATGCGGCCGGTGGTGGCGACCCGGTGATGTTCCAGCACATCTTCTGGTTCTTCGGCCATCCCGAGGTCTACATCATGATCCTGCCCGCCTTCGGCGTGGTCAGCGAGATCATCCCGACCTTCAGCCGCAAGCCGCTGTTCGGCTACCAGGCGATGGTCTACGCCACCGCGGCGATCGCGTTCCTGTCATTCATCGTCTGGGCCCACCACATGTTCACCGTGGGCATGCCGCTGGGTGGCGAGATCTACTTCATGTTCGCCACCATGCTGATCTCGATCCCGACCGGGGTGAAGGTGTTCAACTGGGTCAGCACGATGTGGCGCGGTTCGCTCACCTTCGAAGCCCCCATGCTGTGGTCGGTGGCATTCGTCATCCTGTTCACCATCGGCGGGTTCTCCGGCCTGATGCTGGCGATCGTGGCCGCCGACTTCCAGTATCACGACACCTACTTCGTGGTTGCCCACTTCCACTATGTGCTGGTGACCGGCGCGGTGTTCGCGCTGATCGCGGCGGTGTACTACTGGTGGCCGAAGTGGACCGGGCGCATGTACAGCGAGAAGTGGGCCAAGGTGCACTTCTGGTGGTCGATCGTGTTCGTCAACCTGCTGTTCTTCCCGCAGCACTTCCTGGGCCTGGCCGGCATGCCGCGGCGCATCCCCGATTACTCGGTGGCGTTCGCCGACTGGAACCTGATCAGCTCGATCGGTGCGTTCGGCATGTTCGCCACGCCGTTCATGATGGCCGCGATCCTGCTGTCCTCGCTGCGCAACGGCGAGAAGGCCGAGGCGCGCTCCTGGGAAGGTGCGCGCGGTCTGGAGTGGACGCTGCCGTCGCCGGCACCGGCGCACACCTTCACCACGCCGCCGACCATCCGCCCGGGTGACCTGGCCCACGACGACATCGGTCATTGAGGTGGTGCATGCATAACGAGAGTCCGCTCCCGATCGGTAGAGTCGAGCCAAGCTCGACTAACGAAAAGCAGCCGAGCATGGCTCGGCTCTACAACCGCGAAGGCAAAGCCCAGAGCGCCGGCATCGAGCAGCAGCGTCAGCGCGCCAAGCGCACCGCGCTGTGGGTGGGCGCGATCGCCGCGCTGGTCTACGTCGGCTTCATCCTCAGCGGCGTGATCGGTCGATGAGCGAAACGCCGGCCACCGCTCCGTCACGCAGCGCCGGCCTGCCGCGCCTGATCGGCGTTGCGGTGGTGGTGTTCCTGCTGACGTTCTCGCTGGTGCCGCTGTATCGCATCGCCTGCGAGAAGGTGTTCGGCGTGCGCCTGGAACGTGGCCCGGGCAGCGAAGCCAGTACCGGTGCTGCCAGTGGCAAGCGCACCGTGCGGGTGGAATTCGATGGCGGGGTCAATTCGCGGCTGCCGTGGTCGTTCCATCCCGAGCAGCTGACCATGGATGTGGTGCCTGGCGAGCTCAACGAGGCGCTGTACTTCGCCCGCAACGACAGCCAGCAGGCCGTGGTCGGCAGCGCGGTGCCCTCGGTGGCACCGGCACGCGCGTCGGGATTCTTCAGCAAGACCGAGTGCTTCTGCTTCACCGCGCAGACCCTGCAGGCCGGCGAGAAGCGCGACATGCCGGTGCGCTTCATCGTCGATCCGGACCTGCCGCCGGAAATCCGGACGATCACCTTGTCCTACACCTTCTACCGCAACGATGCGTTGTCCGATCGGCTGGCTCCGGCCGCCACGTCGGAAGGCGCCCACGCTGCTCCCTGACCCGGATACCGACCATGGCCCAGACACCCAGCGACGCCAACGTGTACTTCGTCCCGGCCCAGAGCAAATGGCCGTTCGTCGGTTCCATCGCGATGATGGTGACCATGGTCGGCGTAGCCAGCTGGCTCAATGACGCCAGCTGGGGCCGCTGGACCTTCTACATCGGCGTGGCGATGCTGGTGCTGACCCTGTTCTGGTGGTTCAGCGACGTGGTGCGCGAGTCGCAGGCCGGCAACTACAACCGGCAGGTGGACGGTTCGTTCCGGATGGGGATGGTCTGGTTCATCTTCTCCGAAGTGATGTTCTTCGGCGCCTTCTTCGGTGCGCTGTTCTACACCCGCCACCTCGGCCTGTCGTGGTTGAGCGGCGAAGGGCGCGGGGTGATGACCAACGAGCTGCTATGGCAGGGCTACTCGGCCGGTTGGCCGACCAACGGCCCGGCAGCAATCGGTGGCGCGTTCCAGACGATCCCGGCCTGGGGCCTGCCGCTGATCAATACGTTGATCCTGCTGACCTCGGGCGTGACCCTGACCATCGCCCATCATGCGCTGAAGGCAGGCAACCGCCGCCAGCTGCTGATCTGGCTGGGCCTGACGGTACTGCTCGGCCTCGGCTTCCTGACCCTGCAGGCGGAGGAATACATCCACGCCTACAAGGAACTGAACCTGACACTCGGCTCAGGCATCTACGGTTCCACATTCTTCATGCTGACCGGCTTCCACGGCGCACACGTGCTGCTGGGCACGATCATGCTGATCGTGATGTGGCTGCGCTCGGCGAAGGGGCACTTCACCCGCGACAACCATTTCGCTTTCGAAGCAGCCGCGTGGTACTGGCACTTCGTCGACGTGGTGTGGCTGATGCTGTTCCTGTTCGTCTACGTGCTTTGACCGCGCAGGCGTCGGCAGCCTCAGCCGCCGGCGCTGCCTGGTCTTACGTAGGGTCAGCTGCCGATGCCGTGCGGTTTGATCCAGCCCATGTAGATGCACACGATCACCAGTACGATCAACGCCACCGACACTCCGATGCGGCGGGTCAGTGCATTGACCGTGCGCTTGGTCTGGCCGCGGTCCACCAGCAGGTAATACAGGCCGGCGCCCAGATTCCAGACGATGACGATCAGAAACGCGATTACCAGCAGGGTCTTCAGCGAATCACTCATGCGCGGCTCGAGGGCAGGGTGGATGTGCCTATCTGACCGCGTTTGCGCGGACTTGTCATGATGCGCCAGCACACGCGCCTGATTGGATGGCTGATGGCGCTGCTGGCAATGGCCGGATTCACCGCGCTTGGCCTGTGGCAGCTGCAGCGGATGCACGCCAAACAGGCGTTGCTGGATGCGCAGGGCCCGGCCGTGGCGCAGGCGATGCCGTTGGCACAAGCGCTGGCGGCGCAGGGTGCGCTGCATGGTGTGGCCGATCACGGTCGCTTCCTGCCGGGCGTGGTGCTGCTGGACAACCAGACCCGCCACGGCCGCGCCGGAGTGAAGATCTATCGTCCGTTCCGCAGCGACGCGGGCAGCGTGTTGCTGGTGGACCTGGGCTGGCGCGCGCTGCCGCCCGACCGCACGTTGCCGGAGGTGGCGGCACCGCCGTCGCCGGTGGACGTACGTGGCCTGTTGGCACCGCCCCCTTCGGCCGGCTTGGCGCTGGGGCCGGCGTTCACCACCACCGATGTTGCTGGGCGCTGGCTGGCCAGTCGCCTTCCCGCCGATGGCCTGGCCGCTGCACTGGGCCTGCCGTCGTTGCCCGAGCGTGTGCTGCGGCTGGATCCGGCGTTGCCGTTCGGCGATGAGCGCGATCTCGACCTGCTGCCGAACACGCTGCCGCCGCAGCGCCACCTGGGATACGCCGTGCAGTGGTTCGGGCTGGCGCTGACCGTGCTGGTGGTGGCGCTGGTACTGGAATGGCGCAGGCGGCGGCCCGTTGCCCGGTAGTACCGGCCGCTGGCCGGCATCCCTTTCCCAACCGTGAGAAAATGCCCCGCATGAACACTGCTACCTCCCCGCAGGCGCGCGGCAATGGCCGCCGGACCCTGGTGCTGCTGTTCGCCGTTTTCTTCGGGGCGATGGCGCTGGCCGCCATCCTGCGTTTCTCGGGCTGGCAGCCGACCGCGCATCGCAACAGTGGTCAATTGCTGAAGCCGCCGGTGGATCTGCGCCAGCAACCACCGACGCTGGCCAATGGCTCGGCCTACCCCTGGAACCCTGACGCGCGCACGTGGCGCCTGCTGGTGGCACCGGCGGGTACCTGCGACGCGCAGTGCGTCACTTTGTCGCAGGGACTGGGCAAGGTGTGGCAGCTGTTCGGCCATAACGCCGATAATGTCGAAATCCTGTGGCTGGGAACGCCACCGGCGTCGATCGCCTCGCTGCCCGCGCTGCGGCCGCTGGCCCCGTCGCCAGCCCTGCGCGCGGCGCTGCCCGGCGTCGATGATCCGGCGGGTCTGCCGGTCTACGTGATCGATCCGAACGGCTTCGTGATCATGCGTCATGCCCCCGGGAGCGATCTCGGCGGACTGCGCAAGGACATGGCCACGTTGCTGAAACTGAAGTGAGTCCCGTTTGATGAGCCTTTCCGCGCGTCCGGCGCTGCACCGCAATTTCCACCGCCTGGCGTGGTTCGCCATGATCATGACCGCGAGCACGATCATGTTCGGTGCCTTCGTGCGCCTGTCCGATGCCGGCCTGAGCTGCCCGGACTGGCCGACCTGCTATGGGCAGGCGACCTGGCCGCAGCACGTGGAAGAGACCATCGGGCATCCGGCGGCGGAGATCCGTCCGCTGGAAACGCACAAAGCCTGGCGTGAGCAGGTGCACCGCTTCCTGGCCGGCGCGCTCGGCATCGAGATCCTGACCCTGGCCCTGCTGGCCACGCGCAAGCGGCGATTCGGAAGCACGGCGGTGGTCACCGCCTGCGTGCTGGTGGCCGCGGGCATACCGCTGTACATGATGGGCTGGCATGGAACCGCCAGCGCGCTGGCACTGATCGGCGAGGCCATCCTGCTGATCGCGGCATTGCGCTGGAGCAACATCGACCTGGCGCGCGCGGCGCTGCTGACGTTGGCGGTGGTGATCTTCCAGGCCCTGCTGGGCATGTGGACGGTGACCCTGCTGCTCAAGCCGATCGTAGTGATGGGCCATCTGCTGGGCGGCATGCTGATGTTCGGCCTGCTGGTGTGGATGGCCTGGCGGGCCACGCACATGCCGATCACCCTGGCCGAGGCGCCGAAGCTGAAGTGGTTGCTGCGCATCGGTGTGGCGGTGCTGGTCACCCAGATCGCGCTCGGCGGCTGGGTCAGCGCCAACTACGCGGCACTGGCGTGCGGCGGTGGCAGCGCCTCGCTGGACAATTTCCCGCGTTGCGCCAACCAATGGTGGCCGCAGCACAACTTCGCCGAGGGCTTTACCCTGTGGCGCGGCATCGGTGTGGACTACGAAGGCGGCGTGCTCGACGGTGCCTCACGCATCGCCATCCAGATGGCCCATCGCCTGTTCGCGATTGTCGTTGCCGTCTACATGCTGTGGTTGGGCCTGCGCCTGTTCCGGCTGCCGAGCATGCGTGGCTGGGCCTCGGCCCTGGTCGCGCTGCTGGTGCTGCAGGTCACCCTCGGCATCCTCAATGTGAAGCTTGCACTGCCGCTGGAAGTGGCAGTGGCGCACAACGGCGTTGCCGTTGCCCTGTTGTTTGTTTTGGTCAGCCTGCTGGCCCGCCTGCGTGCCCCGGACTGATCCCATGTTTTCCAACTATCGCCAGTACTGGGACCTGACCAAGCCCAAGGTCGTCGCCCTCATCGTCTTCACCGCTTTGGTCGGCATGGTCCTGGCCATTCCGGGCGTGCCCAGCTGGGAGCAGGTGCGTGCCGGCCTGCTCGGCTTCCTGGGCATCTGGCTTGCCGCCTCTGCAGCTGCAGCCATCAACCAGCTGCTGGATGCGCACATCGATGCGCAGATGGCGCGCACCTCGTGGCGACCGCTGGTGGTGGGCAAGGTCAAGCCATGGCAGGTGCTGGTATTTGCCGGCGTGCTGATCGTGCTGTCGATGGCGATCCTGGTGCTGTGGGTGAACTGGATCACCGCGGTGCTGACCTTCGCTTCGCTGATCGGCTATGCGGTGATCTACACCGTCTACCTGAAGCGTGCGACCTCGCAGAACATCGTCATCGGTGGTCTGGCCGGCGCGATGCCGCCGATGCTGGGCTGGGCGGCGGTGACCGGCATGCAGGGCTCGTCGGACTGGGCGTACTCGTCGCTGCTGGTGCTGATCATCTTCATCTGGACGCCGCCGCACTTCTGGGCACTGGCGATCTTCCGTCGCGAGGACTACGCCAAGGCGGAAATCCCGATGCTGCCAGTCACCCATGGCGTGGTGCACACGCGCAAGCAGATCATGGCGTACTCGGTGGTGCTGGCGCTGGTCTGCCTGCTGCCGTACCTGGTCGGCATGAGCGGGGCGTTCTATCTGGGCGGCGCGATCGTGCTCAACGCCGTGTTCCTCTGGTACGCCTGGCGCATGCTCAACCCGCCTGATGAACTGTTCTCGATGAAGATGTTCAGCTACTCCATCGTCTACCTGATGGCGCTGTTCGCCTTCCTGCTGGTGGACCACTGGATCCTGCCCTGGTTGTGATGGGCTGATGTTCGGGGTCAGATCCCCGAAGGGGCTCTGACCCCGCCTGATCCAAGGCGCCAGTCCTATGTAGAGCCGAGCCCATGCTCGGCTGAGGGTGTATTGGAAGAGCAGCCGAGCGTGGGCTCGGCTCTACACTTGATCTCTTCCAGCCGCGTCGCCATTGCTGTTCCTGACCCCAAGGAAAGGAAGGAGCAGGGATGCATTCGATCTTCCGCTGGACCGCCACCCTGCTGCTGGCGCTGGGCATGGCGACGAGCGCGCGCGCCGACGACGCTGCCATGCAGATCCGCCAGCATGCCGGAGACCACCGCGTGCTGGTGCTGGGCGAATTCCACGGTACCCGCGAGACACCGCTGCTGGTGCGCCGACTGGTGGACGACTACAGCCGTAACGGCCCGGTGGTGCTGGCTTTGGAGCTGCCGCGTGGTGAGAACACCACACTGCGTGACTATCTGGATTCCGATGGCGGGGCGGTGGCACGCCAACACCTGCGAGGCCGTGCGTTCTGGACCGTGCGCGATGATCAGCACGATGGCCGCCGCAGTCGCGACATGCTGGCGCTGATCGAAGGCATGCGCGCGCTGAAGGCGCAGGGGCGCGCCATCGAGGTGGTCGGCTATGACGTCAACAACAGTGATGGCGGCAGCCAAGCGCGCGATGATCGCATGGCGGCGGAGCTGCGGCGCCTGTACCGGCGCCTGCCGGATGACGCACGCATGGTCGTCCTGACTGGCAATGTCCACGCCATGCTGCAGCGGCCGGCCGATGCGCCGCCGGAAATGCAGACGCAACCGATGGCGTCGGCGCTGCGCGACCTGGACATTTACAGCGTGCGGCTGGGAGCACTGCGCGGCCATTTCTGGGGGTGCATGGACCGTTGCAAGGCGTTGGCTCTGCTCGAGCGACCTGCGCGTGCACCGGAGGTCGATACCGATGCCGGGCGGCAGTACGACCTGTGGGTGTGGATGCCGCAGCTGAGCGTCGGCACTCTGGCAGAACCGTGAGTTCACGCAGGGCCACTCATCAGCCGAGCATGGGCTCGGCTCTACAGTAGATCCACGCCATGCGTGGATGATTTCCCACAGCAGCCCGCGCGTTCAGTGGATCCACGCCACGCGTGGATGATTTCGCGGTTGGGTCAGGGCGCGCGCTTGGCGTAGCGCTGGGCGATCACGCCGCAGACGATTAGCTGGATCTGGTGGTAGATCATCACCGGCAGCACGATCGCGCCGAGGCTGCCGCCAGCGAACAGCACCTTGGCGATCGGCACGCCGGTGGCCAGGCTCTTCTTCGAGCCGCAGAACACGATGGCGATCTCGTCTTCGCGGTTGAAGCGCAGGCGGCGGGCGATGAAGGTGATCAGCGGCATCGCGATGCCGAGCAGTACCGCGGCCACGACAGCCACCGCGAACAGCGAGAGCAGGGGCGTCTTGCTCCACAACCCCTCGGTAACCGCTTCGCCGAATGCCGAGTACACCACCAGCAGGATGGTGGCCTGATCGGTGTAGCGCAGCAGCGCGCGCTGCTTTTCCACCCAGCCGGCGATCCATGGGCGCAGCAGGTGGCCAGCCACGAACGGCACCAGCAGCTGCAGCATGATGCCGCCGATGGCATGCAGCGGGTCATGCACGCCGCCGGAGGTACCGGCCAGTGCGGTCAGCAGCAGGGGCGTCAGGAACACACCGAGGATGCTCGACAGTGAGGCACTGCACACCGCCGCCGGCACGTTGCCGCGCGCCATCGAAGTGAACGCGATGGACGACTGCACGGTGGACGGCAGGGTGCACAGGAACAGCACGCCCAGGTACAGCTCAGGCGTCAGCAGCCAGCCCGACAACGGCTTGAACAAGAGCCCCAGCAGCGGGAACAGGATGAAGGTGCAGGCGAGGATCGTCAGGTGCAGGCGCCAGTGCAGCATGCCGCCGATGATCGATTCGCGCGGCAGGCGCGCGCCGTGCAGGAAGAACAGCGCGGCGATGGCGACGGTGGTGACATCGTCGAGCACCAGGGCGGCGGCACCTTTCATCGGCAGCAGCGAGGCCAGGCCGACGGTGCACAGCAGGGCGAGGGTGAAGTTGTCCGGTCGCAGGCGCGACCACCAGCGGGTCATGGTGGATAGGCTCCTTGGTGCGGGGAATCAGTGGGTTGGAGAAGGGATGGCCAGGCGCTCGCGGGTGGCCGCTTCCAGCGACTTCAGGCCGGCACGCTGGCCCAGCTGCAGGGCCTGTTCCGGGCTGGCGTGTTCGTAGCGCGCGTTGAGCAGGCCGAGCACGGCACCGGCGCGGTTGCCGGAGGCGCAGTGCAGCAGCACCGGCCCCTGGCTCTGCCGCAGGGCCTGGTGCACGGCGCGCACGTTGGCCGCATCCAGGCCCTCGGCACCGGCCACCGGAATGCGGACATAGCGCAGGCCCAGCGCTTCGGCCTCACGCGTTTCATCGAAGCCGCGATCTTCATCGGGTTGGCGCAGGTCGATCACCGTGCGCACGCCCTGTGCAGCCAGTCCGCGCAGTTGCGCGGCCGTGGGCTGGCCGCCGGCGTACAGGCCGGGGCGGACTTCAGCAAGGGCGGGGTCCGCAGCCCAGGCTGGCAGAACCGGGCAGAGCGACAACAACAGCAGGCAGGTCAGGCGCAGCAGCATGGTCTCTCCGGGGATGTGTTCTGCCGCTACAGGCGCAGATTGGCGCGTGCCTTCAGCAGCTCGCGCATCTCGTACTTGTCAGTATCGTCCAGACCCTGTTGGCGCTGCTTGGCGTTAAGGTCGTCGATCCGCTGGAACAGCAGCTGCTTCTCCAGCTGCCCGACCGCGTCATGCAGCTCCACCGTCCACATCGCTTCATCGCCCGCCAGCGTCTGCGCGGCCAAGGTATGCAGCGAGGCCTGTTCTTCGCGGCCGTCGAAATGCTCCAGCAGGGCGCCGGTACTGATGTCCGGGCGCTGTTCGACCAGCCCCAGCAGTTCGAGCAGCAGCTCCACGCCCGGCAGGCGCAGGCCCTGGAAGTGGTGCTTGCCGCCCAGGGTCAGGGCCAGCGACGGCTGCTGCAGCAGCACGGCGATCGCACCGCGCACCAGGCTGCGCTTTGCCGCGGGCTGGATCGTGCGCGGCGCGGCGCGCTGTGGCATCTGCGGGCGGCCCGCCTGCGCGTTGCCGCCCAGGCCGGTGAGCTGTCCCAGCTGCTGTTTCATCAGGTCGCCAAACGCGCCGTCGGGAATCTGCGCGAGCATCGGCTTGGCGCGCTCGGCCAGCCGTGCCTTGCCGTCCAGCGTGCCCAGGTTGATCTCGCGGGTCAGCTCGTCGAAGAAGAACTGCGACAGCGGCGTGGCCTGCTTCAGGCGCTCGTCGAAGGCCTCGGCACCTTCCTTGCGCACGATGCTGTCCGGGTCTTCGCCATCGGGCAGGAACAGGAAGAAGGCCTGGCGGCCGTCCTTCATGCGTGGCAGCACCGATTCCAGCGCCTTCCAGCCGGCGCGGCGGCCGGCGGCGTCGCCGTCGAAGCAGAAGAACACGTCCGGCGCGTTGCGGAACAACAGCTCGGCATGGTCCGGCGTGGTTGCCGTGCCCAGCGTCGCCACCGCCTGGGTGACGCCGAACTGGAACAGCGAGACCACGTCCATGTAGCCCTCGACCACGATCAAGCGCTCGATCTTCTGGTTGGTCTGGCGCACCTGCCACAGGCCATACAGTTCGCGGCCCTTGTGGAACAGCGCGGTCTCGGGCGAGTTGAGGTATTTGGGGCCGTCGTCCTTCTCGAACACGCGCCCGCCGAAGGCGATCACCCGGCCACGGCGGTCGAAGATCGGGAACATCACCCGGTCGCGGAACTTGTCGTAGACGTGGCCGCGGTCGTTCTTGGAGAACAGGCCAGCGCGGTCGAGCAGTTTCATCCGCCGCTCGTCCTTGCCCAGCGCATCGCGCAGGCCGCTGTAGCCATCGGGCGCATAGCCGATCTGGAAGCGCGCGCGGTTCTCTTCGTCCACGCCGCGACCATCGAGGTAACTGCGCGCTTTCTCGCTGCCTTCCAGGTTCTTCTGGAAGAACTTGGTAGCGGCGTCCAGCGCGGAGTACAGCTCGCGGCTGTCATCCTGCTGCTGGGCACTGCGCGGGTTCTCGCTGCGCGGCACTTCCATGCCGGCGCGCTTGGCCAGTTCGTCCACCGCGTCGAGGAACTCGAGGCGGTCGTAGTTCATCAGGAAGCTGATCGCGGTGCCGTGCGCGCCGCAGCCAAAGCAGTGATAGAACTGCTTGGTCGGCGAGACGGTGAACGAGGCCGAGCGTTCGTCATGGAACGGGCACCGTGCGGCGTACTCCTTGCCCTGGCGCTTCAGCGGCACGCGGCTGCCCACCACCTCGACGATGTCGGAGCGGGCCAGCAGGTCGTCGATGAAAGCGTCGGGGATACGGGCCATGGGCAACAGGACAGGGCGCGGCCGCCAGGGCGCGCTGCGGGGGCGGCAGGTCCCCTAGTTTACTCGCTGGCGGCGGCCGGGCCGGTTTCCTGTGGGGCCACATCGGCGCTGGCCAGGCGTGCACGTGCGTACTGGCGTTCGTCGATCACCGCGGTCATCAATGCACCAACGAAGAACACGGCAGTGGCGTAGTAGATCCAGACCAGCGAAATCACCAGTGCGCCCATCGAGCCGTAGGCGCTGCCAGGGGCAACGGTGCTGATGTAGACGCCGATGCCATAACGGCCGAGGGTGAACAGCAACGAGGTGATGGCGCCGCCGATGAAGGCCTGGCGCCAGGCCACGCGCCGGTCCGGCAGGTAGTGGTAAAGGAAGGCGAAGGCCAGCGTGTACAGCAGCAGCGATGTCAGGTAGCCGATGGCGGGCAGCACCGAGGGCAGCTGCGCGAACACCACCTGCAGCGCGGTGGTGGCGGTCATCGACAGGATCAGCAGGAAGCCCAGCGCCAGCACCACGCCGAAGGAGAACACGCGCTTGCGCAGCCAGGCCTTGATCCCGTCCAGGCGCTGCCCGCTGGTATGGAAGATCCGGTTCAGCGCGTTCTGCAGCTGCGCGAACACGGCGGTGGCGCCGACGAACAACAGCAACGTGCTCCAGACCCCGGCCAGCGAGCCGACGCTGGGCTGGCTGTTGGCGTTGTGCAGCACGGTGTCGGCCACGCTGGCCACACTGCTGCCGGCCACCGAGCCGATCTGCCCGATCAGTGCCTGCTGCGCCGGCGGATACAACGAGGCGGTCAGCCACAGCAAAAGCACCAGCAGCGGCGCCATCGACAGCAGGGCATAGAAGGAGACTGAAGCGGCCTGGGTCAGCACGTCGATTTCGACGAAGCGCTTGGCCACCGCCATCGGGAAGCTGTCCTGCAGGCGATCGGCGTAGTGGCGAAGCCGTGCGGGGATGCTGTGGGGACGCGTATCGGTGGGGGCGTTGGATTGCTCGACCATGGGGATGTTGTAGCAGCCGGGGGTCGAAGAGGTGGTGAAGCGGGTGTTGCATCGGTAGCGCCGGGCCATGCCCGGCGACCAATCGAAACGCCAGGCATGGCCCGGCGCTACCGGATCAACGCTGGCTTACGCCAGCTGCTGCTTGACCAGCTTGGACACCAGGCCCATGTCGGCCTGGCCGGCGAGCTTGGGCTTCAGCGCACCCATCAGCTTGCCCATGTCGGCTGCGCTGCTGGCGCCGGTCTCGGCGATGGCGGCCTGGATCGCCGCGACGATCTCGGCTTCGCCCATCTTGGCCGGCAGGTAGGCTTCGATCACCACGATCTCGGCGCGTTCGATTTCCGCCAGATCTTCGCGGTTGGCCGCTTCAAACTGGCTGACCGAGTCCTTGCGCTGCTTGACCATCTTGTCGAGCACGGCGATCACGGCGGTGTCGTCGAGCTCGATGCGCTCGTCGACTTCCTTCTGCTTGATGGCCGCGTTGATCAGGCGGATGACGCCCAGCTTGTGCTTCTCGCCGCCCTTCATGGCGGCCTTCATGTCTTCGGTGAGCTGCTGCTTCATGCTCATGGCGAACCTCGTGGTGGTGGTGGGGCAGGGCGGACGCCCGGGCCCGGAAACGCAAAAAGCCGGCGACGCTCGCGCGTGCCGGCTTCGACTCCACTGCGGCAGGGAATGCCCACCGCAATGAAGATGCGTCCGATCAGTACAGGCGCTGACGCTTGGTGACGTCGCGCGAGGAACGGCGCAGCTGACGCTTCACAGCAGCGGCGGCCTTGCGCTTACGCTCCTGGGTCGGCTTTTCGTAGAACTCGCGCTTGCGGGTTTCGGCCAGCACACCGGCCTTTTCGCAAGTGCGCTTGAAGCGGCGAAGAGCAAACTCAAAGGGTTCGTTCTCGCGGACTTTGACGCTGGGCATGGAATCTCCGGGACACAGTAGAACCGGGTCACGCCCGGCGAGCCGCACATTATAGTGGCGAATAAACAAACTGCAAGCCACAAATCCTGAATAGGGGCAAGTTGTTGGATTGCAGTGAGACCTGCCAGTTCCCCCGAGGGGCTGGCAGGGGCGTCATAATAGCAGGCATGCGAGTCCTTGGCATCGAATCTTCCTGTGATGAGACCGGCGTGGCGGTGTATGACACCGACCTGTCCGGCAGCGCGGCCCTGCGCGCCCATGCGGTCTACAGCCAGATCGCCCTGCATGCCGAGTACGGCGGTGTGGTGCCCGAGCTGGCCAGCCGTGACCACGTGCGCAAGCTGCTGCCGTTGATCCGGCAGACGCTGGCCGAGGCCGGGCTTGGCGTGAACGATATCGACGGGGTGGCCTACACCGCCGGCCCCGGCCTGGTCGGGGCGCTGCTGGTGGGTGCCGGCGTGGCCCGGTCGCTGGCCTGGGCACTTGAGGTCCCCGCCGTGGGCGTGCACCACATGGAAGGCCATCTGCTGGCGCCGCTGATGGAGGACGACCCGCCGCAGGCTCCGTTCGTGGCCCTGCTGGTATCCGGCGGCCATACCCAGCTGGTGGCCGTCGATGCCATCGGCCAGTACCGGCTGCTGGGCGAAACCCTGGACGACGCGGCCGGTGAAGCCTTCGACAAGACCGCCAAGATGATGGGCCTGCCGTACCCGGGTGGGCCGCAGCTGGCCAAGCTGGCCGAGCAGGGCACGCCGGGCGTCTACCGCTTCACGCGGCCGATGACCGATCGACCGGGCCTGGATTTCAGTTTCTCCGGCCTGAAGACCCAGGTGCTGATGGCCTGGCGCGACAGCGACCAGAGCGAGCAGACCCGCGCCGACATCGCCCGTGGCTTTGAAGACGCCGTGGTCGAGACCCTGTCCATCAAGTGCGAGCGCGCGCTGGAAGCGGCGGGCACCAACGTGATCGTGGTGGCCGGCGGCGTGGGCGCCAACAAACGCCTGCGCGCCCGCCTGCAGCAGATGGCCGGGCGCCTCGGCGGCCGCGCCTGCTTCCCGCGGCCGGCGCTGTGCACCGACAACGGCGCGATGATTGCCTTCGCTGGCGCATTGCGTCTGCAGGCCGGCCAGCACAGTCCGCCGAAGGTGGAAGTGACCCCGCGCTGGGACATGGCGTCGCTGCCGGCCGTCTGAGCCGGACCTGTTCCTGTCGTGCCGGCCGCTGGCCGGCAACGTCATCGACGTTTGCCAAGCAGCGGCGAGGCCGCCAGCACCGTCGTCGCCCGTTCATGGCGCTGCAGCCAGCCCAGGGTGTGCGGGCAACGGGCGTGGATCAGCCGCCCGATCGCGGCCAGGTCGGCACCGATGTCACGTTCGAGGATGGGTTCGTGGTGGGCGATGCGGTTGCGCAGCTGGCGGATGCGTCCGATGTCAACGTGCATGGCTTTTCTGATGGCACTGGGATGAGCCGAAGGCGCATGGCGCAGTACACCGTTGAGTGCCGGAATCCACAGCGTGGAGTCGAAGCGACAGGTGAACAGCTGTTGCCAGAACACCATTGGCAGGTTGGCGACGATCTCGGATGTACTGGTCGCGCGACACGCTGCCTGTTCCAGCGCCGTCCTGGCAAAGGCGGATGATGATGCCGGGAGCCTGCGTCGGAAGGCATCATTCCACGGCCATCGCGGACCATGCTGCCGCGACAGTACCGATGCCGCTGCATTGCGGATGACCACTTCGCAGAGGTGGACCGGCATCATCAACGCACCGCACATCCGCATGTTCCAGAGGTACAGGGATTCGGCAGTGACGTCACGGCTGCAGGTCGATGCGATTCTCTCGTAGGTCGATAGACGCTCCGCTGACATCGCGCGTCTCAATGCATCGTATGGAGCCATCGTGATGTGCGCTGGTGAGGGGAAGACCGATGTTGGCCAGGGATGCAGTCGGCCACCATCAGGGAACGCCTTTGTGTACGTGGCCGATTTCCCGCGTTCAAGCTGGGGACAAGACGTTGGTCTGCCTTGTCGCACATGGCCTTGACCCGCGGTTTGGTTCCTGCCTAATCTGATCACCTGCGCCACCGGGACTCGCGGCTTGAGAAAGCTCCCCCCGGGGACAAACGGTAGTACCAAAGGGCCCCGCTAGCAGGGCCCTTTGTCTTTTCCAGCCCCTGTGAATGCCCGGCGACCCGTCGCCCGTTCCGGGCAGGCTCACCGCCGTCCCGTTACCATGACGGCCTGTTTTCCGGCTGGTAACCGCAATGGACAAGGTTTTCATCGAAGGGCTGACGATCGACGCCCTGATCGGCATCTACGATTGGGAGCGGCGGATCCGCCAGGACCTGGTGTTCGATCTGGAGATGGGGTTCGACAACCGTCGTCCGGCGGCCAGCGATGACATTGCCCATACCCTGAACTACAAGGCGGTCAGCAAGCGCCTGGAGCAGTTCGTGCGTGAATCGGAGTTCGGCCTGGTGGAAACGCTCGCCGAGCGCTGCGCGCAGATCGTGCTGGACGAGTTCGACGTGAAGTGGCTGCGCCTGAAGCTGAGCAAGCCCGGTGCGGTGCGCGGCGCGCGCGCGGTCGGCGTGATCATCGAACGCTCGCGGGACTGACCCGTTACTGCCAGCCGCCGGCTGGCAACTCCCGGTAGTGCCGGCCGCTGGCCGGCAACCTCGACAGCAATGAAGAAGGAGACAACCGATGGTGGACGCAGTGGTGGCGGTACAGTGGCTTGAGCAGCTGCAGAACACACTGGAACCCTATCCTGGCGCCTACCTGGCGTTGATGATCTCGGCCCTGCTGATCGCAGCCGGCCTGGCCAACTGGTTGACCAAGCGCATCCTGGTGCGCGGCCTGCGACGCCTGCTCAACCGCCTGCCGGGCGCCGAGTCCGGGCGTGGCAGCCACCTGATGCGGGTCATCGCGCGCCTGTCCAACGTGGTGCCCAGCCAGGTGATCGCCTCGGGCATCACCCTCATTCCCGACCTGCCGCCAGGCCTGGTCAACGTCATCATCAAGCTGTGCATCGTGTGGGCCGTACTGACCGTGTCGATGGCGTTCTCGCATGCGCTGGATGCGGCCAACAGCCTGTACGAACGCAAGCCCGATGCACGCAACAAGCCGATCAAGGGCTACCTGCAGGTGGTCAAGATCGTGGTGTTCGTGGCCGCGGGCCTGTCCATCGTTGCCACCTTGCTGGGTGTCGCGCTGGGACCACTGGTCACCGGCCTGGGCGCGGCTACTGCAGTACTGATGCTGATCTTCCAGGACACCATCCTGTCACTGGTGGCCAGCGTGCAGATCAGTGGCGATGGCCGCGTGCGCATCGGCGACTGGATCGAGATGCCCAGCCAGAACGCCGACGGCGATGTCATCGATATCGCCCTGCATACCGTCACCGTGCAGAACTTCGACAAGACCATCACCACCATCCCGACCAAGAAGCTGGTGACCGAGTCGTTCAAGAACTGGCGGGGCATGCAGGAAGCGGGGGGCCGCCGGATCAAGCGCGCGCTGTACCTGGATCAGCACAGCGTGCGTTTCATGGAAGAGGACGACCTGGCCTTCCTCGGCCAGTTCGCGCTGCTGGGCGACTACCTGCGCGGCAAGCAGCAGGAGCTGGGCCAGTGGAACGGGCGCCTGCGCGAGCAGGGCGTGGCCGAGGTCAACAGCCGCCGGGTGACCAACCTGGGCACGTTCCGGGCGTACGTGGAGCGCTATCTGGGCAGCCACCCGGGCATCCACACCGACATGACCCTGCTGGTGCGCCAGCTGCAGCCGACCACCGAAGGCCTGCCGCTGGAGCTGTACTGCTTCACCCGCAGCACCGCCTGGGGCGAGTACGAAGCCGTGCAGTCGGACATCTTCGACCACCTGCTGGCGATCCTGCCGGCCTTTGGCCTGCGGGTGTTCCAGGCGTCCAGTGACGCCATGTTGATGGCCGGGCAGCGCCAGTTGGCCGGCTCGGAGTAAGCTGCGATGCCCCCGGCCGGACCGTACGGATCCGGCTGGTGGCTGAAACTGAATGACGAAACCTCTCGCCAAATCGTCCGGGATCGCTAGAATGCCGGGCTTGTAAACGTTTTCATCAAGGACTGCCGGTGGCCTCCGATCGCATCGAATCCCTCATTGCCCAGATGACCGTCGAGGAAAAAGTCGGCCAGCTGGGTGTCTTCGCGGACATGGTCCGCCCGTTCGCCCCGGACGTGAACCCGGAAGCCAACGTGCGCAATGCCGACCAGGTGCTGCAGCAGGTGCGCGAGGGCAAGGTCGGCTCGCTGTTCAACGGTGTCGGCGCCGAGCTCGGCCGCCGCATCCAGCAGGTCGCTACCGAGGAGAGCCGCCTCGGCATCCCGGTGATCCTGGCTGCCGACGTCATCCACGGCATGCGCACCGTGTTCCCGATTCCGCTGGGCGAAGCGGCCAGCTTCGAGCCGGACCTGGCCGAGCGCACCGCGCGTGCCACCGCGGTTGAAGCCACCGCTGCCGGCCTGCACTGGACCTACGCACCGGCGGTGGACATCGCCCGCGACCAGCGCTGGGGCCGTGGTGCCGAAGGTGCCGGTGAGGACGTCGTACTGGGCTGTGCGTTTGCTGCCGCCCGCGTGCGTGGCTTCCAGGGCGGCGACCTGCGCGCCGCCGATTCGCTGCTGGCCACGCCCAAGCACTTCGCCGCCTACGGCGCGGTGATGGCCGGCATGGAATACAACATGGTGGACATCTCGCCGCAGACCCTGCGCGACGTGCACCTGCCGCCGTTCAAGGCGGCCTTCGACGCTGGCGCGATCACCGTGATGTCCTCGTTCAACGACATCAACGGCGTGCCGGCCAGCGCCAACGCCGAGCTGCTGACCGACATCCTGCGCGGTGAATGGAAGTTCCCGGGCGTGGTGATCTCCGACTACACCGCCGACATGGAACTGGTCGCGCACGGCTATGCCGCCGACGACCGCGATGCCACTGCCAAGGCATTCACCGCCGGCCTCGACCTGAGCATGCAGAGCGGTTTCTACGCCGAGCACCTGCCGGGCCTGGTGGAGAGCGGCGAGGTGCCGATGAGCGTGCTGGATGAAGGCGTTCGCCGCATCCTGTGGCTGAAGGAAACCATCGGCCTGTTCGACGACCCTTACCGTTCGCTGGACCCGGCGCGCGAAGCCGATACTTCGCATATCGCCGCCCATGACGAACTTTCGCGTGATGCCGCGCGTCGTTCGATCGTGCTGCTGAACAACCGTGACAACGTGCTGCCGCTGCAGAAGAACGGGCAGAAGATCGCGCTGATCGGCCCGTTCGTGCAGGACCGCGAGAACATCGAAGGCTGCTGGACGCTGTTCGGCGACAAGCAGCGTTACGTGGACCTGGAAACCGGCGTGCGCGCGGCCATCGGCGATGATGCGCTGCTGGAAGTGGTGCCGGGTTGCGAGCTGGAAGTGGCCATTGCCGGTGGCACCGAAGCGGCCGTGGCGGCTGCGCTGCGTGCCGACGTGGTGGTGCTGGCGCTGGGCGAGCCGCAGCGTTACAGCGGTGAGGCACAGTCGCGCGTGGAGATCACCCTGCCGCCGGCACAGCAGGCGCTGGCCGAAGCGGTGGCGATGACCGGCAAGCCGCTGGTGGTGCTGCTGCGCAATGGTCGCGCGCTTGCACTGCAGGGCGCGGTGCGCAATGCGCATGCCGTGGCCATCACCTGGTACCTGGGCACGCAGACCGGCCATGCCGTGGCCGATGTGCTGTTCGGCGATTACAGCCCGTCCGGCCGCCTGCCGGTCAGCTTCCCGCAGGTGTCCGGCCAGCAGCCGTACTTCTACAACCACCCACGCACCGGCCGCCCGGAACTGCCGACGATGTCGGAGTTCAAGGCACGCTGGCGCGAGATTCCCAACGAGCCGCTGTACCCGTTCGGCCACGGCATCGGTTACACCACCTTCGCCTACGGCGTGCCGCAGCTGAGCAGTGCGCGCGTCGGCTGGGACGACACCCTGACCCTGACCACCACGCTGACCAACACCGGCAACGTGGCCGGCGAGGAAGTGGTGCAGCTGTACATCCATGACCGCGTGGCCAGCCGTGTGCGGCCGGTGCGTGAGCTGAAGGACTTCCGCAAGGTGGCCCTGCAGCCGGGCCAGTCGACCGAGGTGGTGTTCACCCTGACCCGAGAGCAGCTGGCATTCACCGGCCGCGACGGCGTGCTGCGTGCTGAGCCGGGCCTGTTCGACGTGTGGGTGTGTGCCTCGTCGATGGCCGGTGAGGCGGTGCAGTTCGAGCTGCTGAAGGCCTGATCGGTAGAGCATCCACGCATGGCGTGGATCTACTGGCAATGAGTAGCGCCGGGCCATGCCCGGCGTCCTCACCCATGGCGAACACGCCGGGCGCTGCCCGGCGCTACCATCGGACTTCCTGTGTCGATGGAGACCGCGCATGCGTACGATTGCTTTCCTGATCCCGGCCCTGCTGCTGGCGGCCTGTTCGCAGCCAGCATCGCCGCCCGAGCCCGCTGCCGATGCGCCACCGCCGATGACCGGTGCGACGCCGGCCGAGGCGGCCGCCAGCACCACGCCCGATGCCGTTGCGGCACCGCAGGCTGCGGCGGAACACGCGAAGGATGTGGCGGCGGCGCCGGCGAACGCTCCCAGCCCGGCCGAGCCCGCAGCAGACGACGCCCGCGCGCGCATCGAGACGCTGCTCGGCGATGCGGCGCAGTACGAAAAAGTATTCAATGCCTTCAAGACCGCCGTGGTCGCGGGTGACCGTCCTGCCGTGGTTGAGGAAGTGCGTTTCCCACTGAACATCAGTGGTGGGAAGAAGATCACCGGACCCGGTGAATTCCAGCGCAACTACGAAAAGATCATCACCCCGGCGGTGGTCAAGGCGGTGTCCGCGCAGGAGTTCGGCAAGGTGTTCGTCAATCAGCAGGGCGTGATGATCGGCGATGGCCAGGTGTGGTTGAACGGCCAGTGCCTGGACAAGGCCTGCACGCGCACGGAAGTGAAGGTCATTACCATCCAATGAAAGCAGACGGCCCCGCATGCGGGGCCGTTGCAGTTCGGTAGTGCCGGCCGCGGTCCGGCAACCCGGCCAATCAGGCCTTCGGCGTGAGCTTCAGCAGCCGCGCCTTGCTGCCGTCTTCCAGCAGCCACAGTGCGCCATCCGGGCCCTGTTCGACTTCGCGGATGCGCTCGCCCATGTTGAAGCGTTCGGCTTCACGCGCGTTGTCGCCGTCGAAGCTGACGCGCACCAGGGAGGTGGACGACAGGCCACCGATGAAGGCGCTGCCCTTCCACTGCGGGAACAGGTTGCCGCTGTAGAACATCAGGCCGGCCGGGGAAATCACCGGGTTCCAGGTCACCTTCGGTGCGGCGAATTCCGGTCGGGTGTCGTGGTCGGGAATCGGACGGCCATCGTAATGGTCGCCGTTGGACACGATCGGGTAGCCGTAGTTGGCACCGCGCACGATCAAGTTCAGCTCGTCGCCGCCGGCAGGGCCCATTTCCTGCGCCCACAGCTTGCCGTTGGCATCGAAGGCGATGCCCAGCACATTGCGGTGCCCCAGCGACCATACCTGTGCGGCCACGCCACCCTGCGAGGCGAACGGATTGTCGGCCGGCAGGCTGCCGTCGTCGTTGAGACGGATGATCTTGCCCAGGTTGCCGCTCATGTCCTGCGCCGGATCGAACTTCTGCCGTTCGCTGGAACTGATCCACAGCTTGCCGTCCGGGCCGAAGGCCAGGCGATGGCCGTAGTGGCCTTCGCCACTGACCTTCGGCGTCTGCCGCCAGATCACCTTCAGGTCTTTCAGCTGGCCGCCGCCGTTGGCGTCGAGGGCGAGGGTGGCACGGGCCACGGCCGCGCCGCGCGTATCCAGCGTGCCTTCCTCGGCGTAGCTGACGTAGACCAGGTGGTTGCGGGCGAAATCCGGATGCAGGATCACGTCACCGAAACCGCCCTGGCCGCCGTAAGCGACCTTGGGGACACCGGTGATCTCATGCTTCTGGCCACTGGCCAGGTCGAGGTGCTGCAGCTTGCCGCGCTTTTCGGTCACCAGCAGGCTGCCATCGGGCAGGAAGGTCATCGCCCACGGCTGGTCGAAACGGCTGACCTCGGTGGCGGTGAAGGGGCGTTGGTCGTTGGCGGTGGCGGCTGCCGGTGCCTTCTGACCTGTCGCATCAGGGCCGGCTGCATTGCAGGCGGTAGTGGCGAGGATCGGCAGCAGGCCGAGTGCGAGCAGCAGAGGTGTGCGGGTCATGGGTATCTCCAGCGGAAGGGGATGCGGATGGCCAGGCTCTCCCTTGTATACCACCGGCGGGGTGACGGTCGTGGCCCGAAGGTCCTGCTACCCCCTGTGCGGCATGGCGCGGATCGTCTAGGGTGTTCTCGCCCGGGCAAAGCATGCCCGCCTGTCTGCCAAGGAACTGCAATGAACGCACCCCTTATCCATCGACCTTCGCCCGCCTTCATCGCCGCCTCGTGGGTGGCCCTGCTGCTGGGCGCAGTGGCCTACCTGGTAGGTCTGTTCAATGCCGAAATGCCGCTGAACGAAAAGGGCTATTACCTGACCCTGCTGCTGTTCGGCCTGTTCGCGGCGGTATCGCTGCAGAAGAGTGTGCGCGACCGCGTCGAGAGCATTCCGGTGAGCGGCCTGTACTACGCACTGTGCTGGTTCGCGCTGCTGTCGGCGCTGTTGCTGCTGCTGGTCGGCCTGTGGAACGCCACCCTGGTGCTGAGCGAAAAGGGTTTCTATGGCATGGCGTTCGCGCTGTCGTTGTTTGGCGCGGTGGCGGTGCAGAAGAATACCCGCGACTTGATTGCCGCGAATGCGGCCGAGCCCAAGCGCGCTTCGTCGATTCCGCCGCTGCCGGAACAGGACTGACGGACGGAGATAGAGCCGAGCTCACGCTCGGCTGCTGTGTATCGGCAGCCGAGCGGGCTCGACTCTGGATACACAGCCGAGCATGGGCTCGGCTCTACAGGGCATGGTTATCCGCGGCTGTTCCGGTGCGGGTCCAGGTTCACTGCTTCTTCCCAGCCGCGACGCACGGCGCTGCGCGCCTGCGCCCATTCCAGCCGGCTCTTGCCGCGCTCCTTCGCCCATCGCGATTCCAGCTCGCCTTCGATCTCTTCGTATGCGCGGATCATGTCCTGCGCGCGCGCCGTGTGGCCGATCTGGTACGCCGGCTCGTAATCGTCGAAGAACAGCTGGTTGTCGTAATACGGCTCGCTGGTATAGCGATCGCGCCAGTAGTCCGAAACCGCCTGACGTGGGGTTCCGTCTTCCGGCACGCGGCCGGGGATCTGGTAATCAGTGCTCATGGGCAGGAGGCTCCGTGGTGGACGAAGCCTGATCCTGCCTGTCGCCCGGTTAACGCGTCGGGCCGGCAGCGTGATCGGCAGGTCAATCGGCGCTGGCGTCCTTGCGCGGCAGCTTGTAGATGACCGCGCCAACCGCGAAGGCGACCAGCGCCGCGGCGATGTTCTGCCAGCTGGCACTGGCGAACAGGGCCACGCACAGCAGCAGGGCCAGCACCGGAATCAACGGGCCACCGGGCAGCTTCAGCGCGCCGGGGCGGTCCGCATAGCGCTTGGCCAGTACCAACACCGCTGCTGCAGTACCAATGTAGGCGAACAGGCGCGTGGTCATCGACAGCAGCGCCAGCTGCACGAACGAGCCGGACAGTGCCAGGCCGAGGGCGATCAGGCCCTGGCAGAAGATCGCTGCGGCCGGGGTACGGAAGCGTGGGTGCACCTGCGCCAGCACCTTCGGGCCGTAGCCATCGCGGGCCAGCGCGAACAGGAAGCGCGGGCCCATCATCATCGTGTTGCTGTTGGTGCCAAGGATGGAGATGGTCGCGCCCACGGTGAGGATCAGCGCCAGCGCCTCACCACCGAAGCTGGAGGCGGCATCGGCCAGCGGCGTGGCCGAGCTGGCCAGGCCGGGCAGCGTGCCCTGCGCCACGATCTGCACCGCCGCGTAGATCACGGTAACGGTGACGATCATGGTGATCAGCGCGAACGGGATGTCGCGGCGCGGGTTGCGGTACTCGCCGGCCGCAGCTGGGATGTTCTCGAACCCGGCATAGGCATACAGCAGCAACAGCGCTGCCTCGCCCATGCGCTGCAGGTCGTGCGGGTCCGGGCGCTGGCCGGAGAACGCCAGGTGCGGGTCGATGTAGAACGCGCCGATGGCCACGAACAACAGCAGCGGCAGCATCTTGCCGATCACCAGCACGATGCCGGTACGCGCGGCCGAACGCACGCCGATGATGTTCACCCCGGTCAGGAACCCGAGCGAGACCACGATGATCGCGATGCGGCCCATGCCTGCGCCTGCCCATGGCCAGAACCGCGCCACGGCATCGGCCAGCGCGTTGCTGAGCGCTGCGGCGGAGCTGATGCGGGTCAGCCAGATCATCCAGCCGATCTCGAAGCCGGCAAAGCGGCCAAAGGCTTCGCGCGCGTACAGATAGCTGCCACCGGGTTCATCGAAATAGCTGGCCGCCTGCGCGTAGCACAGCACCAGCAGGGCGACGACGACGCCGGCAGCGACCACACCCCACAGGCTGAAGGGGCCGAGCAGGGCGACCGTGGCCGCCGGCAGCAGGTAGATGCCGCTGCCGACCACATCGTTGATCGACAGGCCGACGATCTGCCAGCGGCTGACTGCGCGTTGCAGTTGTGGTTCGTCGGCGGTGCTCAAGGTGCGGCTCCTTCAAGCGCGGGCAGTTTCCACTGCGCCTGCAGGCGCTGGTATTCGGCGCGTGGCAACAGCACGAAACGCGGTGTGTCCTGTGGGCGCAGCCAGTCCAGCAATGCCTGCATGCGCGCCTGTGGCATCGCGGTGCAGCCGGCGGTGGCCTCACCGGGCTGGCGCCACAGATGGGCGAAGATGCAGCTGCCCTTCCCGGGTTGGTTGTCCGGGTTGTGCGCGATCACGAAGCCTTCCTGGTAACGCACGTCGCCCTTGTTGTGCAGGTCCAGCCGCATCGGTTCGGTGGAGCCGGTGATGGCGGTACTGCCGACCTTCCTGGCATCGACGATGCGGTTGTAGAACGGCGACGCCGGTACGTCCATGCAGTAGCTGCTCTCGAACATCGGCTGGTAGGTCATCGCCGTGCCGGGCCGGGTGACGGCATAACCGAACGCGCTGCCCAGCGCGAACACGCCGGCCGGACTGCGACCGTCCCCTTCCTGTTTCTGCGGACCGTCGGCCTGGGCAGGATGCAGGCCCAGGCCCCAGGCACTACCGGTGCGACCCAGCGCAACCGGGAACGACTGGCCGTGCTTGCGCCATTGCTTGCCGTCGCGCACGAAGGCCTGCAGCTGTCCCTGCGTGCTGTCCCAGTTGTCGCTGGTGACGACGATCAATTGGCGTGCCTCATCCAGCGGGGCAGCATGGACAGTGACGGCAGCCGCGAGCAGCAGCGCGGCGGATGCAAGGCGGGCCAGCAGCAGGTTCATCGGGCGCTCCGGTCAGGAATCCAGCAGGTGATCGATCCGTTCCAGGTTCACCGCCAGCTGCTGCTGGCGATCCGGATTGGCGTGGCAGAGCAGCACGAACAGGAAATCGAGCAGGGCGTGCATGGCGCTACGGTACAGCAGCTGCGCCACCTGCGGCGCGCGGTCGTGCGCGCACACCACCAGCGCCGCATCGGCATGCGCGCGCAGCGGGTTTGCGGTGTGGCGGGTGATCGACACCACCTTGCCGCCCATGTCCTGGAACTGGCGCGAGAGCTGTGACAGCTGTGGCAGGTTGCCGAACTCGGAGAACATCAACAGCACATCGCCCGGACGCGCCGCGGACAGGTTGGCCAGCATCAGGATCGGATCGGTATGCGGCACCACCAGCAGGCCGAGCAGCGACAGCCGCATGGCGAATTCACGGGCGTACAGGCCGTCGTCACCCAGGCCGTGGACAAACAACTTCGGCGCGCCGTCGAGCAGCTGCACGATGCGCTCGATTTCCTCGCGCGGGTTGGCCTGGCGGGTTTCTTCCTCGGCCTGCGCCTTGCTGCGGTGCAGGGCGTCACCCAGGCGCAGGTAGTCATCGCTGATGTCCGGAGCGGCCGGCGCCTGCTGCGGATCGGCACCGGCACGGGCGACGTCCTCGCCGATGGAGTACTTCAGGTCCGGGTAGCCCTTGAAGCCGAGCTTCTGGCTGAACTTGACCACGCTGGACTGGCTGATGCCCAGGGCACTGGCCAGCTGTTGCGAGGAGTAGTCGCGCAGCAGGTGCGCGTTGTCGAGGATGAAGTCGGCGATGCGGCGTTCGATGGCCGACATCTGCCCGCGCTCGGTGCGGATCTTCAGCAGGGGCGGCATGCGGGGCGTCCAGGCATGTGTAGGCGCGTTGCGGTTGGTCGCGTAGAGCTTGTCATGGGTTGGGTTGGGCGGGTGGGGTTTGCAGGGGACGCCGCAAGTACGTCCGTGTAGGCTTGGCCGCCCTGCCCAACCCGCCCGAGGCATGCCTCGGGCCCAAGGCGCGGACACCCCAGCAAATCCCACCCGCCCGACCCCGGACAGATCGCGCGCGTGCCAGCCGCGAAGAGGATGCGGGGTAGGGCAGAAGCAGGAGCAGGAGCATCCACGCATGGCGTGGATCTACGGGGTGCAGATGTTGCCTTTGACGTTGAGTCCGCCTTCAAGCGAGCCGAGCACCGCAGGTCCGGCGAGGGCGAAGAGGCGCGGGTGTCTGAGCGCAGCGAGTTCCCGCGCCGTCCCTCGACGGGCTGAGGAGCGCAGGGAACCGGCGCGCAGCGCCGGCTCGCGGCCGGCGGAGCGTTTCTTTTGGTTACTTTTCTTTTCGCGAAAAGAAAAGTAACGCCCGACCAAAAGTCAGTTGTACGCCAGGCCAGCGGCAAGGCAGAAATCAACCCAGCATCTCCAGCCCCCGCACTTCGGTGATACCCAGCCCCGGCACATCGCTGATGCTGATCTCCGACTCGTTGAAGCGCACGCCGCCGCTGACCGGATCGAACTGCCCCAGCGACGGGCCATCCAGATCGACCTTGGTGATCACATCGCTCTTGGCCACCGCCAGATGCACTGCCGCCGCCACGCTGATGCTCGATTCGATCATGCAGCCGATCATGCACGGCACGCCGTAGATGCCGGCGATGTCGGCGATGCGGATCGCGTTGGACAGGCCGCCGGTCTTCATCAGCTTGATGTTGATGATGTCGGCGGCGCGCTGCTGGATCAGGTCCATTACCTGGCTGGGGCTGAACACGCTCTCGTCGGCCATCACCGGGGTGTTGACCCGGTCGGTCACGTACTTCAGGCCGCTGATGTCGGCGGCCTTGACCGGTTGTTCCAGCAGCTCCAGCACCACGCCAGCTTCTTCCAGCGTGCGCATCGCATGCACGGCCTGCTTGGCGGTCCAGCCCTGGTTGGCGTCCAGGCGCAGCAGCGCACGACCTTCCACTGCGGCGTGGATCGCCTTGACCCGCTCGATGTCCACGCCGATGTCCTTGCCGACCTTGATCTTCAGCGACTCGAAGCCGCGTTCGATCGCCGACAGCGAATCGGCCACCATCTTGTCGATGTAGTCCACGCTGATGGTGATGTCGGTGGTGATCACCGGGTCGCCGCCACCCAGCATCTGGTACAGCGGTGCGCCATGCAGCTGCGCCCACAGATCGTAGAGCGCGATTTCCACCGCTGCCTTGGCGCTGGTGTTGCGCTCCATCGCGGTCTGCACCAGCGTGCACAGGCGGTTGAGGTTGACCACCTCCTGGCCGATCAGGCGCGGGGCGATGAAGTGGCGGATCGCTTCGATGATCGAGCCGTGCGTGTCACCGGTGATGACCGCGGTGGCCGGTGCCTCGCCGTAGCCGGTGTGGCCGGTATCGGTGCGGATCAGCACCACCACGTCTTCCACGGTCTCCACGGTGCGCAGCGCGGTCTTGAACGGTGTTTTCAGCGGCACGCGCAGCATGCCCAGTTCGATGGCAGTGATCTTCATTCAGGGGTTCTTGGCACGCAGGCGTTGGATGTTGGTGATGCGGTCGATGTAGCGGACGCTGTCGCTGGCCATCATCGGCTCCAGCGGCGTGACCGAAACACCATTGAGATGGGCCTGCACACGCTTGCCGTCGGCGCCGAACCAGCTGCCGCCCGCGGTATCGTGGATCACCCAGGTGCGACCGTCGACGTGGCCGATGGCCATCATCACATGGCCGGGGATGTAGACCAGATCACCCACCTGCAGGTCGGTGACGGCGCGGTCGCGCGCGGCCTTGCTGTCCTTGGTGGTGAACGGCAGGCGGTCCAGCGCGGGGCTGATCGCCTGTGCGCTGGTATTGCGCGGCAGCAGTACGCCGAAGCTGCGATAGATCTCCGACACGAATCCACTGCAGTCGCGGGTGTCGTAGTCGTGGCCCCAGCCGTAGCGCTCGCCGAGGAACTTGAACGATTGCTGCAGCAGCAGGCGCGGGGTCAGCGGCAGGTAGTCGGCGGCGGTGTCCTGCGAGCGCGGCAGCAGCGCCGGCACCAGGCGCAGGCGGCCATCGGCCTCGCGCACCGGCAGCTGCACCACCCACGAGGCGTGTGCCTGTTGCCCGTTCACCGGTTCGGCGGCAGGCCAGTCGGCCAACACCGGCAGGCGCACGCCCATGTCCAGCTGCAGGCGCGAAACGCGCGGCTCTTCCGGTGTGTACGTGGTCTGCGCGGTGGCACCGGTGACGATGCGGTACGGCCCCTTCGCGCCGTAGCCGAGCACCGTGGCCTTGTCACCGCTGGCCACGGCATCGGCTTCGATCCACGCGCTGTAGCGTTCGCTGTGCACGAACAACCAGCGGCCATCGGCACTGCGGTGGACGACGGCGACCTTGTCACCGGGGAACAGCGCCGACTCCTGGAAGCGGTCGATATCGGTATCGCCGACGGTGCTGAAAACACGCTGGCGGGTCGGGAAGGTACGCAGCGCGGCACGCTTCACCACCAGCCCGTACGTCGGTGCGATCTGCGAAGGAACCGCATCGAGGCCACGGTTGGCTTCGATCGCGGTGCGCAGGCCTGGGGCGATGGCCTGGCCCTTCTCGTCGTACAGCGCTCGCTTGGGCCAGCTCGAAAGCGCGTCGATGCTGTCGCGCACCTGCGTGGCGCTGAGCTGTGCCGGCAGCGCGGCGATGTCCTGGATGTGGCTGTCCTGGGCACGCATCCGCGCGTTCTGCGCCTGGATCTGCGCGCGGTCGAGGATCGGTGCGTCGGCGTTGTCCAGGCGTGCCGCCCAGTAGTCCGGGGTGAGGTAGGCCTCATGCAGGCCGATCACGTAGGGCAGCGGGACGCCGGGGTCGGGTGCAGGCGTGGCCGCCTGGGTGAATGCGGGCGTGGCCAGCAGGCCCAGGGCCAGCGCCAGGGTCAACCTGCGCGGCCAGTGCCGACGTGGTTCGCGGGAAGCCAGGATCATGCGCTGCACACCCTCCTCGAAAGCTTGTTGGAATATTTATTCCTTTCGGCCGCGAAAGCAAGAATAAATTATTGACCGGTCCCCCGGCCCGTGTTACACAGCCGTTACCACCCGCGCTTGGGAAGTGTCGCTGTGGATCCTGCCGTTCGCAAACCGTCTCTGCCTGTCGCTGCCGGACTATGCGCCGCGCTGCTGCTGTGGGCGCCGGCCACGCAGGCGGCAGAGGGACGCGGCAGCGAGCAGCGTGCGCGCCAAACGCAGGTGATCGACCTGGTCGACAGCGGTCGCTTCAGCGATGCCAATGCGCTGCTGGCGACCGGAAGCGATGCTGCCGAAAGTGCATTCCAGCGCGAGCGCATGCGCCGCATCCGTCTGGATTTTTCCCTCGACGAAGCCGCAGCCAAGGCCGCCGTGCGTCGCTGGATTCCCGAGCTGACCGACGAAGAGTTCGCGCGCTGGGATCAGCAGGGCCTGATCGAGCACGTCGATATCGACGGCACGCGCTGGTACTTCAAGCGCGCACCGTCGAACCTGTTCCTGCTCAGTGACGAGGCGCGTGCGCGTCGTCGGGCAGATGCACCGATGCCACCGCCCGGCCCGAATGAAGTGCTCAATGCACACCACGTGCGTGTGGTTGCTGCCGCCGAACGGGGCGGCACGGCATCCGTACTGCCGCAGCGCATCGAATTCACCCAGTCGTTGACGGTCAAGGCCGACAACGTACCGGCCGGCGAAACCATTCGTGCCTGGATTCCGTACCCACGCGAGATTCCTGGCCAGCAGGAGCGCGTGCAGTGGATCGGCAGTGCACAGGGCAAAGCGCGCATCGCCCCGGCCAGCACCCAGCAGCGCACTGTCTATCTGGAAGCCAAGGCCGTGGCTGGCCAGCCGACGCGCTTTGAAATCCGCTATGCGGTGACGATCTTCGCGCGCCACACGGCAATTGATGCGACGAAGGTGCAGGCCACGCCGGATGATCCCGCGTTGAAGCCCTATCTGGCCGAGCAGCTGCCGCACATACGCTTCACCCCAGCTTTGAAGCTGTTCTCCGACCAGGTGCTGCAGGGCGAGACACGCCCGTATGAAGTGGTACGCAGGCTGTTCGCGGCGGTCGACCGCATTCCGTGGGCGGGGGCGCGAGAGTACTCGACGATCAGCAACATCAGCGACTACGCGCTGCGTGCCGGCCACGCCGATTGCGGGCAGCAGACCCTGCTGCTGATCGCCCTGCTGCGCATGAACGGCATTCCCGCGCGCTGGCAGTCGGGCATGGTGTTTTCCGACGATGGCAGCGGCTACAACAACCTGCACGACTGGGGCCAGGTCTACCTGGCGCCGTATGGCTGGGTGCCGATGGATGTGACCACCGGTGCTCTGGCCAGCGACACGCCCGCGCTGCGTGATTTCTACCTGGGTGGCCTCGATGGCTACCGCATCGCTTTCAACGACGATTTCGGCCAGGCCTTCGTGCCGGCCAAACAGCACTACCGCTCGGAAACGGTCGACTCGCAGCGCGGCGAGGCCGAGTGGTCAGGCGGCAACCTGTACTTCGACCAATGGAGCTACGACTTCCAGTGGCGGGTACTGCCAGCCGGGCAACGCTAGCGCGACACACCACCCCACCACCATTCAATTCTTGCAGGAGAGAGCAGGGGATGAAGGCTTACAACATCAAGCGGGCGGCCTTGTGCGTCGCCCTCGGGACGTGCCTGGGCGTCATGCTGCCCACCACGGCCATGGCCCAGAACGTGTCCGGTGCCGTTGCCGGCCGCGCGACTGCGGGCGACCAGATCACCGTCGTCAATACCGGCACCGGTCTGAGCCGGACGGTCACCGTCGGTGCCGATGGCAGCTACCGCCTTGGCCAGCTGCCGGTGGGTGACTACCGGCTGCAGCTCAGCCGCGATGGCCAGACGCTGGGCGAACAGGTGGCGGTCAGCGTCGCTGTCGGTGGCACCACCACCGTCAACCTGGCCAGTGGTGGCGGCGTCACCAACCTCGATGCGCTGCAGGTGGTCGGTACCCGCGTGATCAACCGGGTGGACGTCTATTCCACCGAGACCTCATTCAACATCAACCGGCAGGAGATTTCACGGCTGCCGGTGGCACAGGATCTGTCCGCTGTCGCGCTGATGGCACCGGGCGTGGTCGGCGGCAACTCCTCGTTCGGCGGCCTGTCCTTCGCCGGTTCCTCGGTGGCCGAGAACGCGGTCTTCATCAACGGCCTCAACGTCACCGACATGTACACGCGCCGCGGCTTCAGCACGGCCCCGTTCGCCTTCTTCAATGAATTCCAGGTCAAGACCGGCGGCTACTCGGTCGAGTTTGGCCGTTCCACCGGTGGCGTGATCAATGCGGTCACCCGCTCGGGCAGCAACGAGTTCAAGGGCGGTGTGGAAGTCACTGCCGAGCCCAGCGCGGGGCGCTCAAGCGGCGGCGACCACTTCCATCGCGACGGTACGCCGCATTCCTACGGCAGCCGCGACAACAACTCGTTCCTGAAAACCAACGTCTGGGGCTCTGGGCCGATCATCAAGGACAAGCTGTTCCTGTTCGCCATGTACGAGGACCGCAACGACCGCGGCCACAACACCTCGTCCGATGGCAGCACCTGGTTCAAGAACAAGACCGGCAATGGCTTCTGGGGCACCAAGCTGGACTGGAACATCAATGACAACCACAGCCTGGCGCTGCTGGCGTTCTCCGATGAGGGCGATGTCACCAACGCGTCCTATGCCTACGACTGGGATGACAACCGCATTGGCGGTTGGGGCGGTGACTCGATCACCGAAACCGGCGGCAAGAACTGGTCAGCCACCTACACCGGCCACTTCGGACAGAACTTCACTGCCCGCGCGATGGTCGGCCAGAACAACCAGCGCGCGTTCACCAACTCGTCGCTGGACCAGGCCTGCAGCCCGGTGTTCACCGACAGCACCTATGGCACCCGTCTGTCCAAGCTGCAGGGCCTGCGCGCCGGCTGCCATCCGACCGGCACGGCCGTGGCCGAACGTGATGACACCCGCGACGTGGCGCGCCTGGACTTCGAATGGCAGCTGGGGGATCACCTGCTGCGCTTCGGCGTCGACCGCGAGCTGATGACCACCGACCAGACCACCCGCTATCCCGGGCCGACCGCCTTGAGCTACACCGCTTACGTGGCGCGTCCCGGGGATGAGGTGTGGGACGGCGCCAATGCCTACGTGCCGGCCGGTGTCACCGAGATGCTGCGCGCGCGCAACCGGCAGTCCGGCGGCAAGTTCGAGACCGAAGCCAATGCCTTCTATCTGGAAGACATCTGGAACATCACCCCCAACCTGATGCTGAACCTGGGCGTGCGCTGGGACCGCTTCGAAAACCGCACCGCCGCCGGCAAGGCGTTCATCAAGATGGACGATCTGATCGCGCCGCGCGTGGGCTTCTCGTGGGACATGAAGGGCGATGGCAGCACCAAGCTGTTCGGCAACGCGGGTCGTTACTACCTGCCGGTGACCAACAACATCAACGTCAACTTCGCCGGCGGCCTGACCGACGAGTACAGCTACTACGTGCTTGAGGGCTGGGAACGGAAAACTTCGCCCACCGGTTCGGCGTACATGGCACCGGTCATCGGCCAGCAGATCGGGCCGACCGACACCCGCATGAACACCGGGGGTGCCGACCTGCGGCAGAGCGTGGACAAGGACCTGAAGGCGGTCTACCAGGACGAGTACATCCTCGGTTTCCAGAACATGATCAACCAGGCCTGGTCGTGGGGCGTCAACGCGACCTACCGGCGCATGACCCGCGCACTGGATGACATCCGCATCAACTACACCCCTTGCGGACCGACGCCGAGCACGTTGTGGCCGATCGCAAACCCGGGCGAGAGCCTGACGATCTGGGGCGACAAGAGCATCGGCTGCGCCAACGAAGGCTGGATCACCATCGACACCGCCAACAGCGGCTATCGCAAGGGTGGCAGCGGCGAGGTGATCGGTTATTCCAAGCCCAAGCGGACCTACAAGGCGCTGGAATTCCAGATCGACCGCGCGTGGGACGAGAAGTGGATGCTCAACGCGTCCTACCTGTGGTCCAAGAGCGAGGGCAATTTCGAAGGGCCGGTGAACTCCGATACCAACTATGGCGACACCGGCATGGTCCAGTTCTGGGATCACCCGGCCACCAACGAACGTTACGGCGTGCTGTTCAACGACTTCCGTCACCAGTTCAAGCTGCGTGCTGCGTATGCACTGAACAAGCAGTGGTCGTTCGGCACCACGTTGCAGGTGCAGTCCGGCGGACCGATCACCGCCTATGGCGTGATGTGGCCGAACGATTCGATTGCCGGCGGCAGCACGTCCAGTGAAGGCAGTGGTGGTGGCACCGGCTGGCTGTGCGTGGCCAACTGCTCCGGCCCGTATGACAAGCGCCAGTTCGAATACAGCCCGCGTGGTGCTTTCGGTCGGCTGCCGTGGACCTGGACCATGGGGGCGAACGTGACCTGGCGCCTGCCGGTGGAGGGCATCGACCTGAGTGCCCGACTGTCGGTGTACAACATCTTCAACAACCAGAAGACCATCAACGTGCACCAGCGCTACGAAGCGCAGCCTGGCCAGTACCGCGAGAACACCTTCGCCACCGGTACCCGTTGGCAGGCCCCGCGCTACACCCAGCTGGTGGTGACCTGGAACTTCTGATCGACGAGGATGTGCAGTGCCGGGCGTTGCCCGGCGCTGCCAATGGAGACCGGCCGTGTATCGCCTGCTGACCTTCGCCGCGCTGCTTGCCGCCGCCCCTGCACAGGCGGTGGACAGCGCACGCCTGGATGCCGACATCGCCTTCGTGGACCAGCACGAGCACCTGCCGGGGCTGGCGATGGCGGTGGTCGAGGATGGCCAGGTGGTCTATCGCCACACCGAAGGGGTGCGCGGCGACGGCGGCCGCATCGACGAGGACACGCTGTTCAAGATCGCCTCCAACAGCAAGGCGATGACCGCCGCGCTGCTGGCCACGCTGGTGGAACAGGGAAAGCTGCATTGGGATGATCCGGTGCAGCGTCACCTGCCGGCGTTCCGCATGCATGACCCGTGGGTGGGCGAACACCTGCAGGTACGCGATCTGCTGATCCACAACAGTGGCCTCGGCCTGGGTGCCGGTGACCTGATGCTGTGGCCTGAGCCCAATGCCTTCACCCGCAGCGATGTCATCGCCGGGCTGGCACACCTGAAGCCGGTCACCAGCTTCCGCAGCGGCTACGCCTACGACAACCTGATGTACGTCGTTGCCGGTGAGGTGGCCGCGGCCGCCGGTGGCAAGCCGTATGACCAGTTGATGCGCGAGCAGGTGTTTGAACCGTTGGGCATGACCCGCTGCCAGGTGGGCGCATGGTCGGTGGAGCAGGTCGGCAATGTCGCCCAACCGCATGTGCGGCGCGACGGCCGCAACGTGGTGGTCGGTGCGGATGGAACGCTCAGCCCCGACCTGACGTCGATGGCAGCTGGTGGCATCCGTTGTTCGCTGCGCGACATGACGCGCTGGATGCAGGTGCTGCTGGACCCGTCGCTGGCGCCGACGTGGTTGGGTGCCGAGCAACGCCGCATGCTGTGGACACTGCACATGCCGATGCCGTTGGGCGAACGCCAACGCGACTGGGACAACGCCCGCTTCTACGGTTATGGGCTGGGCTGGCGGGTGTCGGACATGGACGGGCAGTGGAAGGTCGCGCACACCGGGACACTGTCGGGCATGTATTCCTCGCTGGCGCTGCTGCCGGATCGCAAGGTCGGTGTGGTGATGCTGATCAACGGCGAGGCCGAAGACGCGCGTACCGCGCTGATGCAGTCGGCGCTGAAACAGTTCACCGCGCCGGAAGACGCGCAACATGTGGGGTACTACCTGGCTGAGCTGGCCGCCGAACGGGCCGTGCGCGCCGCCACCGGGAGTCGCGCGCCCTCCACCCGGGCTGCGCAACCGGCCGCCGCCACCGATCTGTCGCAGTGGCAGGGGCGTTACCGCGATCCCTGGCTGGGCGCGGCATCACTGTGTCCCACCGGCAATGGCCTGCGCTTCAGCGTGGACAAGTCGCCCACGCTGCAGGCAACAGTGAAGCGGCTGGAAGGGCGCTGGCTGTTGCAGTGGGATACGCTGGAACCCTCGGCGCAGGCGTGGCTGAATCCCGGTGCAGACACGCCGACGCTGGAGCTGCGCGCCATCGATCCGGAGATCGACTTCAGCTATGACTTCCAGGACCTGCATTTCACTCGTACTGGCGATTGCCCTGGCACCGACGGCCCACGCCGCTGAGCCACCACGCATCTCGCCCGCCACCGACGCCACTGCGGCGGGGCTGGTGGAGATCCGCACGCTGTCACCGCGCATCGAGATGGACATCCGCTATGCCGGTGGCAACAACTTCACCGCTGCGCCCGTGCCCGGTTATGAGGCGCCTGCATGCTATCTGCTGGCGCCGGTGGCAAAGGCGTTGGCCGCTGTGGAGGCGGACCTGCGCACGCAGGGTTTCGCGCTGCGCCTCTACGACTGCTACCGCCCGGTGCGCGCGGTGCAGGCGTTCATGGCCTGGGTGAACGATCCGCAGGAACAGTCGCGCAAGGCGCTGCAGTATCCCGATCTGGACAAGCCGCAGCTGCTGAGCGACGGCTACATCGCCGAGCGTTCCGGCCACAGCCGCGGTGCCACCGTCGATCTGAGCCTGCTGGATTGCCGCAGCGGGCGCTGTACGCCGATGGACATGGGCACCGACTTCGATTTCTTCGGACCGCGCGCGCATACGCAGACGCCGGGGTTGAGTGATGCACAGAACGCCAACCGCCAGCAGCTGGTGCAGGCGATGGCACGGCGCGGTTTCGCCAACTATGCGCAGGAGTGGTGGCATTACACGCTGCAACCCGAGCCGGATGCCGGTACCGCCTACGACGTGCCAGTGCGGTAGGGGTTGGCGGCAGGGCTGCGCCCTGCACCCGCCGAGGCCTCAAGCCAGAGCAACAGCAACAGCAACAGCAACAGCAGAAGCTGGCATTCCGTGGGATGGCGGGGTGGGTCCGGTTGCGGGGGACGCCGTGAATACGTCCCTGTAGGCTTGGGCGCGCCATCCATGGCGCTTACACCCCCGCAACCGGACCCACCCCGCCTTCGACAGATTTCCTCGATCTGTCGGAATGGCATGGCCTGCGCTTGGTGGGTGTCGACCTTGGTCGACACGTAGACCCACGCCATGCGTGGATGCTCTTCGATCAATTGTCGAGATATTCGATTTCGATGGAGATCCATCCACGCATGGCGTGGATCTACCCGATCGCGGGAATCTGTCAGAGGTGGGGCGGTGTCGGATTGCGGGGTGTCAGCCGCATGGATGCGGCTGCCAAGCCCCCATGGATGGGTTTACGGCGTCCCCGCAATCCGACACCGCCCCGCCATCCCACGGAACGCCCGCTGTTGCCGTTGCTTCGGCATCTGCGGGTGCAGGGCTGCAAGCCCTGCCGATACCCTTACACTGGCCGCCTTCTCCTGCGTCCCCGCCCGATGAACCTTCCTCTGCATTTCGGCCTGCTTGGTACGCTCGAAGCGGGCCTCATCGCCCTGCTGGTCGGCCTGCTGGTGTATTTCCTGTGGCACCACCTGTGCCGGCTGCTGCACTGGACCGTGGGCCATGTGATCGGCTGGTCGTGCGTCATCGCGGTGATCGTCTCTGCCGGCATCGACGCCTGGAAGCTGTTCTACATGGGCATCGTGCGGCTGGAGTCGCCGCTGTATGCGCGCCTGTTCCTGTCCACCATCCACGATCCGAACGAACTGGGCAGCCGCGTGGTGCTGGAAATCGCCGGTGCGCTCTCCGGTGTTGCATTGGGGTGGGTGTTGTTCAGTTCGCGGTCATCGGAAAAAACCGTCGACTGACGCGGGTTTTTCGTTCGCTGCCGGTTAAATCCGATAGCGCTGAATGCTCGTCTTACTCCCTGCTCACTTCGCACTAACCACCGCGCTAACGCATGCCTCTGCGTGAGTGGTTAACCATGCGTGTTGGCGTGGATCGCCGCGCAAAATCGATTCAGAAACGCGGTGGCAGGGTAGGTGCCGTGCGGAGACAACGACCGCGCACTACCACCCTTCAGGAGACACCCCAGATGACTATTCGCAACCGCAAGCCCCTGATCGCCCTGATCGTCGCCGCCGGCAGCGTGTTGGCCATCCCGGCGATGGCGCAGTCGGCCAAGCAGCAGGCCGCGCATGCACAGAACGAAGCGGCGCAGGCCCAGCAGGCGGCGGCACAGGCAGGCCAGGCGGCCGACCAGGCGACCGATGCGGCCGCGGCAGCATCGGCCCAGGCCAACGGCGGTGGCCAGACCTGGGCCAGCATCGATACCGATGGCAACGGCACCATCAGCAAGAGCGAAGCACAGGTGAATGCGGGCCTTGCGCAGGTGTTCGACCAGGCCGATGCCAACAAGGACGGTCAGTTGAGCGCCGACGAGTACAAGGCCTACGTGGCCGCCCAGCAGGCCGGTGCCGGCGCCGGTGGCACGGCCGCAGGCCAGGGCCGCTGATCCACGGTTGAATTCGGGACAACCGGTGCATGGGCAACCCGGGTGGCTTCGGCCACCCGGGATTTTTTCGTCATCGCAGCGCCTGTATCCTAGGGCGATGAACACCTCCACGCCTGCGCCCTCGCGCGCCATCGGCCTGGTCGGTTTTGACGGTGACGACACGCTGTGGAAGAGCGAGGACTACTACCGCAAGGCCGAGCAGGATTACCTGGACCTGCTGTCGCGCTACATCGACGTCCATGACACCCAGACCGCCCGCCACTTGCTGGAAGTGCAGCAGCGCCACCTCGGCGTGTTCGGCTACGGGGTGAAGAGCATGACGCTGTCGATGATCGAGGCGGCCATCGAAATCACCTCGCAGCGCATCGAGGCCAAGGACATCCAGCGCATCCTCGACATTGGCCATGACACCCTGCGCCATCCGGTTGAACTGATCGACGGCGTACGCGAGTCGGTGGCGGCCATCGCCGCGCAGTACCCGGTGGTGCTGATCACCAAGGGCGATCTGTTCCACCAGGAAGCCAAGATCAAGGTGGCGGCGCTGGCGGACCTGTTCCCGCGCATCGAGATCGTGTCCGAGAAGGACCCGGAAACCTATGCCCGCGTGCTGGCCGAATTCGACCTGCCGATGCAGCAGTTCGTGATGGTCGGCAACTCGCTGCGCTCGGATATCGAACCGGTGATCACCCTCGGCGGCTGGGGCATCCATACCCCGTACGCGGTGACCTGGGCGCACGAGACCCAGCACGGCGTGGCCGACGACGAACCGCGCATGGTCAACGCCCATACCGCCTGGGACTGGCCGGCCGCCCTGGCGACGATCGAGGCCAAGGCCGCTGCCGCGGCCTGACACGGCGCGCCCGCTGCGGCAGAATCGGGTCATGAAACTGCCACTGCGCGCGCTGCTGTTGTCCCTGCTGCTGGCGCCGGCCATCGTGCTGGCCCAGCAGACCGCCGAACGTTCGGCGACCTACGAGGTGGATACCGGCGACGCCTGGGTCGACACCCAGCTGGCCGACATCAACCACTACGCCGAGCGTTACCCCGATGCCTTCCTCGACGAGGTATCACGCTACGCCGGTGTACCGCGCGGCTACATCGCCGCGCTGGCCACCACCCACCAGTGGCAGGCCGGTGACATCTACTTCGCCTGCTTCTGGGCCAAGGCCAGTGGCCAGACCTGCCGCGACAGCGTGCGCGCCTTCAGCCAGGATCCGGAGGGCGGCTGGGCCGAGGTGGTGAAGCGGATGCCGGCCAAGCCGCAGAACCTGCACTACCGGGCCGTGCGCCACGCCATCGTCGCCAGTTACGAGCACTGGGACCGGCCGATCACCCTGGATGCGACGCTGAAGCGCCAGCTGGGCAGGTAGCGCCGGGCCATGCCCGGCGCTACCGATGTTCTTCATGTTGCTCTGCGTATCGCCGCCGCCGCGCACTCCGGCGACAATACGGGTTCTCGCCGTTCCCCGTTCCCGTAATCGAGTGACTGATGAGCGCCTCTTTCGTTTCGCCTGATGTGATCCGCCGCCTGTTCGCCCAGGCCATGTCCCGCATGTACCGCACCGAAGTGCCGCTGTACGGCACGCTGGTGGAACTGGTGGAGCGGATCAACACGCAGGTCCTGGCGCAGGACCCGGCGCTGGCCGCGCAGCTGCTGCGCAACGACGAGCGCGCCCGCCTGGACGAAGAACGCCATGGCGCGATCCGCGTCGGCACCCCGCAGGAACTGGCGACCCTGCGCCGCTTGTTCGCGGTGATGGGCATGTACCCGGTGGGCTACTACGATCTGTCGGTGGCCGGCGTGCCGGTGCATTCCACCGCCTTCCGCCCGCTGACCGCCGCTGCGTTGGCACTGAATCCGTTCCGCGTGTTCACCTCGCTGCTGCGCCTGGAGCTGATCGAAGACGAGGTGCTGCGTGCGCAGTCGGCCGAGATTCTCGCCCGCCGCCGCATCTTCACCGACGACGCGCTGGCGCTGATCGAGCAGGCCGAGCGTGACGGTGGCCTGACCCAGGCCGATGCCGAGCGCTTCGTCGAACAGGCGCTGGAAACCTTCCGCTGGCATGGCGACGCCACCGTGGATCTGCCGACCTACCACGCCCTGCACAAGGCGCACCGGCTGGTGGCAGATGTGGTCAGCTTCCGTGGCCCGCACATCAATCATCTGACTCCGCGCACGCTGGACATCGATGCTGCACAGGTGGCGATGATCGAGCACGGCATGGCCGCCAAGGCGGTGATCGAGGGCCCGCCGCGTCGTGCCTGCCCGATCCTGCTGCGGCAGACCAGCTTCAAGGCATTGGAAGAAGCCGTGCATTTCCCGGACAACGAGGGTGGCGACGCCGGCACCCATACCGCGCGCTTCGGCGAGATCGAGCAGCGCGGCCTGGCACTGACCGCCAAGGGCCGCGCGCTGTACGACCAGCTGTTGACGCAGGCGCGCGATGCCGGCGGCGCGGGCAGCACCGGTGGCGACTACGGCCAGCGCCTGCAGGCGGTGTTCGCCAGTTTCCCGGATGACCACGACACCCTGCGCCAGGAAGGCCTGGGCTACTACCGCTACCAGCTGACCGACGCGGGCCGCGCCGCACCGGAACGCGTGGCCGACCTGCCGGCCGAAGTACTGGTTGCAGCGGGCTTGGCCACGGCTGATCCGATCGTCTACGAGGACTTCCTGCCGGTCAGTGCAGCCGGCATCTTCCAGTCGAACCTGGGCGGTGGCGAGCAGCGCGCGTACGCCGCCCATGCCAATCGCGAAGCCTTCGAGCAGGCGCTGGGCACTGCCGTGAATGATGAGTTCGAGATCTACGAGCGCATCCAGGCCGAATCGCTGGCGGCGCTGCGCGGATAAGCCGCGTGCCGCGGAGCCGAGCATGGGCTCGGCTCTACAGGGATGTTGCGGTGCTGCCATTTGTAGAGCCGAGCCATGCTCGGCTCCACAGAAGCGGGCGTCAGCCCTTCATCGTGCCCGTATCCAGCCACCGCTGGTGCCACGACAGCGCCTCCGGCAGCAGATGCGGGGTGTGCTTGCCGTAACTCTCGCGGCTGGCGCGGTCGAAGTAGTCCTGCAGCTGCGCGCGGAAATCCGGGTGCGCGCAGTTGTCGATCAGCACCTGCGCGCGCTTGCGCGGGGTCAGGCCACGCAGATCGGCCAGGCCCTGTTCGGTCACGATCACCGACACGTCGTGCTCGGTGTGGTCGACGTGGCTGGCCATCGGCACGATCGCCGAAATGGTGCCGTTCTTCGCCGTCGACGGGCTCAGGAACGCGGACAGGAAACCATTGCGCGCGAAGTCGCCGGAACCGCCGATTCCGTTCATGATCCGCGTGCCCATCACGTGCGTCGAATTGACGTTGCCGTAGAGGTCCACTTCGATCATGCCGTTCATGCCGATGCAGCCGAGGCGGCGCACCAGTTCCGGATGGTTGGAGATTTCCTGCGTGCGCATGATGATGCGCTCGCGGTAGAAATCGATGTTTTCCTTGAACGTCTCGTTGGCCTGCGGGCTCAGTGCGAAACCGGTGCACGAGGCATAGCTCAGCACGCCGTCGCGCAGCAGGTCGAGCATGCCGTCCTGGATCACTTCGGTGAACGCGGCCAGGTCACGGAAACCGCTCTTGGCCAGGCCGGCCAGCACGGCGTTGGGGATGTTGCCCACGCCCGACTGCAGCGGCAGCAGGTTGGCCGGCAGGCGGCCGCGCTTCACCTCGTGCTGCAGGAACTCGATCAGGTGCGCGGCGATCTGCTCGCTGGTCGCATCGATCGGGCTGAACGGGCTGTTGCGGTCCGGGCCGTTGGTGCGCACCACCGCCACGATCTTGTCCGGGTCGCAGCGCAGCGCGGTCTCGCCGATGCGGTCGTTGGCATTGACCAGCGGAATCGGCTTGCGGTGCGGCGGCAGCGCGGTGCCGTAGTAGATGTCATGCATGCCATCGACGCCGGCCGGCTGCCACTCGTTGACCTCGATGATCACCTTCTTGGCCAGGTCCAGCCAGGTCTTGTTGTTGCCCAGCGAGGTGGACGGCACCAGCGAACCATCCTCGCGGATGGCCGAAACCTCGATCACGGCGGTATCGATCTCGCCGTAGAAGCCGAACCAGACGTGCTGGGCGACGTGGCTGAGGTGGATGTCGATGTAATCCAGCTTGCCCTCGTTGATGCGGTTGCGCGCATCCGGGTCGCTCTGGAACGGCATGCGCATGGCGATGCCATCGGCCTTGGCCAGCGCGCCATCCAGTTCCGGCGCAGTGGAAGCGCCGGTCATCAGGCTGATCTGGAAGGGCAGGCCCTGGGCATGCACCGATTCGATGCGGCGGGCCAGTTCAACGGGAACAGCCTTGGGGTAACCGGAGCCGGTAAAGCCGCTCATGGCCACGGTTTCACCGGGCTGGATCAGCGCGGCTGCGGCCTCGGCGGAGACCACGCGGTCACGAAGACGCGCGTTGGCGATGCGATCAACAGTCATGACGACAGCGTTTCTGGGGGGAATCCCGATTATCGGCCATCCCCTGCCGTACGGGGGGTTCTACCTTCGTGGAATGGCGTTTCCGCGAACGCCTCTCCCATACCCGCCGGTTTTGTTTTGCAGTGCAGCGTGCAAAGTACTTTCGTACACCGCACGATGGCCCTGCATCCCGACGTGGGGGAGGGAGCAGAGCCCGCTGGCAGTTCGCTGCAAGCGGGCTTTTTTATTGCCTGCCGCTAAAGCTGAATGCGCGGTGCCGGGGTCGGATCCTTTTGCCAAGGGCAAAAGGCTCTGACCCACAGGCCACGGCAACGGGTCACAGCCCTTCGCCGTTGGCAAAGGGATCCGACCCCGCGAGAATCACGGTATGACCCTCGCCCCCGCCGAATTGCCCGCCACCCTGCAGCCCCTCGTCGACCGCGCGCTGGCGCGCCTGGCCCAGGCAGTACCCGATCCCATCCCGGCCGAGCTGCAACCGATGCTGGTGCAGTTGGCGGTCAGCAGCGACTTCGCCATGGACACCCTGGTGCGCCAGCCCGGGCTGTTGGCGCAGCTGTCCGCACCCGGCTGCCCGCCACTGCCGGCGCCGGTGCTCGACCCGCTGCAGCCCGGCGACTGGCCGGCACAACTGCGGCGCTGGCGCACGGCGATGTCGACCCGCTTGATCTGGCGCGACCTGGCCGGGCTGGATGACGTGCCGCAGACCCTGGCGGGCGCCACCGCGTTGGCCGAGGACTGCCTGCGCTTGGCGCTGGACGCCCTGCAGCAGGAGTTCGCCCAGCGCCACGGGGTGATTGCCGATGACAACGGCCGACCGCAGCAGCTGGTGGTGTTCGGGCTGGGCAAGCTGGGCGGTGGCGAGCTCAACTTCAGTTCCGACGTCGATCTGGTCTACGCCTACGTGCAGGGCGGTGAATCCGACGGTCCGCGCGCGCTGGCGGCCGAGGAGTACTTTGCCCGCCTCGGTCAGCGCTTGGCCAAGCTGCTGGATGAAACCACCGTCGATGGCTTCAGCCATCGCGTTGACCTGCGCCTGCGCCCGTTCGGCAGCGCCGGCCGCGTGGCGCTGTCATTCGCGGCGATGGATCAGTACTTCCAGCGCGAAGGCCGCGACTGGGAGCGCTATGCGTGGTTGAAGGCGCGCGCGGTGGCGGGCGATATCGCCGCTGGCGAGGCGTGGCTGCAGACCCTGCGTCCGTTCGTGTACCGCCGCTACCTGGACTTCACCGCGCTCGATGGCCTGCGCGAAATGAAAGCGGCCATCACCGCCGAAGTCGCGCGCCGCGAGATGCACGACGACATCAAGCGTGGCGCCGGAGGCATCCGCGAAATCGAGTTCCTGTGCCAGGCACTGCAGCTCATTCGCGGTGGCCGCGAGCCGGTGTTGCGCGAGCGGCGGCTGCTGGTCGCGCTGGATGCGCTGGTCGCCGCCGGGCAGATCGCCAGCGATGATGGCGCCGCGTTGCGCGAGGCCTACCTGTTCCTGCGCCGGCTGGAAAACCGCCTGCAGATGCTGCGCGATGCACAGACCCATGTGCTGCCATCCGATGTGCTGGATCGCGAACGCATTGCCATCGGCCTCGGCTATGCCGACTGGGATGCGCTGCGTGCTGCATTGAGCGTGCAGCAGCAGCGCGTCAGTACCGAGTTCGCTGCGCTGCTGGCACCACGCAAGGGCCAGGCCGCGCCGGATGCGCTGGCCAATTACTGGCGCAGCCTGCCCGAGGGCAGCAACGCGCCGCTGCTGGCCGAGGCCGGTTTCCTCGATGCGAATGGCGCCGATCAGTCACTGCGTGATTTCGCCCAGGGCACGGGCGTGAAGTCGCTGTCCGATGCGGCACGTGCGCGCCTGGATCGCGTATTGCCGGCCTTGCTGCACGCCGCCACCCGTTCGCCGCAGCCCGACGCTGCACTCAAGCGCGTGCTCGGCCTGCTGCAGGCGGTGCTGCGCCGTACCAGCTACCTGGCGCTGCTGGACGAACAGCCCAGCGCGCTTGCGCGCCTGGTCGACGTGCTGGCCCGTAGTGCATTGCTGGCCGAACGCCTGGCCGCGTATCCGCTGCTGCTGGATGAACTACTGGACGTGCGCGTGTCCGGGCCGATGCCCGATGCGGCCGGCATGCTGGCCGAATGCCAGCAGGTGCTGCCGGTGGAAGATCCGGAATCGCAACTGCGCTGGCTCAATGAGACGCGGCTCGCCCTCAGTTTCCGCATGGCCATGGCCACGCTGGATGGCCGCCAGGGTGCGGTCGACAGCACCCGGCAACTGGCCGAACTGGCGCAGGCGGTGGTCATCACCGTGCTGGCGATGGCCGAGGCGGATATGCACGCCGCGCACGGCGCTATCGCCGGAGGCCGCTTCGCGATCATCGGCTACGGCAGCCTGGGCGGCCTGGAGCTGGGTTTCGGCTCGGATCTGGACCTGGTGTTCCTGCACGATCACCCGGCGGGTGTGGAAGCGAGTGATGGCGCCCGCCCGCTGGAGCCGGGCCGCTGGTATGCGCGCCTGGCCCAGAAGGTGATGGCGCTGCTGGCTGCGGTCACCGCCGCCGGGCGGTTGTACGACATCGACGTGCGCCTGCGCCCGGACGGTGGCAAGGGCTCGCTGGTGTCTTCCCTGGCCAGCTACACCGAGTACCAGCGTGATCGCGCATGGACCTGGGAGCACCAGGCGCTGGTACGCGCACGCGGCGTGGCCGGCGATGCCAGCCTGCTGCAGGATTTCGAACAGGTACGTGCGCAGACGCTGGGCCGCGAACGTGATCGCGCGACGCTGTACGCCGATGTGGTGAAGATGCGCGGGCGCATGCGCACCGAACTGGACCGCAGCGATGCCGCACGGCTCGACCTGAAGCAGGGCGCAGGCGGCGTGGTCGATCTGGAATTCCTGCTGCAGACCGGTGTGCTGGCGCGCAGTGCGCAGACACCTGCGTTGCTGCAGCCGCGTGCCACGCCGGCGTTGATCGACGCGTTGGCAGCGGCGGGATTCCTGCCCGATGCCACCGCACAGGCGCTGCATGGCGCGCACGCCACGCTGCTGGAGGTGGGGCTGGCCTGCACGCTGGATCGCCGGCCGCGGTTGGCGCCGACGACGCCGGCCATCGAAGACGCGTGTGCGGCGATCAGCGCTGCGTGCATCGCCGCGGAGCTACCGTTCGGCTGAGTACCTGAAATGGCTGTAGCGGCTTTGGGTGGGTGCCGACCGTTGGTCGGCACAATCTCTCAGCTGCGATGAACCCTGAAGAAGCGTGCCGACCAACGGTCGGCACCCACCGGGGTATGGGATCGTGCCAACCCAGGTTGGCACCTACCAGTGCAACGGTGGTCAGCCGGCCGTACGCAGCGGCGCCATCTTCCACAGCAGCGCGCGGAACGGGGCCAGCAGGCATACGCCGATCGCCAGCTTCACCGCCAGGTCGCCGGCGGCCCAGCTCACCCACGGCAGGGTGGAGCCAGCGAACGCGATCGACCAGAAGATGGTGGTGTCCACCGTCGCGCTGCAGGTGGTAGCCACCATCGGCGCGCGCCACCAGCTGCCACGGCGCAGGCGGTCGAACACGGTGATGTCCAGCAACTGGGCCACGATGAAGGCCGAGCACGAGGCGATCGCAATGCGCGGCGTCGCCACCCACACCGACAGCAGCACCGCCACCGCAAAACCAATCCACGCCACGCGGCGGGCCGGGCCCGGGCCGAAGCGACGGTTGATCAGGTTGCTGACCAGAAAGGCCACTGGGTAACTGAAAGCTCCCCAGGTCAGCCAGTCATTGATCGGGTACTGCACCAGCACGTTGGACAGCAGCACCACCGCGCCCATGGCCAGCACCGCCAGCACCAGGGCGCGGGCGGTCAACGGAGCAAAAACAGGCGCAGGACGCGCGGACATGGCGAGCCAGGAGAAAAATGGGATCGCCCATTATCCGCCCGGCCCGCCGCAAAGCCAAAAACGGCCGTTCAGCTTTACAGCTGCTCGCTCAGCGCGTCGCCGGCCGCATAGGCCGTGGGGACATAGGCCAAGGCCTTGCCGTCGCTGTTCTTCACCGTCCAGCCGGCACCGGCATCGGTCGGGTCGAAGCGCACCTGCTGGCCGACCACGAAGCCGGCCACCGGGTCATCGCCCTCGATCGCCGGCCACTGCAAGGTCGCAGTCTGGTCGGCCTTGTCCGGCACCTGCAGCTGCACCTGGCGCTCGCCAGCGGCGGTGGTCGCCACCTGCTTCACTTCCATCGGCGGCAGCGGCACCGCCGGGGTGCGCTCGGCAACCTTGCCATTGCGCTCGCTGGCCTTGAACGGCGCCTTGGACAGCGCGGCCAAACCCATCGAGGTGGCCAGCGGAACCGACACCACGATCAGCGACGTGACCAGCACGCTGGCCTGGCCGCTGTTGATGTGCGGGGCAGCACCGGCGTGCACGGTCGGCACCGTCAGGGCCGAGAGCAGCAGGGCGGCGGCGGGGGCGCGCAGGGAACGAAGCATGGTGACCTCCTGGTCAGGATGGAGGCAGCGGCTCAGCGCTGCGTATCGAAGATGTCGCGTGGGCCGGTGGCCTCGGGCAGGTACTCCAGCGGCCGGCCCTGGTTGTCGCTCACCCGCCAACCGTTGCCCGATTCAGCGGGTTCGAAGTTCACGGTCTGGCCCACGTTGAACTGCACGGCCGGGTCACCGGGGCGCTTGGGCCATTGCATGGACGCGGTGTTCTGCGGGTTGGCGGGGTCCTGCAGCAGCACCTCGCGGCGACCATCGACGGTGGTGGAGATGGCGCTGACCTGCATCTGCGGCAGCGTCACCCGCGGGCCCTGGCCCGGAGGCATGCCCGCATCGTTGGTTTCCCCAGCCGCGGCTGCGCGCGCCCGTTCCACCATCGGTGCGGACATCTCCAGGCTCGGACCCTCGGGCACGCTGTTCTGGATGATCACGATGCGGCGCTCGGCATGTGCCGGCGCTGCAGACAACAGGCTGCCGCACACAAGCACGGCCAACGCGGAAAACGGCAGGTTGCGCATCATCTTCTCCTTGCCAGGTCAGGGCGCAGCGGCGGCAGTGTCGGCCGTCGCATGCGCAATGGTCAGTTCCTGCTGCAGCTGGCTGCGCTGGTGCAGGAAGTCGAATACCGATTCCACCGTCACTACCGAGTAGTTGCCGGAAATACGTTCGCTGGCCGGATGGTCGGTGGTGGTGGCGTTGGCCACGAACAGGCGCGCACCCACGCGCTTGCCCAGGCCGATATGCAGAACGCTGGGCTGGTACTTCTGCGCACGCAGCCAGTGCTGTGCCTGTTCGCGCTTGACGATCACCGGGCCGCCTTCAGCCTGCGCCATCGCCGCGGCCAGCACTTCCAGGATCCACTGGTTGGAATTCTGGAAGTCGGTGGCGAACGGATAGGCCACGACGTTGTACTTCGATTCGTGCAGCGCCTTGGGCTGGATCGCCGGTGCTGCCAGCATCCGCTTCAGTGCCAGCTGCAACGCCGGTGGCGGCACGCCGATGCGCAGATCGGTATGGGTGCCGCTCTCTCCGACGAAATTGCCCAGGCCCTCGCGGTAAAGCTGCGAGCTGTCGGTCTTGCAGCGGTTGAGCAGGTGCATCGCCCGCCAGCGGCCGTCGTCCTCGCGCAGCAGGAAGGCCAGGTGGCTGTGGTGCAGGCCGTAGCGGCTCAGGTCCTGGCCACCACGCGCGGCGATCACCACGTCCACGCCGGGCAGCGCATCCAGGCGCTCGGCGGCGGTCCACGCCACATCGAACATCGCCGCCTGCGCGGCCACGCTGGGGTAGCGCTCGACGCAGGTGCCGCTGTCGGCCCATGCCGGCGCGGTGGCCAGCAGGCCCATCAACAACAGCAGACCGCAGCGCAGGCGATGCAGACGTTCCATGTATACCGCTCCAGACACGGGCAGGCCCGCGCGCCGATCATACCCGCATCGCTGGAATCAACGCTCCACGCCCTTGCGCCGCAATTCCTTGTCGCAGGCATCGCTGATCGGCGCGATCGGCAACGGCGGGCGCTCGTTGCGCGGATTACGCAGCGCCGGCTGCTCGCGGTAGGCATCCAGCTGCTGCTGGCAGGCGTGCGACAGCGGGTCCAGTTCGGTGGGGGTAGTGGAGCAGGCCGCCAGCAGGGCCAGCGGCAGCAGAAGCAGGGTACGCATGGGGACGTCCAGTCCGAGGGGGAGGCTGGACTCTAACTGCGCCGACGGATCGAAATGTTCAAAAAGCGCTGGACGCCCTCACGCCAATGCGAGGCGCGCTTTGACTTCGGCGGCAATCCGCGTGGTCTCGCGCAGCGGCTCGATGCGGTCGTACTGCCAGTCCAGCCAGCGCGCCTGCAGCCGCCCGCGCTCGCGCAGCTGCTGCTGGAAGCGCGCCAGCCGACCCTGCGCCGTATCGGCCAGGGCCACCATCACCGGCATGCGCGTGGCGCTGGCCTCGGACAGCAGGTTCACCGAATCGGGCGACACCACCACCCGGTTGGCCCAGCCGAGCAGACCGGCGTACGGGTTCACGCCATCGCCGCCATCGCCCCAGATCACATGCGGCAGGTCGGCGAACTTCGCGCGCAGGATCTCGGCCAGCGCCGGCGGCGTGCGCCGCGAAGTAGTCGCCAGCAGGCTGCCACCCTCCCTGCGGATCTGTTCGGCCAGCGCCTGGAACACGTGCACCATCGCCGTCTCATCCCATGGTGCCAGCGGCGTCGGGCCGCCCACCAGCAGCGCGGTGCGCGGGCCGGGCAGGGTGCTGAAGCTGGCGAACGCGGCGCGGCCCAAGGCCAGCCAATCATCGTCCACCGGGTTCAGGCTGCCGATCAGGGTCAGCACGTTGCTGCCGCGCAGGGCGTCATGCTCGGGCACCACCACCACGTCCCAGTGGCGGGAGCCGATGCGCGGGTCGAGGATCTGCACCACCTGGCTGCCACGCGCACGCAGCACGCGCAGCGCACCGGCGGCCTGGCGCCCACAGCCGATCGCCAGTGCGGGCGCTTCGGCAGCGAGTGACGCAAACGCCTCGCCGTAGCCGTTCACATCACCGGGCAAGCGCCGCGGCGACAGCCAGCGCCACGGGGCGCGGGGTTGCAGTACCAGGGGGCGGTGGCTGCCCAGGCGCAGCGCCGTCGCCAGCGCGACCGCCTGGCGGACATTACCGGCACGGCCATCGGTGACCGTCCATGGCGTGCTCGATCGTTTCACCATTGGCATTAATTCGTTTCAATCCTGCTGGGTGTTGCAACAGTCGCGACACTCTACACTGCGGATCGACGTTTCGCCCCGCGCCGCCCGCGGGCACTGACCTTAGCCGCCCTGGAGATCCACCGATGTCCCACGCGCTCGACGCTGCTGCACTGGACCAGTTGTTCCGCACCGCCCGTACCCAGAACGCCTTCCTCGACAAGCCGGTCGAAGACGCACAGCTGCACGCTCTGTACGACCTGCTGAAGTGGGGCCCGACCGCCGCCAACGGCAGCCCGGCGCGCTTCGTGTTCGTGAAGTCGGCCGAAGCCAAGGCCAAGCTGGCACCGGCGCTGTCCGAAGGCAACCACAACAAGACCCTGGCCGCCCCGGTCACCGTCATCGTGGCCTTCGACCAGGACTTCCACGAGAAGCTGCCGTACCTGTTCCCGCACACCGATGCCAAGGCCTGGTTCGACGGCCCGCGCGAAGGCCGCCACGAAGGTGCGTTCCGCAACGGCAGCCTGCAGGGTGCCTACCTGATCCTGGCCGCACGCGCGCTGGGCCTGGATGCCGGCCCGATGTCCGGCTTCGACAATGCCAAGGTCGACGAAGCCTTCTTCGCCGGCACCAGCATCAAGTCGAATTTCCTGGTCAACCTGGGGTACGGTGACGATTCGGGCCTGTTCCCCCGTCTGCCGCGCCTGTCCTTCGACGAAGCGGCGCGCATCGCGTAAGTCGCTGTATCGGTTTCGGGCCCGCCCGCCGTGGCGGGCCATTGCTGCACTGTGTTCCCACCCTACGATCCGGAGAGTTCCTGAGATGAGCGCCACCCGTAAACTGCTGCTGCCGCTGGCCCTGACCCTGGCCATCGCCGCCTGCTCCAAGCCGGCCGACACCGCCGCCCCGGCCGCCGATGCTGCTGCCCCGGCCACCACCGAGCAGGCTGCCACCACCCCGGCTGCCGATGCCGCTGCTGCCGCCCCGGCCGCTGCCGCCATCACCATCGCCTCGGGCACCTACAAGCTCGACCCGACCCACACCGACGTGCTGGCGCAGTGGAGCCACTTCGGCTTCTCCAACCCGAGCGCGCACTTCGGCAACGCCGAAGGCACCCTGGTGTACGACGCCACCGACGTCACCAAGTCCACCGTGGAAGTGAAGCTGCCGCTGAGCGGCCTGAACAGCTTCACCGCCAAGTTCGACGAGCACCTTAAGAGCGCCGACTTCTTCGACGCTGCCAAGTTCCCGGCTGCCAGCTTCAAGAGCACCAAGGTCGAATCGGCCGGCACCAACAAGCTGACCGTCACCGGCGACCTGACCATCAAGGACATCACCAAGCCGGTGACCCTGGATGTGACCGTCAACGGCGGCGGCGAGCACCCGATGGCCAAGGTTCCGGCCGCCGGCTTCGATGCCACCACCACCATCAAGCGCAGCGATTTCGGCGTCGGCGCCTACGCCCCGAACGTCAGCGATGAAGTGAAGATCCGCATCACCACCGAAGCCACCGGCGAGAAGCCGGCTGCTTGATGCAACATCCCGCTCACTCGTCGTGAGAAGGCAGAAGGCCCGCTGAAAAGCGGGCCTTCTTTTTTGGGTTCTGGTAGAGCCGGCCGCTGGCCGGCTGCGGACCTGGATTCGGTGGGTGCGGACCGTTGGTCCGCACAATCTCTCCGAAGCAGGATTTCTCAGCGCAGCGTACCCAGCCATGCGGCCGATGCTTCGCTCGGGCTCTGCTTGGCCTTCACCGTCAACCCGCTCGCGCGCACGAACGTCTGTGCGGCCTGTGCCACCACCTGGCGGGCGATCAGTGCCGCCTGCCTGGTAGACGCCTGCTGCTTGCGCAGCTGCACGATATGCACCGACGGGCGACCCACCGGCGCGTACTTCTGGTCGCGGCGCAGGATGTCGGCCACCTGTGCCACTTCATGTTCGGCCTGCAGGTAGCGGTGCTGTGCTTCGACCAGCTCACGCAGCGGTACGCGCGCCGCAGCCGGGTCGGCGAAGGCGGACAGCACTGCGTCGCAGGCGCTGTCGTCGGCCAGGCGGGTACGCAGCGTATCCACGCCGCTCAGGGTCAATTTGCCCACGTGGGGCCTCGTTGGTGCAGGAAAGGAGCGCGATTGTCGCATGGGGTCGCGGTTACCATGGCGGCCGCACTGAACCACGGAAGGCAACACCATGCAGGAAGCGCAGTACTGGCTTGGCGAATTCTGGACCGGCCTGAGCGTGCTCGATCTGATCGGCGGCAGCGTGCTGGGCACCCTGTTGGGGCTGGCGCTGGGCATCTTCGCTTGGCGCGGGTTGCATCGGCGCGGTTGGCTGCGGCGACAGCGAGGTTGGCACCACGGGCTGCTGGCCTCGTATGTGGTGCTGCTACCGTTGCTGGTCGCGTTCTTCGGCCTGCAGCTGGGCTTTACCACCGGCGCGCACCGCGCGCTGTTCAAGCAGCTCGATCACTTCCAGCCATACCTGCAGACGATGGTGGAAGGCTGGAGCAGTGGCTTCACCGCCTCGCTGGAAGACGAGCGCATGCGTGCAGCGCTGCAGAGCCAGGGCACGGTGGGGGATGTGGCAGATTCGCTGGCCGCGATCTACCTGAGCGAGCATCCGTTGCCCGGCGTGGACCGGCTGGGTGACGGGCCGATGGCACGTGGCGTGGGCTGGGTGATCGGCAAGGTGCGCGCCGGGCTGCTGCGCGCGATGGTGGAAGACACACTGATCGACAAGGCCGGCACGGTCGGGCTGGAGCCGAAGATGGTGCGCGAGGCGCTGACCATGCGCATCGACGAACTGCTGCATACACGCGGCGTGCTGCGGCTGGTGAAGGCGCAGATCAACGGCATGATGCCGGGCGTGTACCTGGGGTTGCTGCTGCCGCTGGCGATCATTGCGCTGCTGGTGGCGCTGGAGATCTGGGCCGCGCATCGGTTCGGGTGGACGCGGCAGGTGGCGCCCAGCGCTCTTGTAGAGCCGAGCCCATGCTCGGCTCATCGCGCGTAGCGCGAGGGCGGATAGAACAGCAGCCGAGCATGGGCTCGGCTCTACATAGTCAAAGACGTGCGGACCAACGGTCCGCGCCCACCGGCTGCCCGGTCAATCGCCGTCCTGTTCGTCCGGGTGCGCCTTCCAGTAACCGGTCGAGCGGATCCAGTCGCGCGGCACGCCCAGGTGGCCTTCGATGAACTTGCGCATCATCCGTGCGCGGCGCGATTCGGTGGCGATCCAGTAGAACGCATCGCCGTCCGGGGCCTCGAAGTCGGTCAGCATGTCTTCCAGCAGCGTGCTGCTGGCCGCCGGGAAGCCATTGCGCTCCAGCCAATGGATACGCACGTTCTCGTACTGCGGCAGGTCCTGGCGCTCGTCCTCGTCGGCCACTTCGATGTACGCCTGTACCTGCGCGCCTTCGGGCAGCACGTCCAGCCAGCGGGCGATGGCTGGCAGCGCGGTTTCATCGCCAATCAGCACATAGGCGTCGTAGCTGTCGGCCACCACGAACGAACCACGCGGGCCGCCGATCACCAGCGTGTCGCCGGCCTGTGCGCGCTCGGCCCACGGCCCGGCAATGCCCTGGTCGTGCAGCACGAAGTCGATGGCCAGTTCGCCGGTTTCGTGGTCCCACCAGCGCGGGGTGTAGTCCCGTGCCGGCGAAGGCTGCTTGCCCTCCGGGTAGCTGCGACCCTCGGCGGTCAGCACCGGCAGCACCATCTCGCCGCTGGCGTTGGGGAAGAACAGCTTGATGTGGTCGTCGGCGCCGGGCGAATCGAAGCCGGCCAGGTCGTCGCCGCCCAGCACGATGCGGCGCATGTGCGGGGTGACAGTCTCGGTGCGCAGCACCGTCAGTTCACGGAAGCGCACATCCAGGCGCAGGCGCGAGTTGTGATGTTCGGTCATGGGGGTACCTGTGGGAAGGTCGCGCGGGGGCGCGCGGCATGGGGGAAGACCTGGCTGGATTCAGTCTGGCTGGGTCGTAGAAAAGGGAGAGGACACGTTGCCGGCCTGGCCATTGATCAGCGCCGACGCGCGCGACAGCAGCGCGGCCACCTGCTCGGCTTCACCGTCGGCCCAGCGCCCGTGGTGGTGCACCAGCGCCAGCTTGAACTCGCGCAGCGCAGCGGCCAGCGGCGCCGGCAGCGAGGCCTTGGTGATCTCGCGGGCGCGGTCGAACGCGCGTCGCTGGGCCAATCGCACCTGGGTGCGCTGCACCTTCAGCTCGAACTCGCCGGCGCTGGTGATGCGGAACACGCGACGGCCGTCCACCTCTTCCGATTCCACCCAGCCGGCCTGCTCGAAGCTGGCCAGCAGCGGGTACATGGTGCCGGCACTGGGGGTGTAGGCCTGCATGAACATGGTGCTGATGTGCTGCATCAACTCGTAGCCGTGGCGCGGCTGCTCGCCGATCAGCGCCAGCACCAGCAGGCGCAGGTCGCCACGGCTGAGCACGCGCGGCTGGCCGTTGCGGCGGGGTACCGCGGCATCGTCGGTGCGGCTTTTGGGGGAGGGGGAGCGGCCCATTTCGATATATCGGTAACGTGTGTCGCAAACGATATATCGATACGCCGGGCCCGACAAGCATGGTTTCGGCCACAACGCTTGCCAGATCGGGCCACGCAGCCAGGTACCGCAAGGGATCAGGGCAGGGTTGCGTGGGGCGCAAGCCACCGTTGCGCGGCCCGACATCCGTATCGGGCCACGCAACGGCGCTGCGGGTTTTCGCCCCGGGCGGGGCGCAGCAGACGAGCGGCGAACCGCGGGAAGGGGCCTGCTCGCCGCCAACCGTGCGCAGCGGTGTCCTCCGCGTCGAGAGGCGCGCGCGACACGTTGTCGCGGGTTCAGCGGCAGCCCGTCAGACAACGCCGACACGGCGCCGGGCTTGCCCCACAACGGTCATCCGCAGCAGTAACACTGCGTCCTGCGCATGGGCGCAGCAGGCCGCAGGCGACAGCTGGCGCAGCCCTTGCAGGCAGCCACAGCGGCCTGCAGCAGTGCTTTGTCCCGCCGGTGGACGTCCCGGGACATGCCATGCAGACAGGGGTGGCCTGCCTCCATACGCCAGCGTAGCCAAGTGACGAAAGCCCTTGGTGCGCTACACTTTGCGGTCTAGAAATCTATCAACAGTCGCGCGCGTGCGTGCGGTAATGGGAGCGCTAATGAACTGGTTGAACGAGGTGCTGAACAACGACCCGAATCCTGTGGAAACCCAGGAGTGGATCGAGTCGTTGAAGGCCGTTATTGATGTCGAGGGCCCCGAGCGCGCGCATCAGCTGCTGGAAGGCATGGTGGAACTGACCCGTCGTTCGGGTGCCTATCTGCCGTTCTCTCCCACTACCGAATACGTCAACACCATCGAGCCGCAGCTGGAGGCCAAGAGCCCGGGCAACGCCGAACTGGAATGGCGTATCCGTTCGATCATCCGCTGGAACGCGATGGCCACCGTGGTGCGCGCCAATCGCAAGCCGGGTGACCTGGGCGGCCACATCGCCTCGTTCGCCTCCGGCGCAACGCTGTACGACGTGGGCTTCAACCACTTCTGGCGCGCTCCCAGCGAGAACCACCCGGGCGACCTGCTGTTCATCCAGGGCCACAGCGCCCCGGGTATCTACGCGCGTTCCTTCCTGGAAGGCCGCATCAGCGAAGAGCAGCTGGACAAGTTCCGCATGGAAGTGGACGGCGGCGGCCTGTCGTCGTACCCGCACCCGTGGCTGATGCCGGAATACTGGCAGACCCCGACCGTGTCGATGGGCCTGGGCCCGCTGGCCGCCATCTATCAGGCGCAGTTCATGCGCTACCTGGAAAACCGTGGCCTGATCGAGAAGTCCGACCGCAAGGTGTGGTGCTTCATCGGCGACGGCGAGAGCGACGAGCCGGAAACCCTGGGTGCCATCGCGCTGGCCGGCCGTGAAGGCCTGGACAACCTGATCTTCGTGGTGAACTGCAACCTGCAGCGCCTGGACGGCCCGGTGCGCGGCAACGGCAAGATCATCCAGGAACTGGAAGGCGTGTTCCGTGGCGGCGGCTGGAATGTCATCAAGCTGCTGTGGGGCGGTTACTGGGATGCCCTGCTGGCCAAGGACACCAACGGCGTCCTGAAGAAGCTGATGATGGAAACCGTCGACGGCGAATACCAGAACTGCAAGGCCTTCGGCGGCGCGTATACGCGCGAGCATTTCTTCGGCAAGTACCCGGAAACCGCTGCGATGGTGGCCGGTCTGTCCGACGACGACATCTGGCGCCTGAACCGTGGCGGCCACGACCCGCACAAGGTGTACGCCGCCTACCACCAGGCCGTGAACACCAAGGGCATGCCGACCGTCATCCTGGCCAAGACCGTGAAGGGTTACGGCATGGGCAGCGCCGGTGAGGCACTGAACCCGACCCACCAGACCAAGAAGCTGGACGACGAAGCGGTGCGCCACTTCCGCGACCGCTTCAACATTCCGGTGACCGACGCGCAGCTGGCCGACGGCCAGGTGCCGTTCTACCACCCGGGCCCGGATTCGCCGGAAGTGCAGTACCTGCAGGAACGCCGTGCCGCGCTGGGCGGTTACCTGCCGCAGCGCCGCCGCAAGGCCGAAAAGAGCTTCAATGCACCGAAGCTGGAAAGCTACGAGCGCCTGCTGAAGAGCAGTGGCGAGCGCAGCTACTCCACCACCATGGCCTTCGTGCAGAGCCTGAACATCACCCTGCGCGACAAGGAACTGGGCCCGCACATCGTGCCGATCGTGGCCGACGAAGCCCGTACCTTCGGCATGGAAGGCCTGTTCCGCCAGATCGGCATCTACGCGCCGTTCGGCCAGAAGTACAAGCCGGTCGACGCCGACCAGCTGATGTTCTACCGCGAAGACCAGAGCGGCCAGGTGCTGCAGCAGGGCATCAGCGAGCCGGGTGCGATCAGCTCGTGGATGGCTGCCGGTACCAGCTACTCGGTCAGCAACGTGCCGATGCTGCCGTTCTACATCTACTACTCGATGTTCGGCTTCCAGCGCGTGGGCGACATCGCCTGGCAGGCCGCCGACATGCGTACCCGCGGCTTCCTGCTGGGTGGTACCGCCGGCCGCACCACGCTGAACGGTGAAGGCCTGCAGCACGAAGATGGCTTCAGCCATCTGGTGGCTGGTGGCATTCCGAACGTGCGCAGCTACGACCCGACCTTCGGCTTCGAAGTGACGGTGATCCTGCAGCACGGCACCAAGGCGATGATGGAAGATCAGATTGACGAGTACTACTACGTCACCCTGATGAACGAGAACTACACCCACCCGGAGATGCCGGAAGGCGCGGCCGAAGGCATCGTCAAGGGCATGTACCTGCTGACCGACGCCGGCAAGCCGAAGAAGGGCGAGCTGCGCGTGCAGCTGCTGGGTTCGGGCACCATCCTGCGCGAAGCCATTGCCGCGGCCGAGCTGCTGGACAAGGACTTCGGCGTGACCGCCGATATCTGGAGCTGCCCGAGCTTCAACGAACTGCGTCGCGATGGTTTCGACGTGGAACGTGCCAACCGCCTGCATCCGGAAGGTGAGCAGCGCAAGGCCTACGTGACCGAGCTGCTGGAAGGCCGCCAGGGCCCGGCGATTGCCGCCACCGACTACGTGCGTGCGTATGCGGACCAGATCCGCGCGTTCGTGCCGATGTCGTACACGGTGCTGGGCACGGATGGGTTTGGTCGCTCGGATACCCGTGCGAACCTGCGTCGCTTCTTCGAGGTTGACCGGTACTACATCGCGCATGCCGCGATTGCGGCGCTGGCGAAGGACGGGAAGATGACCGCGAAGGATGTGGCACGGGCGATCAAGCAGTACAAGATTGATCCGGAGAAGGCTAATCCTGTTGGGGTTTGATTGAGCGTTGACCAACGCTCTTTAGAGTGATCTGACTGGGGAGGGCGATGTTATCGCCCTCCCCATTGTCGTTTATGGCTATCCAACTGTAATATCAAGGAATCGGAGTTCCAAAAACGGTGTTCCAGGGAGTTGCAAGGGGGGGGGTATGGAAACGATAGAATCTGTCGCAGATTATTTGATTCATCTCAAGGGCTTGAAATATACTCCGGGTCAGCTGCCCTGGTATCGCGGGCATGCAGATAAGAGTTGGAATCTTCTTCCTGCTTACCATCGGCTAAAAAATCCAGCGCCAGAGAGTGTTCTGATCAATCGATTTCGTCAGAATGCAAATCTCTTGATTGCACAGCGCCCAGAGTCGAATTTCGAGTGGCTATTTCTCATGCAACACTACGGTGTTCCCACTCGGTTGCTCGATTGGACTGAAAGTCCCTTGATTGCCCTCTATTTTTCAGTAGTGGGGGAGCCAAAGAAAGATGGGGCAATTTGGGCTCTTGATCCGGTAAAGCTAAATCAGTCGACTAAAGCTCGGCCTCAGGACTACAAATTTGTTCCAAGCTTTGATGACGAGCGCGTACGCGATTACGACACATTAAGTGTGGAGGCTAAGCCTGAGCTGGGGATGGAGCCTATGGCGGTAATGGCGACCAGGAATAACGCCAGAATTCAAGCTCAACTTGGTGTTTTTACCATCAGCCATTTTGCCAAGAAGAGCGTCTCCGATATCGCTGGTGGCGATCACTTGACTGAGTTTGAGGTGCCATGGAAGAGGAAGAAGGAGATTCTTAAGGAGTTGGAACTCCTGGCATACGGGAAGTTTCAAGTGTTCCCAGAGCTTTCTAGTATCGGTGATATTATTAGAGGAGGGTTGCGGTGAGTGAGTTTGAAACTTACGCACTTTCGCACAATAATGTTCTTTCGGTATATTCCGATAGGGACAGGATTGATCTTGCGCCGTCATATCAGCGACAAGGGGATGTGTGGCCGCTAGAGAAAAGACAGCTCTTAATCGACTCTATAATTAATAGGTATGATATTCCAAAATTGTACTTCCATCGCCTGGAGAGGTCGGAGTCTAAGAAAAAGAAAAAAGACTTCGCCGTTGTCGACGGACGGCAGCGGTTGGAAGCCATCTTTGGATTTTTAGACGGCAACTATCCGCTGGCCTCTGATTTTGAGTATTTGGGAGACGACTCGGTAGCTGCGGGAGGGATGAAATATGCTGAAATCGCAGTTAAGTATCCAAGGCTCCGGCAAAGATTGGATGCGTTCGCACTCCCGATAATATGCATTGCTACGGAAGATCTGGATCTTATTGATGATCTTTTCTTTAGGTTGAATGAAGCCGTTCCATTAAATGCCGCCGAAAAGAGAAATGCGTTCGGCGGCGATATGGCTAGTGCGATAAAGAAGGTCGCGGCGGAGCAGTTCTTTGTTAAGAAAGTAAGGTTCTCCAACAGACGATATCAGTTCCTTGAGGTTGCGGCGCGCCTTATGTTTATTGAGGACAATATTTCCTCAAATAAACTTCTTGATACAAAGAAGCCTTTGCTTGATAACTTTGTAAGAGACTATCGCTCTGGAAAGGCTAGGCGTGTCGCGAAGATTTCGGATGAAGTGAAAGTGGTGCTTTCCAGTATGTCTTCAGTATTTGGCGCTAAGGATACTCTTCTGGCCTCTCAGAGTGTTGTTCCTGTTTATTATCTTCTATTTAGAAGAGCTCTCGCCCGGGGGACGATTAAGTCTATTACTCGGAAGAAATTCTTGGAGTTCAATGAGCTGAGGCAGGAGAATAGACTCAAGGCAGCAGCAGATATCGGAAAGGCCGACTATGAGCTCCTTGAGTATGATCGAATGTCCCAACAGGGTACCAATGACGCTGGATCTATAAGAGAGCGCCTCCGAATTCTCCAGGAGAGAATAGATCCATAGGCGCCGTTGCTCTAAATTTTCTGTGTGCCATGTCTTTATTGAGCTCAAATGTTGCCTGGAGCTGTAGACACTTTCTGGCAGTATTTTCGATAAATTGTTGCCCCTCTCTCTCAAAAGATCGGGGCATGTTTGAATGGATTTTTTGGGGGGGGGCAATGGCTTCTGATAAGACCGCAGTTATTGAGTATTTATTCAACAAAAATTGGGATGAAGCCACAGGGACTCTGCGAAAGTCTCTAATGTCCTTGACGGATGTGTCGGACGCTATTCGGGCCTGCAATCTTGCCGATGGCAAATCTCGGAGTGACCGAAATCCGGCGAATTTCTTGAAGGATGTGGTTCGATCAAGGTCGGCATCATCAATCTGGCCGAAATCAGTTTCTGAAAGAAAGTTTACAGGAGTTCAGAGGACTGGTAAGGGTGATTCTTTCGAATTTGTTCCATACAAGGATGAGCAGAAGCAGGCGTTTCCCGATGGCTTTCGTCATAGTACGAGCACGAAAGTGTTCGACATGCAGACGCTGAGTATTCCATTGGCATCGAAGGCGCTGGGGCGCAGCGACGAAGCATGGTTGGTTCAAACCGCCGTGAAGCTTGGATTGGTCGAGCAGCTACTCGCAACTGTTTCGACCTTGAATGTTTCGCAGGTAACTCATCTTCAAATGAATATTAAACTGCGAGCTGCCGAAATCGATTCGCTGTACCTGCTGACAATGGAAAATGAATCGCTCGTTCTGGCAACCTGTGAAGCAAAGTTGCAGTCAGAGCGACTCATTCCTGATCAAATCATTGCTCAAGTCAAGGCTGCGTTCGATGCCACCGACGCTTCGATGGTTGTTCCGATGGCAATGCGAGCTGTGAAGGGGATAGGAGTCCACGTTCTCCAGTTCCAGGCTGTTCGTCGCGAAGACGCGGCACAATATGAGAATTTGGTGCTCGAAGCTGAGGCGGTGTATCGCCTCAAACCATCAGTGAAGGGGATTTGAAGTTATCTATCCAGACGTTCTCATTATTTTTCAATAACTGGACTAAGGATATCGGGATAGGAAGACTTGTCTTCCCCTTTGGGAGGCTTTCTGCTTCTTTGAGCAATTGGGCTCACGATACCCCAGTGACTCGCGGCGTCCGAGATGCTAAGTCGAAGCAGGGCATCTGCTCCAAGTTGGATGATCGAATCGGGTTTAGAGGGCGCAATTCCCAGTGCGTCATGAACGGACGTGGCAACGGCTCGCGCCAATGGGGGCGGCACGGAGTTGCCAATTTGCCGCGCGCCATGCCACTTCGTTTCATTGAAGCGGAACCAATCTGGAAAGCCATGCAAGCGTGCCATTTCTCGCACAGTCACGCAGCGATTCCATTTGTAGTGAATGGGGCGAGGACTTGTAAAGGCTCCTCGCGCGGAATCTGTTCCCGCGCGCAGCGTATTACTCACGCCAAGCGGCGATAGTTTCAGGAATCGAGAGATCGGCTCCACTTCTCCCGGTACCGTCTTTGCAAATCGTTCTCTTGAAGCTTCGGTGTGCTCGGAGCGTAGGCTCGAGGTCAGAAGCTGAGAGTCCCATTTCCTCTCGTAGCCAAAGTACCACCCCTGACCGTTCTGGCAGCGCATTAGTGCGGCATAGGAGCTCGGCTCGCCCCAGCTCTTCACCTTAACTTGGTCGGTCCGGCGAAGTGTCTCGAAGCGTTCTGCGTCGGGAAGATCATCCAACGCATCTTTACAGGTTGGGCCGAACGGAAGATCTGAGGCCATCGTACCTGGCTTCGTGGTGGTTGGAGAGGGATAGGTGGGGATCCTGAGGCCCTTTTTTGCGCCGAGCAAGAACAACCGCTGCCTATCCTGGGGTACGCCATACATACACGCATTCAGAACCCTCCAACTCTTGAGGACGTCATAACCGGAGGCTTCGAAAGCCGCAATGATCTCGTCAAGAAACTTTCTATGCTTTCCGATAGTGAGGCCCTTGACATTCTCAAATACAAAATATTCTGCATCCAGCTCGCCAACAAGCCGGACAAAGTCCTTCACAAGTGAGTTGCGTGGGTCGTCCATAGCCCGTTGACCGATCAATGAGAAGCCCTGGCAAGGTGCGCCCCCAAAAACAACATTAACTTTCTTGTCTCCGAGGCTAGCTACCTCTCGAATATAATTCCCAGTTAGCTCAGTTACCGAGCGAGGTATAACCTTGCAGTCAGGAAAGTTGTAGGCATGAACGGCGGCGTGAACTGGGTCAATCTCCACGGCAGCTACGACGTCGAAGCCTGCCTGTTCGAAGCCGAGACTGAGGCCGCCAGCGCCCGCAAAAAGATCAATTCCAATAGGTCTACTCATGCGTCGAATTATAGAGCTAGGTTGGCCAGAAGTCGATCGGGGTGCTAGGTGAACTTCGCGGGCAAAGGCCCCCGATAGGGCGTAAGGTTAAATCCGTTCAGTCTCAGCGATTGAGATGGACAGTCAGATGCACCAACGTCTCTCTGTCTCGCTAGACCAACAGAAATGCCAAGCACGAAGAGGTACTTCATTGAGCCAATGGCTGAAGCCTCATGGCACACGACGCAGCCGTTGCGACCTCACTTATCAACACGCTTGCAACCGCTCAGCCACCTGCGCAGTCAGCGCTACACAAGCCATCTTCAACCCCTCCATCACCCGATCCCCCAGGTACTCCTCGGGCGCTCCGTTCTGCCGCGTGCGTTCCGCAGCCAGCATCAACTCCGCCACTACGCGCAGGCCCGCCAGCGCGCAATCCGCATCCGCCAATTGAAGGCACCTGCTAGGCAGTTGATGCCGCTCCGGCCAAGGCTGGCCGTCCGCAGCCGCACCAGTGCCGATGCGACGTAGCGTGGCAACGAAGGTGTGGGGATCGACGGACGGTTCGCGCTCGGTTTCGGCGTTGTCCGAATCGTACTGCGCGTGCAGGGAACGGAAGTCCGATGTGTTCATGGCAATGCTCCGTACAGGACAGATAGCAGCGCCACCGATAAAGGCGGCGGACGATGCGTGGCTCGAAAACCGGTGAATACCCAAGCCGGCGGGTCCGAAGACCCCCACGCACCGCCCGCCATGGAACGCGAACGGATTGCCAGCCGGCGCCATCCGAAGATGACGCCGACTGGCAAGCGCAAAGCACTGGGTATTCAGACGGGTTTTCGAGTCCCGCGCCACCCTTTTCCGGTGGCACGCCAAGAGATACCCGCGCAGCTGCCAAATGCCAAGAAACTGCAGAACTGACGATTGCCAGTCCTGACGCTTTCGGAATTGTCGCACACGGTGTTAAGCCGGCAAGCGATTGCGCCGCAACGCTATTGAAGGGCTTGGCGCTATTGGCCCCAAGCGCAGGATGCCTACAGCCAGGCCCACGGCGTAGGACCAATTACGACAGATTGGAGCAGCAGTTCAGCCGGGCTGCGCCTCGGCCGTGGGCACGAAGGTCATACGGACCCGAACCCGCGCATGCCGCGCGACGCCTTCAGCCACGACCGGCTCGAAGCGCCACTGGTCCACGGCAGTAAAGGCCGCACGATCAATCTCCCGCAGTCCGCTGGACCGCGCCACCATCACGTTGGAAACGTGGCCCAGCTCATCCAGTTGAGCAACCAACAGCACCGCCATGGGGACCTGCAGCAATGTATCGGGCGGCGTAGCAGGGGCCGTTGAATACACAACGGCAGGCGCCTGTTGCAGTTCGAAGGTGGGGTTGTCACCGCGCTCTACGAACACTTCAGTGGAAACCTGCGGGTCTGCCGCCGTGGCCAAGGCAGGTGTAGCGCCTAGCAGCATCAGAACAAGGTTCAGTGCCAGGGCGGTGTTCAAACGGGGCATACGTGGTTTCCATTCCGGTGCGCTGCCAGCATAGCGGCCATCCCCTGGTATCGCTTGCCTTGAATGCCGGCGTGCCGGACTGCTGCTCGGCTCACACAGGCACGCCCGGGCGTGGCCACAGCGCATCGTCGCGCTCCAGGTCGTAGTCGCTGCCGAAGGCGAGCGCTGCGTCGCGTGGTGGAAGGTCTGCGTAGCAGATCAGCAGATACTCATCCATGCCGGCATCGCGATGGTCGATGGCGAACAGGTGGAGGAGCTCTTTGTCGAAGGCTTCCAGCCATGTGGGGTCGATCTTGGTCATGGTCATCCTCCACCGGTGCAGGGAGGATGGCCTGAAGGTGTCTCATGTGCTTGGAATGACGCTGCCCCAGTCAGTTTCTTGGGGGAGCATTCGCGGAGGCGCCAATCGCGACGGACTTCACCCCATACGCATGGAGTGACTCTGCTGTTCCTGGATGCGGGCGTCCAACGCCTGCTGCTCGTTCTCGCGAGCAAGCGCGCGTTGGTCGCCAACAATAGCCAATTGCTGCAGGGATTCCACCATAGGCGTTTGTGCCGCCACCGCTGTGGGCATGCCTGCGCGCAAGTGGGCAGGGTCAGCCAGATCGCCCTGCACGACAAAGATGTTGTGCCCGGCCGGCTGGCTGGCCGTTGCATTGCTCAACAGCACGTGGTCGGCACGCTCCAAGCCCTGCTCACGCGCCTTCACGGTCAAGCTGGCGGTCAAGTTCTCACTGGTCGCGTCGAATGGCCGGCCGTGCTTCTCATCCAGCGCGGCTACACCTTGGCGAATCTGCTTGTGCAACGCGTAGTCGGGATGACCCGGCGCAATACTCGCCAAGCGGCGTCCTTCTGCGGAAGGAAGTTCGGGCTCTTGGTTGGAAACCACAAGTGGGCTCTTGGCGATTTCCCTGTAGGGATCATCGGGATGGAACTGAGTCGCTTTGACCTCACGCTCCAGGCGAACCTCACGGGTCTCGTTCAGGCGCGAAATCTCCTTCGCATCGGTTTCCTTCGTTGTTACATCGATGGGAGGAATGCCCCGGGTGTGGCTCCAACTGCCATCCTTCGCGTTGTACGTGTGGTAATCGATCTTGGTACCGATGACGTTGGGGTCGACAGCGTCGCGCTGCAGGGTCGCCAATGCCTCGAACTTGCTCAGCTCTACGAAGTAGAAGTGCCCGGCGGGCTGGGGCATGTCCAGGTGCACGCTGACCGCGGTCTTGCCAGCACGGAACGCACCGCCGGCCGTGTTGTCGAGCATGTTCTGCCAGACTTTTTCTGCCGCCTGCTCGCCCTTGCCGTGCTCTGTGGCGACCAGCAGCATGCGCGGTGTCCAGCAGTTCACGTTGAGATTGTTGGCCTCGAACGAGACATCGTGGGATTTGAGTGTGCTGGTATAGGGCAGGTTGAGGGCCAGCTCTGGCCTACCCGCTCCCATCCACTTTTTGCGTTCGGCCAGATCATTGCTGATCAGCTCTTGACCGAACGTCTCCTGCCTGCGTTCAGTGAAATCTACATTTTCGTTACTACCGAACAGCTTCTCCTGCTGCTCGGCGACTGCTGTTGCAAAGCTGTTGGCGACCCGGCCAGGCAGGCTGTCGTTGCGTACAACACCCAGCGCCAACAGCCCATAGCCGTCGTTGTCGGGAAGCTGTGCGAGGTAGTTCCAGTAAAGCTCTCGGTTCCCATGCTTGGCATAGAAATCCAGGACTTTAATGTCCTTATCGGTAAGTCCGCTCATGGTTCATCCTTGAAGTTCGATCACGACTTGGCGCGATAGCGGCGCAGAAGCTCGCGCACTGCAGCTTCCATGCGCTGCCAGTCGCTCAGCATCACGCGCGCGTAGGTCATCTCGATAGTGATGCTGTCGTCCAGATCGACCAGGGAATGACGGCACATGGCAACTCGATCACCGTCGGCGCGTTCAAGTGCCTTGCCATGCGCAACCAAGCCATCGGGAATCCTGTCCGCAGGATCGCAGCTGATGAACGTTTTCAGCTGGCCATCTGTTGAACGCGCCACGTACCAGTCCGGTTCCATCTTCGGATTGTGCACATAAGGCACGCCCAGCTCCTGTTCCGAATCCTTCGCATACGCGGTCAGCAACGAGGGATCGATTGCATAGGGAGTCAATCCCCATCGCTCGGGTTGTGCTACCCGCAGGTCCAAGCGCTCTACCGGGTCCCTGCGTTCCAGCGATCCTGCCTCGGTCGTGGCGTCGTTGCTGGACCGTCGTGCGAGGTAATCGGTGATGGGTACCCGGTCCAGGTAGTGCAGCTCGATCAGGACCTGCCGTCGGCTGTCCTGGGTTGTACGTACTGGACGGTCACCCGGCGGCGCTGCGTCAAAGTCGGGCCAGAACACGGTGAGCATGACCCCACCATCGGCGAAGGGACCGATCTGGTTGTAGTAGAGATTGGCCGGGAACATGAAACGGTGCGGCCCCAATGTGGCCTCGACCGGTTGCGTCGTATAGGTATGTCCGCCCACCGTGCGCGGGCTGGTTGCGTCTTCGGACATGGCGGTTCCGTTCTGATCCTTTTCCGTGGATGGAGACTTCGCACAGGCGGTTGCGCTTAACACAGCCACCAAGGCGAAGGACGCGAGCCGGCGAGCCGGTGCTCTGCTCATGGGCGATTTCCTTGCGTGATCGAAAACGACTATAGAGCGGCGGGGGAGGAAGCTCCAGTGGCTGCGCTTCTTCACGAGCAGCCTGCAGCCGGGTATCTCCGGCGATGTGGAGTCAATTCAGAACTGGCCGGCTGGCGCGGTATATAACAGCCTAGGACTGCGTGCTGGCATGTGAGGAACGGATGCAACACCTACTGAGACCATGGATGGTACTGCTGCCACTGCTGATGCGTGGCTGTGGCACCCAGGCCCCCCAGATGTACGGCGATGGTTTCCCCGTTGCCAAGCCGATGGATCTGGTCCACGCGAGTGCGACGGTAGAGGCGCGTTTTGAGCTGCCGCCGCCCTGGGAGAAAGACCCCAAACCTCGCACGTTCCTGATCGGCTTCCGTACCGGCGGGCCGCCCAAGCGCCCGGACATGAAACCGGGGGATGTCGACTTCCTTGAAGACGCGCGGATTCCCCTGAAGGTGCAGTTGTGGAAGCAGGATGGTGGCACCGAGACGCCCATCGCGCTGCAGGAGTTGAATCGTGATCTGCCCGCTGTCGGGCAGGGCAGCCGATATCAGCAAGCCAGTGGGGATGTGTTCGAATACAGGAATGCCGTCGGCGCGGATTCGAACAGTCTTGTCAATGCAGGAAAGTACGACATGTCAGTGGCGTACCGGGAGTACGAGGTGGCCCGTGCCGAATCCGGGAATCTGACGGCCGGGAAGTACCGGCTGGAGGTGACCAACCTTCAGGACAACCCGGAAGTTGCACATCTCAACATCGAGCTTCTGGCCGCCAACTACGATGTGAAATAGGTCTAAGGAAGACTCAACAGCGGTTCGATGCTTGCTTCGATTCCTTTCACATGTCACCTCCTGAAAACCTGATCTCATATACACACGTTCGGAATCCAGCGCGCTCATCAATGCGGTATGTCAGGAGGCTGGTGCTCATGCCTTTGCCCGCGTCGATAGGACGCCAGTAGCGCCTGACTCCACCTCTCTGGAATGGCGACTCCCCTAGGCCCTTGTAGCCCAGCCGTTCCAACGCCTGCCCCGCGCTATCCGCATCCCAATAGCAAACGTCGCCAGGAGCTTCGGTTACCGAAGGCTTCCCAAGCTGGTAGAAGACGACGGAATGCCGGGGGTAGTCACGCGGAGACTCAACAGAGAAGTATGAGGCGGCGTAATTGAAGCCTTCTGCCATCACCAGGTCTTTGGCGATGCTCCTGATGCTGACCTTCTCGTCCGGTACCAGGGATACCCCGATTGCTGCGCCGAACTTCTCAGGGCTGATGTCAGCTCGCGACTTGAGCGAATCGGCGTAGGCGAGGAGTCTCCTCTGAAGCTCCGACATCGAGATATCGGCGGGGCGGCTCACCGAAGCAGGGGGCCGGGTCTCGCCAACAGGCGTGTCTGATACGGGCGCGCATGCCGAGGATAGAGCGATCAATGCCAATGGCCCGACGGCTACAGCGGATCGGGCCAGATACGACATTAAACGCAGTCGGAGCGACCGATCCAGTGAGATAGGGGCCGGGCGCAATCGAGCCGAAGCGCCAGAGGTTGGGGTACCCATCAGCAAGTCCATTGCAGCGTTCCAGCCACTATACGGCGGTGCCCCAAACCACTCCAGCCGCGAGCTTTCGGGGTGCTGGTACTGCACGCTGGTTCACACATTCAGCAAGCCACCGCCATCCCGGCCCGAGCTCTCCACCTGCCCGCGAACCCACCTATGCGATCATCCGGCCAGGACCGCAGTACCCAACAAGGCTGAGCAGGCATGGAGCAAGCAACACGCTACACGGTAACCCTCTTTCTGGCCGCGCCCGGCACCCCGCTGAACAGCGGCGGCAGCTCACCGCGCGGCCACATGTATTTCCAGACCGCCGCCGGCGAAGAAGTACACAGCTACGGCTTCGCACCGCCGCGCCTGCCGAGCGCTGAGGCCGCTGCCGGTGTGCAGTACGCCGAGGTCGTACACGATGATGCCGACGAGCACCGCGACCCGTACTACAGCCGCACCCTTGAGATCAGCGAGGAGCACTACGGCTGCCTGCGCGATTTCGCCGAGGAGCCGGCCGAGTTCGGCTTCGACGTCGATCGCCCAGCCACCATCAATCGCTGCAGCGATTTCGTCTGGGCCGCACTGCACTACGCGGGCCTGCATTCGCAGCCGGCACCGCTGGATGGCGGCAGCAATCTGGGCGAGTTCGCGGTGTTGTTCAACCTGCCGGAAATCCAGTGCATTGCCGCACCGTTCCCGGCCAGCGAACTGAATGGCGAACAGCATCACCCGATGCCCGAACGCGAGGCCGAGCTGCACCGTGAGGGCGGTCGTTCGAGCCACGAGCCGCCGCCCAGCCCGATGGAAGTGGCGGGCACGCTGCTGGATCCCTCGCACCCGGACCACCGGCTGTTCGCGCAGCTGATCCAGAAGGTGGCCGAGCTGGACGCCGCCCACGGCCGCACCTTCGACGACACCAGCCAGCGCATCAGTGCCAGCCTGCTGGTGCTGGCCAAGCAGAACAACCTGTCCCGCGTGGACCACGTGCTGCTCAGCCGGCCGACGAAGAGCAGCCATGAGGCGGAGAGCATTTTCATCGTGCAGGGTGACCGCGATGACCCTGGGCATCGTCGCGCGAGCATCGCTACGGAGGTGGCGGCGCAGACCGATGTGGCCGATTCGCTGCGGTTGAAGGAGCAGTGATGCGGGCGGTGCGTGCGGTTGTTGCGTTTGCTGCGCTTGCCCTGTTGGTGGGCTGCGGCAGCGCCTCACCGCCAGCTGAAGCGCCGAAGCTGCTGACCCGGGCCGAGGCTGATGCACGCACCGTGGTGCCGTTCACTCGCGGCGTGCGCTTGGACAAGGCGGGGCGCATCGTGGATGTGACCTTCGAGGCGCCCGTGGTGGTCGACCCCCAGATGTCCTGGCTGAAGCTCGGGTTGAGAATGCAGGGCGCCGACCAGAAGCCTGTATCAGATGCTGCTGATCGCCTCAGGCGCGGGGCGTTTCAGACGCGGATTCGCTTGGAGCGTGTAGGCGGCTCAACGCCGGTGCCCATGCCGCTTTCAAGGTCGTCCGATGATGGCCGCGGCTGGCAAAAGCTTCCCCACGACGGCCGCGTTGAGCGTCTGTTCCAGGACAGTGTGGATACCTATCCTCTGGAGCAGGCTGGTCTCTTATCGCAGGATATGTTCTATGAGGTTCTGCAGATCGCCGATGCAGGTTTGATTGATCCGGGTCGCTATCGGGTTACCGTTGAGGTTGTGGAAGATCGCCCTGAGTTTGAGGGGATGCAAGCCGAGTTCATCGCCGCGTATTACTCGATAGGGAAGAAGTAGATCATGCAGGATGCAGCAGAACGTTACACCGTCACCATCCATGTTGCTGCGCCGGGCACGCCTCGTCGCGGCATGCGGGGCAATGAATGGATTGATCTGGATGACTCCGATGTCGGCCATATGTATCTGTCCCTCAATCGAGTGGGGGAAAAAGCAGACCCGCTGAGTTTTGGTTTCACCCGCAAGATCGAGCCGGATGGCAGCAGCCATGGCACGGTGGATGCCAATGATGTGAGGGTTTACCAGGATCCTCGCTATCAGCGAACGATCGAGATCAGCAACGAGCAGTACGACAAGATCGTCGAGTTCGCCAAAGATCCTGCCAAGCATGGCTTCGATGCAAAGAACTACAACCTTGCCTCCAACTCCTGCGTGGACTTTGCCTGGGGCGCCTTGAACCACGCCGGTATTCACGGCAACACCATCTTCGGTGAGTTCAAGACGTACGAAGGTACGTTGAAGGTGCTGGACAACATCGCGCCGATACAGAGCATCCGGCCACAGGTGAAAGGCAGCGAGCTGGATCGGGAAGAATGGAAGCCGATGCCCGTGCAGACCAATGCGATACAGCGGTGGTCCACGGACATCAATGATCCCGCCCATGAAGATGCCTTGGCCTGGACCGGTACGCCGGGCGATCCCAACCACGCCGACAACCCACGTCTGAATCAGATTCACGAGCGCGTGGTTGCGATGAATGCCTTCGGTGCAGACACCGGCAATGTCAGCGCCAGCCTTCTCGCGCTCTCCAAAGAGCAGCAGTTCGCCCGCGTTGACGACGTTCTGCTCGGCGAGCGCCGTGGCGATGCAGCGCCCAACCTCTTCATCGTGCAGGGCGACCGCAACGACCCGGCGCACCAGCGCGCCAGCCTGCCGGCTGACGTCGCGGCGCAGACGCCGGTAGCTGCCTCCTTCGAGCGCATCGAGCAGCTGGCGCAGGCACAGCCGCAGCGGGATGCCCAGCGGCAACAGGAAGAGCAGCAGCTGGCCCAGGCGCACGCCCCGCGCATGGCGTAGGCGCCCGGTGCAGGATCGCGCGTCCGCCATGCATCCGCAGGCGGACGCCACGGGCCCCACCTGCTACCATTCCCCCGCTACCCAGCCAGCCCCACCCCGCGCAGACAGATGCAGGGCCGGGCCGTCGAAGAACGGCCCCGCGAGCCAGGACACCCTCCGTGCCCATTGAAGGACGCTCGCATGATCCGCAATTCCCTTTTCCGTTCGGCCGCGCTGGCCGTTGCCGTGTCGCTGAGCCTTGGCGCTCCGACCGCCTTCGCCGCTGACGCCGCCACCGCAACCAGCCCAGCCACCGCCGTGCAGCGCCAGGCCGTCGCTCAGGGCCTGTACGAGCTGGCCTACAGCCCCAAGCAGAACGCGGTGTTCGTTGCCTCGTCCGGTGGCTTCGGCGATGACGCCGGCCCGGCCCAGGTGCTGCGCCTGAACCCGACTACGCTGGCCGTGGAAACTCGCATCCCGCTGGAGCGCAAGGCGTTCGGCGTGGTGCTGGACGACGCCCACAACCGCCTGTACGTGGGCAACACCGTGGACCTGTCGGTGACCGTGGTCGACACTGCGCAGAACAAGGCCGTCGGCACCGTGCAGCTGATGGAGAAGAAGACCGGCAAGGACGGCAAGGCCGCCTACACCCACGACCTGCGCGAACTGGTGGTCGACAGCGCCGCCAACCGCCTGTACGTGACCGGCCACAGCAGCCAGCCCGATGTGAGCAGCGTGCTGTTCGTGATCGATACCAACACCTTGAAGGTGATCAACACCATCCCGGGCCTGGGCAATGCCAAGGCGCCGGGCCTGGCGCTGGATGCGGCGAACAAGCGCGTGTACACCAGCAATCTGCTGGCCGATCTGGTGGTGGTCGGCACCGACTCCAACAAGGTGGAAGCCCAGCACAGGATCGCCGCCGAGCAGCCGATGAACATCGCGCTGGACCCGGCCGGCAAGCGCCTGTTCGTGACCGACCAGGGCTCGGAAATGCTGCGTGGTTACCAGGCCAAGAGCAGCGGCCTGGTCAGCAAGCACCCGGGCCAGCGCGTGCTGGTGCTCGACCGCAGCAACGGCAAGGAACTGGCCAGCATCCCGACCGACGCCGGCCCGCTGGGCATCCTGTTGGATGCACCGCGCAAGCGTCTGTACGTGACCAACCGCGAAGCCGGTACGGTGACCGCGTACAACAGCGACAGTTACCAGAAGGTGGCCACCTACGCCGTGCCGACGCACCCGAACAGCCTGGCGCTGGATGCGAAGAACAACGTGCTGTACGTGAGCATCAAGAACGGCGAGAAGGATGCCAAGGGCTCGGAAGAGAGCGTGGCGCGGATTCAGCTGTGATGCGATGACGCTGGGCCACGCCCGGCGTCCTGGCGCGTGAAGAAGGCAGGGTGCACACCCTGCCTTTTTCTTTGCCCGGTTGCAGTGCCAGCCGCCAACCCGCTAGGGTTGAAGCCCATGGCAGGGAGCCAAAGGGTCTGAATCATGCTGGGTATCCACCGCTGGCTGCGCGCCGGCCTGTTGATCATCTTGAGCTCCGTGCTGGGCGCCTGTTCCAGCCGCATCCCGGAGCCGCCGGAACCGCTGGAACTGACGCAACCGATTACGGTGGATCAGCCGGGCCAAGAGGTGCGGTTCGAGTTCGAAGCGAATGCGCTCAATTTCGATCCAGGCCGCACCTATGCGCTGGAGCTTGAGGTGCAACGGCAAGGCGGGCGCGAGAACGGCGAACCGGACATGCGCAAGTTGAATATTCCCTTTGAGGTGTCACTGCAGCGATGGGGCGCAGGTACCTGGCAGGACGTTCCCACCCATGACAGCTACCAGGCACTCGCGCTCAACGCGGGGAAGCCGCTTCCTGCATGGCACACATCCACTGCCTGGCGCTATGCAGCGTTGAGCGCGGGCAGCGGAGGCGAGTATCGATGGAGCATCGTTGCCCTGCCGTTGGAGCCTGGTGCTCGCTATCGCGCGCGGGTTCGTACCGTACAGACCACGCCGGAACTACAGCACTACGTGGCTGAGGTGCGGATACATGCTGCATGGCCTGTGGGTAAATAGCTGTCCTCACGTTGAATAGCTGCCCCTTCATCCGACTCCTGATGGGTTGCCTGCTTGCCCGCCCCATGGCACAGCGGCTAGGGTTGAAGCCCATGGCAGGGAGCCAAAGGATCTGAACATGCTGGGTATCCACCGCTGGCTGCACGTCGGCCTGTTGATCATCTTGAGCACCGCGCTGGGTGCCTGTTCCAGCCGTGATCCTGTTCCACCCGAGCCGCTGGACCTCACGCAGCCGATCGCTGTGGATCAGCCGGGCCAAGAGGTGATTTTCGAGTTCGAGATGAATGGACGCAATTTCACTCCCAGCCGCATTCATGCGTTGGAACTCGAGATGCAACGCCAAAGACCGTACAGCGCGGATGCGCCGGACTTGGAGCGCTTGAACATTCCGTTCGAAGTGGTCCTGCAGCGCTGGACAGGCGGGGCTTGGAAGGATGTGCCTACCTACGACAATTACCAGGCACTAGCACTCAACGCAGGTCAGCCGCTTCCTGCGTGGCATACGTCGGACACTTGGCGCTATGCAATGTTGCGGTCAGGTAGCGGCGGGCAGTACATGCTGAGTGTCGTTGCCTTGCCCCTGCAGAGCGACAACCGCTATCGAGTGCAGGTTCGCACCGTCAAAGCGATCCCGGAACTGGGCGAGTATTCGGCTCGTCTTCGCGTTCACGCTGCACGACCCGTTGGTAAGTAGGCTCTATCTACATCCCTTGGAAGGAACTGAAGGAACAATCTTATGGACAAGCCACGCTACACCGTAGATATCGTCATTGCGGCACCCGGGACCCCTCTGCTTGATCTTTCGACCGGTAAGCAGGAGGTTGTGGATGGTGTTCTGCAGACTTCCGCGCCGGGGCACATGTTCTACGTCCTGCACGCTACGGGTGTGCCTCCCCAGAGCTACGGCTTTGCACCTGTGGTGCATGGCGACATCAATGGGCCGGGCGACATCGTGAAGAAAGATGATCTGATCTATAAGGATCCGCGATACACCCGGACGCTCGAAATCAGCGAGGAGCAATACAAGAAGCTCGACGCCTTCGGCAAAGATCCCGAGGGGTTTGGCTTCAGCAAGCACTACCAGGATGTCCGCCACAACTGCGTGGACTTCATCTGGGAAGCGCTGAACCACGCGGGCATCGAGCGGAAAAGAAGCATCGACGTGAATGCGCTGGGAGGTCCCGCCGGGCAGCTTTTCCCGGATGTCCGCATTCCTCTGGACATCAACGGCGGGGGCAAGGACGGTTATCGTCCGCTGCGTAACATCCACGGCGTCGACAGCATCGATCCGCCGTTCCCCAACAGCGATCTCAACCGTACGAAAACCAACCCGATGCCGGATCGTACGTGGAAGCAGCGGCTGCTGAGCGACAACGACGACATCGGCGAGCGCAGTGGCGAGCGTTTGGTCGACGCACGCGTGGCGGGCAACGCATTGCATCCTCTCGACCAGCGGGTGCGGGCAGCGCTGGGCGACGCCGCCGAGCGCCAAGGGCTGCCGCCGGGACAGCAGCCCGAGCTCTTGGCGGGCCACCTGACGCGATTGGCAGTGCAGGGCGGCTACACCGAACGCGATACCTTGCAGGTGGCCTTCAGCAGTGGCGGTGCGGCGGATTCGCCAGGCTATGTTTTTCTGCAGCGCACTGGCGACACCGCTTCACCGGACCCTGCAGCGAACCGCCAGCGCTTGTCGCTGGTCGATGCCCAGCAGGGCACGGTTGAAGAGGTGTACCAACAAGCCAGCCTGCAGCATCAGGGCCGCGAGTCCAGCCGTGTCGCGCAGGAAGACCAGCTGCAGCAACAGACGCAGCAGTCCCAGCCGCGAATGGGCTGATAGCGGCCCATGCCACAGAGGCGTCGATGACATCGATGCCTGGTGGTGTTCACCCCATCCGATGCGCAGGATTCTGCTGCTGATCCTGCGCCTGTGCATCCAGCGTCTGCTGCTCGGCCTGCACCGGCTGTTGCCCACCCAGCCCCAGCTTCTGCAGCGACTCCTCGGCCGGCGTCTGCGCGGCCACGGCAGTCGGCAGCATTGCCCGCAGGTGCGCCGGGTTGGCCGGGTCGCCCTGCACCACGAAGATGTTGTGCCCGGCCGGGTGGTTGGCCGTGGCGTTGCTCACCACCACGTGGTCGGCGCGTTCCAGGCCCTGTTCGCGGGCTTTGACGGCCAGGCTGGCGGCCACGTTCTCGCTGGTGGCGTCGAACGCGCGGCCGTGCTTTTCGTCCAGTGCGGCCACGTTCTGGCGGATCTGCTGGTGCAGGGAATCATCAGGGGTCATTGGGGGCTCCATGTGGCCGCTACCGTGTGGCCGGATGTGGCCAGTGTAAAACGGTCGCGGGCTGCGCCGGTAACGGCTTTGTTGCTAGCCTGTGGCCCGGCGACGCAGGGGATGGCGTCCGGTGCAATGGCAGCGGGGGAGAACGTGGTGCACGGGGAGACAAACCGGATACGGGGACTGGCGGCTGCGCGGTTGCTGCTGGGCGTGGGGCTGTGGGCCTGCGCAGGTAGTGCGGTGGCTGACACGCCGGTAGCAGCGGACGATCCCGCCTGCCCATCGCAGGACTTCACCCGCTTCCTGCAACGATTTGCCGACCCTGCCGATGACCGGGTGCGCCTGCGCTACACCTCCGACCCGCTGGAGTACGAGGTGCCCATGCACACCGTGCGCGACGACCACGAGGGGCTGGCGGCCACGCATGTCGTGCTGGAACAGGGCGCCGCGCGATTGAAGCGCTTCAACTACCGCTACCTCGCTGCGTTCGATCTGTTCGTGCCTTCGCCGGTCAGCCGTGACCCGGTCGCGCTGGAGCGCATGCGCGCAAGTACCTACAACGCGCCCACACGCATCGATGCGATCGACGACAACGGGCAGCGCGTGACCTTCGGCAGCGACGCCGAGCGCGATACCTACACCTTCGCGCGCCGCTACGGCTGCTGGATGCTGACGCGCGCCAGCAACCTGCGCGACTGAGCGGGCGCCGCGGCGTTGATGTTTATTTGTCCGCCGGGCGGTGGTCGTAGCTGATCACCCGCTCGGCCTGCCATTGACCGTCCACTCGACGCCAGACCTGGATGAAACGCGCCTGGCCGGTCCAGCGTTCAACGCCATCGGTGCCGCGCTCATGGAAGCGGTGGTCGCCGATTTCCAGTGCGCGATCATCGTGCAGCGGAAAGACCTGCAGCGAGCTCTCCACCAGCTCGCGCCGCAGGTGCCAGCCGCCCTTGCGCGCGTTGTCGCACAGGTTGGCCACGCTGCGGCGGAAGTCGGCGCGACTGCTGGCGGACTTGCCATCCTTGTCATGGAAGAACTCCATGTCCTCGGTGGTCATCGCGGCGGCTTTGTCGGGGTCGCAGCTGTCGAACGCTGCGGCGAACAGTTGCGTGTCGGCTGCGCGGATCTGCTCGCGCAGGGTGTCGCTGGCGGGGGAGGTGCCGGCGACTGCGGCGGCGAGCAGGGGCAGGGCGAGCAGCATGGCGTGGCTCCGTTGAGGACCGGCGCAGACTGGCACGGGGGCCGTCTCACCGTAAGCGGACGCTGACGAAACGGGGCCAGGGCCCGACCAATGCCGCACTGGCGGGTGTGAACCTGTGCGGCCCGGCACCCGTGTACGCGATGTCATGGCCTGAGCCGATTCCATCACGGGCGTCTCCGTCGCGAGTGCCTAGGCTGGGGTCCTCATTCCCCCCCGGAGCTCCCATGCCTACCTCCTCCGTCCGCCTGCACATTGAAGACACCGGCGGCACCGGCCGGCCGGTGATCCTGATCCACGGCTGGCCGTTGTCGGCCGAAGCATGGAAGGCCCAGGTGCCCTTGCTGCGTGATGCGGGTTACCGCGTGATCAGCTACGACCGCCGCGGCTTCGGTCGCTCCGAAAAGCCTGCCGATGGCTACGAGTACGACACCTTGGCCGCTGATCTGGCCGGCCTGATCGACGAGCGTGACCTGCGCGACGTGACCCTGGTCGGCTTCTCGATGGGCGGTGGCGAGGTGGCGCGCTACATCGCCAACCATGGTGAGGATCGCCTGCACAGCGTGGTGTTCGCTTCGGCTGTGCCGCCGTACCTGCTGAAGGGCGCGGACAACCCGGACGGGCCGCTGACCCAGGAAAAGGCCGATGAGATGCGCCAGGGACTGGAGAAAGACCGCGAAGCGTTCTTCGACGGCTTCACCCGTGACTTCTTCAGTGCCGATGGCAAGCTGATGGTCACCGAGGACGAGCGCCAGGCCGCCATCGCGCTAGCCCATCAGTCCGACCAGAACGCCGCGCTGGGGTGCATGAAGGCGTTCGCCACCACCGATTTCCGTGCGGACCTGAAGAAGGTGACGGTACCGACGCTGGTGCTGCACGGTGACAGCGATGCCACGGTGCCGTTCGAAGGTTCGGGCAAGCGCACACACGCGGCCATCGCCGGCAGCGAGGTGGTGGTGCTGAAGCATGCGCCGCATGGCTGCAACACCAGCCACGCCGATGATTTCAATCTGGCCCTGCTGGAATTCCTGAAGAAGTAACAGCGACTACGGCATCATCCGCACATGACTACTGCCCGCACGCCGCCCTGGAAGAAGCACAACCCGAAGGGCCAGAAGACACAGCCCCTGACAGAGGCGCAGAAGGCGGCGGCGCGGCAGCGGGCGGAAGAGAACGGGCGCCGTTACCCGAACCTGGTGGACAACATGTGGGCGGCGAAACTGCCGCGCGGTTGAAGCCTTACTGGCTGCTGCGCCCCGGCCACGGCTGCCAACCCCATTCCCGCCATGGCGCGACGGTGCGGGCATGCATCGTCAGTGCAGCGCCGGACGATGTGCTGCAGGCGTGCAGGGCATCGCGCAGCGCCGCCACGTCCACCGGCTGGGCCGTGGCCACCTGCAGCAGTGTGCCTCGGCGACGCACCTGCACCGGCAGCACGCCATGTACCTCGACCGGGTTGCCGGTTCGGGACCTGCGATAGCGCATGGTGATGGGACGGACAGTCTGCAGCAGTACCGGCGTGCAGCTGTCCAGCAGGCGCAGCTGCTGCTCCGCCGGCGCCCGGACCTCGATGACGGTGGAGGGATAGCCCACGAAGCTCTCCACCATTACCTGGAAGCGCGGGCCGTCGGGCGTCAGGTAGACGGCCAGGCTTATCGTGCCGATGAAAACCATTGCTGCCAGCCAGATCCAGCTCCGCGGCACCTTCGGCGGTAGGGTGATGCTGTTCAGGCCGGGGCTGCGGCGCCGCAGGCGGCGATAACGCCGCTGTGCAGCGGAGCTGGGCAGCAGGCTGTCATCAGGCAGGGCAATCACGCGTGGCGGTAGACGGGCCAGCCGTCGATTGATCACCCGCGCGCCCAGCATCGCAACCGCCCCGCCCAGCAGTGCCGGCAGCACGGTACGCACGAACAGATACAACCCCAGCATCGCCAACACTCCTGCATTGAACGCACATGATGGCGCATCACCGGCGATGGTGTCGCATCTGCCAGCCGACAGCATCGATTGGCTTGGCTAGCATGCGCGTCACTCGCTGGGGATACACCGATGACTGCCTTCACTGCCCGCCTCGGACACTTCTTCGGCGCTGGCCTGATGTTGTTACTGCTGCAGGTGGTGGCGCTGCTGTCGGTCGGCTTGGCCGCAGGCTACTTCCATCACCGCGTGGACCTGCTGCTGGAGCCACTGTCCTTGGCCTGTGGTGGCACCGATCCGGGCGCGCGCCTGCACGTGGCCGAGCATCTGCTGGCGCGTGCCGGTGCGCTGGATGATTGGCAGCCGCTGTGCTGGTTGCCGATGGCAGCGCTGGTACTTGCTCTGCTGGGTACGCTCCTGGTCTGCGTACACTGGCTGCGCCATGTTGATGCGCCGCTACGCCGCAGCGCATGGGGCCTGCTTGCCCTGCACGCGGCGGCACTGCTGCTGGCCAGCGCGATGCTGCGGCTGTATGAGCATGTGTGGGAAGGCATCACCACAGCACTGCCGGCTGCGTGCATGACAGATCTGGCACCGGACGGGCAGGCGCTGCCGTCCTCGATGCGGCGATGGTTGCTGCAGCTGTTCGCCAAGGCCGAGCTGATGCCGCCGCACGCACCTGACGCGCTGGCCATCATCCTGTGTGGGCTGTTGCTGGCCGCGATGGTGGTTGGTGTGTGGCTGTGGCGCACCACTTCGCAAGCGAACCGGTTTTGATGCCGGCGCGGACCGCTGACTGGCACCAACCGCGGCATTTACGGCACTCTATGCGGATGAATACGGAAACTTCATCCAAGCACACCAGCAAGTTCCTCAGTCTGGTGCTGCGCCATGAACCCGAGAAGATCGGGTTGATCCTGGACGGCCAGGGCTGGGCCAACGTCGATGAGCTCCTGCAGAAGCTGGCTGCACATGGGCAGACGCTCGATCATGCCGGACTGCAGCACATCGTGGCGACCTGCAACAAGCAACGCTTTGCACTGAGCGATGATGGCCAGCGCATCCGCGCGAACCAAGGGCATTCGGTCACGGTCGATCTTGGACTGGTGCCGGTCGAGCCGCCACAGTGGCTGTACCACGGCACGGTGTCGCGCTTCGTCGGCTCGATCCGCGAGCAGGGCCTGCGTGCGGGCGAGCGCCAGCACGTGCATCTGTCACTGGACCGAGAGACGGCCCACCAGGTTGGCGCTCGCCGCGGTGCACCGGTCATTCTCAGCGTGCACGCCGGGCGCATGCATGCTGAAGGGCATGTCTTCTACCGCTCCGCCAATGGCGTGTGGCTGACGGACCACGTGCCGCCGAAGTACATCGCCGACTGACTCGGCCCGGCGCCGCAACGCCGCGCCCACACTCGGCTGCAAGGCGCAATCGCGCTACAGTCGCTGCATCCTCATCCCATGGATGTACCGATGCGTCTGTTCCTGCGTGCGTTGCCGTTGCTGTTGTTGTCACTCACCGTCCACGCTGCCGAGGTCGATCGGCGCATTGCGGTGACCATTGACGATCTGCCTTGGGCGCGCCTGGATGAGATCGTGCCGGCCGATCTGCAGGCGCGTCATGCTGCGTTGATGGCACAGCTGCGCCAGGCTGAGGTGCCGGTGATGGGTTTCGTCAACGGCAACAAGCTGGAAGTGGATGGCAAGGTGCAGCCGGCGCGCGTGCAGATGCTGCGCGACTGGCTGGATGCCGGCTACGAGCTGGGCAACCACACCTGGTCGCATATGGACCTCAATGCCAAGGGCGTGCCAGCGTTCCAGCAGGATTTCCTGCGCGGCGAGCAGGTGCTGCGACCGCTGCTGGCCGAGCGCGGGCAGACGCCACAGTGGATGCGTCATCCGTATCTGCGTGCGGGGCGTACGCCGGAAGATCGCGTGGCGATGGACGTGTTCTTCAAGCAGCACGGCTACCGCGTGGCGCCGGTGACGGTCGACAACGGTGAGTGGGTGTGGGCCTTCGCCTACGCCAACGTGATGAACGAGCAGCCCGACTCACCTGAGCGCGAGGCGACCCTGGCGAGCCTGCGCAAGGGCTATGTGCCGTACATGCTGAACAAGGTGGATTACTACGAGAAGCAGTCGCTGGCGCTGCTGGGGTATGCGGTGCCACAGGTGTGGCTGATGCATGCCAACGAACTCAATGCGGCGACCTTCGCCGAGCTGGTGGCGGCCACCAAGCGTCGTGGCTATCGCTTCGTGTCGCTGCAGGAGGCCATGCGCGACCCGGCCTATGCGCGGGGTGCCGAGGGCTACAGCGGTCGCTATGGGCCGAGCTGGTTGCACCGCTGGGCGATGGCCGAGAACAAGCCCAAGGAATTCTACGCCGGCGAGCCGGAAGTGCCGAAGTGGGTGATGAAGCTGGCCAAGGTGGATGGCGAGTGAGGCTCAGCGCTTGATGGCCAGCACGCCGTCCAGCGCCAGCTCGGCCTTGAACCCTGCCTTTTCCAGGCGCTTGGCCACTTCGCGGGGTACGTCGCGGCCGCTGGTCAGTTTGTTCGGCGCGCCGGTGTAGTGGAACAGGCGCCCCCCCTTGCGGATGACGCGGGCGAGGTGGTCGTAGAACACCTGCGAGTAGAGTTCGCCGGCGATGCCGAAGCGCGGCGGGTCATGCAGGATCGCATCGACGCTGTTGCTGGCCACCTGTTCGATCTGCTGCGATACGTCGCCGTGGCTGAAGTGCAGGCGACCGCCAGCGGCGGCTGAATCCGGATCGGGCGACCACGGATTGAGCGTGCGCAGCCACATCACGTCGGCGTTCTTTTCGAACGAGCGGATCTGGCCGACGCCGGCCTCCAATGCGCACGCAGCGAAGTAGCCCAGACCACCGCAGGTATCGAGGATCATCTTGCCGGCCGGGGCGACCAGCTCGACCTTGCGGCGCGCGTCCTCGAACGGCGACAGCTTGGAGGTCGGCAGCATCTTGATGCCGTCGATCTCGAAAGTCGGCGCGCCCCACTCGGTCGGCACCAGCTTGATCAGCGAGCCGCTGAAGCGGGAAATGGCGGAAAACTCCTCGCCATCCCAGTAGTACAGGGTGCGGTCCTTCAGCTTGCCCGGCCACGGGTAGTGCTGGCCACGGAAGGTGAAACCTTCGGCATCCAGCTGCGCGGCCTCTTCGCTGCGCCCCAGGTCGAGCGAGCCCTGCCATTCGGTAGCGCCCTTGTCATGGGCACGGCGCAGGGTGTCAGCGCTGTCGCGGGTCAGCAGGGGGCCGGTGTAGTGGGGCACGGTGGGTAGCGCAGGGTGGTTCGGGGGAGGGCATGGTACCGCAGGCGCTGTGCAGCCGAGCCGGGCATGGGCGCGGCGCTACCGCAGGTCGGTGCAGCTGAATCCGTGGATGGTTCCTTCTCCTCAGATCATGCCGACGCCTCGTGAGGGCTTCATGCCCTGCAACGCGCACGAACGGCGATGGGCATCCTGGGTGGCGGTTGGCTGCCGGTCGAAGTCGTAGCGCATGCTGCCGTCTTCCTGCAGCAACCAATGCACGGTTACACGCTCGGCGCGTTCCCCTTCGATTTCCCAGTCAAAGGTGCGCATCACCACGACCTTGCCGTCATCGGTCTCACGCACCTCGTCATAGGCACCCTGGGTCTTTGCGGTGCCAGCGGCCAGCAGGAGAAGAAAGAGCATCGGTATTCCTCCTCGAAACCGGCAGCGTGTGCCAGCGGCATCGCTGACGCCATGGGAAGAATTGCAATCTGGCCGCTACTGGCACTTCACCGCATACACCGGCCCCGCACCGATCAGCAACAGCGCCATGTAGTCGCTGTCGCGTGCCCGGGCCTTCAACGTGGCGCCGTCCTTGACGTGGAAGATGCCGAAGCCGCCGGCCATGCGGATCAGCGCGCTGTCGATCTGGTCGGCGTCGTCGCGGAAGTACTGCTGGATGTCGCTGCGGCTGGCCTTGTACAGCGCATTGGGTTCGCGCTGCCATTGGCCGTCGCGCTCGAAGGACACGAAGTACTGGCTTCCTTCCTTCTCGATGCGGAACTCGGCGGACCTGCGCGGGCTGGTGGCGAAGCAGCCGAGCATCGGGTCGGAAGAGAACGGCAGCTGGGTGTCGCCGGAACAGGCCACCAGCAGCAGGAGGGCACCGGGCAGCAGCAGGCGGAGCGCGCGCATGGGATGTCCCGACGGGGCAGGTGCGGCCAGTGTAGGCAGCACGCGGCGGCGCCCGGTACAGATTTTCGGCAAGAACCGCGCCCCGCCCGGGTCACGTGCTGCGATGGATCTCCACGGTCACGTGCACCAGCTCTTCATGGATCGCCAGCGCTTGGCGCACGGTGTCCGGATCGAGCGTGGCATCACTGGTGACCACGCTGGCGGCGACGGCGTACTTGCCACGCCCCACCTGCCACACGTGCAGGTCGGCCAGGCGTGCCGGCCAGGGACCCTGCTCGATCACTTCGCGTACCTCGGCCACCACCGGCGCATCCATCTGCGCGTCGAGCAGGATGCGGCCGCTGTCGCGCAGCAGGCCGATCGCCCACGCGGTGACCAGCACCGCGCCGACCAGGCCCATCACCGGGTCCAGCCAGGTCAGGCCGAGCAGCTTGCCGCCGAGCAGGGCGACGATGGCCAGCACCGAGGTGGCGGCGTCGGCCAGCACGTGCACGTAGGCCGAACGCAGATTGAGGTCGTGCCCGTGGGAATGGCCGTGATCGTGGTCATGCCCATGATGATCGTCATGGTCGTGTCCGTGTCCGTGGTCATGATGGTGATGCGCGTGACCGGGGCTGTCGTGCAGCCACCACGCGCATAGCAGGTTCACGCCCAGGCCGACCGCAGCGATGGCGATGGCCTCGTTGTAGTGGATGGGGGCGGGCACCCACAGCCGTTCCAGTGACTGCACTGCCATCAGCGCAGCAACACCAAGCAGGGCGATGGCGCTGGTGTAGCCGGCCAGGATCTCGATCTTCCAGGTGCCGAACGCAAAGCGCGGATCGTGTGCGTAGCGCCGTGCACAGCGGTAGGCGAACACCGAGAGGCCCAGCGCCAGCGCGTGCGAGCTCATGTGCCAGCCGTCGGCGAGCACGGCCATGGAGTTGAACCACCAGCCACCGACGATCTCGACCAGCATCATGCTGACGGTGAGCCACATGGCGCGACGGGTATTGCGTTCGGCCAGCGGGTTGCCGTCGTCGAAGCGGTGTTCGTGGCGGCGGGCAGCGGCGAGGGCGTCCAGGTGCATGGCGGCAGTGATGAATGGATACCCCCGTAGGGTATATGATCCGGTCATGGCGCATGTACACAGGAATCGAAAGCAGCTGCTGACCCGGGTCCGTCGCATCGGCGGCCAGGTGGCGGCGTTGGAGCAGGCGTTGAACGCGCCCGAGGGCGAGGCAGGCGACTGCGCCGACGTGCTGGTGCAGGTGGCCGCCGTGCGTGGCGCTGCCCATAGCCTGTTGATGGAACTGCTGCACGAGCACCTGCAGGAACACGTGGTGGGCGCGGAAGACCCGGCCCAGCGGGCGGCCGAAGCCGAGGTGCTGGTGGAGCTGCTGCGCCGCTACGGCAAATAGCCGGGAAATGCCGGCCGTTGGCCGGCAACCGCATGAACTGCGGACGTAGCCTGCAGTTGCCGGCCAGCGGCCGGCACTACCCCGTGGCGTTATCGGTGCCGGTGCCGCGCGTTCCAGATGTGCGTGGCGGCCAGCAGCAGGCTGCCGGTGACCGTCAGCGGGGTCTCCCACGCGTGCGAGGGCAGCGCCAGGGCGCCGGCCATCAACAGGGCCAGGCCGATACCGGCGCTCAACCACGCCAGCGCAGGCAGGGGATGTCGGCGTTCGGCGCGCCACAGGGCGAAGCCAGTCAACGGCAGCGCGATGGCCACGAAGACCAGGTGCACCCATTCCGCTTCGGCCCAGACGCCGAACAGCGGCAACGCGGCCGCCAGCAGGGGCAGTGCCAGGCAATGCAGCAGGCACAGGCTGGACAGGGCGACGGCACCGGCATCAAGCAGGGCGGCGGAGGGCGACTTCATGAAGGGAGGTTCCTTGCGCGACAATTGTTATAGAGTAACATTTCCGTTCCGCAGCCAACCCGCTCCGACATGAACACTGTTTCCCGCGCCGACCGTCGCCTTCCGGTCACCGTGCTTTCCGGCTTTCTCGGTGCCGGCAAGACCACCCTGCTCAACCAGATCCTGCGCAACCGCGATGGCCTGCGGGTGGCGGTGATCGTCAATGACATGAGCGAGGTCAACATCGATGCGCAGCTGGTGCGCGATGGCGGCGCAGAGCTGCGTCGCACCGAAGAGACGCTGGTGGAATTCAGCAACGGCTGCATCTGCTGCACGCTGCGCGATGATCTGCTGCAGGAGGTCCGGCGCCTGGCCGACAGCGGCCGCTATGACTACCTGCTGATCGAATCGACCGGTATCGGCGAGCCGATGCCCGTAGCGGCCACCTTCGCGGTGCGCGATGAGCATGGCTTCAGCCTGAGCGATATCGCGCGGCTGGACACGATGGTGACGGTGGTGGACGGCAGCGCCTTCCTGGCCGATTTCGGTTCGACGCTGCGCTTGGCCGAACGCGGCCAGCAGGCGGGGCCGGACGATGACCGTGGCGTGGTCGACCTGCTGTGCGAGCAGGTGGAGTTCGCCGACGTGATCGTGGTCAGCAAGGTAGACCAGGTGGAAGAGGAACTGCTGCAGGACACGCTGGCGGTGCTGCGCGGGTTGAACCGCGATGCGAAGCTGCTGCTCTCCCGCTTCGGCGACGTACCGCTTGCGGAACTGCTGGATACCGGCCGCTTCGATTTCGAGCGCGCGCAGCAGGCTCCGGGCTGGGTGAAGGAGCTGCGCGGCGAGCACACGCCGGAAACCGAGGAATACGGCATTGCCAGCTTCGTCTACCGCTCGCGGCGGCCGTTCCATCCGGCCCGCTTCGCACGCACGTTGCAGCACGGCATGCCCGGGGTGATCCGCAGCAAGGGCTGGTTCTGGCTGGCCAACCGCATGGATTGGGTGGGTGAGTTGAACAGTGTGGGCGCGGCCACGCGCACGCAGGCGGCGGGCTTCTGGTATGCGGCGCGCGAGCGTGTGCGCGCTGGCCAGGAGGACACCACGCCGCTGCTGCCGCCAACGCCACTGCCTTACAGCGATCTGGGCTGGGCCCGGCAGCAGGCCGACTGCTGGAGCGCGCCGTTGCCCGATGCACAGGAATTCCCGGACGCTGCCGCGCACGCGGCGATGGCGCGCCTGTGGCACCCGCTGTGGGGTGATCGCCGGCAGGAACTGGTGGTGATCGGCGTACACATGGATGAGCGCGTGGTGCGGAATGCGCTGGACGCATGCCTGCTCAACGACACCGAGCTGCAGGCCGGACCCCTGCTGTGGCAGCAGATGCCGCAGGCCTTCCCGGTGTGGAAGCGTGGATGAGTAGATCCACGCCATGCGTGGATGAATGCTCGGCTGGCAGTAGATCCACGCCATGCGTGGATGAATGCTCGGCCAGCCAGTAGATCCACGCCATGCGTGGATGCCAGCCGGCGGGAGCCGAGCATGGGCTTGGCTCTACAACGCATCGCGCCACTGCCAACCTGCATCACCGACCTGCAGCACCTGCGTTGGCCGCAGGGCCTGCAGCAGGTGGGTGTCATGGCTGACCATCAGCAACGCCCCCGGCCATGCCGCCAGCAGTTCTTCCAGCGCCTGCAGCGCGGCCAGGTCCAGCGCGTTGCCCGGCTCGTCCAGCAACAGCAGCTGCGGGGCAGGTTCGGCATACAGCACGCTGGCCAGCGCACCTTTCACCCGCTCGCCATCGCTGAGGCTGCCGGCCGGACGCTGGATGCGCTGTGCATCCAGGCCCAGCAGGGCAAGACGCGTACGCAGTTCACCCGCATCGGTCGCGGGATTCGCAGCGCGCACGGCATCGAGGATGCTCTGTTCACCTGCAAGCCCCAGCAGTTGCTGGTCGAGCAGGGCCAGCGGCGCATGCCGCTGCACCTGACCGCTGCGCGCCGCCAGCTGTCCGGCCAGTACGCGCAGCAAGGTCGACTTGCCGCTGCCGTTGTCGCCCACGACGGCGATGCGCTGGCCGCGCCGGATCTCCAGCTGCAGCGCCGCGTTGCAGCCATGCGGCAGCACCAGATCGTGCGCCTGCAGCACGCGGGCCTGGCCACGCTCGCTCTCGCCACTGAACAACGCCAGTTCTGGTGCCACGTGTACTGCCGCAGCGGCGGCGCGCACCTGCGCCGCGCTGGCCTGCAGGCGATCACTCTGGATCTGCTGCGCACGCCCGTGGCTGGCTTCGGCGCGCTGCTTCTGCCGACCGAGCAGGATCGGAGCCTGGTTGGCATCGCGGGCCTCGCGGTTGCCGCGTGCCTGCCGCTGCTGCTGGCGCTCGTGCTGCTCGCGCGCGCTGCGTTGCTGCTGCCGGTGCTGGGCACGGGCATGCTCCAGCTGCGCGGCGGCGGCCTCGCGTTCGGCGGCGCGTGTGTCGGCATAGTGCTGCCACGGTCCGCCGTAACGATGCAGGCCGTGCGCGTCCAGTTCGACGATCTGTGTCATCTGCGAGAGCAGGCCACGGTCGTGGCTGATCGCCAGCAGACCGCCCTGCCATTGCTGCAGCTGTGTATACAGTTGGCGGCGGTGATGGGCATCGAGGTGATTGCTCGGCTCGTCGAGGATCAGCCAGTCCGCGCCGCTGGCCCACGCGCCGGACAGGGCGACCTGCATCGCCTGGCCACCACTGAGGCGCGCGGCGGGTTGCGCGGGATCAAGGTCGGCCGGCAGCTGCATTGCCTGCCATTGCTGCTGCAGGCGTTCGCGCAGGTTCCAGCGGTCGCCGATGCAGGCGAAGTCGGCTTCATCGACGTTGCCCGCTTCGATGCGCGCCAGCGCCGCCAGTTCGGCGCCTACGCCGGCCAGTTCGCCGACCGTGCCACGTGGCGGGTAGCCCGGCGTGGGCAACAGGAATACCTGGCCACTGCGGTGCACCTGGCCCTCGTCCGGCGACAGCTGACCGGCGAGCAGGCGCGCGAGCACGCTCTTGCCGGCACCATTGGCGCCGACCAGGCCGGTGGCCACCGGTTCGAAGGAAAAGGACAGATTGGAAAACAGCGGACGGCCATCGGCCAACCGATACGACACGCGATCGAGCGTGAGGGAATGCGAAGTCATGCGACCTCCATGGATGCCTGGTTCTCCCCTGCGCGCAGGGGCGGGAAGAGTCGGGCCGTCTAATGCGAAGACGGCGGCATCACTGGCGCATTGGTCGCGAGCCTCTTGGGGGAATGAGTGCGCAGTATAGCGCCGTGAGCTGAATGGTCGCGGCCGCTGCGCCGCGTTACGGCACCGTATCCAGCCGCGCGCCGACGAATTCGATGAACACCCGCAGCTTCGGCAGTACGTGGCGGCCCGACGGCCACAGCAGGTGGAACGTGCCGCAGGAATGCACGTGCTCATCAAGCACGGTGACCAGCCGGCCGTCAGCGAGTGCATCGCGTACCGAATGCACCGGCACGAACGCCAGGCCACCGTCGCTCAGTGCCAGTGCCACCCGCGCCTCGATGGTGTTGGCGACCAGGTGCACCGGCAGTTCCTGTGCCACTTCACCCTCCGGCCAGAGGATCGGCCACGGTTCGAGTTTGCCGCTGCTGGGGAAGCGGTAATGCAGCAGTCGGTGCTGCAGCAGGTCCGCCGGCACCTGCGGCGTGCCATGCCGTTGCAGGTAGGCCGGCGATGCGACGACGCGGCGCGGGAACACACCGAGGCGGCGCGCGGTGAGGCGTGAGTCGCTGGGCTCGCCGACACGCAGCACGGCGTCGAAGCCTTCTTCGATGACGTCGACCAGTCGATCGGAGAAATCCAGCTCCAGTCGGATGTCGGGATAGGCGGCCATGAATTCCGCCATCAACGGCAGGGTAAGGTCGCCCACCAGCGGCAGGCTGATGCGCAGGGTGCCACTTGGCGTTGCATGCTGCTGGGCCAGTTCGGTGCGTGCGGCGTCGCGCTCGTCGAGGATGCGGCGGCAACGCGCCAGGAACAGCTGGCCCTCGGCAGTGAGGGTGATGCTGCGCGTGCTGCGATGGAACAGGCGCACGCCGAGTGCGTGTTCCAGCCGGGCCACGCACTTGCCGGCGGCCGAGGCCGAGATGCCCTGCACGCGACCGGTGTCGACGAAGCTGCGGGTGTCCGCGGCGTGGACGAAGGTCTGCAGGTTGGCCAGGTTGTCGAGGACGGACATAGGGATGGTCGCTGCGAAAGAGGGCAGGGTAGGCGGCGGTCGGCAGGCCCGGTGACGCGGCCGGTGCAACAGTGCAGTGCGGGCGCTGGGCGGGTGGGTGCGGCCTAGTGGTTCCGGACATCATGCCGATTACGGACCGTGTGGTCCATGATGCGCGGAGCCCCACCCCGCTTTTTGTCGGCGCCGGGGCTGCCTACCGTGGCGGCCTCTCCCCACGGATCATCTCGATGACACTCGCCCTCCCTGTTGATACTCCGCCGGTACTGCCCGCGGTGAGCGCGCTGCTGCAGGCCGTGCACCCGCAGCGTCTGGTCGGTGCGGTGGTGCTGGTGCGCGAGCACGGCGTGCTGCGCCACGCCAGCGCCAGTGGCCTGGCCGACCGTGAGTCGAACACGCCGATGCGTCGCGACCACCTGTTCCGGCTGGCTTCGGTGAGCAAGCCGCTGCTGACCACGGTGATCCTGCGGCTGGTAGCCGAGGGCGTGCTCGACCTGGACGCGCCGGTGCAGCGCTGGCTGCCGGCGTTCCACCCGGCACTGGCCGACGGCAGCCGGCCACCGATCAGCCTGCGCCAGCTGCTCAGCCACAGCAGTGGGCTGGGCTATCGCTTCCTGGAAGCCGACGCCGCGGGCCCTTACGCGCAGGCGGGCGTAAGCGATGGCATGGACGCGAGCGCGGTGACGCTGCAGCAGAACACGCAGCGCATCGCGCAGGCGCCGCTGCTGTTCGCACCGGGCAGCCAGTGGCTGTACTCGCTGGGCGTGGACGTGGCTGGCGCGGTGGCTGAAGCGGCTACTGGCGAAAGGCTGCAGGTGTTGTTCGACCGGTTGTTGGCGCAGCCGTTGGGCCTGCGAGATACCGCGTTCGCCACCGGCGAAGGCGCCCGTCTGGCCACGCCGTATGTCAGTGACCTGCCGCAGCCGCATCGGTTGCAGGAGGGCGAGGTGGTGGCGGCGTTCGAGGGCTCGGTAGGCATCGAATACAGCCTGGCACGGGCGACCGATCCGCACCGCTATCCGTCGGCAGGCGCGGGGCTGGTGGGCAGCGCCGACGAGGTGATGGCCGTGCTGGAAGCGTTGCGCGATGTGCGCGCCTCGCAGCTGCTGCCGGAATGGCTGGCGGCGCAGATGGGTACGCCTCAGCTGGGCGAACTGGGACCTGTCGATCCACCCGGTTGGGGCTTCGGCCTGGGCTTTGCCGTGCTGCGTGATGCCGCAGCCAGCGGCACACCACAGACCGTGGGCACATGGCGCTGGGGCGGTGCCTACGGCCACAGCTGGTTCGTCGACCCGGCGCGCGGCCTGAGCGTGGTCGCGCTGACCAACACGCTGTACGAAGGCATGCATGGCGCGTTCGTGGATGAACTGCGCGATGCGGTGTACGCCGATCTGGAGACGGCGCGATGAGCGGCCACGCGATCGACGCCGGGGCACCGGCCGGTGAGGCAACGCGCTTGCCGTGGCGTGGCCTGCTGGCCTTGGCCGGTGGTGGCTTCATCACCCTGCTGACTGAAACATTGCCCGCCGGTGTGCTGCGGCCGATGGGCGAGAGCCTCGGTGTCAGTGATGCGGCGGCAGGGCAGCTGGTGAGCGTGTACGCACTGGGCTCGCTGCTGGCCGCGTTGCCGATGACCGCGCTGACCCAGCGCCTGCCGCGTCGTCCGCTGCTGTTGGCGGCGATTGCCGGCTTCATGGTGGTCAACACCGTGACCGCGCTGAGCCACGACTACGTGCTGACCCTGGTGGCGCGCTTCCTGGCCGGCGTGGGCGCGGGCCTGCTGTGGTCGCTGGTGGCCGGCTACGCCGCGCGCATGGTGGTGCCGGAACTGCAGGGCAGGGCGATCGCGGTGGCGATGATCGGCTCGCCGCTGGCGCTGTCGCTGGGAGTGCCGGCAGGCACGTTGCTGGGCCAGCAGATCGGCTGGCGCTGGGCGTTCGCGTTGATGAGCGTGCTGGCGGTGCTGCTGCTCGGCTACGCGCGCTGGGCGCTGCCCGCATTGCCGGCGGCCGGCGCCGGCCGGCGCATGTCGCTGGGCTCGGTCTGGCGCATGCCCGGCATTCGCAGCACGCTGCTGGTGATGGTGCTGTACGTGCTGGCGCACAACGTGCTGTACACCTACATCGAGCCGTTGGCGGTGCAGGCGGGCGCGGGTGCGTGGTTGGACCGGCTGCTGCTGGCGTTCGGAATCGCCGCGATCGTGGGTATAGCCATTGCCGGCTGGGGCGTGGATCGCCATCTGCGCGCGCTGGTATGGGCGAGCGTGATCGGCTTCGTGCTGGCGGTGGTTTCGCTGCTGCTGTGGCCGGCCGCGCCGGGCGTGCTGCTGCTGGTGACGATCCTATGGGGCGTCGCATTCGGTGCCGTCCCAACCCTGTTCCAGACCGCACTGGCCCGCCGCGCCGGCGCCGCTGCCGACCTCGCGCAGTCGATGCTGGTGACCGGCTGGAACCTGGCCATCGCCGCCGGTGGCGTGGGCGGCGGCCTGATGCTGCAGGCCAGCGGTGCACAGCACCTGGCCTGGTTGCCGTTGCTGCTGCTGGCGGTGTGTGCAGCCTGGCTGTGGGCCCGACCGAAGGCCTGGGCATAGGCGTCACTCAACGGTGACGGGGTTGCCGGCCAGCGGCCGGCACTACAGAGAGCGGAACGTGCGAGCGCAGCGACCCGCTGTTGTTTTTCTCTTCTCTCTTACGTGGTGGAACGCCGCAGAGATCTGTCCCGGGTCGGGCGGGGTGGGTACGCGGGGGTGTCCGCGGCATGGATGCCGCGGCCAAGCCTCCAGGGACGGATTCACGGCGTCCCCCGCGTATCCACCCCGCCCGACCAACCCACGAACCGCTCTTAGCGACCCACCACGAGGGGCTGCGCCGTTCGCCGACTACTCCTCCCCCGCCTGCTCGCGCTCGAACGGCACGCTGCGCGGATTCTGCATGTGCTCCCGCGCCGCGCCGTACTGCTGCTGGCGCTTGCGATGGAAAGCGATGAACTCATCGCGCGGCAACGGCCGCGAGAACAACCACCCTTGGCCGAACTGCACGTGCTGGCTGTGCAGGTAGGCCAGCTGCGCTTCGGTTTCCACACCTTCAGCGACCACCCACAGGCCCAGCTCGCGGGCCATGCCGATGATGTGCGGCGTGACCGGGCTGGTCGCGCTTTCGGTGCCGATCGCATCGATGAAGGACTTGTCGATCTTCAGCGCATCCAATGGCAGCTGCTGCAGGTACTGCAGGCTGGAATAGCCGACGCCGAAATCATCGATGGCGACGCTGTGGCCTGCGCGCCGCGCCGCCGCCAGCATGGTGCGCGCACGGTCGATGTCGAGGAAACCATGCTCGGTGGCCTCCAGCCAGATCTGCTGCGGCAGGATGCCGCTGCCGGCCATGCGCTGCGAGATCACCTTCAGCGCCCGCCCACTGCTGATGTCCTCGGCCGCCAGGTTGATCGCGATGTGTGCGCTGCGATCCTCGGCCAGCAGTTCACGCATGTCGGCAACCACGTTCTCGATCACCAGATCAGTGATGGCGGCGATCATCCCGGCCTCCTCGGCCAGGGGAATGAACAGGTCCGGACGCACCTGCGTGCCATCGGGACGCTGCCAGCGCACCAGCGCCTCGGCGCCGACGCAGATGCCGGTATCCAGTTCGATGATGGGCTGGTAGTGCAGATAGAGTTCGCGGCGGCGGATGGCGATGCCCAGTTCGCCGCGCATCGACAGCCGTCGTCGCGACAGCCAGATCACCAGGCCGGCACCGGCGGCGGCCATCAGCAGTCCCATCGGCACGAACAACCACGCCTGCTGCCGGAACGTGGCTGCCAGCGCGGTGCGCGGGGCGGTGGCGATCGCCAGCCATTCACCGCTGCGGGCGCTGGCATACAGGGTGTTGCGGTCCAGGCCCTCGCCGGGCTCGCGCAGCAGTTGCTGCAACAGGGCCGGGTCCATGCCGTCCTGCTGGGTCAGCAGCCGTCCATCCGGGCTTGCCAGGGCAAGCCGCACATCCGGATCGACGATGACATCGACGAAGCGACGGGGGTCGACCAGCACATCGTAGGCCCCGTACATGATGGACAGCATCGGCCGCCGGCCGGCCGCCTCGGGGCGCACATCGACGGTGATGCCGGCGCCATCGCTGGTGACGTGGTCCGGCGTGGGCTGGTCCACATCCCGCTGGAATGGGCCCCAGGACGTGCAGCGCAGCTTGCCGCCCTCGAAGTAGCCCATCTGGTCGGACGACGGGGTGGTCATCACCAGCGTCTGCATGCGCTGGATGTGTTCGGCTCCGCAGGCCGGCAGCACCGTGGCCTCTGCCGACTTCAATGCCGCCAGGGCCTCGTGGTAGGACACTTCGGTACGGCGCAGGCTGCGCTCGGCGATGGCGTGCAGTCGCTGTTGCTCGACACTGACGGCGCGGTCCCAGGTGGCATAGACCATGACCGCGATCGGCACCGCAGCGGCCAGTACGGCCAGTACGGTGCCGCCGATGATGACCCGCAGGCGGCTCATGACCGGGGCTCCAGAGATGTGTACAGGGCTGGGCACATGGGCAGGGCCGGTCCTTGGGCGATGGCGGTATATGAACACGGCGCCGGGCCGGGCGGAATGGCACAAATGCGGTAACGGGTCACATTGTGGTGAAAGTGACACTTGTTGGCGGGCTTGGGCCGTCCGGCGCTGGCGTTGTGGCAGCCGGAGGACTACCGTCGAACGCTTCACCCGCCCCTTCCCGCGCCCATGACCGAGCCCGCCACGCCCCCCGAACACCTGCGCCGCAGTCTGTCCAACCGCCACCTGCAACTGATCGCCATCGGCGGTGCCATCGGCACCGGCCTGTTCATGGGCTCGGGCAAGACCATCAGCCTGGCTGGCCCGTCCATCGTGTTCGTCTATCTGATCATCGGCGCGATGCTGTTCTTCGTGATGCGCGCGATGGGCGAGCTGCTGCTGTCCAACCTGCAGTACAAATCGTTCATCGATTTCTCCACCGATCTGCTCGGGCCATGGGCCGGGTTCTTCTGCGGATGGACGTACTGGTTCTGCTGGATCGTCACCGCCATCGCCGATGTGATCGCCATCGCCGCGTATGCGCAGTTCTGGTTCCCTGGCCTGGACGCATGGATACCGGCGCTGGCCTGCGTGCTGCTGTTGCTGGCATTGAACCTGGTGACGGTGAAGCTGTTCGGCGAAATGGAATTCTGGTTCGCGCTGATCAAGATCGTGGCGATCTGCGCGCTGATCATCACCGGTGCCGGGCTGGTGGCGTGGGGCTTCACCTCGCCCAGCGGGCACACCGCAGCGCTGTCGAACCTGTGGAATGACGGCGGCATGTTCCCGATGGGCCTGGTTGGTTTCTTCGCCGGCTTCCAGATCGCGGTGTTCGCCTTCGTCGGCATCGAACTGGTAGGTACCACCGCTGCGGAAACGGCAGACCCGGAGCGCAACCTGCCCAAGGCGATCAACTCGATCCCCGTGCGCATCATCATCTTCTACGTGCTGGCGCTGATCGCGATCATGGCGGTCACCCCATGGCGCCAGGTGGTGCCGGACAAGAGCCCGTTCGTGCAGCTGTTCGTGCTGGCCGGCATTCCCGCCGCTGCCAGCCTGATCAACTTCGTGGTACTGACCTCGGCCACCTCGTCGGCCAACAGCGGCATCTTCTCCACCAGCCGCATGCTGTTCGGGCTGGCCGAAGAAGGCCATGCACCGCGCGGCCTGTCCAAGCTCTCGCGCGCCGCGGTGCCGGCCCGGGGCCTGCTGTTCTCCTGCCTGTGCCTGCTGGGCGGCACCCTGCTGATCTACCTGATCCCCAACCTGGTGACCGCCTTCACCCTGGTGACGACCCTGGCGACGGTGCTGTTCATCTTCGTCTGGTCGCTGATCCTGGTGGCCTACATGGTCTACCGCCGTCGCTACCCCGAACGCCACGCAGCCTCGATCTTCAAGATGCCCGGTGGCGTAGCGATGTGCTGGGCCTGCCTGGTGTTCTTCGCCGCCGTGCTGGTCCTGCTGAGCCTGCAGGCCGACACCCGCCAGGCGCTGGTGGCCAGCCCGGCGTGGTTCGTGCTGCTGGGCGCAGGCTATTGGCTGCGGCGGAAGATGGCGCGGTAATCAGGAAGACCCATCCACGCATGGCGTGGATCCATGTGTCGACCAAGGTCGACACCCACCAACAGCAGCATGGTCGATAGTCACCAAGAGCAGGCCATGCCATTCCGGCAGATCGCGGAAATCTGTCGAAGGCGGGGTGGGTCCGGTTGCGGGGGTGTACGCGGCATGGATGCCGCGGCCAAGCCCCCAGGGATGGGTTCACGGCGTCCCCCGCAACCGGACCCCCCCCGCCATCCCACGGATAGCCCGCCGTTGCTGTTGCTGTTGCTGTTGAGGTTGCCGTCGGCCGTAGCCTCTGCGGGTGCCGGGCGCCGCCCGGCTGAAAACCCCCATTCACTCATTGTTAGCGGCCGCCGCCGGATCATCCGGCCGCCATGTCCCTCCGTCCCGCCCTCGTCGCGTTGTTGCTGCTGTCTGGCCTGTGGCCAGGGCTGGCCGCTGCGCGCACGGTCTACCGCTGCGTACAGGGCAACACGGTCAGCCTGGCCACCGCACCGGAGCCCGGCTCGCGCTGCACGCCAAAGGAGATCGACGACAGCGCCGTGCAGACCCCCAACCTGTGGGGCAACATGGGCGTGTTCAGTGGCGTGCTGTACGAGCGCGAGCAGGACGGCAAGCTGGTCTACTCCACCCGCAACCTGCCTGGCTCGCGCGTATTCCTGAAGTTCACCGTGGCCACGCCACCGGGCGAACCGGCGCATGAAGGCCTGGGCAAGGTCGGCAAGCCCCAGCTGGCCCAGCACGCAAAACAGTTCAAGGCGGCGGCCAAGGCCACCGGCGTGGACGATGCCTGGTTGCGGGCGATCGCCCATGCGGAAAGCAATTTCGACGCGCTGGCGGTGTCCAGCAAGGGCGCGCAGGGGGTGATGCAGCTGATGCCCGATACCGCAGTGGAATACGGCGTGCGCGACCCGTTCTCGCCGCAGCAGTCCATCGACGGCGGCGCCCGCTACATGCGCGCGCTGCTGCGCCGCTACAACGGCGACCGCCCGCTGGCGGCGGCGGCCTACAACGCCGGCATCGGTGCGGTGGCACGCTACAAGGGCGTGCCACCGTATGCCGAAACCCTGGCCTACGTGGACAAGGTGATGGCCTTGTACACCCGCTATCGCGAGGCGATGGGCATCCGCATCGAAGTGCCGGCGAAGTAGCCAGCGCTCAGCGCGATGTGGTGCTGCCCACCAGGTCGTAACGCTCGATGCGACCGACGCGCGAGACTTCGGCCTGCACGTCGGCACGCTGCTTGAGTTCGCGCCAAGCCGCATCGATGCGTACATCGCCTGGCAAGGAGGGATACACGCGCATGTCCTGCAGGCTGGCCAGCGCGTCGCTGCGCTCCAGCGGCGAGCGCAGCTGCTCGATCAGCACCGCTGCGGCTCCATCCAGATCGCCCTCTTCCAGCAGCATCTCGCGGTAGAACAGGCGCGCGTCCTGGCGCTGGGCGACGATGACCGCACGTGCGGCGGCGGCAGCGCTGGCATCACCGCGCTGGCGGGCAGCGGCGAATTGGATCAAGGCCTGTGCGGCCTGGCCGTAGCCGCTCAGTTCGGTCAAGGTGTCCATCACCGTGCCTGCTTCCTGCGCCTGGCCAAGTGAGTTGAGTACGAAGGCCACGTTCATCTGGTGCTCCAGGCCATCCGGTCCGAGCGCGCCGATGCGGGCGGCAAGCTTTGCCGTCGCCAGCGCTTCGTCGGTGCGCCCCAGTCGACGCAGCGCCCCGATGCGGCTGTTGAGCAACCATCCCAGCCACTCCGCTTTGACGGCGGGCGGTGATTGTCCTTCCGCGGCGGCCTCGGCCAGGTCATTGGTCAACGCCAGGACTTCCTCGTTGCGATCCAGCATCAGCAGTGTGCTGCTGAAATCCACCAAGCGTGCATCCAGCTCACGATCCAGCAGGCCCGATACACGCAGGGCGTCCAGATGGGCCTGTGCGGCCTTGACCGGATCGAAGCGAGCATCGGTGCGGTCCACGTACCGGTCGAAGCGCTTGTCGCTGCGCAGGCGGATGATTTCGGCCGGACTGTCGATGCGGGCCAGCGTGGTCGGGATGGCGTCGCCGCGACCGTTGTCGGCCTGCAGCGTGGCCAGAGCCAGCCACAACCCGGTGGGTTCGATGCCGCCACTCTTCCAGCCGTTGTCGAACAGCGCCTGCAGCAGTGCCATGCGTTGCATAGGCTGTTCGCGCAGGTGGTACTGCAGGTAGCTGATGACGCGATGATCGATCGGCAGCGGGCCGTTGGCACGCGCCAGGGCCTGTGTCAGATGCTCGACCGCCGCTGCCGGTTGGTCATCGTTGAGGTCCAGCGACACCAGCGTGGTCAGGATGCTTGCATCGCCCGGCAACGCCAGCAGCGCCTGCTGCAGATAGCGCCGTGCCAGCGCGGGCTGCTTCTGCATGGCCGCCGTCCAGCCGGCAAACTGCGCGGCGCGGCCGCGGCGCTCGGCATCGAAGTCGGCCAGCAGCGGGCTGTCCATCAGCCGTTCCATGGCGATCAGCGCGGCCAGGGTATTGCCGCTGCGGGACTGCTCGATGGCCGTATCCCATTGCTGCGCGTACGCGGCATGCGCAGCGTCCATCGCCACATCCGACGGAGGCTGCGAAGGGGAGGTGGGTGTGCGCGGCACGTTCGCCGACGCGGTGGCGCTGGCCAGGGCGGTAAACAGCAGCACGAAGAGTGGGGTGCAGCGGGGCATTGTGGGCCTCCGTCCATGGAGCGGACATTGAACCTGCTGTGGCAGCGCAGGACAAGCGCTGTGAAATTGCTCTGACCATCGGCCCTGACCATCGGCCATGGCGCTGCACGGGCGCAGCGACTATCGTTCGTGCCTCTTCATGCAAGCACAGGCAAACGGAACGATGGCGCGGTGGCAAGGGATGGCGGTGGGTGCGGTGGTAGTGGCAACAGCGGTGGCCCTGGCGGCAACCTGGTGGGAGTTCCCCGCCTCCGGCCCGCAGGCGCCGGCTGGCCCTGTACCGACGCCGCTGGCGTGGACCGCACAGATCGAGCTGCTGGCCGGCGATGGCCATCCGGGTGATCGCGATGGCGCATCGGCCCAGGCACGCTTCGCCGATCCCTACGCACTGCTGGGTAGTGCCGATGGCAGCGTTTATTTCACCGATGCCGGTGACAACAACCGCATCCGCCGCCGCCTGCCCGACGGTCGTATCGAAACGGTCGCGGGGCAGGGCGAGGGGCGTGTTGACGGGCCTGCCCTGCAGGCAAGTTTCAACACCCCTTCGGGTATTGCCGCCGATGCACAGGGCAATCTGTATGTGGCGGACACCGGCAATCATGCGATCCGGCGCATCAGCACCGACGGACAGGTGACGACGCTGGCCGGCGGCCAGCAGGGCTTCGCCGATGGTCCCGCCGCGAAGGCGCGTTTCGATGGACCGATGGGCATCGCCGTGGATGCGCAGGGACAGGTGTACGTGGCCGATACCTGGAACGACCGCATCCGCGTGATCGGTGCCGATGGCAACGTGCGTACGCTGGCCGGCGGCGACCGCCCGGGCTTCGCCGATGCGCCCGGTACCGACGCCCGCTTCGATACGCCGGTGGCGCTGGCCTTCGATGCGCACGGCGCACTGCTGGTGGCCGACCTGTTCAACAACGCAATCCGCCGCGTCGGCGCCGATGGCATGGTCAGTACCGCAGTCGGCAAGGGTGAGGTCATCAACGGCCCGCTGTCACTGGCCACCACGCACGACGGTGTGCTGTATGTGGGTGACCTGGACGGGCGCATCGTGCAGGTGACCCCGCAGGGTCATCAACTGGCGCTGCTGGGCAACGACCGCCTGCCGCGACTGGCGCGCCCCAGCGGCCTGGCCGTGGAAGCCGACGGTGCCCTGCTGGTGGCCGACTCCGCCGGTTATCGCCTGCATCGCCTGCGTCCGCTGCCGGTGGGTGAACTGCCGGCACCGGCGTTGGTGGGGCCGGCCTCCGATGCGGCGCTGCCGGACAGCGGCGGGCGCTGGCCACTGGCACCACAGGATGGCTGGCATGAAGTGGTCGGCACGCTCGGCGAAGTGCGCGGCACCTTCCAGGGTGAGAGCCGCCACCACCTGCACGGCGGCTTCGACGTGCGCGGCGATGTCGGCCAGACCGTGCTGGCGATTGCCGAGGGCAAGATCAGCAGCCCGATTGCCGCCTGGAACCTGGGCGGGCAGGCTGAAGGCCTGGCCGTGGACCGGTTGAAGTACATCCACATGCGCGTCGGTCGTACGCCACGCGGCGAACCGTTCGACGCGCGCTGGCAGCCGCTGTACGCCGAAGACGGCACGCTGGAGCGCATCCGCGTGCGCCGTGGCACGCGCATCCACGTGGGCGACCGCCTGGGCAGCATCAACAGCCAGGCGCACGTGCACCTGGCCGTGGGCAATGGCGGTTTCGAGACCAATGCGGTGGCGCTGGGGTTCAAGGACTACGCCGACCACTTCGCACCGCGCATCACCGACGTGGCGCTGCTGGACGACAACGACCAGCCGCTGGCTGCCGGCAGCGATGGCGTGGTGATGCTGGCCCGGCAGGGACGCGGCGTGCAGATCGTGGTGGAAGCCTGGGACCAGGTGGACAACAACCTGCCGCGTCGTCGGCTTGGGCCGTACCAGGTGGGCTACCAGATCCTGGATGCCGCCGGGCAGCCGCTGCAGGGCTACGAGCAGCCGCGCTGGAACATCGTCTTCAACCGCATGCCGCCGCAGAAGCAGGCGGTGAAAGTGGCTTACGCACCCGACAGTGGCATCACCGTGCATGGCAGCGCGGTTACCCGCTTCCGCTATCTGGTGACCAACACCGTGCGCGACGGGCTGATGGAAACCGGTCGCTGGCAGCCGGCGGCATTGCCGCCGGGCGAGTACATCGTGCGTGCCAGTGCGCGCGACTACAGCGGCAACGAAGGCGTAGGCCCGCGCGAGATCAGGGTACGGCTGCTGCCATAGCCGCAGCGGGGGCGCCGCAGCGTTCGCGCTCGGCGTCCATGTCTTCCAGCGGCCGCACCTCGATGCTGCCGAAGCGGGCCCACGGGAAGCCCTGCGCGATACGCATGGCCTCATCGCGGTCGTGGGCGACGATCAGGTTGAAGCCGGCCAGCAGTTCGCGGGTTTCGGCGAAGGGACCATCAAGCACCCGGCTGTGCCCATCGCGCACGCGCAGGGTCTGCGCCGATTCGATCGGCTGCAGTTTCTGCGCGGCCAGCAGCGTGCCTTCGGCCTGCAGTTTGTCGGCATGGGCGAGGCAGTCGCGCATCAACGTATTGAAGTCGTCGATGGGCAGGGTGCGCAGCAGTGACGGGTCGATGTAGATCAGAAGCAGGTACTGCTGCATGGCGGAGTCCTGGCGGGGGCGGGGGTCCATGATCGCGCAGGTTTGCGCGGGGGCATGCTGCACTGCGAAAGGCAGAGCGGGAGCGCGCCTTCGGCGGGGATCGGCGAACGGCGGGGCCCCTCCGTGGTGGCGGTTGGTCGTGAAGAGCTGCATCTCTGTGGGTTGGCCGGGCGGGTGGGCTGCGCAGGGGACGCCGTGAATACATCCCTGTAGGCTCGGGCGCGCCATCCATGGCGCTTACGCCCCTGCGCAACCCACCCGCCCGGCCACGGACAGGTTCCTGCGGCGTCCACCACGGAAAATCACAAACAAGGGCAAGAAGCGGGTCGCTTCGCTCGCAAGGCCAAGGCAGCCAGCCAACCGCTGCTGCTGTTGCTGTTGCTTCTGCCTTTTCTCTTGATCTTCCCGTGGTGGATCGGAGACCGGAACCTGTCCATGGCCGGGTGGGTAGGCGGGGCGGGGGTGTCCGCGGCATGGATGCCGCGGCCAAGCCCCCAGGGATGGGTTCACGGCGTCCCCCGACCCGCCTACCCTCCCGGCCAATCCCATGGCTCATGCTTGTGCTTGTGCTTCCACCACGGAGGGGCCCCGCCGTTCGCCGATCCCCGCCGAAGGCGCGCTCTCCGCAGGAAAAATAATTCGCACGAGTGTGTCGATTCCCGCGACCGTGGTTCGTTGTAAGAGAGAAGGGCACGCACCCGCAGCCCAGCGGAGACCGCAATGAAAGTGATGGTGATCGTCAAAGCCAACGCCGATTCCGAGGCCGGGCGCATGCCCAGCGAACAGGAACTGGCCGCCATGGGCGCCTACAACGAACAACTGGTGGCCGCCGGCATCATGCTCGCCGGGGAAGGCCTGCATGCCACCCAGCGCGGGCGCCGCATTCATTTCGGCAGCGGCGCGCCGCAGGTCGAGACCGGCCCGTTCGGCCCGGCCGGCGAGCAGATCGCCGGGTTCTGGCTGTGGGAGGTGCGCTCGCTGGACGAGGCCACCGAATGGGCCAGTCGTGCGCCCTTCAGTGCGGGCGGTGCGCTGGAACTGCGCCCGTTGATCTCGGCCGAAGACTTCGGCGAAGCCTTCACCCCTGAATTACAGCAGCAGGAACAGCGTCTGCGTGAGCAGCTGGAAGGTTGATTCGATCCATTTCTCCGCCGGGCATGGCCCGGCGCCACCGCCCTGAAACGTATAACGGAGCAATGCCATGAAACTGATTCCCTTCCTCGGCTTCAACGGCCAGGCCCACGACGCGATGGCGTTCTATGCAAAAGCACTCGGCGGCCAGGTCACGTCGGAAATGAAGTACCGCGACATGCCGCCGTCCGACGGCTCGCCGGGCTGCAATGAGATGCCGGCAGATACGCTCGACCATGTGGCCCACAGCCAGTTGGAGATCGGCAGCGCGATCGTGATGGCGGCCGATGGCCCCGGTGGTGGCGAGGGTGGTTCCACCACCATCAACGTCGACGTGGACAGCATCGAAGAAGCCGAACGCGTGTTCGCGGCGTTGGCCGAGGGCGGCCAGGTGCAGATGCCGATCGCCGAAACCTTCTGGGCCCACCGCTGGGGCATGTTGATCGACCGCTATGGCAAGCCGTGGATGGTCAACTGCATGAAGCAGCCCTGATTTCCTTCTCTCCATCCATCGCAGGGAACCGCACCGATGAGTACACAGCAACCGCAGATGATCTTCGTCAACCTGCCCGTGCAGGATCTGGAAAAAGCCAAGACGTTCTTCGCCGCGCTGGGCTACAACTTCAACCCGGCCTTCACCGATGAGAACGCCGCCTGCATGGTGGTCAGCGAGAGCATCTTCGTGATGCTGCTGGTCAAGCCGTTCTTCCAGCAGTTCACCGCCAAGGGCATCGCCGATGCGTACACGCATACCGAAGTGATCACCTGCCTGTCGGCCGACAGCCGCACGGCGGTGGACACCATGGTGGACAAGGCGCTGGCCGCCGGTGCCAGCGAACCGCAGCCGGCGCGCGACTATGGCTTCATGTACCAGCGCGGTTTCCAGGACCTGGATGGGCATCTCTGGGAAATCGCACACATGGACGGCGAGCCGGGCTGACCGGTCGCCGCAGGGAGACTCCCCATGGCTTACGTGGATGCTTACGTACTGCCGTGCCCGCAGGACAAGGTGGCGGCCTATCGCCGCCTTGCCCGCCAGGCCGGCGCGGTGTGGAAGGACCATGGCGCGCTGCAGTACATGGAATGCGTGGCCGATGACGTGCAACCCGGGAAATCGACGTCGTTCCCGCAGGCGGTGAAGCTCAAGCCGGGCGAAACGGTGATCGTGGCCTTCGTGGTGTTCCGCACGCGCGCGGCGCGTGATCGCATCAACAAGAAGGTGATGGCCGACCCGCGGCTGGCGCATATCGGCCCCAAGGACATGCCATTCGATACCAAGCGCATGTTCTGGGGTGGCTTCAAGCCGATCGTGGACGCGTGAATGCCGGTGCTTGTGCAGGCCGGGCCCGCGTGCTGTGATCGCTGCATGCACGAGCCCGCCCTGAGCCAGCGCCTGGACACCCTCTGGCGGATGGAATCGCCAGTGTTGATCGCGCGCCTGGCGCGGCTGCTCGGCGGTGATGTCGGCCGCGCCGAAGAGCTGGCCCAGGACACCTGGCTGGCCGCGCTGGAGCGTTGGCCGGTGCAGGGCATCCCGGACAATCCCGGAGCCTGGCTGATGACCACCGCGCGCAACCGTGCCATCGATGTGCTGCGCCAGCACCAGCGGGTGGCGCAGCAGCATGCGCAATGGGGAGAGGAACTGCATCCGGCCGCCTTGCCCGCGCCCGACGACAGCCAGGCCCTGGAAGATGACATCGGCGATGACCTGCTGCGGCTGATGTTCGTGGCCTGCCATCCCGTGCTGCCTGCCGACGCGCGGGTCGCGCTGACCCTGCGCCTGTTGGGCGGGCTGACCACGATCGAGATCGCACGCGCGTTCCTGCAGCCGGAGCCGACCATCGCCCAGCGCATCGTGCGCGCCAAGCGTACGTTGGCGCAGAAGCAGGTTCCCTACGAAGTGCCGCGTGCCGATGCATTGCCGGAACGACTGGCGTCGGTGCTGGAGGCGATCTACCTGGTATTCAACGAAGGCTATGCGGCTAGTGCGGGCGACGACTGGATGCGACCGGCACTGTGTGCCGAGGCGCTGCGGCTGGCGCGCATTCTGGCCCATCGGATGCCGGCGCCACCGGCGCTTGGCCTGTTGGCGCTGATGGAACTGCAGGCCTCGCGCGCGTCGGCACGGGTGGATGCGCAGGGCGCGCCGATCCTGCTGGACCAGCAGAACCGGGCGCACTGGGACTGGCTGCAGATCGAACGTGGCCAGCAGGCATTGGCGCGCGCGGTGTCGGCAGGCGGCGGCGATGATCCGTATGTGCTGCAGGCGCGGATCGCCTTCTGCCATGCCAGTGCGCGTCGCGCCGAAGACACCGACTGGGCGCGGATCGCCGCACTGTATGCGCAGTTGCTGCAGGTGATGCCGTCGCCGGTGGTGGCATTGAACCGGGTGGTGGCGGTGTCGCGCAGCGAAGGTGCGTTCGCGGCATGGGCGCTGTTGCAGCCCTTGCTGGACGAGCCACGCCTGCAGGGCTATGCACCGCTGCTGGTGGTGCGCGGCGAACTGCTGCAGCAGCTGGGGCGGGAGCAGGACGCCCGTGACGCATTCGCCTCGGCAGCGGCCCTGAGCCAGAACCAGGCCGAGCGGACCCTGCTGCGGCAACGGGCCGGCCTGCCGCCGGAAAATTGAAGCCGACAAGGTCAGCACTTGTCGGTTTGCCCCGGAGCGGCTATGTTTCGCGCCCAGCGGGCGTGTTCACGCCTGTCTTTCGTGTGTCGTGACCGAGGAGCGGTTGGATGTTTTCAAGGACGAAGAGCGCACCGCGCGCTTTTGCGCGCCTGCTTGCCTATGCCCTGTGCCTGGCCGTATGGCCGTTGGCCAGCCAGGCCGCAGACAAATCGCAGCAGGCTTACTGGGCCGGCTTTGCCTATACCGCTGACGCCGCCGCCGTACAGGCGACCACCCCGCATGCGCATGCCGTGCTGGAAAAGCGTGGCCTGATTCCGCTCAACCAGACCCTGGCACAGGCGCTGAAGCGCCGCGCGCCGGCCAACCTGGAACTGATCGACCAGCCGGTGGCGATGCTCGACGGCACTACCAGTGCCGTGGTGTTGGCCGCTGCGCTGGACCGCGAACTGGTGTCGGTCGAACCGATCGGCGACCAGTACAAGGTGCTGGTGGAAGTGGCCCTGCAGGCGCTGTTCTTCGATTTCCGCGAGCGCCAGGTGATCGCCTCCTATCCGCTTACCCTGCAGCGTATCGACGTGCAGGAGTACCGCCCGGACAGCGACGATATCGACGCGATCGTCGCCGATCTGCTGTACGGCGGTGCCGATACCAGCCTGTCGCAGGTGCTGGCCACGACCCTGGCCCAGGCCAAGCTGCCGGAAGCAGCCACGCGTCGTCTGCAGGTAGGCGCGGTGACCTTGTCCGACGCCACGCTGGCCAAGCTGCCCGACCCGAAGTGGGCCGGTCCGCTGCGTGCCACGCTTGCCCATGAACTGTCCAAGACGCTGTCGTCCAATACCGGTGTCGGCCTGCTGCCGCCGGCCTCGGGCCAGGCGATCGGCGGTGCCATGGCCGCGCGCTTTGCCGACGGCAAGGTCTACCAGCTGAAGATTCCCGAGGCGGACTACGTCATCAGCCTGCAGGTGGATGCGCTGAAGAACGGCGTCATCAGTGAAACACCGGCAATGAAGACGATGCTGTTCGGCGCCTTCTTCACCGCCAAGGTCACCGAGCCGTTCTCCGGCAAGGTGTACTTCGAACAACCGCTGCGCAAGGGCGCCACCAAGGTGGTGCCGGTCACGCAGTGGCAGGTCGACCAGTGGTCGGCCAGCTACGAAACCCTGCTGGCCGGCTTCGATGCCTTCGCCGGCGCTGCCGCCAAGCGTGCCGATTCGCGCGCCTGGCTGGACGAGCAGAAGCCGGGCGGACGCCCGCTGCAGCAACAGACCCAAGCCCTCCAGGAGTTGATCAAATCATGTCGTTGATGCGTACCATCCTGCTCATCCTCATCGCCCTAGCGGTGGCCTCGCCGGTCGCCGCGCAGACCGCCAGCTCGCGCGGTACCGGTTCGGCCAGCTACAGCCTGCGCCTGAGTGCCGATACCCGCGCCCAGGCCCTGAACAAGGCAAAGGCCAATGCACTGGAGGCGTACATCGCCGAATCCGGTGCGGCCAAGCTGCGCCTGTTCGAATCGCGCCGCGCCGAATTCCTCGGTGAAATCGACCGTTACGTGCTCAGCGCCGTGCAGCTGTCGGACACCGAAGACAAGAAGGCCAAGACCTACAGCGTCACCGTCCGCGCCGAAATCAACACGACCCTGCTGCAGACCAAGCTGGATGCCGGTTCGGCCGTGGCCGGTGCCACCGCTGCGCAGCGCTCGCTGCTGACCTTCCTGTTCATGGCGCGCTCGCAGGACACCGTGCAGTCGTTCCAGGACAAGGAATACCGTCGCGTCGACGCCAGCAGCAGCTACAGCGAGAACACCCGTGAAGGCGACAGCTTCCGCGGCAACTCGGTCAGCACCAACGGCAGCATCAACCAGAACGGCTCGGTGTCGGTCACCAGCGGCGGTAGCACCACCGCGCGCAGCGACAACATCAGCTGGAAGGTGGCCAACGCCGCCGAAGTCAACACCGCCATGACCGGTGCCTTCAGCGCCGCCGGCTACGAAGTGGTTGAAGCCGAATACGTGGAAGGCGAGTCGCGCGGCCTGCTCAGCATCGAGCGCATCCGCAAGGACTTCAGCACCGGCAACGATCTGTCCGCGGCTACCCTGCGCGATACCGCCAACGGCATCCGCGCAGCGAACATCCCGTACATCGCCGTCGGCACCCTCGATGTCGGCATGCGCGACCGTGATCCGGCCAGCGGCAACACCCGCGTGTTCGTCACCGTCACCGGCAAGGTGCTGGACGTGACCGGTCGCTTCCCGCGCACCGTGTCGTCGGTGGGCCCGGTGCAGTTCTCCGGTACCGGCCCGAACGAAACCGTCGCCCGTACCAATGCGCTGCAGCTGGCTGCCGAAAAGGCGGCCCAGCAGATGATCAACGAGCTGAACGTCAAGGCGGTCCGCTGACGTTACCGCTGCGCTCGCCGGGCATGGCCCGGCGCTACCGGCTCTGGTGGGTGCCGAGCTTGCTCGGCATCGCCGCCGAACTTCCGTCTTTCCACGTGCCGCATCGCGGCCGTCTCTCCCAAAGGAATCTTCCATGATCCGTAATACCGCTCTCGTCGTTGCCATCGCGGCCGCTACCCTGTCGATGCCGGCCCATGCCCAGTTCGGCAAGCTGAAGGACATTGCCGGCGCCGCCACCGGCACCTCCAGCAGCAGCGCCAGCGCAGCCGCTCCGGACGAAGCCGCGCAGGAAGCGCTGGTCCGTCGTTTCGTCAGCTCGCAGTCGCACTCGCTGCAGGCGCAGACCTCCTTCGCCCGCGCCTTCGGCCTGGCCGAGCAGGTGCAGCTGCTGGAAGCCGAGCGCCAGGCACTGTCGTCCGGTTCGGTGAACGTCGATGCGATGAAGAAGTCGGTGTCGGTCAGCGAAGCCGCACAGGCTGCCATCGACGAGCGCCAGGCCGCACAGCCGGAACTGAACGCTGAATCCAAGCAGCACTACGCCGAAGGCCTGGTCTCGCTGCTGGCCTCGGCTGCCGAAGCACAGAAGCTGAGCGGCGAAGCCAGCGGTTTTGCGGCCGGCATGAAGAACCTGGGCGCCACCCAGATGGCCACCGTTGGCCGCAAGCTGGCCGCCGGTGCCTGGGTTGCCAAGGAATCGCCGGGCTTCATCAAGGGCCTGTACGGCTCGACCAAGTCGGCCGTGACCTTCGCCAAGAAGAGCAAGGTGAAGGTGCCGTCCAACGCCGATTCGATGCTGGATTCGCTCTGATACGAGGCAGCTCCGCATGCGTACGACGACTCGATTGATCGGCCTGGGCCTGGCCGCGGCCCTGCTGGCAGCCTGCGGCAAGCAGGATGCACCGGCAGAAGCCGCACCCGCCAAGGACAAGGCCGCCAGTGCACTGGCCAGCAATGCGCCGGTGCAGGAAGCGCCCCTGCGTGGCACGCCGGATTTCGGCGGCACCACCCAGGTCGCGCGCGAAGCCGACGGTATCGGCAGCACCCCGGAACTGGCGGTGCTGGCGGCATTGCAGTCGGCCGTGGCCCAGGTCAACGGCGTACGCGTGGCCAGCCAGATGCAGAGCCTGCGCGCAGGCCTGCATGTGGACGTGGACGGTGAACACGTCGGCGATATCCGCGCCGACGCGTTCTCCCAGCAGATGATTGCCGGCTCGCAGGGCGCGGTGCTGGGCTATGAAATCCTCTCGCAGGATGAAGTGAGCCAGCTTGACGAAGAAACCATCGCCCGCGTGCGCGCCAGCGACGAAGGCTGGAGCTTCAAGGGTTCGGCCTCGGCCAGCGCCTCCGGCGAAGCATCCGCCAAGGGCGGCTCGGCGTCTGCCAGCGTCAAGGAAAGCTACGAAGAACAGGTGAAGGTCGACGCCAAGCGCGGTGCCAGCTCCTTCGATTCGGACGTTACCCGGCGCAGCATGCGCAGCTACTGGAAGGTGCGTGTCCGCGCGCAGATTGCCCAGTACCGTGCACCGGATGAAGAAGGCAAGCCGAAGATCGTGGTGGCCCTGCCGCGCACCAAGTCGGGCAGCTATGCCGTTGGCGATGGCCGGGTGAATGCCGACGAGGTCGCCCAAGCGATCCGCGCGCGGCTGTCCGACACGCTTACCCAGACCCAGCGCTTCATCGTGCTGGACCGTGAGTTCGGCGACGAACTGCAGGCCGAGATCGACCACATCAACAGTGGCAACGTGCGCCTGCAGGACACCGCACGCGTTGGCCAGCAGCTGGCGACCGACCTGATCCTGATTCCGACCATCGAACGTTTCGAGTACCCGCGCAGCGTGCGCAACCTGCGCATGTCCGATCGCCAGGTGACCTCGTACTCCGGTGGCGGCCGCATCACCCTGCGCCTGGTCAATGCCACCACCGGCCAGGTGGTGATGTCCGACAGCTTCGACCACCAGCTGGCCTCGACTGGCCCGAGCACCCTGCCGCGCGTGGTCAACGGCCGCAGCATGGCGGCCTCGATGATGGATTCGCTGTCCGGCCAGATTGGCAGCACGATCGTCACCACGCTGTTCCCGGTGTCGGTGGTATCCGTCGATGGCGACCAGGTCGTGCTGAGCCAGGGCGGTGACACCGTGCAGGTCGGCCAGCGCTGGCAGGCCGTGCGCCTGGGCGAAGAGCTGAAGGACCCGCAGACGGGCCGCTCGCTCGGCCGCAGCGAGCATCCGTGCTGCACCATCCGCATCGACCGCGTGGCCGCGCAGACCTCCTACGGCACCCTGGAAGAGGGCGTGGACGCGATGCGCGGTGGTTTCCGCCCGGGCCAGATCGAACTGCGCCAGAAGCTGGGCAGCAAGCCCAAGGCAGCTGCATCGGCCACCGCATCGGCTGCCCCGGCCGCCGCCGCGCGCCCGGCCAGCAAGCCGAAGCCCAAGCCCGCCGCCGCCCCGGCTGAAGACCCGAACTGGTAACACGCCCAGGCAACACACAGATGGGGTCAGAGCCCTTTCCCGCCGGGAAAGGGATCTGACCCCTACTTGTTTTCGTTCTCGATGGTGTCGACCAAAGTCGACACCTACCCGAGCAGACCGCCGTTCCGACAGATTGCGGAGATCTGTCCAAGGCGGGGAGGGTCCGGTTGCGGGGGTGTCCGCGGCATGGATGCCGCGGCCAAGCCCCCAGGGATGGATTCACGGCGTCCCCCGCAACCGGACCCACCCCGCCTATCCACGGATAGCCCGCTGTTGCTGTTGCTGTTGTTGTTGCTTCGGCTGTTGCCGTTGTTTCGGCGGGTCCCGGGCGCCGCCCGGGCGAACCCCTTACACTCCAGAACGATTTCCCTGCTGGAGAGAGCAATGAAGCGAGTAGTACTGGGCGTGCTGGCCCTGTCGGTGTCGAGCGCACTGATGGCGGCCACCCCGAAATTCGATGGCGCGCGGATCTCCGCAGACGTCAAGGAACTGGCCTCCGACGCCTACGAAGGCCGCTCACCGGCCACCGCCGGCGAAGAAAAGACCATCGCCTTCCTCAGCAAGCAGTTCGCCGATGCCGGCCTGCAGCCTGGCGGTGACCTGAAGGACGGCAAACGCCTGTGGACCCAGGCCGTGCCGCTGCGCAAGGGCGACATCGTCGGCAGCCCGCAGCTGTCGCTGCAGCAGGGCAGCAAGACCATCACGCTGGAGCAGGGCAAGCAGATTGCTGTGCGTGCAGCCATGAACGGCGCCACCAACGTGGATATCAGCAAGGCACCGCTGGTATTCCTTGGCTATGGCGTAAAGGCGCCGGAGCGCAACTGGGACGACTTCAAGGGCGTTGACCTGAAGGGCAAGATCGCCGTGGTGCTGATCAACGACCCGGACTTCGAAACCGGCAAGGGCGACTTCGATGGCAAGGGCATGACCTGGTATGGCCGTTGGCCGTACAAGTACGAGGAAGGCGCACGCCAGGGCGCACTCGGTGTGCTGATCGTGCATGAGACCGCACCGGCCTCGTATGGCTGGGCCACGGTGGCCGGCTCCAACACCAACACCATGTTCGACGTGGTGCGCGACAACCCGGCCGACAGCCACCCGCTGCTGGAAGGCTGGATCCAGCGCGACCTGGCAGTGGAGCTGTTCCGCGCGGCCGGGCAGGATTTCGAAGCATTGAAGAAGAAGGCGCAGCAGCGCGACTTCGCCCCGGTGCCGCTGACCGGCGCCAGCCTGGATGCGAAGTACGCGGTGAAGACCGAAGTGATCACCTCGCACAATGTGGCCGCGCGCCTGGAAGGCAGCACGCATGCGGATGAGACCATCATCTACAGTGCGCATTGGGACCACATCGGCGTAGGCGAACCTGACGCACGCGGCGACCGCATCTTCAACGGCGCGCTGGACAACGCCAGCGGTACCGCCTCGCTGATCGAACTGGCACGCGGCTTCGCCAAGGCACCGCGTCCGCAGCGTTCGGTGGTGTTCCTGGCGGTGACAGCCGAGGAGAAGGGCCTGCTGGGTTCGGAATACTACGCAACGCATCCGCTGTACCCGCTGGAAAAGACCGTGGCGATGATCAACATGGATGGCATGGCGCCGTTCGGCCCGTCGCGCGATTTCGGCATCTACGGCGCCGCGCGCTTCGAACTGCTGGACCAGTTGAAGGACGTGGCCAAGGGCTGGGACATCCGCTACACGCCGGACCCGAAGCCGGAAGCCGGCCTGTTCTTCCGTTCCGACCACTTCCCGTTCGCCAAGCGTGGTGTGCCGGCACTGTCCTGGTCGGCAGGGCAGGACTGGGTGGATGGTGGCGTCGCGGCGGGCAAGAAGGCGTCCGAGGACTACACCGCCAAGCGTTACCACCAGCAGGGCGACGAGTGGCAGCCGGACTGGGTGTTCGCCGGCGCCGCGCGCGACCTGGAAGTGCTGTACACCCTGGGCAACCAGCTGGCCAATTCGCGTGCCTGGCCGAACTGGAGCAGGGACGAGGCCTTCCGCGCCGTGCGTGACGCCAGCGCCGACCAGCGCAAGTAAGGGAGGGCGGGGCGCCGCCTCGCCACACCTGGTAGCGCCGGGCCATGCCCGGCGTTTCCGTAAGGGCTTCCATCGCCGCTTTCCGGCCCTTCGTCGCACACCGCTTGTTTGCCCGAAGGGCCGCTCTATGCTCGGCTCACCCCTTCCACCAAGGCGCCGCCGTGATCGCCAGCTTCTCCCTCATCATCCGTCATCTGCTGGCCTGGGCCGCGGCGCTGTTCGTTGCCGGCATGGTCTGGAGTGGCATCTTCAGCGGCATGAACGACGGCCCGGGCTGGGTGTTCGGGCTGCTGGTGATGTTCCTGATGATCTCCGCGCTGGGCAGCGCGATCACCCACGTGCGCCGGGTCTGGCTGGTGGCCGGTCGCCTCGACGGCGCGACCTTGTCGGGCCGCCAGCGCCGGCAGATCGAACTGCCGATGGATGCCGGCCAGGCCTTCGCAGTGGTCGAGGCGGCCGTCGCCGAACTGCCACGGGTGGAAGAGGTGGAGAGTTCTGCCGGCAGCCTGCAGGTGCGTGCCTATGTGCGGCGCGTCGACCTGTGGAACGGCCGGCAGCCATCGCGCTGGAACCTGCCGGCGCGGCTGGCGATCAAGCGCAACAGCGTGCTGGCCACGGTAACGCCGGGGCAGGGCACCAGCACCGTCACCCTGCTGTTCGAGCCGGACGCCGGCTGGTGGGCCGATCTGCTGGCACTGGATGAAGGCAGCAACTATGAGAACGCCGAAGCGGTGACCCGGGCGATCAGCCGCCGCGTGGCCGACCAGCGCCGCGACGAGCAGGCCGCTGCCGAACAGACCCAGGTGGAAAAGGAACTGTCGGTCGCGCGCTTGAACCTGCTGCATGCGCAGGTCGAGCCGCACTTCCTGTACAACTCGCTGGCCAATGCACAGGTGCTGACCCGCACCGACCCGGCGCGCGCCGAGCAGATGCTGGGCCACCTGATCCAGTACCTGCGCAGTTCGCTGCCGCAGGTGGATGAATCGATGTCCACGCTGGGGGTGGAGCTGGAACGTACCCGCGCCTACCTGGAAATCCTGCGCATCCGCATGGGCGCGCGGCTGGCGGTGGAAGTGCAGGTGCCGACCGAACTGCACGAGGTGAAGCTGCCGGCGATGGCGCTGCAGACCCTGGTCGAGAACGCGATCAAGCACGGCCTGGAGCCCAAGCCCGGCGGCGGCACGATCTGGATCCTCGCGCGTGGTTTCGATGACCATGTCACCGTGACGGTCGCCGACGATGGGCTGGGTTTCGGACAGGGTACCAGCGGCACCGGCATCGGCCTGAAGAACCTGCGCGAGCGCCTGCGCCTGACCTGCGGCGAGCAGGCCGGAGTGGCGATCGTGGCCAATTTCCCCAGTGGTGTAGCCGCTACCATGACCCTGCCGCAGTCGGCCAAGGAACCCAGCCATGCCGCTTGAAGCGCTGATCGCCGAAGACGAGGAGCTGCTGCGGCACTCGCTGGTCGAGCAGCTCGGGCGGCTGTGGCCGGAGCTGAAGCTGGTGGCCGAATGCGAAGACGGCGCCAGTGCGCTGGAACAGCTGGCCGAGAAGCAGCCGGACATCGCCTTCCTCGACATCCGCATGCCCGGCATCAGCGGCATCGAAGTGGCGCGGTCATTGGCCGAGCTGAGCCCGCGCACGCAGGTGGTGTTCGTTACCGCCTACGACCAGTACGCCATCGATGCCTTCGAGCAGGGTGCAATGGATTACCTGCTCAAGCCAGTCAGCGACGAACGGCTGCTGGCCACGCGCGATCGCATTCTTTCGCGGCTGCCATCCACGCGCCAGGACGATGCGGTGCTGGAGCGCCTGCTGCAGCGCCTCGGCGCAGGCCCGGTCGCCAATGATCGGCCACCGCTGGCCTGGATCACCGCCAGCAACGGTCGCGACACGCAGCTGATCATGCTCGACGATGTGATCTATTTCCGCGCGGACAACAAGTACACCACGGTGGTCACCGCTGCCGGCGAAAGCCTGCTGCGTACACCGCTGCGCGAACTGCTGGAAGTACTTGATCCGCAGCACTTCCGCCAGGTGCACCGCTCCACCATCGTCAACATGAAGGCCGTCGCAGCGGTCAGCCGCGACGACACCGGCCGCGGTGTGCTGCGCCTGCGCCAGCGTGCGGAAACGCTGGTGGTCAGCCAGCCGTTCATGAGCCTGTTCCGCGGCATGTAGCCGCGGCCTTCGCCATCCACCAAGGAACGAACATGCGCCGTATCCTGCTTGTAGCTGCCGCCGTGCTGGCCACCGCCGGCTGCGAAAAATCCAGCAACACGTCGATCACCCGCACCAATGCCAATGGCGTGGACACGCTGTACAGCAAGAGCACGGTGGTCGATGGCGTGGCGCGTTTTGAATGCATCGCCAGCAGCAGTGGGCAATGCCATTACCTGGTGCTGGCCCCGGGCTGCAGCACCGACGCCGCCTGTGCGACGCCACCGCTGCGCCATTTCGCGGTGGCCGTAGGCAAGACCGAGCAGGTCAGTGACCTGCCGAAGGACTTCCGCCAGTGCGTCAGCGACGTGCAGAAAGAACAATGCCACCGTGACTGAGCACGGTGGCATTGTGGCTCCCCCCGGATTGCGTTCGGCTCAGTAAGCCGGCTGCAGCGTCATGTCGTGATGGTGTTCGGTTTCACCGACATGATTCAGGCGACCCACCAGCTCGGAGTGCTGCTTCATGCGCCCGATCTCGGTCATGATGCGGATGTCCTCGTGGCGCAGTTCGCGCTTGGCGGTGACCGCCTGCTTGTAGTCCAGCACTTCCGGATAGTGTTCAGCCAGGTCCAGCGCTTCGGCCACGTGCTCGACGCTGTCAGCCTTGGAGGTGATGCGGGCGCGGCTGTTGAAGGCCTTCATCCAGCGCTCGAAGCCGGCGGTGCGGTCGAACATGTTGGCCATGAACCAGATCACGAACAGGATCGAGATCCACGAGCCGAACACCACGACCACGCGGGTGAAGGTGATGTGGTAATCGTCGCGCCACAGGTAATTGGTGATCAGGCCGAGGATCAGCAGCGAAGCCGCCTGCCATCCGACGATCGAAGTGATCAGCCATTGGCACTTGGCCTGGGCCAGCACCGCCACTTCATCGCGGATCTGCTGTTCGCTGAGGTTGCGCCAGTGCGCGACCTGTTTTTCGAACGGGCTGCTGTAGAGCTCGTTGTCGCGAAGCAGTAATCCCAAACCCTTGAACAAAGCAATCATGGCTGGCTCCTTGGTGGAACGTGCGGCGATCTGCAGTGGACGGTGTGGCGGGTTCAGTTCTAGCACTTCCAGCGAGCGGTGCAATGGCCTCAAGGCCACGCGGCACAAGGGTTCTGTCTGAACAGGTGAAAATTGGTGCGACGCAACATTGCTCGCGCTGCCTGCGACAAGATGTCGCAGGGTGAAACGTGCTGCGCGCGCACATGAAACCGACGCTGAGCGGCCGGGCTCGCCGTGCCTGTCGCGATCGCCCAGAATCGGGGGGAACCGCGCAGGACGCGGTCCGCCCCTCCGCCGATCTGGACCCGTGATGCCGCCGTTGCTGCACCGTCTTACCCGCCCCGTCACTGCGCCGATCCGACGCTGGGTACTGGATGCGTTTCCGCGTGGCCAGAGCGGCATCGACTACGACCACCCGCTGGGCGATCCCGGCTGGTTCGGTGCGGACAGCGTGACCTGGCGGATGCACGCCGAACTGCCCTCGATGCTCGCCGGCGGCCTGTGCGCACTGATGCTGCAGACCCTGCATCCGCGCGCGCTGGCCGGTGTCTACGACCATTCCAATTTCCGCCAGGACCTCGTCGGCCGCCTGCGCCGCACCACCGCCTTCGTGGCCGGCACCAGCTACGCACCGGCAGGCGAGGTGGAAGCGCTGGTGGCCAAGGTGCGGCGCATCCACGCGCACATCCGCGGCCATACCGCGCAGGGCGAGCCCTATGCCGCTGATGATCCGCATCTGCTGACGTGGGTGCACGTGACCGAGGCCTATGGCTTCCTGCAGGGCTATCGCCGCTACGGGCGTGAAGTGCCTGCCGCGATCGCCGACCGCTACTACGACGAGTACCGCTGCGTGGCCGAAGCGCTGGGCGCGGTGGATGTGCCGCGCAGTGTGGCGGAAGTGGATGCGTACTTCTGTGCGCGGCAGCCGGAGCTGCTGGTGGACGAACGCTCGCGCGAAGTGCTGCAGGTGCTGTCCGGCGTGCGCCTGCCGGTGCCGGTGCCCGGCCTGTCACGCGAAATTTTCCTCGGTGCCGGAGCCGCGCTGCTGCCGGACTGGGCCGAGGGCATGCTCGAGCGCAGCACGCGCCAACGTGCGCAGGCAGCGGCGTCGGCCAAGCTGATGCAGGGCATGGCGCCGCTGTTCCGCCGCGCGCTGCCCGATGGCCTGGCGACACGTGCGTGCGCACGTGTGGGTGTGCCGGTGGAGGTGTTGCGCGAGTGGCCAGCCTTGCCCCGGTAGATGCCGACCTTGGTCGACGCGCCGCCGCGCGGCGCCGCATCCACGCCATGCGTGGATAGGCACACGGTAGATCCACGCCATGCGTGGATGCCTGAAAAGCGCCAACCAAGGTTGGCATCTACCGATCGAAACGAAACGGGCGCCTTTCGGCGCCCGTTTGCGTTACATCACCAGACCTTGACCCGCTTGTCCGGGGCCAGGTACAGCTTCTGGCCTTCCTTCACGTCGAACGCCGGGTACCAGGCGTCGATGTTGCGCACCGTCAGCGCACGGAACTGGCCCGGTGCATGCACATCGGTCAGCAGCGAATTGCGCAGCGCCTGTTCGCGGCTCTTGCTGCGCCACGCCTGGGCGAAGCCGAGGAAGAAGCGCTGGTCGGGGGTGAAGCCTTCCAGGGTCTGGCCCGGCTTGCCCTGCAACGACAACTGGTAAGCGTCGTAAGCGGTGCCCAGGCCGGCGACGTCGGCGATGTTCTCGCCCAGGGTCAACTTGCCGTTGACGTGCACGCCGGCGAATGGCTCGTAGCTGCTGAACTGCGCGGCCAGCGCATCACCGGCCGCGTTGAACTGCTTGAGGTCTTCTGCCGTCCACCAGTTGTGCAGCTTGCCGGTGTCGTCAAACAACGCGCCCGCATTGTCGAAGCCGTGGCTGATCTCGTGGCCGATCACCGCGCCGATCGCACCATAGTTCACCGCGTCGTCGGCGGCGCCGTCGAAGAACGGCGGCTGCAGGATCGCCGCCGGGAACACCAGGCGGTTTTCCAGCGGCACGTTCATCGCATTGATGGTCTGCGGCAGCATCGCCCATTCGCCGTGGTCGACCGGCTTGCCCAGTTTGGCGATGTTGCGCTGGTACTCGAACAGCTCGGCGCGCTGTGCATTGCCCAGCGGATCATCACGGCGGATGTCCAGGCCGGTGTAGTCGCGCCACTTGTCCGGATACCCCATGCCCACGGTCAGGCCGGCCACCTTGGCCTTGGCGCTGGCCTTGGTCTGCGGTGACATCCACGCAAGTGCATCGATGCGCTTGGCGAAGGCGGCGATGATGTTCTTCGCCATCTCGTCGGCACGTTCCTTGGTCTTCGCATCGAAGTGCTTTTCGACGTAGCGCTTGCCGATGGCCTCGCCGACCGCATGGTTGGCGTCATCGACAGCACGCTTCCAGCGGTCGCTCTGCTGCGGCGTACCGCTCAGCGCGGTGCCGTGGAAGGCGAAGCGCGCATCGGCGAACTTCTTCGGCAGGTAGGCGGCGGCGCGGTCCAGCGCGTGGAAGGTCATGTAGTCCTTCCAGGCATCCAGCGGCTCGGTGGCCACCAGCTTGGACAGGCCGGCCACGGCCTTGGGCTGCCACACGATGAAGTCCTGCTGCTGGCCAAGCTTGGCTGCGTCCAGGAACGCGGCCCAGTCCATGCCCGGCGCCTTGGCGTTGAAGTCGGCCTGGGTCCAGGGGTTGGCGCCCTTGGTCACATCATTGGTTTCTTCCTGGGTGGCATGCGCCTGGGCGATCTTCGTTTCCAGAGCGAGGATGCGCTGCGCCTTGCCGGCCGGGTCGGCCACGCCGGCCAGCTGCAGCACCTGCGCGATGTAGGCCTGGTACTGCTTGCGCAGTTCGGCCATGCGACCACCCCCCAGGTAGAAATCGCGGTCCGGCATGCCCAGGCCGCCCTGCACCAGGTACGGCGCGGTGCGGTCGGGCTGCAGCAGGTCCACCGACACCCACAGGCCGAACAGGCGATCGGTGTAGAAGTTGGTGGCATTGAGCAGGTCGACATCGGCGCGCACGTCGCCGCCGAGGGCGCGGGCCAGGCCGGCCTTGTCGGCGATCGCATCGATGTTCTTCAGCTGCGGCTGCACCGGTGCCAGGCCGCGCTGCTCGATGCCGGCCTCGTCCATGTAGGCGGCGTAGTAGTCGCCGATCAACTTGTCTTCGCCGCTGGCCTGGGCGTTGCCGGCAGCGCCTTCCAGGATCGCGCGGGTGTCGGCCTGGGTCTTTTCAGCGATCACGTTGAAGCTGCCGAAGCGCGAGCGGTCCGCCGGGATCTCGGTGTTCTTCACCCAGCTGCCGTTGGCGAAGCCGAAGAAGTCGTCACCTGCGGCGACGCTGCGGTCCATGCCACTGGCATCGAAACCAAAGCTGCCCAGCATCGGCTTGGCGGCAGCGGGAGTCGCCTCGGCCGGTGCGGCGGTGCCGGCGGCCGGATCGGCCGGGCGGTCGCAGGCGGCCAGGGACAGGCTGGCAACGATGGCCAGTGCCAGGGTGGGGCGGCGCAGCTTGGACATGGACTTCTCTTGCGGCGGAAAACTCCAAGTCTAATCCGCTGCGGGCCGGCTGCACGCGCCCTGGGGGGCCAGCACTGTGCGGGATCTGGCTGAACACGCAGCGCCGACCTTCACGCGGTCACCGGCGTGGTGCATGCTGCGGGCTGGATGTCTGCGGCACCCGGGGGAGGGCGCATGCAGGACGGGTCGAGGCGTCAAGAATGGCGTCCGCCGGCCGTTGAGGTCGGGGATGTGGAGGAATCGTTCGCGCATGAAGCCAGCCGACTGCACAGGGAAGACCGATCGATGCCGGCGCTGAGACACGCGCTGGCCCGGCCGTTGCGTGCCATTACCTGGGGCGGCGTGGTGCTGGGCGTGCTGCTGGCGCTTGGCCTGGCCGCCATGCTGGCCAACGATTACCAGCGCCGGCTGGAAGCCGCGCAGCGGCAGAGCCGGGCGCTGGCGATAGGCAGCGAGCGCCTGCTGGCATTGGAGCTGCGCAACCTGGAGCGGGCGATGGGCGGCATCGCCGCCGATGCGGCCGAGCTGTTCCGCACGGTGCCTGCGCAGGCACCCACACTGCTGGACGCCGCCATTGCCGGCGTGCTGGGTCGGCATGCCGAGCTGCACAGCATCGTCGTGCTCGATACCTACGGCCGCGCCCTGACGGCCGGCAAGGGCGACCTGCAGCTGCCGCTGTGGACCGATCCGCAGCGACGCGGGCAGGGAAGCGCGCTGTACATCGGGCCGCCGCAGCGCGCCAACGACGGGGACTGGGTGGTGCCGCTGGCGCTGCCGATGGCCGGCGATCGCTGGCTGCTGGCGCGGCTGCGCTGCGGCGAGCTTCAGCGGATCGTGGGCGGCCTGGATGTGGGGCCCAGTGGCCTGGCCTCGATCAGCGACGCCGATGGCTACATGCTGGCGCGCGTCCCAGATCCGCAGGGCACGGTCGGCCGCCGTTACACGCTGCCGGCACGCACGCTGCTGGGTCGGCAGGCCGTGGTTGAACTGGGCAGCATTCCCGGCGCGGTGGACCAGATACCGCGCATCTCCACCATCAGTACCCTCGAACGCAGCCCACTGGCGGTGCAGGTCGGCCTGGCCGACGAGGACGTGCTGAAGCCATGGTGGCCGTACCTGCAGGCAGCAATCGCCATCGTGCTGGCTTACGTCGGGTTGCTGGTGGTGCTGCTGTATGCAGTGCGCCGCAGCACTTACCGGCAGCAGTCGATGGCCGAAGAGCTGCGGACCGGCCACGCCGAGCTGCGCCTGGCCCATCAGGTGGGCCGCGTATGTACCTGGTATGTCGACGAAGACGCTGCGCTGCTGCGCTGGTCACCGCTGGCGCGTGAGATCTTCGGTGTGCAGACCGATGCGTTGCCGGTAGCCGATTTCTTCGCCCGCGTGCACCACGATGACAACGCGCGCATGCAGCAGGCCTTCGACCAGGCTTTCGCCGGCAACGCGGTACTCGACGAAGAATTTCGTCTGGTGCTGCCCGGCGGTGCAGTGCGCTGGGTTGCCGCGCGCGGCCAGCGGGTGGCGGTGGCCGACCGGCAGCGGCGCATGATCGGTGCACTGACCGACCTCAGCGAGCGCTACCAGGCCCGCGAACAGATGCGCCAGGTCGAGCGCCGCTTCCGCCTGCTCTTTGATCGCAACCCCGCGCCGTTCTGGGTATTCGATCCGGACACATTGCGCTTCATCGAGGTCAATGAGGCGGCCGTGCAGCAGTACGGCTACAGCCGCGACGAATTCCTGGCGATGAGCATCCTCGACATCCGCCCGCGTGAGGGCTGGGACGAAGTCAAGGGCGCAATCGCGCAGGTGCGCAGTGGTGAACTGCAGGACGCTGCGGTGCGCCTGCACCAGCGCAAGGATGGCACGGTGTTCGAAGTGCGCGTGCACCTGTCGCAGCTGGATTTCGATGGCCAGCCCGCATGCCTGGTGCTGGCCGAGGATGTCAGCGAGCGCCTGGCCTACGAGCGCGACCTTGCCTATCACGCACGCCACAACCCTGCCACGGGCCTGCTCAACGTGCGCGCGCTGAGCGAACAGCTGGACGAGCAGTCCGGCGCCTACACCATCGCCTATGTACAGCTGCGCGGCCTGCAGCTGGTGGCCGATACGCTGGGCCGCGAGATCGGCGACGCGGTTCTGCAGTCGATGGCCTCGCGCCTGGGCGGGCTGGGCGCGCGCTTCGGCCTGCTGGCGTTCCAGCCGGCGGAAGACTTCGTGCTGGCCATCGCCCCGGAACACAACACCCAGCGCGTGCTGGACGATCTGCTGCAGATCGTGTCGGCACCGATGCGCGGCCAGGATTCGCTGCACCAGTTCGAACCCCGCATTGGCGTGGCGGTACGTGACGCCGATGCAGGCCACAGCGCGGAACAGGCGATCGGCATGGCCGCGCAGGCGGCGCACGCGGCCCGCGCCGAAGGCAACGTCGTGGCCTGGTTCGATGCGGCGGTGACCACCCGCCTGGCCGACCGCCTGCGCCTGGCCGGCCGTATCCACGCGGCCATCGACAACGAGTTCCAGCTGTACTTCCAGCCGATCCGGCACGCCAGCGATGGCAGCCCGGCGTCACTGGAGGCGCTGCTGCGCTGGCCGCAGGCTGACGGCAGTTTCATCCCGCCCAGCGAGTTCATCCAGTTGTGCGAAGACACCGGCCTGATCCTGGCGTTGGGACGCTGGGTGATCCGCGCGGCAGCACAGGCGCAGCGGCGTCTGGTCGAAGCGGGGTGGGGCGAGCTGTCGATCGCGGTCAACGTGTCCGCTGTGCAGTTCTTCAACAGCGATCTGGTGGCCGAGTTCGCCCGCGCGCAGCAGGATTTCGGCCTGGCCCGCGGTGCACTGCACGTGGAGCTGACCGAGAGCAGCCTGATGCGCAAGCCGGCGCAGGCGATGCAGACCATGCAGCGCCTGCACGAGCAGGGCATCAGCGTGTCGCTGGACGATTTCGGTACCGGCTACTCGAGCATGTCCTACCTGCAGCACCTGCCGCTGGACATCCTCAAGATCGATCGCAGCTTCGTCGCCGACGTGGAGACCAATCCGCGCAACGCGTCGATCTGCCGCGCGCTGCTGTCGCTGGGCCACAGCATGGGGCTGACGATCATCGCCGAGGGCGTGGAGACGCCGGGACAGCTGGACTGGCTGGCTGCGCATGGCTGCGACCAGGTGCAGGGTTACCTGCTGGGGCGGCCGGCACCGCTGGAGAAGATCATCGCGCAGCTGGATGAGGTTGTTGCCTAGGCCGTGCTTCGCGCTCGCCGGGCATGGCCCGGCGCTACCGTGTCATGGGCGCGTCTCTGGTAGCGCCGGGCCATGCCCGGCGGACGTGCCCTTACACCCCGGTTTCCACCAGGTAATCGATGAAGCTGCGCACCTTCGGCGCGAGGTGGCTGCGGCTGGTGTAGACGGCGAAGATGCCTATCGGCGCGGCTTCCCATTCCGGCAGGATGCGCACCAGGCGGCCATCGGCCAGCGCTTCGTGCAACAGGAAGTCCGGCTGCAGGATCACGCCCATCCCGGCAATCGCCGCTTCGCGCAGGACATCGCCATTGTTGGCGCGCAGCAGGGTGGTCACTGCCACCTTCACTTCGCCGCCCGGTCCCTGCAGCGGCCAGTGGTCGCCGGCTGCCCAGTAGCTGTAGCCGAGGCAGGTATGCGTCTGCAGGTCCTCGGGTGCCTGCGGCGTTCCGTGCGCGGCCAGGTAGGCCGGTGCAGCACACAGGCTGATCCGCGATTGGCCCAGGCGCCGTGCGATCAGGGTCGGGCTGGGCTCGCGGGTGATGCGGATGGCCACGTCGTAGCCTTCTTCGACCATGTCCACCAGGCGGTCGGACAGCGCCAGGTCCAGTTCGACCTGCGGGAAGCGCTCGCGGTAACCGGCCAGCAAGGGCCCGAGGCGGGCGATGCCCCAGCTGACCGGTGCATTGATGCGCAGCATGCCGGACGGTTCCAGCGCCTGTGCGCCGATGCTGGCCTCCAGCGCATCGAACTCGGCCAGCAGGCGCACGCACTGGGCGTAGTAGGCGGCACCGGCGCTGGTCGGGCTGACCCGGCGAGTGGTGCGGTGGAGCAGGCGGGTGGACAGGCGTTTTTCCAGCGCGGCGACCTGGCGGGTGACCCCGGCCGTGGACATGTCCAGCGCCTGTGCGGCGGCGCTGAAGCCGTTGCGTTCGACCACCGCGACGAACACGCGCATGGCATCCAGAGTGTCCATTGTTGCGCCTTTTGAAATAAATACGGTCGATTCATCGTATTTATCGGTAAGGGGGGGCGCAATAACCTGTGCCTCGTCCCCCCGAGGTGCCCCATGAACGCTACCGCCACTCCCCTGTCTCCGCTTGCCGCCTATGCCGCAACCCTGCTGCGGCTGGCCCTGGGCGTGTTGTTTCTGGTCCATGCACTGACCAAGCTGCTGGTGTTCACCCCGGCAGGTACCGCTGCCTTCTTCGAGTCGCTGGGCCTGCCCGGCGTGCTGGGCTACCTCACCATCGCCGTTGAGCTGACGATCTCCGCCGCGCTGCTGCTCGGCATCTACGCGCGCTGGATCGGCCTGCTCGGTGTGCCGCTGCTGCTGGGCACCATCGTGACGGTGCATGGCGCCAACGGTTTCAGCTTCGCCAACGCGGGCGGTGGTTGGGAATACCCGGCGTTCTGGGCGCTGGCCCTGGTCGTGCTGTTCCTGCTTGGCGATGGCCGCTGGACCCTGCGTTCGCGCTGATCGTCATCCGGCCCGCTGCCCGTTCCTGTCATTGGAGAAGATCATGTCCCGCCTGCCTTCGCTGTACATCTCCCACGGCTCGCCGATGACCGCCCTGCATCCGGGCCAGGTCGGCGTGCGCCTGGCCGAGCTGGCCCGCGACCTTCCGCCCCCCCGTGCGATCGTCATTGCCTCGGCGCATTGGCTGGCCCGGCAGCCGCTGGTCGGCAACCATCCGCAGCCCCCGACCATCCACGATTTCGGTGGCTTTCCACGCGAATTGTTCGAGCTGCAGTACCCGGCGCCCGGTGACCCGGCGTTGGCCGAAGACGTGGCGGGCCGCATCGCCGCCGCAGGCCTGCCGGTGGCACTCGATCCGCAACGTGGCCTCGACCACGGCGCGTGGGTGCCGCTGCGCCTGCTGCACCCGCAGGCCGACATTCCGGTAGTGCCGGTGTCGATCCAGCCGATGCTGGGCCCGCAGCATCAGTTCGCGCTGGGCCGCGCACTGGCGCCGCTGCGCGAACAGGGCGTGCTGCTGATCGGCTCGGGCAGCATCACCCACAACCTGCACGACTGGGGCAACTACCAGGACGGCAAGGAAGCGCCCTACGTGCGTCCGTTCATCGAGTGGGTGGAGCAGCGGCTGGCCGCCAACGACCGCGATGCCCTGTTCGACTACCGCCGGCAGGCACCGTTTGCGGAGCGTGCGCACCCCACCGACGAGCATCTGCTGCCGTTGTACTTCGCGATGGGCGCGGCGGGCGAGGGCGGCTTTGGTGCCAAGCGCATCGATGCCGGTATCGATGCCGGCTTCCTGGCGATGGACCTGTACCGCTTCGATGGCGCAGATCGCGCTCAGGATGCGGCGTGAACCCGCTGCTGCACGAAGTGCTGGAATGCCCTGCCCACGCACAAGGGCAGGGTCGGGTATTGCTGCCGCCTGGAGCGGGCAGCGCTCCGGCGTGGCTAGAGCGGCGCTTGCTGTCGCAGTCCTGACGCGCATTCAGATGGCTGGCCGCAGTGGCGGCCTGCTGTGTTAAGTTTTTTCCCGTCCCCCGGCGCACTCCGGTTATCCCGGCCCCACGCGCCGCTCCTGTGGAAGAAGCATGCACACCATCGAAGTCGTCCTGGCGATGCTGGTGGCCGTTGTCGCCAGCGGTTACCTGGTTCGCGTCCTGCCATTCTCGTTGCCGCTGCCGCTGGTGCAGATCGGCCTCGGTGCGGTGATCGCCGGGGTATTCAACCGCGGCCACGCGCTGGAACCGGAAGTGTTCTTCCTGCTGTTCCTGCCGCCGCTGTTGTTCCTCGATGGCTGGCGCATTCCCAAACAGGGCCTGTTCCGCGACAAGGGCGCGATCCTCGAGCTGGCGTTCGGGCTGGTGGTGTTCACCGTGATCGGCGCGGGCCTGCTGATCCACTGGATGATTCCGGTGATGCCGCTGGCGGTGTGCTTCGCGTTGGCCGCGATCGTGTCGCCGACCGACCCGGTGGCGGTTGGTGCAATCGCTTCGAAGGCGCCGATCCCCAAGCGCCTGATGCACATCCTGGAAGGCGAGTCGCTGCTCAACGATGCCTCCGGCCTGGTCTGCTTCCGCTTCGCGGTGGCAGCGGTGATGACCGGCACCTTCTCGTTGGCGACCGCCTCGCTGACCTTCCTGTGGGTGGCGGTGGCCGGCCTGGCCGTCGGCGTGGCGGTCACCCTCGGCGTGTCCACGTTCCAGCGCTGGCTGTGGCGCCGCTTCGGCGAAGAGCCCGGTGCGGCGATGCTGGTCAACTTGCTGATCCCGTTCGCGGCGTACCTGCTGGCAGAAGAGATCAACGCCTCGGGCATCCTCGCTGCGGTCGCAGCGGGCATCTCCATGAGCTACGTGGAAATGACCGGCCGCGTGTCCGGCAGCATGCGCGTGCAGCGTGCCGGTGTGTGGAACATGCTGCAGTTCAGCTTCAACGGCATCATGTTCGTGCTGCTGGGCGAGCAGTTGCCGGGCATCGTCGAACGCGCCACCACCACCATGAACGAGAGCGGCCACCAGAGCGCATGGTGGCTGCTGGTGTATGTGCTGGTGATCAACGCGACACTGATCGCGCTGCGCCTGCTGTGGGTCTGGTTGTCGCTGCGTTGGAATCTGCTGCGCGCACGGCGCCGCGGCCTGGAGCATGGCGAGGCACCGAACTGGCGCATCGTGGTGGCCACCTCGGTGGCGGGCGTGCGGGGTGCGATCACCCTGGCCGGTGTGCTGACCCTGCCGCTGTTCCTGCCTGATGGCAGCCCGTTCCCGGCACGTGACCTGGTGATCTTCCTGGCTGCCGCGGTGATCCTGTGCTCGCTGGTCGGCGCCAGCGTGGCGCTGCCGCAGCTGTTGAAGGGCCTGCAGCTGCCGGCCGATTCGGGTGAGCGCAAGGAAGAGGATCTGGCCCGCAAGCTGTCCTCGAAGGCGGCGTTGGCGGGCGTGGAGCGCATGCGCCAGCAGCTGGTGCTGAACCAGAACACCGAGAACGTGCAGCTGTACAACGACGCCGCATCGCGGGTGAGCCTGCTGTATCAGCGGCATCTGGACCGCGACAACCCCGACGTGGACCCGGAAAAGGTGAACCGGATGGAGATGGGCTACCGCCAGCTGCGCAGCGCCGGCCTCAACGCCGAGCGCGAGGAACTGTTCCGGCTGACCCGCCGCGGGGTGGTGTCTGACGAGATCGCACGGCGGCTGATCCGCAACCTCGACCTGCTGGAATCGCGCAAGCGCGAGTGATGGGTCTGTTGTGTAGAGCCGAGCCCACGCTCGGCTGAGCTTTCCGTCCAGGTGCCATGACACCTGAGCAGAAAGCAGCCGAGCGTGGGCTCGGCTCTACAAGGCAGCCGTCAGGCTTCCGGCTTCTGTTCCAGGAAGTAAGCCTCGACCTTGCCCTTGACCTTGATGGTCATCGGGTTGCCGCGACGGTCGCGGGCCTTGCCAGCCTGCACGCGGATCCAGCCTTCGCTGACCGAGTATTCCTCGACGTTGTCGCGCTCGACATCGTTGAAGCGCACGCCGACGCCGCGCTCCAGGGCCTGCGCATCGTGGAAGGGGCTGGCCGGGTTGATCGCCAGGTGGTCGGGAGGGGTATCGCTCATCGCTTCATTCACAGTGACGGCCACCACGGCCGGCTTCAGCGGTACAGGATAAACCGTAGAATGCCCACCTGCTCCCGAGGATGATCCGCCATGCCTGACAACAGCGACTATTTCGACTTCGAGGAAGACGCCCACGATTTCGACGAGGACGACTTCGAGGCGCGGGTCTGGAATCTGCTCGTGCTGATCAATCCGGGCGACGAAGAGCTGGCCCTGCAGCAGTTCAACCGCTGGCGCGAGCATCTGTCCGAGGACGGCCAGCCGCTGGAAGCCGACAGCGATTGGCTGCCGGCGCTGTTCACCGCCATCGCCTGGCAGTCCGGCTTCGAGGTCGAGCGAGATGATTTCGATTCGCTGCAGTCGGCGGTGAACGAGCTGTCAGCGCGCTTCAACCTGCAGCTGGACTGGGGTGGCGACCTGGACGATGAGGACTTCGCCGCGGATCTGGACGGCGTGCAGCTGATGAGCACCGCCTTCGACCGCCTGCGCGAGCACAACTACACGCTGTGGAGCGTGGATGCCGGCAACGAGGGCTTCAGTGGCTGGATGGCGCTGACCCGCGATGACGACGCCCTGCTGGCGCTGTGCTCGCTGCTGAACGTGGAAGTGCGGCTGGGCAGCGATCCGTTCTGAGAGTCACCGGTAGCGCCGGGCCATGCCCGGCGGCTTCTCGCCGCGCCGGATGAATCGTGTCCAATGTGTCGCGGCAGGTTCCGCGCGCATTGCGATGCGTTCATGCCAATCGCGCCCTCGTGTTCCTTGGGCGCGCCTACGGCCGGTACTGCGCCCTGGCGTTGGCGATCACCGCTTTCACCTGTGCGCGATCGACGTGCCGGGAAATGGCCACCGCGCCCAGCGCGAGCGCCTGCGCACGCAGCTCGGCGGTGACATCGTAATGTGCCCCGCTGGCCTTGTTCTGGAAGGCGCGTGGGGAAATGCCGAGCTGCGCCGCCATCGCGTGCAGCTCGGCCAAGGTATCGGCCATCAGGTGCGCCCAGCGCTGACCGCGCCAGGGATGCACCGCGTCATCGACGTAGACCGACACCGCCGCCGCCGGATCAGGCCTGCGGCTTGCCGTCGGCGTCGGCGGCCGTAACGGCCTCGGCGTCGGCAGCGCCTTCGGCGCCGGCAGTGTCCGCAGCCGCTTCATCGGCAGCTTCGCCTTCGGCGGCTGCGTCTTCAGCCTGCTCGCTGGCGAACTCGGCCACCAGCTTGTCCAGGTACTCCTCGGCGGTCTGGCCTGCTTCTTCAGCCAGGGTGTCGAGCAGCTTCTGCATCAGCTCGGAATATTCCAGGGTGACCTTGCGGCCTTCGGCTTCCTGCACGTTGGACAGGTGCTTGAGCATGGCCAGCATCGGCACCGGGTTGTCGGCGTTGCCCATGGTCTGGCCACCGATGGCCAGCAGCCACTCGCGGCCCTGCAGGCCGATGGCGGCCACGGCCTGGCCGTCCTCGTTGACCAGCACGGCATGGTTCTGCACCTGCTGCTGGGCGTTCAGACGGAGGAACGGGCGCTTGGCCTGGTGCTTCTTGCGCTTGTCGCGCTTGGCCTTGGAGGACTGGGACATGGGGTGGGATCACCTGGAATCGGAAAGACCGCCATTGTACTGGGTGCCGCGCTGCGCGCTCGCCGGGCATGGCCCGGCGCTACCTTTGGGCGTTGGGATCCGGTAGCGCCGGGCCATGCCCGGCGGAAACCGGTCAGCGGTCAGAGCCCTTTCCTGCAGAAAGGGATCCGACCCCTGCTGGCCCCTGCGCGGCCTGCACGTCCGGGTCCACGGTGGTCGCCGACAGGCCCACCTGCGGCCCGGCACCGGCCAGTGCGGCCTCTTCGGCGGCCTTGGTCATCACCACGATGCTGATGCGGCGGTTGATCGGGTTCTGCGGGTCGGTCCTGTCGAACAGCACCGACGAAGACAGGCCGACCACGCGGGTGATCTTGCCGTCGTCCATGCCGCCATCGTTCAGCGCGCGGCGCGCGGCATTGGCGCGGTCGGCGCTCAGTTCCCAGTTGCCGTAGCCGCGTGCGGCCGAATAAGCGGTGATGTCGGTGTGGCCGGTCAGGCTGATCCGGTTCGGCACGTGGTTCAGGTACTCGGCCAGCTCGTGCAGGATCTGCTGCGTGTACGGCTTCAGGGTGGCGCTGCCGAGGTCGAACATCGGCCGGTTCTGCTTGTCCACGATCTGGATGCGCAGGCCTTCCGGGGTCAGGTCCAGCAGCAGCTGATCCTTGAATGGTTCCAGCGCCTGGCTGCGGCTGATCGCCTCCTGCAGTTCCTTCATCAGCGCTTCCAGCTGCTGCTTGTCGCGCTGCTGTTCGTCCACTGGTTGCGGAATCGACTTCTGCTGGTTCTGGAAGGGATCGTTGCTGTTGCCACGCGAGACATCGGTGGCGCCGCCCAGCTTGATCATCGAGGTGCTGGCGCCGCCCGGCCCGGCCATGCCCGGCGCCGGCGTCGCGCTGGAGCCGACCAGCGGGCTGGGATTGCGGAAGTATTCGGAAATGGCCGCGCGCTCGGGCTTGCTGGTGCTGGCCATCAGCCACAGCACCAGGAAGAAGGCCATCATCGCGGTCACGAAGTCGGCATAGGCCACCTTCCACGAACCACCATGGTGGGCGGCGTGGCCGGCCTTCTTGACCCGGCGGACGATGACGGTGGGCTTGGTCTCGGCCATGGCTTACTTGACCGTCTTCAGGTGCTGCTCGAAGTCGGAGAACGCCGGGCGCACGTTCGACGGCAGCGTCTTGCGGGCGAACTCCAGCGCGATCTTCGGGTTGTAGCCGCGCAGGCAGGCCAGCAGGGCAGTCTTCACCGACTCGTAGATGCGGCTGTCCTGCTCGGCACGGGCTTCCATCGCCGAGGCCATCGGGCCGACGAAGCCGTAGCCCAGCAGGATGCCGAGGAAGGTGCCGACCAGCGCGCCGGCCACATGGCCACCCACTTCGACGATGTCGCCGCCGATCGAGCCCATGGTGATGACGATGCCCAGCACCGCCGCCACGATGCCGAAACCGGGCAGGCCGTCGGCGACCTTGGTCAGTACCTGCGACGGCGCCATGGCTTCGGCGTGGTGCTTCTCCAGCTCCAGTTCCAGCAGCGGCTCCAGCTCGTGCGGCTCGATGTTGCTGCCGATCATCAGGCGCAGGCAGTCGGTGATGAAGTCGATCAGGTGGTGGTCGGCCTGCACCTTCGGGTAGTTGCCGAACAGCGCGCTTTCGGCCGGGCGCTCGACATGGTCTTCCAGCGCCATGAAGCCTTCGCGGCGGGCCTTGTTGAGCAGTTCGTACACCAGGCTGAGGACATCGATGTAGTCCTGCTGCTTGTAGCGCGGGCCCTTGAACACGCCGACCATGGCCTGCAGCGTCTGCTTGACGGTCTTGGCCGGGGTGCCGACCAGGAACGCACCCAGCGCGGCACCGCCGATGATGACCAGCTCATAAGGCTGCCACAGCGCCCCAAGGCGGCCGTGTGCGCCGAGGTAGCCGCCCAGCACGCTGATGATGACGACCAGGAATCCAACGATGATGAGCATGGCGCGACGCAAGGAGGGGGGATATCTCCTTGTCGGCCTGACACCGGTGTTTCTGAAGAGGGAATTCTGTGAAGTCGGTCAGCGGGCCCTTTCGGCGGGTCTCAGCCCGCCACGCCGGCTTCCGCGCCGCCACGCTGCAGCGGATCGGGCCAGGGCTCGCCGTTGCCGGTGAAGGAAAGTGAGACCGAGTTCAGGCAGTGGCGCTCGTAGGTGGGCGGCGGACCGTCCGGGAACACGTGGCCCAGGTGGCTGCCGCAGCGGGCGCAGGTGATCTCGGTGCGGACCATGCCGTGGCTGCTGTCGCGGATCTCGCGCACATGCGCCGGGTCGAACGGAGCGAAGAAACTGGGCCAGCCGGTGCCCGAATCGAACTTGGTGCTGGAGCGGAACAGCGGCAGCGCGCACAGCCTGCAGCAATAGACGCCCTCGCGCTTGTTGTCGAGGAACACCCCGCAGAAGGGCGCCTCGGTGCCGTGCTGTAGCAGCACGCGGCGCTCCTCGGCACTGAGTCCGGCGACCAGGGCTTCGGTCTGCGTGGCGGTGGGGGGCGTCAGATCGAAAGCGCTCATGCCGGCTCTCCGTGGGGTTGTGGCCTGGGATGCCGCAGACGTGGGGGTGTCGGCACGCGCTTGCAAGTGTGATGGCCGTTCATGGGCGGCACACAGGTGCAGGTGCAGGGTGGATGGGGTCCACTCTGGAGCACGCCATGAAACCCCGCCTGGTTCTGCTGTTGACGGCCCTGCTGCCTCTGCTTGCCCAGGCGCAGGTGCCCACCGGCAATCCGACCGCCACCCGCAGCAGCTCGACGCTGGCACCGCCGCCTGTCACCCCGCCACCGCAAGCGTCGCGCCCGCAACCGCAGGTGCTGCCCTCGCCGCAGCCGGCCCAGCCGATCCGCTCGACCGGCCCCGCCCAGGTGACCCCCACGCCCGCACCGACACTGCCGGACAAGGTCTACGACCGCAACGGCCGCATCGTTCCCGGCGTCAAACCGGTCGGCCCCAACCGCGTGTTCGACTCGCGCACCGGCCGCTACTACGACAGCGTACCCACCGGCGACGGCCAGCAGATCAAGCGCTGACCCCAGCGCCCGCAACCAATCGCGTACTCCAAAGAGAGCGCAGCGACCCGCTGTCGCTCTTTTTTTCTTTCCGTGGCTGGCGCCCGCATGAACCTGTCCAAGGCCAGGCGGGTGAGCTGTGCAGGGGCGTAAGCGCCATGGATGGCGCGCCCGAGCCTACAGGGACGTATTCACGGCGTCCCCTGCACAGCCCACCCGCCCGGCCCACGCGCAGCGCCGCACCAGGCCCCAGCCACGAGGGGCTCAGCCGTTGGCAGGAAACCCGCCACCCACATGAACGCCGGAAAACAGCCCCCGCCCTGCACACCCCGCATCACCCGTTTTTCGCCTGCGATTAACCGCGCCAGGACCACGGTGGACCTGCGCCGGCATCCCTGCCGTCGCGCTTCCCTCGTCCCCTTGGAATACGATCATGGCCAACCAGCAGAACCGTCATCCCGGCAAGGAACAGCAGGGCAAAACACCGCAGGACCAGCAGCGCCAGCAGCAACAGCAACAGCAGCCGAGCGAGCAGCAGAAGAAGAATCCGCAACAGGGTTCCATGAAGAACCCGCAGCAGCGTTGATGCAGCCAGGGGCCAGAGCCCGTGCTACGGGGTCTGGTCCCGCTGCCGCCGGTCGACTCAATCGGGAATCGGCAGCGTCCAGGTTTCCTTGACCTCTTCCATCACGATGTAGCTCTTCGATTCACGCACATGCGGCAGGGTCAGCAGGGTGCTGCCAAGCAGCTTGCGATACGAGGCCATCTCGCTGATCCGCGCCTTCAACAGGTAATCGAAATCTCCTGACACCAGATGGCATTCCAGTACGTTGGGCAGCTTCAGTGCCGCACGCCGGAACTCCTCGAAGATGTCACCGGATTTGTAGGCCAGGCTGATCTCCACGAACACCAGCAGGCTCGCCTTCAGCGCGGACGGGTCCAGGTGCGCGTGATAGCCGGTGATCACCGCTTCGCGCTCCAGCCGGCGCACGCGCTCGGTGCACGGGGTGGTCGACAGACCGACCCGTTCGCCCAGCTCGGTGAAGGAAATGCGGCCTTCGCCCTGCAGGATGCGCAGGATCTTGCGGTCGATCTTGTCCAGTTCGCGGGGGCGGGTGGTCATGGCCGTCAACCTCGGGGAATGAATCAGAGGAAAATATCCTGCCTGCATTCCTAAAATCAGGCAAATCACCTAGGAACGGAAGAATATACTTCCCCGATTGTGGCCCCTGCGCACCCAAATGCAGGGAATGATCGGGTTGGAGAATTCCCATGCGAGTCCTAGTTCTCGGCAGCGGCGTGATCGGCACCACCAGTGCCTGGTACCTGCGACAGGCCGGGTTTGAAGTCACGGTCGTCGACCGCCAGCCCGGTCCCGCGCTGGAAACCAGCTTCGCCAATGCCGGCCAGCTGTCCTTCGGCTACACCTCGCCGTGGGCCGCCCCGGGCGTGCCGAAGAAGGCCATCGGCTGGCTGTTCGAAAAGCACGCACCGCTGGCGATCAAGCCGGGCATGGACCTGGCCCAGTACCGCTGGCTGTGGCAGATGCTGCGTAACTGCACCCACGAGCGCTACGCGATCAACAAGGCGCGCATGGTGCGCATGTCCGAGTACAGCCGCGACTGCCTGAACGAGCTGCGCGCGCAGATCGGCATCGATTTCGAAGGGCGCGACCTGGGCACCACCCAGCTGTTCCGCACCCAGCAGCAGCTGGATGCATCAGCACAGGACATCGAGATCCTGGCCCAGTACGGCGTGCCGTACGAAGTGCTGGATCGCGCCGGCATCATCGAGGCCGAGCCCGCGCTGGCCCACGTCGATGGCCTGGTCGGCGCGCTGCGCCTGCCGCGCGACCAGACCGGCGATTGCCAGCTGTTCACCCGCCGCCTGGCGCAGATGGCGGCCGAAGCGGGTGTCGAGTTCCGCTACGACCAGGACATCACCGGCGTGGAATTCGACGGTGACCGCATCACCGGCGTACGCATCGGCGGCAAGCTGGAAACCGCGGACCGCTTCGTGGTCGCACTGGGCAGCTATTCTCCGGCGCTGGTTGCGCCGCTGGGCATGCGTCTGCCGGTGTATCCGCTGAAGGGCTACTCGCTGACCCTGCCGATCACCGACCCGGCGATGGCGCCCTCCTCGACCATCCTCGATGAGAGCTACAAGGTGGCGGTGACCCGCTTCGACAACCGCATCCGCGTCGGCGGCATGGCCGAAGTGGCCGGCTTCGACCTGTCGCTGTCGCCGCGCCGCCGCGAGACGCTGGAGCTGGTGGTGCGCGATCTGTACCCGAAGGGCGGTGACCTGGCAAAGGCCGAGTTCTGGACCGGCCTGCGCCCGGCCACGCCCGACGGCACGCCGGTGATCGGCGCCACGCCGTTCCGCAACCTGTTCCTCAACACCGGCCACGGCACGCTGGGCTGGACCATGGCCTGCGGCTCGGGCCGCTACCTGGCCGACCTGATGAGCGCGCGCCAGCCGCAGATCAGCACCGAAGGCCTGGATATCTTCCGCTACGGCCAGTACCGCCACGCCCCGCAACATGAGAACCGCACATGCGTCCTGCCCGCGCGCTGATCGATCTGGGCGCACTGCGCAGCAACTACCGCCTGGCCCGTGAGCTGGGTGGTGGCAAGGCGTTGGCGATCATCAAGGCCGATGCCTATGGTCATGGCGCGGTGCGCTGCGCGCAGGCACTGGAAGGCGAGGCCGACGGCTTCGGCGTGGCCACGATCGAAGAGGCACTGGAACTGCGCCAGGCCGGTATCCGTGCACCGATCCTGCTGCTGGAAGGCATCTTCGAGCCCAGCGAGATGGCGCTGGTGGCCGAGCATGACCTGTGGTTCTCAGTCGGTTCGCCGTGGCAGCTGGAGGCGCTGGCCGCGTTCGACAGCCCGCGCCCGCTGACGGTGTGGCTGAAGCTGGACAGTGGCATGCACCGGCTGGGCCTGGACGTGGCCGGTTTCCGCGCCGCGCACGCACGTTTGTCTGCACTGCCGCAGGTGGCGCGCATCGTACTGATGACCCACTTGGCACGTGCCGACGAGCTGGACAGCGAGCGTACCCATGAGCAGGCCGCGACCTTCGTCGAGGCCATCGAAGACCTTCAAGGCGAGACCAGTGTCTGCAATTCGCCGGCGCTGCTGGGCTGGCCGGATGTACGCAGTGACTGGGTGCGCCCGGGCCTGATGCTGTACGGCGCCAACCCGCTGCCGGACGACAGCGAGCTCACCGCGCGCCTGCGCCCGGTGATGACGATGCAGTCCAAGGTCATCGCCGAACGTTGGATCGAGGCCGGTGAGCCGGTCGGCTACGGTGCGCGTTTCGTCGCCAAGGCACGCACACGCGTGGGCGTAGTCGCACTGGGCTATGCCGATGGCTATCCGCAGTTCGCCCCCAATGGCACCCCGGTGCTGATCGATGGCCAACCCGGTGGGCTGATCGGCCGCGTGTCGATGGACATGCTGACCGTGGACCTGACCGCGCATGCGCAGGCCGGCGTCGGCAGCGTGGTGGAACTGTGGGGCACAGCGCCGACGCTGTCCGAGCTGGCCCCGCGCTGCGGTGTCAGTGCCTACCAGCTGCCGTGTGGCGTCAAGCGCGTGGCACGTGTCTACCAGGATTGACCGGCGCTGGTAGCGGCCGACCTTGGTCGGCGCTTTGAATGCGTGTCGACCAAGGTCGACACCTACCGGATCGATCAGGCGTTGCGCACGGTTCTGGTAGCGGCCGACCTTGGTCCGCGCAGTGAATGCGTGTCGACCAAGGTCGACACCTACCGGATCGATCAGGCGCTGCGCACGGTTCTGGTAGCGGCCGACCTTGGTCGGCGCTTTGAATGTGTGTCGACCAAGGTCGACACCTACCGGATCGATCAGGCGCTGCGCACGGCTCTGGTAGCGGCCGACCTTGGTCGGCGCTGTGAATGCGTGTCGACCGAGGTCGACACCTACCGGATCGATCAGGCGCTGCGCACGGCTCTGGTAGCGGCCGACCTTGGTCGGCGCTTTGAATGCGTGTCGACCAAGGTCGACACCTACCGGATCGATCAGGCGTTGCGCACGGCTCTGGTAGCGGCCGACCTTGGTCGGCGCCGTGGATGTGTGTCGACCAAGGTCGACACCTACCGGATCGATCAGGCGCTGCGCGCGGTTCTGGTAGTGGCCGACCTTGGTCGGCGCCGTGGATGTGTGTCGACCAAGGTCGACACCTACCGGTGGGTCGCGCTGCGCGGGATTACCGCGCAGCGGTAACGCGCGAGGTCAGCTGGCGCTTCACCCAATCATCGATCAGGCGCTTCTCATAACGCAGCGGATCGGTGTCGCTCTTCAGGCCGATGTTGTGCAGGTAGCCGCTGTCGCTCAGGCGGGCGTCGCCTTCATCGATGATGCGCCCGCTGGCGTCCTTCAGCGTGTACTGCAGGGTGATCCGCGGCGGGTAGATGTCGCGCATGATCCGGATATCGCTGCCACGCGGGCCGTGCCACGGCTCGTAGTCGCCCGCGCGCTTGATATCGACCAGGGTCACGTCCAGCGTCTGCCCGGCCTGCAGGGGCTTGGCGGCGCTGGTCTGTACGTAGCGTGCCAGCTGCTGCACCCAGTCACCGCGTTCAGCCTCGAAGCGGTTGCTGCTCTGGCGGAGCTCGGTGAATTTCGCCGGATCGTCCCACTTCACGCTGACCGGGCCATCGGCCTGCAGCGCGCGCGGTGCGTCGGGCGCGGTTACCGTGCGCGGCGCGGCGCCCACGCTGCCCACGGCAAGCATGCCGGCCAGCAGCAGGGCGGTTGAAAGCGAACCTTTCATGGCAGTCTCCTGCGTCCCCGAAGCGGGGAGGGTGATGATCTCGGATCGAGTGTGATCCCGCTGGAGGGCCGCAGCAATGGTCAGTGGCGTCAAATGCGTCAACAGTTGCCGCCAATTCATGGTCGTCAACCGTGACTGACGGCGCTTGACGCTGTGAATACGCCCTCTGGAAGATGCTGTACCTCCATCCGGTCTTTTCTCCCCACGCCCTTGTCCACACTGCCGCCCCTCGTGGAGCGCTCACCCTTGATGGTGCCGACGCCCGAAACTGACCTGCACCATGGCGTGCTTGAGCGCATCCACGCAGGTTTCTGTGTGATCCAGGTGCTGTTCGACGGTGATGAGGCGATCGATTACCGCTTCCTCGAGGTCAACGATGCCTTCGAGCGCCATACCGGCCTGAAGGATGCTTGCGGCAAGCGCATGAGCGCGCTGGAGCCACAGCACGAAGGCGACTGGTTCCGGATCTACGGCGAAGTGGCGCGGACCGGGCGACCGGCGCAATTCGAGATGGACGCCCGTGCTCTCGGGCGCTCGTTCGCGGTGGATGCGGTGCGTGTCGGCCGGCCGGGCGATGACCTGGTGGGCGTGCTGTTCTTCGATGTGACCGCGCGCAAGCAGATGGAAGTGGAGCTGGGCGAGAGCGAGGCCCGTTTCAGTGCACTGGCCGATGGTTTGCCGATGCCGGTGTGGGTGCTGGACGAGCGCGGCCACGCCCGCTTCGTCAACAGTGCCTTCAGCGAGTTCTTCGGCGGCGACGAGAACCGTGTGCCGGAAGATGTCTGGCGCGGCCTGGTGCATCCCGACGATGCGTCGGTGTTCGAGTACGAACTGCAGGAAGCGCTGAAAGCGCAGCGTTCGATGCATGCGCTGGTACGCGCCCGCCGCGCCGATGGACAGTGGCGCTGGCTGGAAATGAACGCCCGTCCGCGCTTCTCGCGGATGGGTCGCTTCATCGGCCTGGCCGGCAGCAGCCCGGACGTCACCGAGCGTCGCGAGATCGAACTGGCGCGCGAGGAGCTGCTGCAGTCCGAGCGCGCCGCACGCAGTGCCGCGGAGAACATGGCGCGGTTGAAGGATGAATTCCTGGCCACGCTGTCGCATGAGCTGCGCACGCCGCTGACCACGATCCTGGGCTGGAGCGAACTGCTGCTGCAGCGCGTGGATTCCACCAGCCCGCTGTACAAGGGCCTGGGCGTGATCGCCAACAGTGCCACCGCGCAGAAGCGCCTGATCTCGGACATGCTCGACCTCAGCAGCATGCTGCTGGGCAAGGTGCAGCTGGAAGTGGAAGTGCTGGATCTGCGCGACCAGTTGAACGAAGCGATGGGCGCGCAGGAACTGGTGGCCGAGGGCAAGGCGCTGGACGTCACCCTGCAGCTGCCGGCGCAGCCCTGCCAGGTGCTGGGCGATGCCACCCGGCTGCAGCAGGTGTTCTGGAACCTGCTGTCCAACGCGATCAAGTTCACCCCGGCTGAAGGCCGCATCGACGTGCAGCTGCAGGCCGACGGCAACTACTGGACGATCACCGTGCGTGATACCGGCGACGGCATCGCGCCGGAATTCCTGAACCATCTGTTCAGCCGCTTCCGCCAGGCTGACGGCACCACCACCCGCCGTCATGGCGGCCTGGGACTGGGCTTGGCGATCGTGCAGCAGCTGGTCGAGCTGCATGGCGGTACGGTCAGTGCGGCCAGCGATGGCCACGGTCACGGTTCCACCTTCACCGTGCGCTTGCCGCAGCACCTGCCCGATGCCGAACGGCGTCCGCTGCGTGAGGTGGTCAGTGGTCCGATCATGGAACCGATGGTGGTCGAGCCATACCCGCTGCGCGGCCTGCATGTGCTGGCGGTGGAAGACCAGCCTGAAGTGCTGGAATACCTGCGCCGCATGCTGGAAGAGCAGGGCGCCAGCGTATCGGCGGCCAGCTCTGCGGGCGAGGCACTGGCGCTGCTGGCCGACAATGGCCACCTGCAGTACCACGTGCTGCTGACCGACATCGGCATGCCGGGCATGGATGGCTATGGCCTGGTGAGCACGCTGCGCGAGGACCTGGGCGTGGATGCCACGGCATTGCCGGCGGTGGCGGTGACGGCGCTGGCGCGTGCCGATGACCGTCGCCGTGCGTTGGCCTCGGGCTTCCAGGAACATGTGGCCAAGCCGTACTCGGTGGCGCAGTTGGTGGGTGTGGTGCGGCGCGTGCAGGCCACGCGCGGGGACAGCCTGCTGCACTGAGCGTTCACGACGAATCGGCGATCCTGCACGCCTGCACGCAGGAGGTTGTCGATGTCCCGTATTGCTCCCCGAATCCATACCGATCCGGCGCAGATCGCGCGCCTGGAAGCCCTGCTGCTCCAGTTGCGCGGGGAAACCCAGGTGCAGCTGACCCTGCACGATGGCCGCCGCCTGCTGGGCACCGTGGCCGTGCAGCCAACGTTGCAGCAGTACCGAAACGACGCCGGTGATGAAGGCAGCAACGGCCAGCTGCGGCTGGACGATCTCGATACGCCGGTGCAGCAGCACCACGTGTGGTTGGATGAAATCGCCAGCATCCGCGAGCTGCCGCCCACAGCGCCGTGATCCGATGTAGAGCCGAGCCCATGCTCGGTTGCCGTCCGCACGGCTGCGCCGCCGCCCGAGCATGGGCTCGGGCGCTACAGGCCTATCAGTGCTCGAACAGCGTTGCCGTCGCTTCGAACCTGCGCGCATAGGCGCGCTCCTCGGCTACCCGGGTCACTTCCTCGTCGGCCAGATCCGGTGCTCCATACACGGCGTAGGCCACACTGCCATCGGCGCCGTGGCCGACCTGGTGCAGGCGATAGCGGGAGTGACCACCGCCGGTATCCTCCGGGTAATGCACGGGGGGATGGCTGCCTTCCAGGTCCATTTCACTGTTGTCGACGACACCTCCGACGAACAAGGCTCGCATGCAGGATCTCCATGGGTTGCGGGGGAGCTTCTACCCTGAGCGCTGGCATGTTGCTGCGGCATCAAGGCAACGTTGAAGTTTCGCAAAGCGGGGTTCGGGGCCCGGCCGGACAAGCCGGTACAATGGACGGCCCTCACGCTTCCAGTACCCGCGCCGATGGCATCCAGCGACGACGCCCCCCTGCAGACCCTGTTCCTGCCGTTCTCCAGCGGCGCCCTGCGCTGGCCGGAGGGGCCGGTGGCCTTCCTGCGCGCCCGTGATGGCTGGCCCCTGCGCGAGCAGGCCGGCGGCCGCCAGGTCGACTGCGAGCAGAGCTTCGCTCCATTCGCGCAGCCGCTGCAGCAGGCCGCTGGCTGGACCGTCAGCGGCCAGCTGGATGATGTTGCCGGCCGCGGCCGTTACCCGCTGGTGCTGGTGCTGCCGCCGCGCCAGCGCGAGGAAGCCCGCGCGTTGTTCGCCCGCGCCCTGGCGCTGGTCGCCGACGGTGGCCGCATCGTGGCCTGCCAGCACAACAACGAAGGCGCCCGCTCCGGCGAAGGCGACCTCAAGCAGTTGGCCGGCCTGGGCGGCAGCCTGACCAAGAACCACTGCCGCGTGTTCTGGACCGCACCGCTGCAGGGCCAGCATGACGCGGACGTGGCCAAGCGCTGGGGCAGCCTGGACGCGGTGCGGCCGATCGTCGGCGGCCGCTTCCTCAGCCGTCCGGGCGTGTTCGCCTGGGACCGCATCGATCCGGCATCGGCGCTGCTGGCCGAACATCTGCCGGCCGACCTGGCCGGGCGTGCGGCCGACCTCGGTGCCGGTTACGGCTACCTGTCGCGCGAGCTGCTGGAGCGCTGCCCGAAGATCACCGCGCTGGACCTGTACGAGGCCGAGAAGCGCGCGCTGGACCTGGCCGAACTCAATCTGGCGCCGCCACCGCGCCCGGTGCCGCTGCGCTTCCTGTGGCGCGATGTCACCGCTGGCATCGAGCCGGACTACGACGTCATCATCAGCAACCCGCCGTTCCACACGCCCTCGCGTGCGGATCGCCCGGACATTGGCCAGCGCTTCATCGCCGTGGCCGCGCAGGCACTGCGCCCGGGTGGGCGCCTGTATGTGGTAGCCAACCGCCACCTGCCCTACGAGTACACGCTCAACGAGAGCTTCGGCGCGGTCCGCGTGGTTGCCGAGCGCGATGGCTTCAAGCTGGTCGAGGCAGTGAAGGGCAAGGGGAAGCTCCGGTGAAGCTGGTCAAGCACATCGCCAACCTTGGCTACGGCAGCCGCAAGCAGGTGCAGTGGATGTTCCGCGAAGGCCGCGTCACCGACGCCGACGGCGAGGTGCTGTATGCCGACGACCAGGTGCCGCATGAAGCGGTGCGCGTCGACGGTGAGCCGCTGGACCCGCCGGTGGGCCTGTCGCTGGCGATGTACAAGCCGGCCGGCTACACCTGCTCGACCAAGGACAAGGGCCGCCTGATCTACGACCTGCTGCCGCCGCGCTTCCGCGACCGCGACCCGGTGCTGTCCACCGTCGGCCGCCTGGATCGCGAGACCAGTGGCCTGTTGCTGCTGACCGACGACGGCAACCTGCTGCACCGGATCATTTCGCCGAAGTCGAAGCTGCCCAAGGTCTACGAAGTGGAGCTGGCCGAAGACCTGCGCGGTGACGAGGTGGCGCTGTTTGCCAGCGGCACGCTGATGCTGGAAGCGGAGAAGACGCCCCTGCTGCCGGCTGAACTGCAGGTGCTTGGGCCGCGCAAGGCGCGCCTGGTGCTGCACGAAGGCCGCTACCATCAGGTACGCCGCATGTTCGCTGCCGCAGGCAACCACGTGCAGGCCCTGCATCGCAGCCGTGTCGGTGGCCTGGACCTGCAGGGACTGGCCGAAGGGCAATGGCGGCTGCTGACCTCCACCGACCTGGATACGCTGTTCGCTCCATGACCTCCATCGCTGCGCTGCCGTTCCTGCCCGACGCCGTCATCTTCGACATGGACGGCCTGATGATCGACAGCGAGCGTGTGTCGCTTGCATGTTGGAGCGAGGCGGCGGAGGAGTTCGGCCTGCCCTTGGATGCCAGCTTCTTCGTGCGCATGGTCGGCCTTGGCGACCACGACAGCCAGGCGCTGCTGCGCCAGCAGGGCATCGAAGACAGCATGATCGAGGCGATGGCCGCGCGCTGCCATGATCTGTACGAGGAACGCACGCAGACAGGGTTGCCGCTGCGCCCGGGCATCCTGGAACTGCTTGAGTTGTTGACGTCGCACGCGGTGCCGCGTGCGGTGGCGACCTCGACCCGGCAACCGCGGGCCAACCGCAAGCTGGCCGCGACCGGGCTGCTGCCGTACTTCGATGCGGTGGTTGCCGGTGGCGACGTGGCGCGGGCCAAGCCGGCACCGGACATCTACCTGCTGGCCGCGCAGCGGCTGGGCAAGGCACCGGAACGCTGCCTGGCGCTGGAGGATTCCCCAGCCGGCACGCGTGCCGCACTGGCTGCGGGCATGACCGTGATCCAGGTGCCGGACCTGGTGCATCCCGATGAAGAACTGCGTGCGTTGGGCCACCGCATCGTCGGCTCGCTGGTGGACGCGCACGCACTGCTGCTGCCGCTGTTGCCGAGGTAGCTGCCAACCTTGGTTGGCACTGAGCCGAGCATGGGCTCGGCTCTACATCCATGGCAACCGCTCTGGTGGGTGCCAACCTTGGTTGGCACGCCTTTCGATCACACCCTGCCGAACACCAGCGCCGCGTTGGTGCCACCGAAACCGAAGCTGTTGGACATCACCGTGTCCAGCTTCTGCTCGCGGCTTTCGCGCAGGATCGGGAAGCCTTCCACCCTCGGGTCCAGCTCACCGATGTTGGCCGAACCGGCCACGAAGCCATCCCGCATCATCAGCAGGCAGTAAATCGCTTCATGCACGCTGGCAGCGCCCAGCGAATGGCCCGACAGCGCCTTGGTCGAGGACAGCGGCGGAATCGCATCGCCGAACACCTCGCGGATCGCACCCAGCTCGGTCACATCGCCCAGCGGGGTCGAGGTGCCGTGGGTGTTGAGGTAGTCCAGCGGACGGTCAACGTTCTGCAGCGCCATCTTCATGCAGCGCACGGCGCCCTCACCGGACGGCGCGACCATGTCGGCACCATCGGAGGTCACGCCATAGCCGATCAGCTCGGCATGGATGTGTGCGCCACGTGCCACCGCGTGGTCGTAATCCTCCAGCACCAGCATGCCGCCGCCACCGGCGATGACGAAGCCATCGCGGTCCTTGTCATACGGGCGCGAGGCGCTGGCGGGGGTGTCGTTGAAGCTGGTGGACAGTGCGCCCATCGCATCGAACATCACGCTCATCGACCAGTGCAGATCTTCACCGCCACCGGCGAACATGATGTCCTGCGCGCCGTGGCGGATGAGGTCGGCAGCCGCACCGATGCAGTGCGCCGAGGTCGCGCAGGCGGCCGACAGCGAGTAGCTGACGCCCTTGATCTGGAACGCGGTGGCCAGGCACGCCGACACCGTCGAGCACATCGTGCGTGGCACCATGTACGGGCCGACCTTGCGCACGCCGCGGCTGCGCAGCAGATCCACCGCACCCACCTGCCATTCGCTGGAGCCACCGCCGGAACCGGCGATCAGGCCGGTGCGCAGGCCACTGACCTGTTCCGGGGTCAGGCCCGCATCGGTGATGGCATCGGCCATCGCCAGGTAGGCGAAGGCGGCGGCATCGCTCATGAAGCGCTTCTGCTTGCGGTCGATCAGCGCGTCCAGGTCGAGGTCGACGCGACCGCCGACCTGGCTGCGCAGGCCGGCTTCGGCGTGGTCGGCCAGCGCGGTGATGCCGGCGCGGCTTTCGCGCAGCGCGGCCGAAACGGTATCCAGATCATTGCCGAGGCAGGACGTGATGCCCATGCCGGTGATGACGACGCGACGCATCAGAAGCTCCCGGTTTCAGTGAACAGGCCCACGCGCAGGTCGCGGGCGTTGTAGATCTCGCGGTCGTCCACGTACATGCGCGCGTCGGACTGGGCCATCACCAGCTTGCGGTTGATGACGCGGCTGATGTCGATCTCGTAGCGCACCAGCTTCGCGTCTGGCAGCACCTGGCCGGTAAACTTCACTTCACCGCAGCCCAGGGCGCGGCCCTTGCCGGGGGCACCCAGCCAGGTGAGGAAGAAGCCGGTCAGCTGCCACATCGCATCCAGGCCCAGGCAGCCGGGCATCACCGGGTCGCCGATGAAGTGGCAGCCGAAGAACCACAGGTCCGGACGGATATCCAGTTCGGCGCGTACCATGCCCTTGCCATGCGGTCCGCCGTCCTCGCGGATTTCGGTGATGCGGTCGAACATCAGCATCGGGTCGTTGGGCAACCGGCCGGCGGCAGCGCCGAACAGTTCACCGCGTGCGCTGGCCAGCAGCTGGTCGCGGTTGAACGCGTGGAGACGAGTCATGGAAAGCGCAATCCTGGAAGCGAAAACAAGGCAACGAGTTCCCGAGGATGCACGACGGATCAGGCGGATATCAAACCGCGTCTCCGTACGCGTGCGTAGTGTTTTCAGCTGAAACCACGCATCCCGTTGATGCACAACGACCATACTTCGGCGTCTGGACGGGTACGGTGCAGGTATCATGTGGGCCAACCATGAACGCACTGCGCAAGATCATCCACGTTGACATGGACGCCTTCTACGCGTCGGTGGAGCAGCGCGACGATCCGTCACTGCGCGGCAAGCCGGTGGTTGTGGCATGGCGCGGCGCGCGTTCAGTGGTGTGCGCCGCCTCGTACGAGGCGCGCGTGTTCGGCGTGCGTTCGGCGATGCCGGCCCTGCGCGCCGAGCGCCTGTGCCCGGACGCGATCTTCGTGCCGCCGGACTTCGCACGTTACAAGGCGGTGTCGCGCCACGTGCGCGAGATCTTCCTGCGCCATACCGACCTGGTCGAGCCGTTGTCTCTGGATGAGGCCTATCTGGATGTCACGGTGCCGAAGAGTGACATCGTGCTGGCCACCGACATCGCCCGCACCATCCGCGCGCAGATCCGCGAGGAAACCCACCTGACTGCTTCCGCCGGGATCGCGCCGAACAAGTTCCTGGCCAAGATCGCCTCGGACTGGCGCAAGCCTGACGGCCAGTTCGTGATTCCGCCGCAGCGGGTGGACGCATTCCTGCTGCCACTGCCGGTGAACCGCGTGCCCGGTGTCGGCAAGGTGATGGAAGGCAAGCTGGCAGCGCGCGGCATCGTCACCTGCGGCGACCTGCGGCAGTGGACGCTGCCGGACCTGGAAGAAGCCTTCGGCAGCTTCGGTCGCAGCCTGTACAACCGCGCACGCGGTGTCGACGAGCGGCCGGTGGAACCGGATCAGCAGGTGCAGTCGATCTCTTCCGAAGACACCTTCGCCGAGGACCTGCTGCTGGAAGACCTGGCTGAAGCGATCGTGCAGCTGGCCGGGAAGACCTGGCATGCCACGCGCAAGACCGAACGCATCGGCCACACCGTGGTATTGAAGCTGAAGACCGCGCAGTTCCGCCTCCTTACCCGCAGCTTCACCCCGGAACGCCCGCCGGAATCGATGGCCGAACTGCGCGACATCGCGCTGTCACTGCGCGCCCGCGTCGACCTGCCCGCCGACACCCGTTACCGCTTGGTCGGCGTCGGCCTCGGCGGTTTCCGCGAAAAGGAGCCGGTGGTGCAGGGCGAATTGTTCGAGCACTGATCATTGCCGTGCCGACCAACGGTCGGCACCCACCATCAGCAGCAGGTTCCAACAGATCGCGGCCAACTCTCGAAGGCGGGGTGGGTCCGGTTGCGGGGGTGTCCGCGGCATGGATGCCGCGGCCAAGCCCCCATGGATGGGTTTACGGCGTCCCCCGCAACCGGACCCACCCCGCCAACCCACGGAATGCCCGCTTTTGCCGTTGCCGTTGCCGTCGATTCGGCAGGTGCAGGGCGCAGCCCTGCAAAAGAAAACCCCTACCTTACGGCCACTGCATCTCGCCCTTGGCCACCTTCGCACTCAACTCCAGCGACTCCACACCTGCCAGCTTCGGATAGCGCGCCTGCATCGCCTTCACCAACGCAGCGCTGTCCTTGGCCTTGGCTGATTCAACATCGAAGGCGCGGATGTACTCCGCCGTGAAGCGCAGCGCACTGGCATCCAGTGCCGCACCCTCCGCGTAATGACCGGGCACCACCACCTTCGGCTTCAACGCCTGCAGCTGCTGCAGCGTGCGCAGCCAATCGGCATGCGACTGCGGCGTCTGCGTATCGGCCATCCACACATGCTCGCCGGCCACCACCGGAATGCCACCGACGATCGCGCGCAGCGACGGCACCCACAGCACGCTGCGGTCCGGCGTCGGTCCATCCAGGCCGATCAACGGCAGGCGCTGGCCTTCCAGCTGCAGCGCATCACCTTCCAGTACCGCAGGCACCACGATGCGTGCCGGAACGTCGGCGCCCATCTTCGGCCCCCAGTACGCCAGCTTTCCGGCCTGGGATTCACGGATATGCGCCACGGTCTGCGCGGTGGCGACGATGCGCGCCTGCGGAAACGCGTCCTGCACGGTGGCCAGGCCGAAGTAATAGTCCGGATCGCCATGGCTGATGTAGATGGTGGTCAGCTGCTTGCCGCTGGCGCGGATCTGCTCGACCAGCCGGCGCGCATCGCCGGCAGCGAACTGCGCGTTGACCAGGATCGCGTCGTTGCGCCCTTCGATCAGCACCGAGGACACCGAGAACATCGCCTGCGGGCCGGGATGGAAGGTCTGCAGGCGCAGTTGCGATTTCGCGGCGCTGGCAGGCGCAGGCGCGGCCGGTGCGGCCAGCAGCGGGGTGCTGGCGAAGCTGGCAGCCAGCGCGAGGGGGAACAGCAGGGCAGCGGTACGCATGGGGAATTCCTCGTGTAGAGCCGAGCCATGCTCGGCTGCATGTTTGCGTAGAGCCGAGCGTGGGCTATGCCGGGCGTCCTCGCCCGGCCCCCTGCGGGCCGTCGCAAGCGACGTTGGCAACGGCTCCTGCCGTTGCCTTCGGCTCTACAGAACAAGCGTGTCGATCAATATGCGGCCGTGATGATCTGCTTCGGGTACTTGCGCGCTTCCAGTTCGGCGACGAACGCGGCGCCGTAGTCGGCGTAGCTGATACGGCTGTGGCCGCTGGCATCGGCGAGGAAGGCCTTGGGCTGCACGCGATACTGCCCACGCTCTTCACCCGGGCCGATTTCGGCCGCCGGCGAGAAGAAGGTCCAGTCCAGGTCATCCACTGCCTGCAGGCGGTTGAAGGCTTCACGGTGGGCCAGCGCGTAGGGCTTGTAGGCCTCCGGGAAGGTGGGGGTGTCGACCAGCTGCACGCCGGGGGCGACTTCCAGGCTGCCGGCGCCGCCGACCACCACCAGGCGCGGCACGTTGGCCTTGCGGGCGGCGTCGGCCAGCTGTGCGGCAACCTCGCCGACGCGGCCGATGTCGTCGCCCGGGCGCGGGCCGTAGGCGCTGGCCAGCACATCGTGGCCGGCAATGGCGGCGACCAGGGCATCCTGGTCGTCCAGCGAGGCGATGACCGGATGGGCGCCAGCCAGCTCGGCCGGCAGGTCCTGCGCGCTGCGCACGATGACGGTCAGTTGGTGGCCGTTGGCCAGCGCGTGGCGGGCGATCTGGCGACCGATATTGCCGGTGGCACCGACGAGGGCGATCTTCATGGCAGGACTCCGTGGGGTAGGGCGGGGGAATGGGGCCACTGTAGGCCGCTGCAGTCGCTCGAAAAACAGCGTATAACGCGCTTGTTTGTTGCATGGATCGAGCATATGGACCGATTGACCGCCATGACCGTGTTCGTCGAAGTTGCCGAGCGTGGCAGCCTGACCGCCGCCGCCGAGGTGCTGGACATGTCGCGGGCGATGGTCAGCCGCTACCTCGCCGAGGTGGAGGGCTGGCTGGGCGCGCGGCTGCTGCACCGGACCACGCGGCGGGTCAGCCTGACCGGGGCCGGTGAAGCCGCGTTGGCGCGTTTCCGGCAGATGCTGGCGATTGGTGAGGAACTGCAGGGCGAGTTGGCCAGCGACGATCCAGAGCCACACGGAACGCTGCGCATCACTGCCAGCGTGTCGTTCGGGCAGAGCCATCTGGCGCGCGCAGTGGCCGCCTTCGTGCAGCGCCATGCGGCCGCCCGCATCGAACTGCTGCTGGTCGACCGCACGGTCAACCTGGTGGAGGAGCGCGTCGACCTGGCGGTGCGCATCGCACGGCAGATCGATCCCAGCCTGATCGCACGTCGCTTGGCGATATGCCGTTCGGTGCTGTGCGCGACGCCGGCCTATCTGCAGGCACGTGGCACGCCGACTGCACCCGAGCATCTCGCCGCGCACAACTGCCTGACCCATCACTACGTCGGCAAAAGCCTATGGCAGCTGCATCGCGAAGGGCGCTCGCTGTCGGTTGCGGTGGGCGGCAACATCAGTGCCAATGAAGCCTCGCTGCTGCTGGAGGCCGTGCGCGCCAATGCCGGCATCGCCATGTTGCCGACCTACCAGGTCGCACCGTTGCTGCGCAGTGGCGAACTGATCGAACTGCTGCCCGAGTACAGCCTGGACGAGCTCGGCATCCATGCGGTGTACGCGTCGCGTCGACAGCAGCCCGCTATCATGCGGCGATTCCTGGACTTCCTCGCCGAATGCTTCGCGAGCCCGGCCTTCCAGGATCTGGACTGGCGCCCTTCGGGCAAGGAGAACACATGAACCATGGACAGGCGTTGATCGACCACAACGGTGCTGCCTGGGACCGCCAGGCCACCCGCGCACGCCGGGTCGGCTGAAGGCGCGGGCGTACAATGGACGGCCCCACGTTGCACGAGTGAGCCGTCCCTTGTCGTATCCCTATCCGCTGGTCGTGTTCGACCTCGATGGCACGCTGGTCGACAGCGCCGCCGATATCGCCGAAGCACTGAACCGCACGTTGCAAGACATCGGCCTGGCACACGTACCCGAAGCCACCGTGCTGGGCTGGATCGGCGACGGCGTGCGCCGGCTGGTCGAACAGGCGGTGCAGGCTGCGGGGCGCGAGATCGATCTGGCAGCGGTGATGCCGACCTTCATGGTCCACTACCGCGAATGCCTGCTGCGCAGCCCGAAGCTGTTCGATGGCGTGGTCGAAGCGCTGGCGCAACTGCGCGCGTTGAACGTACCGCTGGCGATCTGCACCAACAAGCCGGCCGCGCTGGTGCCGCCGTTGCTGCAGCACCTGGGCATCGCCGAGGCCTTCGCGCTGGTGCTGGGCGGTGATTCGCTGCCGCAGCGCAAGCCTAGCGGTGAGCCGTTGCGGCATATCGCCGCGCACTTCGAACTGCCCGTCGATGCGTGCCTGATGGTGGGCGATTCGCTTACCGATTACCGCGCTGCCGAAGACGCCGGCATGCCGATCGCGCTGGTGCGTTACGGCTATCCGCGCGGACTGGACCTGGACAACGCGCACGCTGTCGCAGTGATCGACGACCTGCGCGAACTGCCGGGGCTGGCTGCAGGCATTCCGGTGTAGAGCCGAGCCTGCGCTCGGCTGTTTCGATGCCTGGGCCGAGCATGGGCTCGGCTCCACAAGTAGATCGACGCCATGCGTCGACGGCATCAGAGGGCGCCGGGCAATGCCCGGCGCCTCTTTTCACTTCGGCTGGTAGCGCACGCTCAGCTGGTACTCGCGGCCGGGCTGGTTGAACCACGCCACGGTCTCGTACTCGCGGTCGAACACATTGGTCACCCGCGCCAGCACCGACCATGCCGGGGTCAGCGCGTATTCGGCGCGCAGATCCAGCGTGCCGTAGCCGCCGACCTTCACCGCATTGGCGGCATCGTCGTAGCGCTTGCCCGCGCCCTGCACGGTCAGGCCAGTGCGGAAGCCGCCGAAGCGGCGGTCGATGTCCAGACGCGCGGTCTGCTGCGCACGGCGTGCCAGCCAGTTGTCGAACTGGGCGCTGCCGCTGGTGCGGTTGCGCGGATCGGTGAAGCTCAGCTGCGCGTTGATGTCGAAGCCGGCTACGGTAGCGCCGCCGGTCAGTTCCGCACCGCGGATCCGTGCCTTTTCGACCTGCTGCATGCGGAAGGTGGCCGCGTCATAGGTGATCAGGTCATCGATGCGGGTCTCGTACACGTCCAGGCCCCAGCGCCAGCCCTGGCCCTGCTGCGAGATGCCGAGGTTGGCACTCTTGGACTTCTCCGGGTCCAGCGTCGGCACGCCGCTCCACGGGTCGTACAGGTCGCTGAAGGTCGGCGCCTTGAACGCGGTGCCGTAGCTGGCGTTGACGCGCAGGCCATGGCCCAGCTCCATCGCCCAGCCGAGGCTGCCGGTGGCGTGGTTGCCGAACTGCTGGTTGTCGTCGTTACGCGCGCTGGCCTGCAGCTGGTGACGGCCGAAGCGCGCCTGGTACTGCAGGAACACGCCGGTATTGCGGCGGCTGTCGACCAGGTAGCCGGCGCTGCTGCCGTCCAGGTTGTCTTCGCTCCAGTCCACGCCGGCGCTGAGCAGCTGGCCTTCGGCCACACCGATGTCGGCCTGCAGCGAGGCGCTGTCGCGGTGCGTCTGTGCGCTGCCGCGTGCACCGAAATCGCCGAAGTTGTCGGACTCGTTGTCGCTGCGGCCGACATTGGCGGTCAGCGTCAGCTGCTCGGACGGGGTGTAGCGCACCTTGCCGGCCAGTACCTGCTGGCGGGTCTCGGAGTAGTTGTAGTAGCCGTCGTAGTGGTTCTTGCCGTCGGCGCGCAAGGCGCTGCCTTCCACGGTCCACTGGTCGCTCAGGTTGTAGCCACCGCGCAGGCTCTTGGACAGGTTGCGGTAGCCGTCGCGGTCGGGTTCATCGGCGAAGCAGCCGGCAAACAGCGTGGCCGAGCCGCGGCAGGCATCGATGCCGTCCGAATGCTGGTAGGCGATGTCGGCGCCGAACCAGCCGCGTTCGGTGCCACCGCCGATGCCGCCACTGGCTTCACGCAGGCCATTGCTGCCGCCCCCCAGCTGGAAATGCGGAGCGAAGTCGCCTTGGTTGCGGCGGGTGAAGATCTGGATCACGCCACCGATGGCGTCGGCACCGTACAGGCTGGACTGCGGGCCGCGCACGATTTCCACGCGCTCGATCTGCGCCAGCGGCAGATCCTGGTACATCGCCAGGCCGAGGTCGGCGCTGTTGATGCGCACGCCATCAACCAGCACCACGGTGTGCGAGGAGTTGGTGCCACGCAGGAACAGCGAGCTCTGCTTGCCCAGGCCGCCGGCATTGGTCAGGTTGATGCCGGCGCGGCCCTGCAGCAGTTCCTGCAGCGAGGTGGCCTGGCTGGATTCGATCTGCGCACGGTCGATCACCTGCGCAGGCGCAATGCTGTCCTGCAGGGCGATCGGCGTACGGGTGGCGGTGACCAGCACCTGGTCGAGGTCGGCGGCGCCATCTTCGGCCAGGGCCAGCGCAGGAAGAGCGGCCAACACGGCCAGGGACAGCATTCGGGACTGCAGTTTCATCGGGAGGACTCCAGGTGCCGCGCACGCCCGCGCAGCGAAGGGGAGGAGTCACAACAGGCAGGCACGCGCCGATGCCGTGGCCACCGCCACAGACATCCAGCGCCATGCCCACCGCATCGCGACCTGAGGCTTCCGGGCCGGTCTCCGGGCTCGCCGCCGGGTGGCCCGAGGCCACCGTCCAGGCGCCTTCCCATGCCTGCGGCACAGTGGCGGGTTGCCTGGAACTGACGTGCTTACCGTTGCGGGGGCAGCGCCGGCATGGCGTGTTGTCACGCGTCACCGGCTTCCCGTTTCAACCTGCCGGCAGGGCCGCAGGTCACCTGGAAGTGCGCGCAGTCTACGGCATCGCAGCCGGCCCGTAGCGCCGAACCCGCGCGGCTGATCAGGCGCGGATGCGCCTGCACGGTGCAGCAGACCTGCGCCAGCGCCTAGAATGCAGCTCGAATTATCGTGGTGCCGTTGCCGATGTCCGTCTGTTCTCCGCTGTTTCCGCGCCGCCCTGACTGGGCACGCGCATGATCCTCGACCTGGTCCGCCATGCCGGCAACGGTCGTGATGAGTTCCTCGATGGCCGCAGCGATCCGCCGCAGCTGGCCCGCCTTCCGCAGGAGCTGGTCGATGCCTATGCCGGGCAGTCGTGGGAACGGGTGATCAGTTCGCCGCGCCTGCGCTCGCTGCATACGGCGATGGCACTGGCCACGCCGCGCGCGCTGGACGTGGAGGCGGACGAGGAGTGGGAAGAACTGGATTTTGGCGATTGGGATGGCCAATCGCTGTTCGACCTGCCGGAAGACGCGTTGGCCGCCTTCCACGCGGATCCGCATGCGTTTCCGCCGCCGCATGGCGAGAGCTGGGGCCACTTCGAACGGCGCATCGCACGCGCGCTGGATCGACTGCTGGATGACGACGACCCGGCGCCGACGGTCGTGGTCAGCCACGGCGGTCCACTGCGCATGGTGCTGTCGCAGGTGTGTGGCCTGCCGATGTCGCTGTGCTGGGCGCTGCGCATCGACCACGGAACACGCCTGCGCGTGTGGGTCGAGCGCGGTGAAACGGGTCTGGTGGGCGAGCTGCTGGAGCTGCAGCAGCCCTGACGAAGTCGGTAGCGCCGGGCCATGCCCGGCGGATTCCACATCGCCCGCGCTACGCGCTCGCCGGGCATGGCCCAGCGCTACCGATCAATCCTCGTCCGCGCTCTCGGCAACGCTGTCTTCGGCATCATCATCGCTGTCGAAGCGCTGCTCGTGCACCGGGCCCGATGCCGGACCTGCCGCCTTCAGCGGATGCACGGCGATACGTGCTTCGTAGTCCTGCACCAGCGCGGTGCGCTGCGGTTCGCTCAGTTCCTGCCAATGGCAGTCCAGCAGCGCACCTTCCAGCGAATACAGCAGGTTGAGGCTGGGCTTGAAGCCAGCGCGCTTGACCTTGACGAAGGCGCCCACGGCACCGATCGCGATCAGGTCCTCGCGGCTGCGCAGCCCCACCTGGCGCAGCCACGCCGCACTCTTCGGGCCGATGTTGCGCAGCTTGACCGCGCTCACGCCAACGCCCCGACGAACACGCGGGCGATGGCTTCCAGACCGGCCTGGTCCTCAGCATCGAAGCGGCCGACGACCGGGCTGTCGATGTCGAACACGCCGATCAGCTCCTCACCCCGGACCAATGGCACCACCAGCTCCGAGCGCGATGCGGCGTCGCAGGCGATGTGGCCGGGGAAGGCTTCCACGTCTTCGATGCGCTGGGTCACGCGCTGGCTGGCTGCCGCACCGCACACGCCCTTGTCCAGCGGAATGCGCACGCAGGCCGGCAGGCCCTGGAACGGACCGACCACCAGTTCCTTGCCGTCGTACAGGTAGAAGCCCACCCAGTTCAGGTCGGGCAGGGCGTGGTAGACCAGCGCAGCGAGGTTGGCCGCATTGGCGATGCGGTCGGACTCGCCGTAGACTAGGCCACGGGCCTGTTCCAGCAGCTGGGCGTATTGTTCCGGCTTGCTGCCGGTGAGCGAGGCGTTGGCGAACATGCCCGCAGTCTAGCAAGCGTGCCGGGCCAGCGATAATGCGGGCTCTGTTGCCCTGCTGGAGCCTGTGATGTCCCTGCCTGCCACATTGCCGACGGCCCTGTTCGTCACCGGCACCGATACCGAGATCGGCAAGACCGCCGCCAGTACCGCGCTGCTGCACGCGCTGCGCCGGCGCGGCCTGCGCGCGGTGGGCATGAAGCCAGTGGCCAGCGGCAGCCACGATCCGGGGCAGGGGCTGCGCAACGAAGACGCGCTGGCACTGCAGGCCGCCAGCCTGCCGGTGCCGGACTATGCCGATCTGAACCCCTACGCATTGCGCCAGCCGCTGGCGCCGGAGCTGGCGGCGGCAGAAGATGGCGTGCGCATCGAACTGGCCCCGATCATGGCGGCCTTCGAACGCCTGCGCGCGCAGGCCGACGTGGTGGTGGTCGAAGGCGTGGGCGGCTGGCTGGCGCCGCTGTCGGCGCAGCTGGACCAGCTTGACCTGGTGCGTGCGCTGCGGCTGCCGGTGGTGCTGGTGGTCGGCCTGCGCCTGGGCTGCGTCAACCACGCGCGGTTGACCGCGCAATCGCTGCAGGCCAGCGGCGTGGACTGCGTGGGCTGGATCGGCAACCACATCGATCCGTCGATGCAGCGCCAGGATGAGAATTTCGCGATCCTGCAGCAGCGCCTGCCGATACCCTGCTGGGGACGGCTGCCGCATCTGCCGGGCGCCGATGGCGAAGCGTTGAGCACACACCTGCACGACGCGTGAGGGTAGCGCCGGGCCATGCCCGGCGAGCGCTCAGCGAGGCAGGCAGAGAAGCCGCCGGGCATGGCCCGGCGCTACCGATCCATCAGTGCGCCACCAGCTCCCGCGCGATCGCACCCAATCGTTCCACTGCATCGATGAAGCGCGCGTCCAGGGTCTGGCAGCACGACAGCCGCAGGCAATGCCGGTACCGCGCGCCACGCGAGTACACCTGGCCCGGCATGAACACGATGTCCTCTGCCAGTGCGCGCTCGAACAGTTCACGGGTGTCCACGCCCGGCAACTCCAACCACAGCAGGAACCCTCCCTGCGGCTCGGTCGCGCAGGTGCCGGCGGGGAAATGCTCGGCCACCAGCTGCCGCAGGCGACCGACCTGTTCGCGGTAAAGGCGGCGCATGCGATGCAGGTGGTGCTCGTAACTGCCTGCTTCCAGGTAGGCGGCCACCGCATCACCGAGCAGCTGCGGTTCTCCGCCGGTGGACTGGAACTTGAGCAGCGCGATGCGCTCGGCGAAGCGTCCGCCATCGAGCCAGCCGATCCGGTAGTCCGGTGCCAGCGTCTTCGAAAAGCCACCGACCACCATCACCCAGCCATCGCGGTCGAACGCCTTCAGCAAGGGGGCCGGCGGCTCGCAGAACTGCAGTTCGGCATACACCGCATCTTCGATCAGCGGCAGCTGGCGTGCGTTGACCAGCTCGGCCAAGCGTTGCTTGTCGGCGATCGGCATCGTACAGCCCAGAGGGTTGTGTACGGTCGGCATCACCACCAGCGCCGCCAGCGGTGTGTGCTCCAGCAGTGCGTCCAGCGCATCCACGTCCAGGCCGCGCTGCGGATGGGTGGGTAGTTCGATCGGTTGCAGGCCGAGCGTGGTCAGCAGGGGGTACAGGTTGAAGTACGAGGGCGCCTCGATGCCGACGGCATCACCGGCCTGGGTGACCGCGCGCAGGGCCAGCTGCAGTGCCTCCATCGCGCCATGGGTCAGCAGCAGGCGCTCGGCATGGGTATGCAGGCCCAGCCGGGGCCCACGCCGCACGATCTGCGCCAGCAGGCGCTGCGAACCGTTGGGACGGGCGTAGGTTTCCACGGTCTGCTGACCATGGCGCAGAACCTGCGCGGTGTGCCGGGCCAGCTGCGCGCCCGGGTAGAACTGTCGTCCGCGCGGGCCGGCAAAGGCCAGGTCGACCACGCCGGGGCGGCGCTGTGCTTCCAGCACGCGAGCCATCAGCACCTGTTGCAACGGCGCAGTGGGTGCTGACGGTGCATCGCGCAGCGATCGCTGCGGCGCCGACAGTCGCGGCGCGACTTCGAATCCGGCCTTCGGCCGTGGAATGACCAGTCCGGCGTCTTCCAGCTGGCGATAGGCCGCAATCACGGTGTTCAGGCTGAGCTGGCGCTGCGAAGCCATCTGCCGCAGCGACGGCAACCGGCTGCCGACCGGCAGGCGCCCGCCGTGGATGGCTTCAGCCAGCTCGTCCGACAGCCGCTGGTAGCGGGGTGGGATCATCGTGGTGGTGTCTTCTGTATCCATCGACTCGACCCGCATCTGGTTCTGTACCCATGATGCCGACGAGCCTAGCATGTCGTTGTCGGCCGGGCCTGATCGGGGCCCGGTCGATACTTTCCAAGCGCACGGCCCTGTGGCCGTGCGTCTTTTTCTGTTGTGTGTAGAGCCGAGCCCATGCTCGGCTGCTCTTCCGCCAACAGCAGCCGAGCATGGGCCCGGCTCTACAGAAGAGGGGGTCACCGCATCGGTACCAGCGCCGGATCGCGCCGGTACAACGCGGGGAACTGCTTGCCCAGCGCGGCCAGCTTGGGCGCGTCGTAATAGCGGATGTACGCGGCCTGCGGGTAGTTGCTCATGTAGTTCTGGTGGTAGCTCTCGGCGGGGTAGAAGCGCTGTCCACTGCCCACCTGGGTAACGATCGGCGCGCGGTAGCTGCCGGCCTGGCCGAGCTGGCCGATGTAGGCGCGGCTTGCTGCCAGCTGGCGCGTGTCATCGACGAAGATCGCCGAGCGGTACTGGCTGCCGTGATCGGGTCCCTGGCGGTTGAGCTGGGTCGGGTCGTGCACCACCGAGAAGAACACCTGCATCAGCTGCCCATAGCTGACCTGGCGCGGGTCGTAGTCCACCTTCACCGCTTCGGCGTGGCCCGTGCGGCCACCGCTGACGCGCTCATAGCGGGCATCGGTGGCACTGCCTCCGATGTAACCGGACACCGCGTTGCTCACGCCTTTGACGTGCTGGAACACGCCCTGCACGCCCCAGAAACACCCGCCGGCGAAGACCACGCTGGCATGGCTGGCGTCATCGCCGAACGCCGCATCGCCGCTGGGCGCAGGCAACGCCTGCACCTGCGCCGTGGGCTCGGCTGCTGCGGCCACCGCGCCGTGGTCCACCAGCAGCACACCCGCGATCAGCGCGGTGGCAACCAGGCCGGCGACGCCGGCGGCAATGCCCTGTTCGAAGGAGAGTTTCATCATGTGCTCCCGGTTCAACCGAAGGTGAAGGCGTAGGCCTGCACGCCTGCGTCAAGGAATTCGATCTCGAAACGATGCGGACCGATCGTGCCGCGCTGGCGGATCAGCTGGTACAGACGGTGTTCGTTGACGGTGCCGGTGCCATCGGCGGCCACGTCCGCACCGGCATCAGCCGCTGGCAGTGGCTTGCCATCGAGCAGCACGCGGAAGCGCACCGGCGCTCCGTCCTCGCCCGGTGCCAGCACCAGATGCAGGTCGCGGGCATGGAACTGGAAGGCGATGCGGCCGCCGGCCTGCCGCAGCTGTGCCGCTTCATCGTTGACCCGCCACTGCCCGGACAGGCCCCATTGGTTCAGCGCCAGGGTGGACGGCAGCGTGTAGCCGAATGCTGTGTCGGCGTGCTGCCCGCCCGGCGAGGCGAACTGCTCGGCACGTGCGTGGCCCAGGTAGGTTTCCGGCGAGCGCAGGTTGCCCATGTCGGCCTGCGTGGCTACGCCCTGCAGGTCGGCCGCAGCGGGGTCTGCAGGCGGTGGCAGGTCGGTCTGCCCGGCTTCCACCAGCAGACGGCGGATCACCTGTTCGGAGTGCGCGTAGTTGCCTTCGCCGAACTGATGGCCGCGGATGTTGCCCTGCGCGTCGATGAAGTAGTGCGCCGGCCAGTAGCGGTTGTTGAACGCGCGCCAGATCGAATACTGGTTGTCGAGCGCGACCGGGTACTCAACCTTCAGCTGCTGCACGGCCTTCATCACGTTGCGCGGGTCGCGCTCGAACGCGAACTCCGGCGTATGCACGCCAACCACCACCAGGCCATGGTCGCGGTAGCGCTGCGCCCACTCGTGCACGAATGGCATCGCGCGCAGGCAGTTGATGCAGGAGTAGGTCCAGAAATCGATCAGCACCACCTTGCCGCGCAGCTGCTCCGCACTCAGCGGTGGGCTGTTGAGCCAGCCGGTGGCGCCGCTCAGCGAAGGCAGTGTGCCTTCCACTGGCAGCGGCGCGCCTGCCTGCCCGGCCGCCATCATCATCATCGGCGGTGCTGCTGGTTGTGCGTCGGGCACGGCATCCAGCAGGCCCTGTTCGATGCGTGCGGTACTGACCGCGGACAGGCGGGTCAGCAGGCCGGTGTCCCAGCCCAGGCCGATCGCCACCACCGCCAGCAGCGCGGCCACGCCCAGTACCCGGCGCACCACATTGCCCAGGCCAAGGCGGGCCTGCAGGGCACGGAACACGCGGCCACCCACCCACACGGCCAGTGCCAGCGCGGTGACTGCGCCCAGCGCGTAGGCCAGCAGCAGCGAACTGGTGCCGACGCTGGCACCGTTCAGGGCGGCGCCGGTCAGCACCAAGCCGAGAATCGGACCGGCGCAGGGCGCCCACAGCAGGCCGGTGGCGATGCCGATCAACAGAGAGGTCCAGGCGCCGCCACGGCCGGCCGCATCTGCAGCGTCGGCACGCGCGCTCAGGCGCGCACCGATGCGCTGGAACGGCGCCAGCAGATGGTCGGCCAGAGTCGGCCACAGCAGCGCGATGGCGAACACGGCCATCAGCACCAGTGCCACCCAGCGGCCGATCTGGTTGGCCTGCGCCACCCACTGGCTGCCGACCGCCGCCAGGCTGGCGACCACGGTGAAGGTCAGCGCCATGCCCACCAGCAGTGGCAGGGTGCTGCGCAGGAAGGGACGATCGGCGCGTGCGAACACGAACGGCAGCACCGGCAGGATGCACGGGCTGAGCAGGGTCAGCACGCCCCCCAGATAGGCAAGCAGCAACAGCAGCATCATCAGGCTCCAGAAACAGGGGAAGAACCAACCGGCACGCGCCAGCCGTCAGTGGCGTCCTGCTGCGCAGAACCGGCCATGAACACCATCGCGGCGCCGTTCATGCAGTAGCGCAGTCCGGTCGGGCGCGGGCCATCGTTGAACACGTGGCCGAGATGGCCGCCACAACGACGGCAATGTGCCTCCACGCGCAACATGCCGAAGGTGGTGTCACGGTCTTCGCCGATGGCGTTGTGCAGCGGCGCCCAGAAGCTGGGCCAGCCGGTGTGGCTCTCGAACTTGGTGGACGACGAGAACAGCGGCAGCGCGCAGCCGGCGCAGGCGAACGTGCCCTGTCGGTGTTCCTTGTTCAGCGGGCTGCTCCAGGGGCGCTCGGTGGCCTGCTGGCGCAGCACGGCGTACTGCGCCGGGCTCAGCAGCCGACGCCACTCGGCATCGCTGCGGGCTACTTCGAACTGTCGCGAAGGCCGTGCCTCGGCAGCGGCGGGGGCTGCGCGGCTGCACGCGCCCAGGCCCAGCAGGCCGGCGGCGGTGACAGCACCGCCCAGGCCCAGCAGATGGCGGCGGGTGAGGGACATGGCGGACTCCTGGAAGGGGCGACGGGGCCATGCTGCGCCCCCGCCGGTCAACGAATCCTCACGCAGGATTCAATTTTTCGTGAGGTATCCACGCCGGTCCCGCGCCACAATGCGGGCAGCCTCCCCACTGGCCTGACCCTGCCGATGTCCGCCAAACGTGTCCTGATCGTTGAAGACGATGCCCATATCGCCGACCTGCTGCGCATGCACCTGGGTGATGAGGGCTATGAAGTCGCACACGCCGCCAGCGGTGACGCTGGCCTGCACCTGATCGAACAGGAAGGCCCGTGGGATGCACTGGTACTGGACGTGATGCTGCCGGGCGTGGATGGCCTGCAGGTCTGCCAGCGTGCACGCGCGATGGCGCGCTATGTGCCGATCATCATCATCAGCGCGCGTGGCAGTGAAACCCAGCGCATCGTCGGCCTGGAACTGGGCGCGGATGACTACCTGGCCAAGCCCTTCTCGATGCCGGAACTGGTAGCACGCGTGCGTGCACTGCTGCGCCGTGCCGAAGCCATGGCACAGAACGCGCGCATCGATGCTGGGGCGATCGAACTTGGTGGGCTGCGCCTGGACCCGGTCGCGCGCACCGCCGCCGTCGATGGCAATGCACTGGAACTGACACCGCGTGAGTTCGAACTGCTGCTGTTCTTCGCCCGCCACCCGGACCAGGTCTTTGCGCGGATGGAACTGCTCAACCAGGTCTGGGGCTACCAGCACGATGGTTACGAGCACACGGTCAACACCCACATCAACCGCCTGCGCAGCAAGATCGAGACCGACCCGGGCAACCCGCGGCGTCTGCTGACGGTATGGGGGCGCGGCTACAAGCTGGTCGACCCGGCCGGGGCGGCAGCATGATCAAGCCGAACCTGTGGCAGAAACTGGCACTGGTGATGTCGGCGCTGATGCTGACGTGCTGCATGGCGCTGCTGGCCTGGCAGATGCGCACCAATACCCGCCATGAGCAGGAAGTGGTGCAGCGGCTGTCGCTGGGCTTGGCCGAGCACATCGCCCAGCGCAGTGAGCTGATGGACACCAGCGGCATGCGCGATGCGGCGGTGCGCGCCTTGTTCGGCCAGCTGATGGCGGTCAACCCCAGTGTCGAGGTGTACCTGCTGGACGACCAGGGCCGCATCCTCGGCCACGATGCGCCCAGCGGCCACCTGATGCGCAACCAGGTGGACGTGGCACCGCTGCGGCGCCTGCTGTCCGGCGCGCCGCTGCCGATCCTCGGTGACGATCCGCGCAGCACCGATGGCCGCAAGGTGTTCAGTGTCGCGCCGCTGGTGGTGCAGGGGCGCCAGGCCGGCTACGTGTATGTGGTGCTGGTGGGCGAACACCGGCAGATGCTGGCCGATGACCTGGCCGCCGGCAGCCAATGGCACACGACGCTGTGGTCGGTGCTGCTGATAGGCGGGCTGGGCCTGCTTGCCGGCCTGGTGGCCTTCTACTGGGTGACCCGGCCGCTGCGCCAGGTCACCCGGCGCATACAGGCCTTCGACATCGACGCACCGACGCCGCTGCCGGCACCGGTACCGCTGCGTGCGGGTGAGCGCGATGAACTGAAGATCCTCGAACATGCCCATGCACAGATGGCCCAACGGCTGGGCGAACAGTGGCAGCAGCTGCGACAACAGGACCTGCAGCGCCGCGAACTGGTGGCCAACATCTCGCATGACCTGCGCACACCGTTGTCCTCGCTGCACGGTTACCTGGAAACGCTGGCGTTGAAAGAAGCCACGCTGTCGCCGCAGGAGCGTCGTCGCTATCTTGGTATCGCGCTGGCGCAGAGCGCCAAGGTCGGTCGTCTTGCCCGGGCACTGTTCGAACTGGCGCGGCTGGAGCACGGTGAAGTGCGGCTGGAGTGGGAGGTGTTCGCGCTGCCGGAGCTGCTGCAGGACGTGCTGCAGAAATTCGAATTGGCCGCGCAGGCACGCGGGCAGCGCCTGCATGCTGAGTTCCCGCCGGGTCTGCCGCTGGTACGCGCCGATCTCGGTCTTGTGGAGCGCGTGCTGACCAACCTGCTCGACAACGCGCTGCGGCATGCGCCGGACGGTGGCCGCGTGCAGGTGCAGCTGTCGGCGCTGCCCGACAGTGTGCAGGTCGCCGTGCAGGACGATGGCCCTGGCGTGCCGCCGACGCTGCGTGGGCAACTGTTCCAGGCACCGGCCGCACTAGGCGCGCAGCGTGGCGAAAACGGCGGGCTCGGCCTGCTGATCGTGCAGCGCATCGTGCAGTTGCATGGTCGTCGTATCGAGCTGCGCGAAAGCGAACAGGGCGCGCTGTTCGTGTTCGCCTTGCCACGCGCGGATGCGGAGACGAACTAGACGTCTTCTGCCGGTGGCGCGACACCGCTTTCCATCGGCAGCAGCAGCCGGATGCAGGCGCCACCGAGCGCCGAATCGGCCACTTCCACGTGGCCGCGATGCTTGTCCGCCACCACCTGCACCAGCGCGAGCCCCAGCCCGAAACCCGGACTGGCCAGATCCAGCCGCACGTAGGGCTGCAGCACCTGGCTGCGCAGTTCGACGGCGATGCCGGGGCCGTCGTCCTCCACCTGCAGGCACAGCCATCCGTCGTTGAGCGTGCTGACAATGCGGATCTGCCGGCGCGCATAGCGCAGCGCGTTGCCCAGCAGGTTGCGCAGTGCCAGTTCCAGCATGTGCCGGTTGACGTTGACCAGCCCTGCCGGTGACAGGTCCAGCTGCACCGGTATCGTCAGTGGGGCGAACTGGTCGACCACCCCGCGCACCAGCGCGGCCAGCTGCAGGCGCTGGCGGGTGAGCTGATGGCAGCGGCCGAGTGCGGCGTACTCGACACCCGCATCGGTCAGGTGCTGCAGCCGGTCGATGTCGATGCGAAGCCCCGACAGCGCATCACGCTGGCCGTCGTCCAGTCCTGTGTCTTCCAGGTCCGCAAGGCCGAAACGCATCCGTGCCAGCGGTGTGCGTACTTCGTGTGCCACGGCCTGGGCCAGCACGCGCTGGCTTTCCAGCAGCAACTGCAGCTGTTCGGCCATGTGGTTGAACGCCTTGGCCAGCGGTCGCACCAGCGCGGTACCGGCACGCGGCGCACGGCTGTCGAGCTGGCCATCGCGCATCCGTCGCGCGGTCTGCGCCAGCTGCGAGACATCGCGCCACAGGCGGTAGACCATCACGTACATCGGCAAGGCCACCGCCACCATCAGGATCAGCAGGATGATGGCCACGCCGGAGGCCTCGCTGTCCTGCCAGCCTTCCTCGGGCAGGGCCTGGTCCAATGGTCCCAGGATCAGCGCACTGCTGCTGTTGCCGATGCGCTGCAGGCTGCGCATGCTGTCCAGCTCGATCTGCACGTGACCGTTGTACAGTCCCTGGCGCTGTTTCGCCGGCAGTATCGCGGCCGCGTCGGCCAATGGCATCAGCTGCAGCGGATAGGCGAAATCGCTGTCCAGCTGGCGCGCCAGGGCGGACCACTGCGTGGCGGGGGTTTCGGCGAATCGATGCTGCAGCATCGCGTGCGGGCCGCGCATTTCCGCCTGCAGGCTGGCCTCGGTGCGGTCTTCCAGCAGCGCATCCCAGGCCCACAACCCGAGCACGATCAGCAGCAGGTGGGCGACCAGGAAGCCGATGCCGTAGCGCAGGAAGTGGAAGGCGTGGCCACGCATGGCCGAAGATGGGTGCTTCATCCCCATGCCGATCGGCTGAACAGGTAGCCACGGCCGCGCACGGTCTTGATCCGCTCGGGCTGTTCCGGGTTGTCGCCCAGCTTGCGCCGCAGGCGCGAGATGCGCGCATCGATGGAGCGGTCCAGGCCATCGAAGGCGATGCCGCGCAGGCCGCGCAACAGGGCATCGCGGTCGAGGATCTGGCCCGCGTTGCCGGCCAGCAGGAACAGCAGGTCGAATTCGGCGGTGGTCAGCTCCAGCAGGCGGCCCTGCAGGTGCACGTTGCGGGTGGACGGATCGATGCTCAGTTCACCGAAGCGCAGCGCTCCATCGCGTGGCTCGACCCGTCGGTGGCGACGCAGGTGTGCGCGCAACCGGGCCAGCAGCACCCGCGGTTCGATCGGCTTGCCGATGTAGTCGTCGGCGCCCAGTTCCAGTCCCAGCACCTGGTCGATGTTGTCGGTGCGGGCGCTCAGCACGCAGATGATCCCGTCATAGTGGGGCCGGATCTGCCGACACACTTCGAAACCATCCTGGCCCGGAAGCCCGATATCGAGCAGGACCAGCGCCGGTTTTTCGCTGAGGATCCGGGCGATCGCGCGCTGGCCACAGCGCTCATGGGCGACCTGGTAACCGTGGCGCTGCAGGTAGTCGCTGACCATCGTGCCCAGCCGAGCGTCGTCTTCAACCAGTACGATATCCAGCATTTACAAGGCCTCCGGGGCGCTTCCGTACCGCCGTGGCACGAGCGCGGCGATGCTATCCCAGCTGTCGGGCCGCCCGGGTCCCGGGGGCGGGCGCCATTCAGCCGGGGTTGCTGGCGCACAGGCCGGGCCTCAGGCCGGGCAATGACTTGGCTGCAGCGTAGCAATCGCGTTGTTACAAAACGTTACGCAAGGCGCGCCTGCGGTGACGGTCGCTGACAGCGCTACGACTGACGTGGCGCTCGGTGGGGCCGAGCATGGCAGCTCTCCCCATCCGCGTGCCGCCCTCATGCCGTCCGCCTCCTGCCCCGTGCTTTCCCTTGATTGCCATTGCCATGGAGGCCAGCGATGAGCGGCGTGGTCGGGGCCTGGCTGCCGCCTGCCGACGACGAGCAGCTGCTGCAGCAGCTGGCGCCGATGCTGCGGGCGCTGCAGCAGCGCGGCCGCGGTCGCATCGGCTACTGGACCGATGCCGACGCAGGACTGGCCCTCGGTCATTGCCGCGCCCCGACCGACATGCCGTTGCAGCCGCTCAGTTCCAGCTGTGGGCGCTACGTGCTGTGCCTGGATGGCCGCATCTACAACAGGGCGGCGCTGCAGTCGCAGCTGCGCGATCTGCCGCGCAGCTGCACCGATGCGCGCCTGCTGCTGCAGGCTATCGTCGAGTGGGGCGTGCAGCGTGCGCTGTCGCGCATCGAAGGGGCGTTTGCATTCAGCGTATGGGACCGCCACGCGCGTGAACTCTGGCTGGCGCGCGACCCGGTCGGCGAACGGCCGTTGTACTACGGGTGGTACCAGGGCCAGTTCCTGTTCGCTTCGGAGTTGAAGGCGATGCAGGCCTTCGCCGGATTCGCTCCCAGCATCGACCAGGATGCATTGAGCCTGCTGCTGCGCCATGACTATGTACCCGCTCCGCATACCATCTATCGCGGCATCCACAAGCTGGTGGCCGGGGCGATGCTGCGCGTGGACCTCAACGACCATGCCGCCGGCGGATCAACGCAGGCGACGCAGGGAGGCCATCGCTACTGGTGCGCGCGCGATGCGATGCAATCAGCGCTGCAGCATCCTTTGCAGCCGGCGCCCAGCCTGGAGCAGGCCACCGACCAGTTGGAGGTGGTGCTGCAGCAGGCGATCGCCGCGCGCATGCATTCACCCGTAGCCTGCGGCGCGTTCCTGTCCGGTGGTACCGATTCGTCGCTGGTGGTGGCGATGATGCAGGCGCAATCGGCGTTGCCGGTCGAAGCATGGACAGTGGGGTTCGATGACCCCGGTCACGACGAGAGCGACTGGGCCTCGCAGGTCGCCCGTCACCTGGGCGTGCACCACCACCTGCACCGGATGGACAGCCGGCAGGGCCTGGATCTGCTGCAGCGCTTGCCGCAGGTCTGGTGCGAACCGTTCGCCGATGCCTCGCAGCTGCCCACTCTGCTGGCCAGCGAGCTGCTCGGCGCGCGCAAGCCAGTGGCGCTGACCGGCGACGGTGGCGACGAACTGTTCTTCGGCCATCCCAGCTATGGCCGCGCGTTGCGCAATGCGCGCCTGTGCGGTGGCCTGCCGGACTGGGTACGTGACCTTGCGCGGCGTGGCAGCAGCCACTTGAACGTCGAGCGCGGGCGGCTTGGCGGTTGGCGCGCATTGGTGGCCGAGGTGGCCGCCAACGATGTGGAAGGGCATTACCTGCAGCGCGTCACCCGCTGGCGGCAGCCGACCCAGGTGGTACTGGGCGCACGCGAGCCAGCGACGATCTTCCAGCAGCAGGACACCGCACTGCCGGCAGAGGCGCGCATCCAGCTGCTGGATTTCCGTATGGATCTGGCCGAAGGCATCCTTGCCAAGGTCGACCGCGCCGGCATGGCGGCCGGCGTGGAAACACGCTCGCCGCTGTTGGACATGGAGGTGGTGCGCCTGGCCTGGCGCTTGCCTCAGCACCTGAAGTACCACGACGGTGAGCACAAGCGGATCCTCAAGCATCTGCTGTCGCGCTACCTGCCCGCGCCGCTGGTCTATCGTCCCAAGCGCGGTTTCGGCCCGCCGATGGCGCGCTGGCTGGCTGGCCCACTGCGTGACTGGGCGGAAGCGCTGCTCGATCCGCAACTGCTGCGCAACCAGGGCTGCTTCGATGCGGTGCGCGTGCGCGCGATCTGGGAGGCGTTCCTGCGCGGCGAGCGCAAATGGCATACGCACCTGTGGAACGTGTTGATGTTCCAGGCGTGGTACCAGCACTGGCACGGCAACCGCGGGCGCTGAGTATTCCTTGCGCGACGAACTCATTCTGCGCGGCGCAGGGCGGAGGCCCTTGCGTGCGAATGTCCTCCGGCGCCGGCCTGTGGCCGTCACCTCCCCCTTTACTTCGCACGCAAGGGCCTCCGCCCTGCGTGGGGAGATCTTCGGTGGCCTCAGGGAAGCAGCGATCTGCGCGCCTGGTGCCGCAAGCCGAGCCTCGTCGGGGCGGCTAGGGGTTTGGGCAAACCTGCGCGGCGAGCGGAAATGGCATATGCACCTGTGGAACGTGTTGATGTTCCAGGCGGGGTACCAGCACTGGCATGGCAATCGCGGGCGCTGGCCGGAAGCGATCCTCAAGGGCACGGCGAATCTTGCTGGCGCAGGGCGGAGGCCCTTGCGTGCGAATGTCCTCCGGTGCCGGCCGTTGGCCGTCACCTCCCCCTTTACTTCGCACGCAAGAGCCTCCGCCCTGCGTTCGACATCTATCGGCGTCTCATTGAAAGGCTGCTGCCAGCGCGGTGTTGGGTGCCGCAAGCCGAGCCTCGTCGGGGCAGGCAGGGGTCTGGGCAAAGTAAAGGAGGAGGTGGCGGCCAACGGCCGGCGCCGGGGGACATTTGCCCAGACCCCTACCTGCCCCGACGGGGCCCTTCAGCTCGCAGAGATACCCGGACGAAGACGCGCTCCAGAATCCAGACGCCAGGCAAAAAAAGACCCGGCAGAGGGAGGGATCTGCCGGGTCCGGATTGCATGGGGGGAGGGACCCATGCAATGAGCGTGGGCGTCGCGCCAGTGGCTGTTGCCAGTCGCATCCGCCGTGCATTTGCGTTGATGCAATGCAGCATACGCCGATCATGCGGCAATGCAACAAAAAATACGAAGGCGCCGTTTCCGGCGCCTGGATTCCTTTCGGATCAATGGGTTGATCAGGCAGCAGGGCCGCGGTAGCGGCAGCCCGAGGTGCAGGTTTCGTGCACCGTGATCTCGCTCAATGCCGGCAGGACGGGCTTGAGCTCGTTCCAGATCCACACCGCCAGATTCTCGCTGGTCGGGTTCTCCAGGCCGGGGATGTCATTGAGGTAGTGGTGGTCCAGGCGGTCGTAGATCGGCTGGAAAGCCGCCTTCACATCGCCGAAATCCATGATCCACCCGGTCTGCGCACCCGGCTCGCCCTCCACCTTCAGTTCCACCCGGAAGGAGTGGCCGTGCAGGCGCGCGCATTTGTGCCCCGGCGGCACGTTGGGGAGGCGGTGCGCCGCCTCGAGCATGAAGACTTTGAAGATTTCCATGTCGTGATTGTACGCCGCAGGCGCTCGATCAGCCCGGTCCCGCGTTGTCCTTTCGTGAAGAAATACTTTCCATCCGGATGAAGAGATGATAGTTTCTCTTATATCCGTATGAAGAGATGTTATTGGCCGCGCCCCGGCCAGGCATGGATTACTGCGGAACTTACCTCGTCCTTCCACTACCTCCCCCACATCGTCATGCCCCAGCACACCCTGCTCGTGGCGGCCCTGGCCGTCGCTCTGGCCGCGCCTTTGTCTGCCGCCGCCGAAACCACCGCCGACGCCAGCGGCGAAGCCAGCACGCTGGCTGCCGTGCGTGTCACCGGCTCCAACATCAAACGCGCCGATACCGAAGCCTCCAACCCTGTGCAGGTGATCGGCCGCCAGCAGCTGGAACAGACCGGCAAGGCCACCGTGGCCGATGTGCTGCGCTCGATCTCGGCCAACACCGGCAACGCCAGCAACGAGACCACCAACAACGGTTGGGCGTCGGGCTCGGCCGGCATCGGCCTGCGTGGTCTCTCGCAGAAGAACACGCTGGTGCTGCTCAACGGCCGGCGCCTGGCCAACTACGGCTTCCCGGCCGGCGGCCTGTCGGACACCTTCGTCGATCTCAACGCGCTGCCACTGGTGGCCGTCGAACGCATCGAAGTGCTCAAGGACGGTGCATCCGCGGTGTACGGCAGCGATGCGGTGGCCGGCGTGGTCAACATCATCACCCGGCAGAACTTCGAAGGCGCCGAGATCGGCGGCAGCTTCGGTGGCGCCGACCAGGGCGGCCTGCACGAGCAGAACCTGAAGTTCGTCGGCGGTCTGGGCGACATCGACAAGGACGGCTACAACATCCTCTTCAGCCTGCAGGCCTACAACCGCGAGCGACTGGACCAGGACGAGCGCAACCTGACCAAGAGCGGCATCTACAGCGACCAGCCCGGCGGCCGCTGGAACGGCTGGTCGGCCAAGGGCGCACGCTATCTGGTCAATGGCACCTCCGTGCCGATGCTCGATGCCAACGGCAACTGCCCCACCGGCACCACGCGCGTGGCCAGCGCGCCGATCGACGGTCTGGCCGGTGACACCTGCGGCTTCAACCAGGCGCCGTTCACCACCCTGATTCCCTCGACCAAGCGCTACCAGGCCTACGCCAACGGCACCTTCCGCCTTGGCGACAACGTCGAAGCGTTCGGCGAAGTGCTGTACAGCCAGATCAAGAGCGCTGCGTGGTTCGGCAGCAGCCCCTTCTTCACCCTGGAAAGCGGTCGCTTCGCATTGAACGCGCAAACCGGCCTGGCTGAGCCGGTGTCGTCCAACCTGCCGGCCAGCAACCCGTACAACCCGTACGGCCGCGCGATCCCGATCGAATACACCTTCTTCGACCTCGGCGGCACCATCAAGACCAACCGCTCCACCGCCTACCGCGGCGTGTTCGGGCTGCGTGGCAACACCGAGAAGTGGGACTGGGAAGTGGCTGCATTCGGTGCGCGCAGCAGCGAGCGCGAAACCGTCTCCGGCGGCTTCGCCAACCGCTGGGCGCTGGCCAATGCGTTGGCGACCGGCAGCTACAACCTGCTGAACCCGGCGGCGACGCCGCAGTCGGTACGCGATTCGATCAACATCGCCACCCTGCGTCCGGCCGAGTCGGTGCTGCAGGGCATCGACGCGAAGATCTCCGGCAGCCTCGGCCACACCTGGGCCGGTGACATCGGTTTCGCTGCCGGTGCCGAATGGCGCCGCGAGAAGCTTGATTCGAACAACCCGTGGCAGATCGATGCCGGCCTGCAGGTGCGCCCGGCGATTGCCGAGGTGCACGGCGAGCGCAAGGTCAGCGCCGCCTATGCCGAGGTCAACGTGCCGCTGGCTTCGACCCTGGAATTGTCCGCCGCCGCGCGCGCCGATCATTACGATGATTTTGGCGACGCGTTCTCGCCCAAGCTCGGCCTGCGCTGGCAGCCGCTGGATTTCCTGCTGGTGCGTGCGTCCGCGTCGAAGGGCTTCCGTGCGCCGTCGCTGTCGGAGAACTCCAACAGCACCAGCATCGCCTACGGCAGCGTGGTCGATCCGCGTGATCCGGACGTGCCGGGCTCGCGGCAGAACCCGACCTTCTTCACCGTCGGCAACAGCGACCTGAAGCCGGAGCGCACCAAGAGCGTGAACTTCGGCGTGGTGCTGTCGCCGTGGGCGAACACCAACCTTAGTATCGACTACTACCGCATCCAGCTGGACAACCTGGTCGGTACCAACAACACCCAGACCCTGGTCAACGACAACGTGGCTGGTGCCGTGCAGCGCGATGAGCGTGGCAAGCTGCAGGCGGTCTACAACCGCTACCAGAACCTGAGCGAGCTGAAGACTTCGGGCATCGACGTCGAGCTGCGCCAGCGCATCCCGACCACCGCCTTCGGTGACTTCACCGTGACCTCGGCCTACACCCACGTGCGCGACTACCGGCGCCCGACCGTGGTCGGTGGCCCGTTGGTGGACTATGCCGGCAGCAACCTCGGCGCCACCCTGCCGAAGAACAAGGCCACCACCACCCTGGACTGGAAATACAGCGACTACACCGCTGCGGTGACCTGGTACTACACCAGTGGCTACGACCAGAAGGCCAGCACCGCCGCTGCCGCGGTGCAGAGCCGCGTCGACGCCTACAACCAGTTCGATCTGTACCTGGGCTACACCGGCATCGAGAACCTGACCGTGTATGCCAAGGTGCAGAACCTGGGTGACAAGACGCCGCCGTACGACGCCTCGTTCCCGGGCATCCGCGCGCCGTACGACTTCAGCCAGTACGACCTGCGTGGCCGCTACTTCACGCTGGGCTTCGATTACCGCTTCTGATCCACCCGCCGCGGCCGGCCACCCCGTGTGGCCGGTCGTGTTGCCATGTTCCAGGGGAGTCACCGTGTCCTTCCACCGCCGTGCTGTTTTTCCGCTGTTGCTCGCCGTCGCCGCCGCCGTATCGCTGGCGCCTGCGGTGCATGCGCAGAGCGCCTATTTCTTCCCGCAGACCACCGATGCAGCGGCTTTCGATACCGCCATTCCCACGCCGGAGCAGTTCCTCGGCTATCCGATCGGCAGCCGTTACACCCGCCACGACCAGCTGGTGGCTTACTTCCAGGAGCTGGCCAAGCACTCGGACAGGATCAGCGTGCGCGAGATCGGTCGCAGTTACGAGGGCCGCCCGCTGCTGATTGCCACGGTCACCGCTGCAGGCAACCACGCGCGGCTGGAACAGATCCGCCAGCAGCACGCGACCCTGGTCGATCCGGCACAGCCGCGCAGCGCCGCCGGTGACAGCCCGGTGGTGGTGTGGCTGGGCTACAGCGTGCACGGCAACGAGACCTCCAGCGGCGAAGCGGCGATGCTGACCGCGTACTACCTGGTGGCCAACCGCAGCGCGGAAACGCAGCAGTGGCTGCAGCAGGCGGTGGTGCTGTTCGACCCAGCGCAGAATCCCGATGGCCGCGACCGCGCCGCCAACTGGCACAACGCCTGGACGTCAGATCCGGCCTCGGCCGACCCGGCCGACAAGGAGCACGTCGAACCGTTCCCGCAGGGCCGCACCAACCACTACTTCACCGATCTCAACCGCGATTGGCTGGCGCTGACCCAGCAGGATTCGCGACCGAAGGTAGCGCAGTTCCACCAGTGGTACCCGAACGTGCAGATCGACTTCCACGAGATGGGCAAGGACAGCACGTACTACTTCGAGCCATCGCCGAAGAGCATGCACAGTCCGTTGATCCCGGCAGCGTCGTACGAGTTCAACAAGACCCTGGCCAAGTACCACGCCCAGGCACTCGATGCGCTGGGTTCGCTGTACTACACCGGCGAGAACTTCGACAATTTCTCGCCCGTGTACGGCTCGACCTATCCGGACTTCCACGGCGCGGTCGGTGTCACCGTCGAACAGGCCAGCTCGCGTGGTCGCGTGCAGGAATCGGTGAATGGCCTGCTGACGTTCCCGTTCACCATCCGCAACCAGGTTGCCACCGGCCTGGGCACGGTGCGCGGTGCGGTGACCGAGCGCAGCGCCCTGTTCGACCTGCAGAAGCAGTTCTTCCAGAGCGCGCTGAAGCAGGCCGCGCAGCAGCCGGTGAAGAGCTTCGTGTTCGGCGACGCGCTTGATCCGGCATTGACCCGACGCCTGCTGGAACTGCTGTTGCTGCACAGGATTGAAGTGCATGCGCTGGATCGCGCCGTCACCGTGGATGGCCAGCGTTTCGAACCAGGCAGTGCCTACGTGGTACCGGTGCAGCAGGCGCAGTTCCGCCTGGTCCATTCGATCTTCGCCGAGACCCCGCCGATCAAGGGCGACGTGTTCTACGGCAGCACCAGCTATGCGATCGCCCCGGCCTACGGCGTGGCCTCTGCCGGTAGCCGCAGCCGCATCGACGGCGGCGCCCGCGTGCTCGAGGTTCCCGCGGTACAGGGCGGAGTGATCGGTGGTGAAGCGGGCTTCGCTTATGTAATCGACTGGCGCGACTACAACGCGGGCCGGGCACTGGCCGGCCTGCAGGCCAAGGGCTTGTCCACGCGTGCCACCTTCCAGCCGTTCACCGCCAGCACCGCACAGGGTGACGTGGCCTTTGCCGGTGGCAGCATCGTGGTACCGGTCGCCGCGCAGCCGTTGCAGGGCGCGGCGCTGCAGGAAGCGGTCGCCGCCGCTGCGCGGGCAGCCGGCGTGCAGGTGCATGCGCTGTCCAGTGGCCGCAGCCGCGATGGCATCGACCTTGGCAGTGATGGCGTCAAGGCACTGCGCAAGCCAGCCGTGGCGCTGGTGATGGGCGAGGGCGTGGCAGCCACCGAAATCGGTTCGGCCTGGTTCCTGCTCGACCAGCAGCTGCGCTTGCCGGCCAGCAAGCTGGACCCGCAGCAGCTGGGCAAGGCATCGCTGGACCGCTACACCACCATCGTGCTCTCCGGCGGAACCTACACGGGCATCGATGCAACCGCGGTAGCGGCATTGAAGCGCTGGATCCAGGCCGGTGGATCACTGGTGACCTATGGCAGCGCTTCGAAGTGGGCGATCGAACAGAAGCTCGCCGACGGCGAGAAGCTGGGCAAGGACGAGGAAGCCGCAGACACCGCGCGCCGCGCATTCGGTGACCAGCGCGATATCGCCGCCATCGAGCGTGTCAGCGGCAACATCCTCAGCGCCGATGTCGATCCCAGCCACCCGTTGGGATTCGGCGTGCCGCGCCGGCAACTGGCGATCAACAAGGAGAACACGGTCATCCTGCAGCCGAGCGCGAACGGATTTTCCACGGTGGTGCGGATCGACGACACGCCGCGGGTGAACGGGTATCTGTCCGAGCGCAACCGCAGTCGCGTGGCCGGCAGTGCGTGGCTGCTGGTGTCGGCGCAGGGGCAGGGCAACGTGATCCTGTTTGCGGATGATCCGGCGCATCGCAAGTACTGGCATGGCACAGACCGGTTGCTGATCAATGCGATCTTCTTTGGGAATCTGGTGAATCCGGCGAAAGCGCGGGGTTGAGGCGTTCGGCGCCGAGTTGCTATTGAGCTTGGGAGGCAGGGGGCCTCAGTCAGGACACGCCGTAAACCCATCCATGGGGGCTCGATGGCGCCATCCATGGCGCCAACGGTCCTGCCTGAGGCCCCCTGCCTCCCATGACAGTTTCCTGCGGGCGCGGACGCATCAAACCCAGAGCGGGAGCAAAAGCAAAAAGCAAAAGCTGGAATTCCGGCTTTTGTCTTTGAATTTGAATTTGAATTTGAATTTGAATTTGAATTTGAATTTGATCCTTCTTCTCCCGGCTACCCGGCGGGACAAGAAGGCGCTGGTAATGATTGAAGTGGATGGGCGTAGGGGCCGTGCAAAACCGTGAGGCGCATGGATGCGCCGATCGAGCCCCCATGGATGGGTTCACGGCGTGTTTTGCGCGGCCCCTACGCCCATCCGCCCTCGACGCAGCACACCGCCAGCTCTCAAACCACCCGACAGCCAGCAATAAAAAAGGGACGACGCGTCAGCGTCGTCCCCCGATAAGCAGCCCCCGCGCAGCGGGAGACGCCATCCCTGTCAGCTGGAATCAGCTGGCGCGACCGCCGCCGCCACCCTGGCCACGGCCACGACCGCCACCCGTATTGGCACCGCCACCGCGACGCTGGCCCTGACCGGCACCTGCGCCCGCGCGCTGCTGGCCGTTGCCAGCGCCCTCGCGGCGGCCACCGCCGGCCTTCTTCGGGCCTGCATGTGCATGACGCGGCGCATCGCCGTGCGGACGGCGCGCGTGGGTCTTGCGCGGCACGCGCTCGCCGGTATCGGCCTCGGCCTTGCCCGGAGCACTGTTGCCCCAGCGGATCGGCACCTGCAGCTCGAAGCCCGGCACATCGCGGATGTCCATGTCACGGCCGAGCAGGCGCACGATCGCGCGCAGCAGCTTCACTTCATCCTGCGCCACCAGCGAAATCGCTTCGCCGGTCGCACCGTTGCGGCCGGTACGGCCAATGCGGTGCACGTAGTCTTCGGCCACCATCGGCAGATCGAAGTTGATCACCTTCGGCAGCTCGTTGATGTCGATACCGCGCGCAGCGATGTCGGTGGCCACCAGCACGGTGACACGGCCGGCCTTGAAGTCGCCCAGCGCACGCAGGCGCTGGCCCTGGCTCTTGTTGCCGTGGATCGCCGCAGTCTTGATGCCGGACTTTTCCAGGAACGCGGCCAGCTTGTCGCTGCCGTGCTTGGTGCGGGCAAACACCAGGGTCTGCTCGCGGCTGTCCTGCGCCAGCAGGTGCAGCAGCAGGTCGCGCTTGCGGCTGCCATCGACCGGATGCACCTTGTGGGTGATGGTCTCGGCCACGGTGTTCTTCGGCGTCACCTGGATCTGTTCCGGGTTGCGCATGAACTCCAGCGCCAACTGGCGGATGTTGTCCTCGAAGGTGGCCGAGAACAGCAGGGTCTGGCGGTTCTGCTTGGGCAGCTTGGCCAGGATGCGCTTGATCGAGGGCAGGAAGCCCATGTCCAGCATGCGGTCGGCTTCGTCCAGCACCAGCAGTTCAATGCCGGACAGGTCGATGCTGCGACGCTCCAGGTGATCGATCAGGCGGCCCGGGCAGGCCACCAGCAGGTCCACGCCGCGACGCAGGATGTCGAGCTGGTTGCCCATACCAACGCCGCCATAGATGCAGGCGCTGGGGATGCGGAGGTACTTGCTGTAACCGCGCAGGCTGTCATGCACCTGGGTGGCCAGTTCGCGGGTCGGTGCCAGGATCAGCGCGCGCGGCTTGCGCGGGCCGGTGCGCACTTCCTGCGAAGCGGTGCCCAGGTGCTGCAGCAGCGGCAGGCCGAACGCGGCGGTCTTGCCGGTGCCGGTCTGTGCGCCGGCCAGCAGGTCGCGGCCGGCCAGCACCAGCGGGATCGCCTGCTGCTGGATCGGGGTCGGGGTTTCGTAGCCCTGCTCGGCGAGCGCACGCAGCAGGAAGGGCGCAAGGCCCAGGGATTCAAAAGACATCGAGATTGCTCCAAGTACAGTTAACGCCTGTCCGAACGGACAGACGGGGGCAGATCAAACTGATCGGCTGACTCGGAGCGTTCCCGTGAACCGCGCTGCGAGAATTGGGTGCAGCCAACGCGAAGCGCAGGCTGGAATGCGTGACGAACGGCGTCGGAGTGGGGGCGGGCGATGGGGCGGACCCCTGTCGCCGGCGATCCCGGAGGGAAACGGACGGCCGCTGCAGACCCGCATAGTCTAGCGGAAGGATGAGACCTCACGCAAAACAGGCTGTTCAGGTTGGGGTTTTCCGGCAGGGCTGCGCCCTGCACCCGCCGAGGCCAAGGCAACAGCAACGGCAACGGCAACGGCAAAAGCAACGGCAAAAGCCGGCATTCCGTGGGATGGCAGGGTGGGTCCGGTTGCGGGGGACGCTGCAAGTACGTCCCTGTAAGCTCGGTCGCGCCATCCATGGCGCTCACGCCCCCGCAACCGGACCCACCCTGCCTTCGACAGATCTCCGCAATCTGCCGGGATGGCATGGCCTGCGCTTGGTGTGTGTGTCGACCTTGGTCAACACGGTGATCCACGCTATGCGTAGATCTACGTTCAATTGTCGAAATATTCGATTTCGATGGAGATCCATCCACGCATGGCGTGGATCTACCAACCGTGGTCGGGAAACTGTCGAGGGTGGGGCGGTGTGGGCCTGCAGGACCGTTGGCGCCATGGATGGCGCCATCGAGCCCCCATGGATGGGTTCACGGCGTGTCCTGCAGGCCCACACCGCCCCGCCCAACCCACAGAAAGCCCAGAGCCGGCTGTTGCCGTTGCTCCGGCCGTTGCTTTGGCTTTGGCTCCGGCATCTGCAGGTGCAGGGCGCAGCCCTGCCTGACACCCCCCACTACGGTAGGGTGAGGCGATGCCGCGCTGCAGCTTGGCTGCGTCGTATATTTGATTACACTTGAAACTTGTTTGCCCACGACTCCGGATACCCACCCATGAAGCTTGGTTCCTTGAAGGAAGGCGGCCGCGACGGCACCCTGATCGTCGTCTCGCGTGACCTGCGCCACGGCGTGCGCGCCACCGGCATCGCCGCCACCCTGCAGTTGGCCCTGGAGGACTGGAGTCATCTGGCCCCGCGTCTGAATGCGCTGTATGAGTCGCTCAATGCCGGTGACGCCGATGGCGTGTTCGACCTGGACCCGCAGGCCCTGGCCGCGCCGATGCCGCGCGCCTATGAATTCGTCGATGGCAGCGCCTATCTGCCGCACGTCGAGCGCGTCCGTCGCGCCCGGGGCGCCGAGGTGCCGGAGAGCTTCTACAGCGATCCGCTGATGTACCAGGCCACCAGTGCCGGCTTCTATGGCCCGCGCGACGCGGTCAAGGTGGTCAGCGAGGACTACGGCATCGATCTGGAAGCAGAGATCGTGGTGATCACCGACGACGTGCCGATGGCGGCCACCCCGGAGCAGGCCGCCGGCCACATCCAGCTGATCGGCCTGGTCAACGACGTCTCGCTGCGCAACCTGATCCCGGGCGAGCTGGCCAAGGGCTTCGGTTTCCTGCAGTCCAAGCCGCGCTCGGCGTTGTCGCCGGTGTTCGTCACCCCCGATGAGCTGGGCGCTGCCTGGCAGGACAGCAAGGTGCACCTGCCGTTGCTGACCCACATCAACGGGGCATGGTTCGGCGCGCCGGAAGCCGGTGTCGACATGCAGTTCAACTTCGCCCAGCTGGTCGCACACGCGGCGAAGACGCGCCCGCTCAGTGCCGGCACCATCGTCGGCTCGGGCACCATCGCCAACGAAGACACCAGCAAGGGCGCTTCGTGCTTCGCCGAACAGCGCGTGGTGGAAACCCTGCGCGACGGCAAGCCGAGCACGCCGTTCATGTCCTTCGGCGACGTGGTGCGCATCGAAATGCTCGACGCCGCCGGCAACAGCATCTTCGGTGCGATCGAGCAGCGCATCGAACAGGCGGCCAAGCCCTGAGCATGGAGGCGGCGATGGAGATTCCGGTCGACGACGGCATCGTGCTGTACACCTACTGGCGATCCAGCGCCGCCTACCGCGTGCGCATCGGCCTGGCATTGAAAGGCCTGGCCTTCGAAGCACGGCCGGTGCACCTGGTGCGTGAGGGCGGTGAGCAGCACCATGACGCCTACCGCGGGCTCAACCCGCAGCAGCTGGTGCCCACGCTGCTGCACGACGGTCACGTGCTGACCCAGTCGCTGGCAATCCTGGAGTATCTGGAAGAGCGCTTCCCGCAGGTGCCGCTGCTGCCGGCCGATGCCGCTGGCCGCGCACGGGTGCGGGCGCTGGCGCAACTGGTGGCCTGCGACATCCACCCGATCAACAACCTGCGGGTGATGCAGTACCTCGAGCGCGACCTGCAGTTGCCTGCCGATGCACGCACGCAATGGACGCTGCACTGGATGGCAGAGGGTTTCGCGGCGATGGAGGCGATGCTGGCCTCCAGCGCTGACACCGGTACCTTCTGCCACGGTGACCGCCCGGGTCTGGCAGACATCTGCCTGCTGCCGCAGCTGTACAACGCGCACCGTTTCGGCCTGGACCTGGCACCGTACCCGATCCTCCGCCGGATCGAGGCTGCCTGCCAGCAGCTGGATGCATTCACCAGCGCACGCCCGGAAAACCAGATCGACGCCGCCTGACGTGCCACTGCGCTCGCCGGGCATGGCCCAGCGCTACCGGTCTTCGTCGCGTGGTAGCGCCGGGCCATGCCCGGCGGGCGCGGAATCGACTGCCAGCAGCTGCCGCAGGTCCTCACGGAACAACCGGTAGGCGTCCTCGCCCCGCGTTTCATCCTTCTGCCGCAGCACCCAGGCCGGATGCACGGTGGCGTAACCTCGGGTGCCATCGTCCAGCACGTGCCAGCGGCCACGGTCGCGCATCAGGTTGAAGCCGCTGCCGAACAACGCTGTCGCAGCGGTGGCGCCCAGGCAGACGATCACCTGCGGTTTCACCCGTGCGATCTCGCCCTGCAGCCACGGCCGGCAGGCATGCACATGGCGGCTTTCAGGACGCTTGTGCAGGCGCACCTTGCCGCGCCGCTCGTGGTGGAAATGCTTCACCGCGTTGGTCAGGTACAGCGCGCTGCGCTCGATGCCCAGCTCCTGCAGCGCGCGGTCCAGCAGCTTGCCCGCCGGTCCCGCAAAGGGGCGACCACTCAGGTCCTCGACATCACCGGGCTGTTCACCCACCAGCATGATGCGTGCATCGCCACGACCTTCGCCGAACACGGTCTGGGTGGACGCTTCCCACAATGGACACTGTCGGCACACGGCCGCTTGTTGGCGCAGCGCCTGCAGGCTGCCATCGTCGGCAGTGGCATTGGCTGCACCGTTCTGCCGCGTTGGAATACGTCGTTGCGGCGCCTGCGCCGGCCGATCGTGCATCTCCTGCACGCGGTTGGCCGCATCGCGCACAAGGCCAGGCAACAGCTGCGCTTCGGGCAGGTGCTTCCAGTAACGGGTCGGCATTTCCTGCTGCATCATCCGCGTGTTGAGCCGGGCCGGATTGAAGATGCTGGCGTAGTAGGTCTGCCACAGGGTCTCGCGTGCATCTTCGGCGGGGGCATCCTGGCGGGTGCCGCCATCGCCAAACCATAGCGAGCTTCCATCCCATTGCACGCTGCGCGCCGGTGTCAGGATCGCCCAGCGCATGCCGGCGAAACGACGGGCGAAGAACGGTGCAACGCGGTCGACGATGTTGTGATCGGGTTCGAACCAGGCAATGAACGCATCGGTCTCGCCGGGCACCTCACGGAAGCGCACGAAAGCTTTCATCTTGTGCGTATCGCGGCGTACCGCCTGCGCCAGCGCCATCAAACGCAGCACATCAGCATCGGCTGGATTGGACAGCACCGTGCGTTCGCCGTGGGCGATGCGCCACAGCAGGCGGTACAGCAGCGGCAGTCGCTGCGGATCGCGATGGCACAGGCAGGTCGCGGCAAGTTCCACGAAGTCGCGTGGCACGTTCGGTGCGGTGGCACCATCGGGCAAGGGCGCCTGCTGCACCGCCGGCGCATCCAGCAATGACGCCTCGCTACCGGCGATCCAGTCCAGCTGTTCAGGACGCACGCCGCGCAGCAACGCTTCCCGCGCTGCGTTGCGCCAGGCGTCCAGTGACCACGGCGGGTTGACCCGCAGCGACCAGCGCTGCAGCTCAGGCAGCGGGCGCGGCATCGAACAGCGAGCCTTGGCGGGGCGGTGGGGCCAGCTTCGCGCGCAGCGCTGCCGGATCGTCCAGCGCGCTGCGCGGATGGTGGTCGGCCAGTTGCACGAACGGCAGCAGTTTGCTCATCGGCGCCTTCAGCCGGGCCACGTCCGCCACCCGCAGGCGACCGTGGCGACGTGCCATCAGCACGCGCTTGACGTTGCGCACGCCCAGCCCGGGCACCCGCAGCAGCAGCTCCTTCGGTGCAAGGTTCAGGTCCACCGGGAAGCGCTCGGGATGGCGGATCGCCCAGGCCATCTTCGGGTCGATGTCCAGATCCAGCATGCCGCCCTGGGTGGTGTCGGTGATCTCCTCCACGCCGTAGCCGTAGAAGCGCAGCAGCCAGTCGGCCTGGTACAGCCGGTGCTCGCGCTGCAGCGGCGGCGGTTGCAGCGGCAGCTGGCGGCTCGCATCGGGAATCGGGCTGAAGGCGGAGTAGTACACGCGGCGCATGCGGTAGTTGCCGTAGAGGCTGTCGGCGCTGGTCAGGATCTGCTGGTCGCTGGCACCGTCGGCACCTACGATCATCTGTGTGCTCTGCCCGGCCGGTGCGAAGCGGGGCGGGCGGGGACGTGCGCTGCGGCTGGATACCGGTGTGATTACCGCCGGCGCCTTGCGGGCCTCTTTGGCCTCCTCGATGCGCCAGCGCAGCTCCCCCATCGCGCCGCGGATCGATGTGCTGGTCTTTTCCGGGGCGAGGGTGGCCAGGCCCGCCTCGGTGGGCAGTTCAACGTTGATCGACAGGCGGTCGGCGTAACGACCCGCAGCGGCCAGAAGCTCCGGCGATGCCTCGGGGATGGTCTTCAGGTGGATGTAGCCGGCATACCGATGCTCCTCGCGCAGCCGTCGTGCCACCTCCACCATGCGTTCCATCGTGTAGTCCGCATTGCGGATGATGCCGCTGGAAAGAAACAGGCCCTCGATGTAATTGCGCTTGTAGAAGTCCAGGGTGAGCGTGACCACCTCGTCCACGCTGAAACGCGCGCGCGGCACGTTGCTGGACACCCGGTTCACGCAGTAGGCGCAGTCGTACACACAGAAGTTGGTCAGCAGGATCTTCAGTAGTGATACGCAGCGGCCATCGGGCGTGTAGCTGTGGCAGATGCCCATGCCTTCGGTACTGCCGATGCCGCCGGAGGCGCGCGAATCGCGCTTGCCCGCGCCACTTGAGGCACAGGAGGCGTCGTATTTGGCGGCATCGGCGAGAATCGCCAGCTTGCGGATGGTTTCCATTGCGGAAACCTACGCAGGGGCCGTCTCAATCGGTGAGACGGTCTCTTAACCCTTCAGGATTCCGCCGGGCGTGGTCCGGCGCTACCGGACGCGTGGTGGTAGCGCCGGGCCATGCCCGGCGCGCATATCGTCAGAACCCGTGCGTGATCGACGGGGCTGCCGCCGAGAAGTCCGCATACGGATCATGCTCGCCGCTGCCGCCTTCGGACAGGCGGAACTTCAGCGCCAGGCCATCGCGGGAGTCGGCCGCACGCAGTGCCTCTTCCTGATCGATGGTGCCGTTCTTGGCCAGGCGGAACAGGCACTGGTCGAAGCTTTCCATGCCTTCTTCCAGCGAGGCCTCCATTGCTGCCTTGATCTCGTGCACCTGGCCGCGGCGCAGCAGGTCGCGGATCATCGGCGTGTTGATCAGCACTTCGGTGGCCGGCAGGCGGCGCCCCTCCTTGTTCTTCACCAGGCGCTGGCTGACCACCGCACGCAGGTTCAGTGCCAGGTTCATCAGCACGTTCTTGTGCGCGCTTTCCGGGAAGAAGTTGAGGATGCGCTCGATGGTCTGGTCGGCGTTGTTGGAGTGCAGGGTGGCCAGGCACAGGTGGCCGGTTTCGGCGAAGGCGATTGCCGCCTCCATCGTTTCGGCATCCAGGATCTCGCCGATCAGGATCACGTCCGGTGCTTCACGCATCGCATTCTTCAGCGCGTCGTGGAAGGTGTGGGTATCGAGCCCGACCTCGCGCTGGTTGACGATCGACATCTTGTGCTTGTGCAGGTACTCGATCGGGTCCTCGATGGTGAGGATGTGGCCGGTGGTGGTGCTGTTGCGGTGATCGATCATCGACGCCAACGAGGTGGATTTGCCCGAGCCGGTGGACCCCACCACCAGCACCAGCCCGCGCGGGGTCATGATGACGTCCTTCAGCACCTGCGGCAGGTTGAGCTCTTCGATGCTCGGAATCCGGCTGCGGATGGCGCGGATGACCATGCCCACTTCACCGCGCTGCTTGAACACGTTGACGCGGAAACGCCCGGCATCGGCCAGGGCGATGGCCATGTTGAGCTCCAGCTCGCGCTCGAACTGGGGCACCTGGCCTTCATCCATCAGCGAGTAGGCGATCTTCTTCACCATGCCCGGCGGCAGGCCGGTATTGCCGAGCGGATACAGCTTGCCCTCGATCTTGATGTAGACCGGTGCGCCGGTGGTCAAGAACATGTCCGAAGCGTTCTTTTCGGTCATCAGCTTCAGGAAGTAGCCGATATCCATCGCGAATTTTCCCCAACGAAACTGCCGGTGCCCGTTGCAAGCACGGTACCGGCTTGACGACAATGGCCGCGAACCGACAACCGGTACGGCCTCCCCAATGAAACGACTTAGCTTCGCACGAATGCGCCACAGCCTGTATGTGATGGCGTTTGCATTCGCACTCTCTGCCCCCGCCTGGGCGCAGGACGGCGCGTTGGAACTGGCGCAGGCCCGGCAGGCGGTGGATAAAGCCACCCAGGCCGATGCCGACCAGTACGCCCCGGACCTGATCGGGCTGGCCCGCCAGGGACTGGAGCAGGCCCAGCGTGCCGCAGGTGACCGCCGCGAGCGCAAGAACGCGCCGGCCATGGCCCTGCGTGCTGCCGTTGACGCCGATCTGGCCCGTGCCCGCAGCGAGGAAGCCACGGCGACCGCACAGCTGCAGCTGCGCCGCAATGAGGTCAACCAGCTGCAACGCCAGTTGTCGACCGGGGAGGACCGCCGATGAAGACGATCTCCGCCCTGACCCTGGCCACGCTGCTGGCCCTGCCGGCGCTGGCCCTGGCCGCTGATAACCCGATGGTCGGCCAGCTGAGCCAGCGCCTGATGGCGATCCAGGCCAATCCGGACACCGCCGAGCTGGGTGCCTTCGAGCGCATGCAGGCGCAGCAGGCCATCGCCACCCTGGAGAAGGCCAAGCGCCGCGACCAGGAACTGGCCACCTACCTGGCCGAGCGCCGGGTCGAGATCGCCGAGACCGCCGTACGGGCTGCACTGGCCGCGCGCGAGGTGGACCGCCTGGAACGCACCCGCAGCGACCTGCTGATCGAGGCCAGCCGCCGCGATGCCGCCCGCGCCCGCCAGGAAGCCGAGCAGCTGCGCATGCAGGCGCAGATGCAGGCAGAAGAGGCCGAACGCCTGCGCCAGGCGGCCGAGGCCGAGACCCTGGCCCGCCAGGATGCCGAGAACGCCCTGACCAGCGTGGCTGGCAAGCAGCAGCAGCGCCTCAGCTCCGCCCAGCAGAACGCGGCCAAGCTGGCCCGCGAGGAAGCCGAGCTGGTCTCGGGGCAGAAGCTGCCGGGCTCGAAGTTCGATGGCCGCGGCGAGGTCTTCACCTTCGCCGGTGACGCATTCGCTGCCGGGGCCTCCGGCCTGTCCGGTGGCGCCCGCAACCAGGCCAAGGCGCTGGCCGAGTACGTGAACATCGGCAAGAAGGGCAGGATCCGCATCGAGGCCTACGACAGTGCCAATGGCGTAGGCCAGAAGCGGGCCGAGGCACTGCGCGATGCGCTGGTCTCGGCCGGCGTTGCCAGCAGCCGGATCCAGGTCGCGGGCAAGAAGGCGGCGTCCACCCGGGCCCGCTCGGCCGAGGTCGTCATCGCCCCGTAATTGCTTGATATTGTTTGTTTTTCGTTGTGTTGAGTATTCAGCCTGAACCCCGCCTCGGCGGGGTTCGGTCTTTTTGCCGCAGGGGCTTGAACCCCGTCCAGAGCAAGCGTAGGGTCAATTGTCCGGGACGCAATAACGCGGACCGGACGATGGGAGGGCCGGGCCGATGCAAGCAGGGCGCGAACCGCAGCAGATCGACGTGCGCAGGCCAGTGCCGCACGTCGTTGTGGGCACCCAGGTGGGCATCGACCGGCACTCCTCCATGAACAACGCCCCGTGCCTTGCGGCCGGGGCGTTCGTGTATCTGTCGAAGGAGGTCCATCATGTTTGAAGATCAGCCCCAGAGCGAGATCGACGCCCGTCGCGCGCGCGATCCGGAGTTCCGGGCACTCCATGACCAGCACCGCAAGTTGAACAAGAAGTGCATGGATGCGGAGTTGGGTGTACTCCCGATCGATGATGTCACCCTGGGTCGAATGAAGCGCGAGAAGCTGCTGGCCAAGCAACGCCTTCTGCGAATGTACGAAACACCGCTCGCAGCGTCGTCCCCCACGCATTGACGCACCCTGTCGTGCCCGGAATGGCATGACCCGGCCATCGATGGCCCCGCCAGGCACACCTGACCTGGCAACGCGGCGCCGCTGAACGCAGGCGTCGCGCCAAGGCACCACACGCGGTGGTGCCTTGGCCCTGCAGGCACGTCCCCCGATGCGGGCGGTACCGGTCTCCTCGTCGATCCGGGGCCGTCCGCATCCCTTTTTCCGCGGACCGCCGCCCAGCGATCGAACTGGCCTGACTTTCGTCGCCATCCGTCGGATAATCACCGGTCCGGCCCTGCGTGGCGCGAACCGAAGTCCCCCGAATGCCCATCCATTCTTCCGTCCTCGAACTCATCGGCCAGACCCCGATCGTCAAGGCCCAGCACCTGGATGCCGGCGTCTGCGAGCTCTACCTGAAGCTCGAAAGCGCCAACCCCGGCGGATCGATCAAGGATCGCATCGGCCTGTCGATGATCGAGGCGGCAGAGAAGCGCGGCGACCTGAAGCCTGGCGCCACCCTGGTCGAAGGCACCGCCGGCAATACCGGCCTGGGCCTGGCACTGGTGGCCCAGCAGAAGGGCTACAAGCTGATCCTGGTGGTTCCGGACAAGATGAGCCGGGAGAAGATCTTCAACCTGAAGGCGATGGGCGCCGAAGTGCGCCTGACCCGCTCGGACGTGGCCAAGGGGCACCCGGAGTACTACCAGGACCTGGCCAAGACCATCGCCGAGCAGACCCCGGGCGCGTATTTCATCAACCAGTTCGGCAACCCGGACAACCCGGCCGCGCATGAATTCGGCACCGGCCCGGAGATCCTCGAGCAGATGGGCGGCGATCTGGATGCCATCGTGTTCGGCTGCGGCAGCTCCGGCACCATGACCGGCCTGTCGCGTGCCTTCGCCACGCTGTCGCCGAAGACCGAGCTGGTGCTGGCCGATCCGGTCGGCTCGATCCTGGCCGAGTACATCAATGACGGCGTGCTCAACGACAAGTCGGGCAGCTGGCTGGTGGAAGGCATCGGCGAGGACTTCCTGCCCTCGATCTCCGATTTCAGCCGGGTGAAGCAGGCCTATGCCATCACCGACGCCGAGAGCTTCCACACCGCGCGCGAGCTGCTGGCCAAGGAGGGCATCCTTGGCGGTTCCTCCACCGGCACCCTGCTGGCGGCGGCGCTGAAGTACTGCAAGGCGCAGACCACGCCGAAGAAGGTGCTGGTGCTGGTCTGCGATACCGGCAACAAGTACCTGTCGAAGATGTACAACGACTACTGGATGCTGGACAACGGCTTCCTTGAGCGCCCGCAGCACGGCGACCTGCGCGACCTGATCCTGCGCCCGTATGGCCAGCGCGACACTGTCGTGATCGGTCCGAACGACCTGCTGACCACCGCCTACCAGCGCATGAAGCTGTATGACGTGTCGCAGCTGCCGGTGATGGATGGTGAGCAGCTGGTCGGCATCGTCGATGAAAGCGACGTGCTGCTGCATGTGTACGGCGATGAAGCACGCTTCCGCGACCCGGTGGCCACCGCCATGGTCAGCAAGCTGGATCGCCTGGATGTGAAGTCGCCCATCGAGGCCCTGCTGCCGGTGTTCGACCGTGGCCAGGTGGCCATCGTGATGGATGGCAATGCCTTCCTGGGCCTGATCACCCGCATCGACCTGCTGAACTATCTGCGTCGGCGCGTTCAGTAAGGCGTTTATCGCCGCAGATCACCGCTGAATCCCGGTTTATCCGCGTCAAAGGCTGTTAAGGCCGCGCTGATAGACTCCCGCTCCTTCGACGGCGCCGGTCATCGGCGCCATTCAGGAAACGACATGTCCCACGCTTCTTCCCCGGACCGCGCGCTCGCGCTGGCCACCCTGGCCATCCATGGCGGCCAGTCGCCCGACCCGAGCACCGGCGCGGTGATGCCGCCGATCTACGCCACCTCGACCTATGCGCAGTCCAGCCCGGGCGAGCATCAGGGCTTTGAGTACTCGCGTACCCACAACCCGACCCGCTTCGCCTACGAGCGCTGCGTGGCCTCGCTGGAAGGCGGCACCCGCGGCTTCGCCTTTGCTTCGGGCATGGCCGCCAGCTCGACGGTGATCGAACTGCTGGATGCCGGCAGCCACGTGGTGGCGATGGACGACATCTACGGCGGCAGCTTCCGCCTGTTCGAGCGTGTGCGCCGCCGCACCGCCGCACTGGACTTCAGCTTTGTCGACCTGACTGATCTGGCAGCGTTCGAAGCGTCCATCACGCCGAAGACGAAGATGGTCTGGATCGAAACCCCGACCAACCCGATGCTGAAGATCGTGGACATCGCCGCGGTCGCCGCCATCGCCAAGCGCCATGGCCTGATCGTGGTGGTCGACAACACCTTCGCCTCGCCGATGCTGCAGCGTCCGCTGGAGCTGGGCGCGGACCTGGTGCTGCACTCGGCCACCAAGTACCTCAATGGTCACTCGGACATGGTCGGTGGCATGGTCGTGGTCGGCGACAACGCCGAACTGGCCGAGCAGATGGCCTTCCTGCAGAACTCGGTGGGTGGCGTGCAGGGCCCGTTCGACAGCTTCCTCGCACTGCGTGGCCTGAAGACCCTGCCGCTGCGCATGAAAGCGCACTGCGCCAACGCGATGGCGCTGGCACAGTGGCTGGAAAAGCACCCGGCGGTGGACAAGGTGATCTACCCGGGCCTGCCCTCGCACCCGCAGCATGAGCTGGCGGGCAAGCAGATGTCCGGCTACGGCGGCATCGTCTCAATCGTGCTGAAGGGCGGCTTCGAAGCCGCCAAGCGCTTCTGCGAGAAGACCGAACTGTTCACCCTGGCCGAGTCGCTGGGCGGCGTGGAAAGCCTGGTGAACCACCCGGCGGTGATGACCCATGCCTCGATCCCGGTGGCACGCCGCGAGCAGCTGGGCATCAGCGATGCGCTGGTGCGGCTGAGCGTGGGTGTGGAGGATCTGGGGGATCTGCAGGTGGATCTGGAAGAGGCACTGGGTGCCGAGGTCCGCTGAGATGGGCATTCTTTCCGTCTTCGGCAAGAACCGCTCGCTGGCCTTCGAACTGACACAGCGCGAAGTGCTGGGCCGGTATCGCGGCGCGAGTTTCGGCCTGTTGTGGTCGCTGATCAGTCCGTTCCTGATGCTGCTGGTATACACCATGGCCTTTGGCTTCATCATGAAAGGGCGCTGGCCAGGCTCGTCGGGCTCGACCACCGACTTCGCGCTGATCCTGTTCGCCGGCCTGACCGTGCACGGCTTTTTCGCCGAGTGCTTCACCCGCGCCCCGCAGCTGATCGTGAGCAACACCAGCTACGTCAAGCGCGTGGTGTTCCCGCTGGACATCCTGGTGTGGAGCATGACGCTGTCGGCGTTGTTCCACCTGGTCATGAACATGGTGGTGCTGCTGCTGCTGTACCTGTGCGTGAAGGGCAGCATCCATCCCACCGCCGTGCTGCTGCCGATCGTACTGATCCCGCTGGTGATCCTCACCGCCGGCATCGGCTGGATGGCATCGGCGCTGGGCGTGTACCTGCGCGACATCGGCCAGATCGCCGGCGTCATCGCCGCGGCGATGCTGTTCCTGTCCTCGGCGATCATTCCGGTCGAATCGGTGCCGGCCAGCTATCGCATCGTGTTCGAGCTCAATCCGCTGACCTTCATCATCAACCAGGTGCGTGAAGTGGTGATCTGGGGCCGCCTGCCGGACTGGACCGGGCTGGCCATCTACACGTTGATCGCCTGCGTGGTGGCCGTGATCGGCCACCGCGTTTTCACCAAGCTGCGCGTGGGGTTTGCCGATGTCCTCTGAAGCCGTCGTCGCAGATACCGTCATCGAGGTCAACGGCGTCGGCAAGTCGTACCACATGTACGAACGGCCCTCGCACCGCCTGTGGCAGGCGCTGGCCGGCAAGCGCAAGTCGTACTACAAGGATTTCTGGGCGCTGCGCGGCGTGAGTTTCTCGATCCGCCGCGGCCAGACCGTGGGCATCGTCGGCCGCAACGGCTCGGGCAAGTCCACCCTGCTGCAGATGATCGCCGGCACCTTGAACCCCACCGAAGGCAGCATCTCGGTGAAGGGGCGGGTGGCCGCGTTGCTGGAACTGGGCAGCGGCTTCAATCCGGAATTCACCGGTCGCGAGAACGTCTACCTCAACGCGACCATCCTGGGCCTGTCACGCGCGCAGATCGAACAGCGCATGGAGAGTATCCTGGCCTTCGCCGACATCGGTGAATTCATCGACCAGCCGGTACGTAGCTATTCCAGCGGCATGTCGGTACGCCTGGCCTTCGCGGTGATCGCCCATGTCGACGCCGACATCCTGATCATCGACGAAGCGCTGGCGGTGGGCGATGCGTTCTTCTCGCAGAAGTGCATGCGCTTCCTGCGTGAGTTCCAGAAGAACGGCACGCTGCTGTTTGTCAGTCACGATGCCGCCGCCGTGACCAACCTGTGCGAGAACGCGGTCTGGCTGCAGAACGGCCAGATGCGCCTGGTCGGCACCTCCCAGGAGGTGATCGAGGCGTACATGACCGAGCAGCACGCCGTGGGGCGCCGCGATGCCGGCGATGCCAACGTGGTGGTCGGCGAGAAGCGTGTGCGGCGGCCGGTCGGCGATGCCCCGGACGTGCGTGCGCAGGCGCGTCAGGAGGCAGGCTGGAGCAACCGCATCCAGACCTTCGAATTCGACCCGGACAACGTCGGCCAGGAATTCGGCGCGCAGGGCGCGCGCATCGTCCAGGTGCAGCTGCTGGATGAGCACGGTCAATCGGTCGGCCTGCTGGCCGGCGGCGAGCTGGTGCGGCTGGACATCACCGTGGAGCTGACGCAGTCGCTGCAGAACCTGATCCTCGGCTTCTACGTCAAGGACCGCCTGGGCCAGCGCCTGTTCGGCGACAACACCTTCCTGGCCTGGCAGCATGCCCCGGTCTCGGGCGAGCCCGGCGAGCGGGTCTCGGCCAGCTTCCTGTTCCGCATGCCGGTGATGCCGTCAGGTTCCTACATGGTCGATGCAGCGGTGGCCTCCGGCGACCAGCACGACCACACCCAGCAGCATTGGATCCACGACGCGCTGGAGTTCCGCGCGACCGACGAGACGATGCGATACGGGCTGGTCGGCCTGCCCATGCTGGCCATCGAGCTTTCCAAGGAGAAGAAATGATCGAGTTCACTGGCGAGCGCTTCGTTCCCAGCGAGCAGGGCGTGATCCGCCAGGAGCACCTGCATCGCTACGCCTGGTGCCTTCCCATCGTGGCCGGCAAGGACGTGCTGGATCTGGCCAGCGGCGAAGGCTATGGCAGCGCGATGCTGGCCGGTCAGGCGCGCTCGGTGCGCGGCATCGACATTTCCGCCGATGCCGTCGCGCATGCCGCCGCGAAGTACGCCGACCGCGCCAACCTGCAGTACCTGCAGGGCTCGGCCGCACTGGTGCCGCTGCCCGAGGACTGCGTGGACGTGGTGGTCTCCTTCGAGACCGTCGAGCATTTGCTGGAACAGGAGCAGATGCTGGCCGAAATCCGCCGCGTGCTGCGTCCCGGTGGCGTGCTGGTGATGTCCTCGCCGAACAAGGAGGTCTACTCCGACAAGGCTGGCTACCACAACGAGTACCACGTCAAAGAGTTGTACCTGGACCAGTTCGTCGCGCTGCTCAACACGCAGTTCCCGGCGGTGCGGATCGTCGGTCACCGGATGTCGGTGGGGTCGACCATCACCCCGCTGGAAGGCACGGTCGCGGGCGACTACACGGCCATCACCGACGGTGGCCAGGCCATTGAACACCGCGTTGCCGTGTTGCCGGATCCGGTCTATTACATCGCCGTGGCCGCTGCCGATCCGTCCCTGCTGCCGGCAACACCGGCTTCGCTGCTTCTGGCCGAGCAGGAAGATCTGTACAACCATCACCACGAAGTGGCGCGCTGGGCCCAGGCGCAGGACAGCGAGATCAATGCGCTGCGCAGTCACGTCGCCTCGCTGAACGGGGAGCTCGAGCAGGCAGCCGGTCAGCGCGAAGCGCTGCGCGGTGAGATCGCGCAGCATCTGGAAAACGCAGCTGAACTGCGCGAACTGCTCGCCGACGCCATTGTCGGTGACCACGCGCGCAGCCAGTTGCAGGCGCAGGTGGATCGCCTGCGGGCCGACAACGATGCCAGCCAGGCGATGACCGCGGCCCTGCTGCGCTCCAGTTCCTGGCGCATCACCAAACCGCTGCGTTTCCTTTCGCGCGTGGTGCGCGGCGACTGGACTGGCGTAGCCAACTCGCTGCGCGCCACTGGCCTGGCCCGCATGCCGCTGCTGGCGCCACTGGTGCGCCCGGTCCGGCGCTTCCTGGTCAAGCGCAGTTTTGCTCCGGTCAAGCAGCTGGAAGGGCTGGGCCTGGAGTACGTAAAGGCCAACATCGACGTCTGCCTGGCAACTACAAAACTGCCGAAGGTGGACGCGCCGCTGGTGTCGGTGATCGTGCCGACTTACGGCAACCTGCCGATCAGCCTGGCCTGCGTGCGCTCGCTGTCGCGCGCCGCGACCCGGGCCTCGTTCGAGGTGATCGTTGCCGAGGATGCCTCCGGTGACGCCGACATCGGTCGGCTGCGCGAGGTCCAGGGCCTGCGTTACCACGAGAACGAAAAGAACCTTGGCTTCCTGCTTTCCTGCAACAACGCCGCAACCCTGGCGCGCGGCCGCTATGTCTGTTTCCTCAACAACGATACCGAAGTCACCGATGGCTGGCTCGATGCGTTGCTGGAGGTGTTCAAGAACTACCCCGATGCGGGCATGGCCGGCTCCAAGCTGGTCTACCCCGATGGCCGGCTGCAGGAAGCCGGTGGCATCGTCTGGGATGACGCCACGGCGTGGAACGTGGGCCGGCTGCAGAATCCGGCGGCGTCCGAGTTCAACTACGTGCATGAGGCGGACTACATTTCCGGCGCGGCCATCCTGTTGCCGAAGTCCCTGCTGGATGCCCTGGGGTGCTTCGATCCGCACTACCTGCCGGCCTACTGCGAAGATACCGACCTGGCCTTCCGCGTGCGCGCGGCGGGCTACAAGGTCTATTACCAGCCTGAGTCGATGGTGGTGCATTACGAGGGTGTTTCCCACGGCACCGACGTGTCCACCGGCATCAAGGCCTACCAGGTGGCCAACCAGAAGAAACTGCGTGAGCGCTGGCAGGACACCCTTGTGCAGGAGCACTTCGCCAACGCCGAACTGCCCTTCCTGGCGCGCGACCGTTCACAGCTGCGCAAGACGGTCCTGGTGATCGACCACTACGTGCCGCAGCCGGATCGCGACGCCGGCTCGCGCACCATGGACCAGTTCATCGGCCTGTTCCAGAAGCACGGAATGAGCGTGAAATTCTGGTCCGACAACCTCTGGCACGATCCGGTCTATACCCCACGCCTGCAGCAGATGGGCGTGGAAGCGATCTACGGCCCGGAACACGTGGAGAACTTCAGCAGCTGGATCGCGGCCCATGGCGGTTGCATCGACTACGTGCTGCTCAGCCGTCCGCATGTCTCGGCCAAGTACGTCGATGCACTGCGCCGGCACACGCGCGCTACGCTGCTGTATTACGGCCATGACGTGCACTACCAGCGGATGACCGAGCAGCTCAAGCTCGCCCACGATCCCGTCCTGTCCACCCAGCGCGACACCATGCAGGTGCTGGAGGAATCGCTGTGGAGCAAAGTGGATACGATCTACTATCCTTCCGAGCTTGAAACCGCGCACGTTGCGCGCTGGATGGAAGGTCGTGACGGCGTACGCGCGAAGAACTTCACCATTCCGGTGTATGCCTTCGACCGCTTCCCGACGGTCGATGCCGAGGGTCTGCATCGGCGCAGCGGTCTGTTGTTCGTTGCCGGCTTCGCCCACGACCCGAACGTGGATGCCGCGTTGTGGTTTGTCGAACAGGTGCTGCCGCTGATCCGTGCCCACAAGCCGGATATCAAGGTCAGCCTGGTGGGCTCCAATCCCAAGCCGGAAGTGCAGGCTTTGGCCAGTGACACCATCCACGTGCCGGGCTACGTCACCGATGAAGAACTGGAGATGTACTACGCGCACGCCCGGGCAGTTGTTGCGCCGCTGCGATTTGGTGCGGGGATGAAGGGCAAGGTGGTCGAGGCGATGCGCTTCGGCGTGCCGCTGGTGACCTCGCCGGCAGGCGCGCAGGGCCTGGCGGCTGCGTCGGAATTCATTGCCGTGGCCGAGGATGCGCAGAGCTTCGCCGACCGCGTGCTGCGCCTGCTTGATGATGACGCGCATTGGCTGGAGGTATCCGCGCGCGCGCAGGATTTCGCCCGCGAGACGTTCTCGGAGAAGGCGCTGTGGAACATCGTCAGTCACGACGTCGACCCGACCCCCTATGCCGACGTCGACGCGCGCCGCGAACGCGTGCGCGCCAATACACCGAATGCGAATTAAGGAGCAGGCCATGAAAGTACTTGTGATGGGAGCAACCGGTTTCGTTGGCAGCTACCTGATGGAGCGCGCCATCGCCGATGGCCACGAGGTGTTGGGTACCAGCTACAACCCGACCATCGAGCCGAAGGACTGGGCCTCGTTCCAGGATCGCGTGGTGCGATGTGACATCCGCTACCGCGAGCAGACCTCGCAGGTGATCGACGCATTCCGTCCGGACGTGGTCTACCTGCTGTCGGCGCAGAGCTATCCGGCGCTGTCCTGGTCGGCGCCGGCGGAAACGCTGGACACCAACGTCGTCGGCACGGCCAACGTGTTCGAATCCATCCGTGCCGCCGGCATCGATCCGGTGGTGGTGGTGGCCTGTTCCAGCGCGCAGTATGGCGAGGTGGCCGCCGAGGACATTCCGGTCAAGGAATCGCACCCGTTGCGGCCGCTCCATCCGTACGGCATCAGCAAGGTGGCGACCGAGATGCTGGCGCTGCAGTATTGGTCCAACTGGAAGATCCGCGCAGTGTGCGCGCGCATCTTCAATACGACCGGTGCGCGCAAGGCCGGTGACGTGTGCGCCGATCTGACCCAGCGCATCGCCCGCATCGAGGCTGGCCAGATCGAGCCGGTGTTGAGAGTGGGCAACCAGGACACCTGGCGTGCGATCACCGATGTGCGCGACCTGGCCTCCGCGCTGGAGCTGCTGGCCGCCAAGGGCGAGCCGGGTGGCATCTACAACATCAGTGGCGCGCGCACCTACCAGATCCGCGAGATCGTCGAGCAGGTGGTGGCCGCCGCACGTGTGCCCGTCGACGTGCAGGTCGATCAGGCACTGCTGCGGCCCAGCGACGAGAAGGTCATCTTTGGCGACTCCTCGCGCCTGGTGGAGCGCACCGGTTGGCAGCAGCAGGTGCCGCTGGAGCAGACCCTGAAGGACATGCTGGCCTACTGGCGCAGGACGCTGGGCGTGGCCGACGAGGCCCGCGCATGATCGTCCGCTCGCGCGCACCGCTGCGGCTTGGCCTGGCCGGTGGCGGTACCGACGTGTCGCCGTTCTGCGACCAGCACGGTGGCTTCGTCATGAACGTCACCATCGACAAGTACGCCTACGCGACCATCGATGACGCGCCTGCCGGGACGGTCTCCTTCCACGCGCAGGACGCCGAAGCCAGCGAAACCCTTGCCGTTGCCGACGTGCAGGCCAATGCCGGACCGCTGCAGCTGATGAAGGGCGTGTACCTGCACCTGACCGACCGTTACCTCGGCGGAGTGCGGCCGAGCATCCGCGTGCGCACCCATTCCGACGCACCGCCAGGGTCTGGCCTGGGCTCGTCCTCGACGATGGTGGTGGCCCTGGTCGCTGCGTTCGCCGAGTACTTCTCGCTGCCCCTTGGCGAATATGAAGTCGCGCAGCTGGCGTATCGGATCGAGCGCAGCGACCTGGGTCTGTCCGGTGGCAAACAGGATCAGTACGCGGCGGCTTTCGGCGGCTTCAACTTCATGGAGTTCTATGCCGAAGATCACGTCATCGTGAATCCGCTGCGCATCAAGGACTGGATCTGTGCCGAGCTTGAGTCCAGCCTGGTGCTGTACTTCACCGGTGTGTCACGCGCCTCGGCCAAGATCATCGACGAGCAGTCGCGCAACATCAAGGAAGGCCGCTCCGACTCGCTCGACGCAATGCACCGCCTGAAGGCCGAAGCGACGCAGATGAAGGAAGCGCTGCTGCGCGGCGATCTGGTTCGTTTCGCTGAAGTCATGCAGTCCGGCTGGCAGGCAAAGAAGCAGAGTGCATCGAGCATCAGCAATCCGATGATCGACGAGATCGAGCAGCTCGCCTTCGCCAACGGTGCGCGCGCAGCCAAGGTTTCCGGCGCCGGTGGCGGCGGTTTCATGATGTTCGTCTGTGATCCCGCCGATCGCCTGCGGCTGGTGCGCGCGCTGGCACAGGCCGGCGGCACCGTCTATGACACCCACTTTACGCACCACGGAGCTACCTCATGGAAACTGGGATGAATGCCTTCATTGAAGAAGAGTTCGGCAAGGCGCAGGAGAATTTCCGCCGCATGGCTGCCGACGCCGCGCTGCAGCAGCAGATCCGCGACGCCGTGGCGCTGTGCGTAGAAGCGCTGCGCGCCGGCAGGAAGATCATGTTCGCCGGAAACGGCGGCAGTGCCGCTGACGCCCAGCACTGGGCGGGCGAGCTGGTCAGCCGCTTCTACTACGATCGTCCGGGTCTACCGGCGATCGCATTGACCACCGACACCTCGATCCTTACCGCCATCGGCAACGACTACGGTTACGACTACACCTTCGCCCGCCAGATCGAGGCGCTGGGCCAGGCAGGCGACGTGTTCGTGGCGATCTCGACCTCGGGTCGTTCAAAGAACATCATGCGTGCGCTTGAAGCATCCGAAGCCAAGGGCGTGCGGGTGATCGGCTTCACCGGCGAGCACGGTGGCGACATGAAGGATCGCTGCGAGATCTGTTTCTGCATTCCCTCCAACGAAACGCCGCGCATCCAGGAAGGCCATGAGTTCATCGGCCACCTGCTGTGCGCGCTGATCGAAAGCGAAATGTTCCCGCGCGCGGAAGCGGGCTGATCCATCGCGATGGCCCGGAGCATGATGACTCTTCTGCAGGACACTCGACCATGACCATTGCCGACGAAGCCATCGTGCTCGTGGGAGGCTTCGGCACCCGCCTGCGCTCGGAAGTGCCCGATCTGCCCAAGCCGCTGGCGCCGGTGGCTGGACGTCCGTTCCTGGCCTACGTGCTCGACAATCTCGCTGAAGGCGGCATCCGCCGCGTGATCCTGGCCACCGGGTACCTGGCCGAGCGTGTCGAACAGGCCATCGGGAGCCGCTGGCAGGGCATGGACGTGGTGTACTCGCGCGAGCCCGAGCCGCTGGGCACCGGCGGCGCACTGGCATTGGCCGCCCGCCAGTTGCACGGCCAAGCCGTCCACATGAGCAACGGCGATACCTACCTGCGTTACTCGCCGCAGCAGTTGCAGCAGCATGCGGAGCGGGAGCAGGTGTCCCTTGCAGTCGCCCTGGCCAAGGTCGAGGACGTCGGCCGCTACGGTGCTGTCGAACTCGCGCACGGCCGCGTCGCGGCATTCAACGAAAAGGGTGGCCACGGTCCCGGCTTCATCAATGCCGGCAGCTACTTCCTCGGTCCAGGAGCGCTGTCTTCATTGCCGGACAAGCCGGTGTTCTCGTTCGAGACCGATGTGCTGCTGCCGCGGGCAGCCAGCGAGGGCCTGGCTGCCTGCGTGGATACGGCGGACTTCATCGATATCGGGGTGCCTGAGGACTACCGGCGCGCGCAGCATATCTTTGCCGGCGGCAAACCATGACGATGCCGCAACCAGGGTGCGTGGTCGGTCCAGCGTGGCCGGCCGCAGGCGCACCGCTGGGCCGGGTACTGTTTCTCGATCGCGATGGCGTGATCAACATCAACCATGGTTATGTCCATACCCCGGATGGCACTGAATGGGTGCCAGGGATCTTCGAGCTGTGCCGCGCGGCGCAGGCGCGAGGGTATGCACTGGTGGTGGTGACCAACCAGGCGGGAATCGCACGCGGCTACTACAGCGAGCAGCAGTTCGCCGAGTACACCGCGTGGATGCACGCGCGTTTCGCCGCCGAAGGCGTGCAGATCGCGGCAACCTGGTACTGCCCCCATCACCCGCAGGCCGGACAGGGCGCGTACCGGGTGGAGTGCGGCTGTCGCAAGCCGGCACCGGGCATGTTGCATGCCATGGACCAGGCGCATGCGGTGGACTGGCCGCGCTCGGTGCTGGTGGGCGACAAGCGCTCGGATGTGCAGGCCGGCCAGGCCGCCGGCGTCGGACGGTGCTTCCTGCTCGGCAACGACACCGGCGAGGGTGAGTTGGAAGAGGGCAGTTTCCAGGCGTGCATGTCGCTTTCCCAGGTGCAGGCATTGTTGCCGAACTGAACAGGCAGAAAGCACTTAGGCCAAGCCAGGTGCTTTACCGACCCTGCGACGTGGGTAAGAATGCCCCGTCGCCGCAGTGGCGTTCATCAGAGATAAAGAATGAGGTTGACTCCAAGGATGCTCGCGTCCGTTCTGCTGGGCCTTGCCCTGGCGGGCTGCTGCGACGAAGAGGGCCGCCGTCGCGCGGGCGCCCAGGGAACCAGCACGATGCCCGCCGAGATGGGAGCAAGCGTGACCGACGCATCCGTGCCTGGCCTGACCCTGACCCACGCCAGCGTGGAGGGCATCACGTTGCAGGCACACGTGAACAAGCTCAAGTGCCGGGCCGGACGCGGTGCCGCCGCTGAAGTCCAGGTGCAGTGGAGCTCGGCGCTGCCGGGGCTGACCTTCGTGCAGATCACCGCCGGCAGCCGTACCCAGGTGGCCAAGCTGTGGGTGGAAGGTGGTGCCAATGGCACCGAGACCACCGGGCCGTGGTTCGAGGATGGTGGCGAACTGACGCTGCTCGACGGGACCGATCGGGTGATTGGCGTGGTTCGTGCCAGCGCAACCGAATGCACGTCCGACAGCCCGGCCGCACCGTGATGCGGCCTTCGCCCCTGAGTGGAGCACTCTCTTGAAACTTCCTGTGTTTGGTTTTGGTGCCAGCCGCTTCGTGCTGGCCTCGCTGGTGGCCGGTTCACACCTTTGGTCGAACATGCCGCAGGGTTACGCGGCCTACGCGGTGTGGGCATTCTTCGTGCTCAGCGGCTTCCTGATGACGCTGGTGCTGACCACCAAGTACGGCTTTGATGGCCGCGGCATCAAGGCATATGCCTTCAACCGCTTCATGCGCATCTTCCCGCTGTACTGGCTGGCCGCGATCATGGGTCTGCTGACCCTCTGGTACTACAACGGCATCGGCATCGATCTGCGTCCGATCAATGGCGAGTTCCATATGCCCAAGGGCCTGCAGGACTGGGCCTATGTGATCACGCTGTTCCCGGGCATCCAGCGCGGTGGCATGCCGGTGCCGGTGGCCAACGCGTTGGCCATCGAAGTGGGCTTCTACCTGCTGCTGCCGCTGATGGCGACCTCACGCGGAGCGGCGTGGCTGGGCGTGATCATCGGTGCGCTGCTGAACCTGAAGATGGGTATCGTCACCGAGACCTTCGGCGATCGCTACGCCACTTTCCTGCCGTGCCTGCTGCCTTTTGCGGTCGGCTCGCTGGTCTGCCAGTACCGTGCCCAGCTGGAGCGGTGGCGCATGCCGTGGACCAGCTCGATCGTCTGGATGCTGCACGGTGTGGTCTGGGTGTTCCTGCAGAGCTGGCCTTGGACGTGGGGCCTGTATGTGTCGCTGGTGCTGTCGGCGTGGATGGTGGTGTCGCTGCACGCGCAGCCCTCGGGCAAGGTGGACAAGATGCTCGGTGACCTGAGCTATCCGATCTACCTGATCCACACCACGGTTGCGGCCTGGTTCGTCTGCGCCTGCGGCTTCACCCGCCCGTTCGCGACCTTCTTCCTGCCTGCCTTCGCGGCAACCGTCGCGCTGTCCTGGCTGATCGTGATCCTGATCGACCGGCCGCTGTCGCGCCTCAAGCGCAAGCCGCCGGCCCACGTGGCCCCTGCGGCCTGATCCTGACATGCCGGTGCCGCCGTCGTTGGCGGGGCACCGGCATCGAAGGGCCAAGCGCTAGCGAGCCGGGGCGGTGCAGGCGGGCAGGTCGATCTGCGATTGGGCCAGAAGACCCTGCCCATCGGCGCGAACAAGTGTCAGCAGCGAATGGTTGGGAACCGCGTGTTCCAGGGTCAGCGTTGCCTGGCCGGGTGCGGTGGCCGCCAACAGGGTGCGGCTTGCACCGATCGATTCGACCCACAGATGCGCGCCGAACGGTGCCAGGTCCCGGGTATCCATTTCGATCCGCATCACCTGCGGGTCCGCGCCCAGCGCACAGGTGCCCGCAACGGGGAGCGCAGCCAGCACGGCCGGCGTCGCCGCTTCGCGGATGCGCGGGTCGAACTGCTGCTCCTGCGGCTGGCCCGGGCCGAACCCGGGAATGTTGGCCAGCGAAGGATACAGCCGGTAGCGCATCTGGAATGCGGGTGAGAACACGTTCAACTGCTTGTCCCGCAGCAGTCCGATCAGCTTGGCCCGTCGCTCGGCGGGATAGGCGCATACGGTCATGATGTCCGGACACGGGCCCGGCTCATGCAGGGGATCGGCGGCCAGCTTCTGCATCGACAGCGCGGCATTCTGCCAATAGGAAGACAGATAGTAGGGCAGGCCCCAGTTGGCCCGGGTTACCGTCCACTGCACCGAGATCAGCAGGGCCATGACCACCACGACACTGGTGCGCTCGATCCACAGGCGCACGGTGGACGCTGTCAGGTCGACCTGGCACAGGCGTTGCTGGAACAGTACCGCCAACGCCACCAGGCTCATCTGGTAGGACATCACATAGCGCGGCTGGTGCAGATAGTTCCAGTCATAGGCTGGCACGCGGCTGATGATGATGCCGGCGGTAAGCGCATAGGCCACCAGCATGAGGAACGTTGCCAGTGCCAGCGTGCGCGTGTAGCGCCCCGCGCGCCACGCCAGCAGGACGCTGACCCAGAAGTACAGGTGCAGGACTGCGACGACGGCGGCGCACAGCGCGATCATCGAGGCAGTGGATGCCGGGAACCAGCGGGCGAGATGCTCGACGTGGATGAGGCTGTCGGAGAAGGGAATGAGCAGGCCACGCAGGGCTTCGCCGTTCAGCAGGGTATCGGCCAGGGAACCCTTGGGCTCGATCAGCGCCGAGGTCGCACCTGCACGATGGGCTACCCAGGCCAGGAACAGCCGCGCCGCCACCAGACCCAGTACTGCTGCACCCGCAGTCCGCACCTTCTGCCGGGTGCTGGTGCCCAGCAGTGGAATCCAGGCCAGCACGGCGGCGATCACCACCACCACTGCGATCTCGTCGATGCACGCGCCCAGCAGGGCCGTGGCCAGCAGGATCCACCCTGGTCGCTGCCGTTCCAGCTGGGTCATCGTCAAGGAGAAGTACAGCGTGCCCAGAAGCAGCGGGATGTACCCCAGCGTGGCCAGCGGCCAAGTGAAATTGTTGGAGCTGTTCAGCGAAAGCCCGAGTGCGAACACCAGGCCGATGCACAGCCACGACAGCCCGTTGCGCAGGCCATCGGCGGCCGGCTGCCGGCGCATCTCGTGTGCGATCGCACAGCACCAGAGGATGCCGATGGCAGTGCCGATCAGTCCTTCGATGCCGAAGTCCATGCCGAAGTAGCGGGTGTGGAACAACAGCACCAGCTTCTGCAATGGCTGTGCATGGTCGCCGGCACCGCGCTGCACGAACAGATCCAGGAAGGTCAGCGAGCCATCGAAATAGCGCGTCAGGAAGCTTTCCAGGAAGTACCAGGCATCGGACTGGACCAGCGGCGTAGCCGCCGCGTCGCTGTACAGCAGGGCATTGCCACAGGCCGCGGCCATCAGCATCAGCCCCAGCATGCGTACCACGAAGGCGACCGATGCCTGCACCGGCGGCGCACGCCACGTCGGGATCGCGCCGCTGGCGGAGGGATCCAGCAAGGTCATGCGATCTGCTCCAGAGCCTTGTCGGCCGCCTCCAGGATCAGGTCCATCTGCGGTTCCACACCAATCCACAGCGGCATGCGGACCAGCCGCTCGCTCAGATCATCGGTTACCTGCATCGACGAACCGGTGCGACCGTGGCTGAGGCCGGCCGGCGAGGAATGCAGCGGGATGTAGTGGAACACCGCCTGCACGCCCTGTTCGCGCAGCAGCTGGATGAAGCGCGTGCGCGCGTCCAGCGAGGGCAGCAGCATGTAATACATGTGCGCGTTGTGGGTGGTGTGCTGGGGAATCGTCGGTCGGATCAGGCGGCCGGCAGCTTCGTGTGGCGCGGCCCAGGCATGGTAGCGGTCCCAGATGGCCAAGCGACGCGTGGTGATGTCTTCGGCCGCTTCCATCTGTGCGGCCAGGAAAGCCGCGGTGATCTCGCCGGGCAGGAACGAGGAGCCGACGTCTACCCAGGTGTACTTGTCCACCTGCCCACGGAAGAAGCGGCTGCGGTTGGTGCCCTTCTCCCGGATGATCTCGGCGCGCTCGGCATGGGTATGGTCGCGGCACAGCAGCGCGCCGCCTTCGCCGGAAATGATGTTCTTGGTTTCGTGGAAGCTCAACGCGCCCAGATCGCCGATGGTGCCCAGCGGTCGCCCCTTGTAGGTGGACATGATGCCTTGGGCGGCGTCTTCCACCACGGCCAGGCCATGGCGTTCGGCGATTGCCAGGATCGCGTCCATCTCGCACGACACGCCAGCGTAGTGCACCACGCAGATGGCCTTGGTGCGCGGGGTGATCGCGTTCTCGATCAGCGCCTCATCGATGTTCAGCGTGTCGGCACGGATATCGACGAACACCGGCACCGCGCCCCGCAGCACGAAGGCGTTGGAGGTGGAGACGAAGGTATAGGACGGCATGATCACTTCATCGCCATCCTCCAGATCCAGCAGCAGTGCGGCCATTTCCAGCGCGGCTGTGCACGAATGGGTCAACAGCGATGCGCTGGCGCCGGTGCGCTGGTTCAGCCACGCGTGGCACTGCTTGGTGAACGGGCCATCGCCGCTGAGATGCCCATTGGCGTGCGCATGGGTGATGTTGACCAGCTCCTGGCCAGTCATGAAGGGCTTGTTGAACGGAATCACTGCTGCTCCTGATCGTGGCTGGCGTCGGCCTAGCGCACGCATTCCATGATGTAGTGTGTATAGGGTACGAAAAGCATATCGCTTCTCACCTGGCCCTTGACCGAGCCGAATTCGGCTTCGGCCAGGGACTGGTAAGCGGCCGGAGTACGGATGCTCTGGCCACGGTCGCGCGCGATCAGGCCATGGGCGATGGCCGATTGGCCATCCACATAGGCACCATCGAGTGAGATGAAACGGCCGCCGGGTTTGAGGGCGGCATGCGCGGTCCGCATCAGCGCACGCGCATGGGAATCGTCGAGGTGATGAAGGATGCCGATGGCCAGCACCAGATCTGCCTTCTGCTGCTGCTCCTGGCCTACCTGGTAGTCGGCCACGTCCATGCACTCGAAGCGCGCGCGATCGCCAAAGCGTTTGCGTGCGGCCTCGATGTAGGGCGCGGACAGATCGAAGCCAACGTAGCGCAGGCCCGGCGGAAGCTGGCTGAAGAGCTCGCCGGTGCCGCAGCCGATGTCGAGGATGTGGTCGCCCTGGCGGGGGCAGATATGGTCCCGGATCAGGCGCGTCCGTGAGCGTCGCGCCCCCAGCAGATTCTGCAACAGGTCGTAAACCGCTGGGTGTGAGAGCACTGCGTGCAACCCATCGGTTTTCTGCGACATGGTTCAGGCTCCAGAGCGAGACAGGACGATGACGCCCAGGATGATCAAGGCGGTGCCGGCGATCTTATGCGAGTCGAAGGACTCGCGGAAGAGCCACACGGCCAGGGTTGCCACCAGGGGGAAACTCAGTGCGGTGAACGGATACGCCTTGCTCAGCGGCATCCGGCCGATCGCTGCCATCCAGCACAGCGAGGCCCCGAACGCGGCAGCGAAAGCGCTGATCACCCAGGGATTGAGCAGCAGGGTGAGGATCGCGCGGGGATTCAACCCATCGATGGTCGAGCCCGGGTTGAGGCCGACCTGCCACTTCAGCATGAGTTGACCGTACACGGTCAGCAGGATGGTCAGGGCAATGAAGACGTAGCTCATCGGGTCAGGTCGCTGGTAGGGTGATCTTGCGGGTGAGGACATCGATCAGGTCGGTGCCGTCCCAGACCGGGTGGAAATCCAGGGCGCGGCCGAAGGGCACCACGCGATCGATCGCACGGTTGCCGAGCCCACAGAGGAACCCGCGCAGTTCCTGCGCGTTGAAGCCATGCTGGACCAGCGTCTGGTCGCGGTCATCGAGCTGCGCTGCCAGTGCATCCAGCACCGCTAGATCGATTTCGACAACCAGGCCATGGCCTGACTGGATCTCGCGGATCTCGCCATCGGCATGCGCAGCCTCCAGACGCAGTGGGTACAGGCCGATGGCATCGGCCGAGTGCACGCCGTGGCCCATTGCGGCCAGCAGGTTGGCGTCGGTTACCCGTGTCATCAGGGCAGCGGGTTCGTCTTCCAGGGTTGCGGCCTGCATGCGTACTGCTGGCCAGAAGCGCGACTTGGCTGCGGCGATGCCATTGCTGTCGCCGACCCAGTACAGGGTGCGTGGCGAGGAACAGGCCTGCTGACCAAACCAGAGCACATCGTTGCAGAAGCGCCGGGCCAGTTCCTGCACGTCGTCGTCGCTGCCCTCGGCGACTGTGGTTGCACGCATCACCGCTACGCCGAAACGGTCGGGGAAAGCGAGTTCGACAGCCAGCGGGGCGATGGGCAGCGAGCGGATCTTGGCTACCGTGGCGTCACCGCCCCAGATGATGCGCGCATGGCAGTGGCGGGAAATCGCCGTGGTGATCGCATCGTCATGTGGATAGGTCAGCAGGACCGCGCGCTCCAGCACCTGGGGGTGCAGGCCTTCGCGCTGCATGTCATGCAGGATCGACACCAGCGCATCGCGCTGGGTGCTCTGCTTCTGCGAAAGGCGCGCCACGTTGGTGTTGCCCGACAGCACCGACATCAGCCAGGCGTAGGCGAACAGCACGTCGACATTGGCCGGCGCCAGGTGGAAGACCAGGCCGCGTGCGAGGTCCAGTTCGGACGCGCGCGTGCCGATGCGCTGCGACAGCTGGTTGACTGCCGCACCCCGGAACCAGTGGCCAAGCGTGGCCAGCTCCGGATGCTGACGCAGCTGCGGCAGGCTGAACACCCGGCGCGAAAAATCAGCCACGAATTCGCGTAGCGGAGTGCTGAAAGGCAGCAGCGGAGGCAATGCCGAAAGGCGCGCCAGCTCAGCCTCCAGCGGGGCATCGGGATGGATCGAGAAGAGCAGTCTGGTCATGCGTTGGGTACCGTGCGGGTATCGCTGCAACCGCGGATTTCCACGTTCTTGATGCGGCCAAGCACGGCGAAGTGCTTGCCGGGGCGACCACAGGGGCAGTCGTCCTCGCCATGGATCACGCCAAGGTCTTCGGTCAGCAGGCTGTGGCCGGGATAGCTTTCCGGCAGCAGGCTGAGCACCTGGATCGCGCCGGTCGTGCCATGCGCCACCGGGTTCAGATCCTGCAGGTCACGCACGATCACATCGGCATAGGCAGGTGCATGCAGGTGGCCGTGTTCGCATTCGAAGAAGATCGAGCCGACCTGTTCGACCATCCCGTAGTAGTTGTGCACGCGCTCGATACCGAAGGTCTCCGACAGCGCGGCCTTGTAGGCTGCATTGTCGACCTTCTGTTCGTCCATCTTCTTCCAGCCGCCGCCGTGCACCAGCATGCTGCCGGCAGGGAAGCGGATCTGCCGGCCATCACGACGCGCGGCCTGCACGAACGATTGCCAGACGATGAAGGTGAAGCCGAACAGCAGCACCGGCTCGTCAGGATGTGCCTGCAGCCAGTTTTCCAGTGCGGCCCAGTCCGGCTGCAGGTCTTCGTCGAGCAGGTAGAGATGGTCGCGGCCGAAATTGGAGAAGCCCAGGATGCCGGCGGCGCGGGCGTTGAAGCGGCTGCGGTCGCGCAGGAAGCTTGAATCGTCGACCACCAGCATGCGCAGGCGCTTGGAACCGGCAAAATGGGAGAAGATGCGGGTCAGTGCCCGCGCTTGCGCGCGCGCGGTATCAGCATCAAGAAATATGCGCGACACGGCAGCGCCGGTGGTGCCACTGGAAACCAGTGTGCGCGAAACCTGGTCGTCTGCGATGCTCTTCAGATCCAGCAGCTTGAACATGCGTACCGGTAGCCACGGGACCTGTTCCAGGCTGGGCGCCTGGTCGGCCGACCACAGGCCGTCGAGGATGCGCGCGTAGGGCGAACAGTGCGCACGATGGTGGGCGGTCAGGCGGTTCAGCCCCTCCAGCAACCAGGCGCGCTTCTGCGCACGGTCCATGCCGAAGACCTCGACATCCAGTGCGGCCGCTGCGTTGGCGGCCGATGGGGCAGGCAGCATCACCTTGCAACTCCTTGTCCGGCCATCTGCCGGAGACTCTGGTAATCCACCTTGCCGCTGGCCATCAGGGGCAGCGACTGCAGGTGAAGGGTTCGGACGTGGCCGCCGAACAGCTTGTAGCGTTCCTGCACGAGCTGGCGCACCTGCGCCTGGTCGGCCACCTGGGTGCCGTGGCTGAAAGCCACCAGGTCATCGTCAGCGCCCGAGCACGCGATCTGCTGCCCCAGTGCCGAAGACAGCATGGCCTCGACTTCGTCGAGGTTGACCCGGTTGCCGGAGATCTTCAGGAAGCGCTTGGCGCGACCGGTGATGTAATGGAAGCCGTCCTCGTCGACGCGGGCCAGGTCGCCGGTGCGCAGCACGCCCTGCAGTTCGTCACCTTTGGCCAGGTCACTGCGCGTGGTGGCGTAGCCCATCATCACGTTGGGACCGGAATAGACCAGCTCGCCCGTGGCAGCATCCACCTGCATGTGACCACCGGGCACCGGCACGCCGATGCTGCCGACCTTGTCGATGATGCGCGAAGCGGGGACGTAGCTGATCCGCGGCGATGCTTCGGTCTGCCCGTACATGACGAAGAACTGCAGGCCATGTTCCAGGCTGGATTCGGCGAAGTAAGCCACCAGTTCGTCGCGCAGTCGGCCGCCGGCCTGGGTCAGCATGCGCAGGCTGGGCAGCTGCATGCGCGCCAGTCCCATCCGGCGCAGGATCTCGAAGGTGGCCGGAACACCGGACAGCGAAGTGATGGCATGGCGGCGCGCACTGTCCCAGAAGCCGCGCGTCATCAGGCTGTCCTCGCTCAGCACCACCGAACCGCCCACGGCCAGATGGCTGTTGAGGATGGACATGCCGAACGAGTACGCCAGCGGCAGGGTCGTGATCGCACGGTCTTCGGCCTGCAGGCCGAGGTACTGGACGATGGCGCCGGCATTGGCGTCCAGGCCCTGCGCCGAAAGGCGCACCAGCTTGGATGAACCGGTGCTGCCGGACGTACTCAGCAGCAGCGCCAGCTCAGGGTGCGGCGCGGACACGGCCGGTGCCGTCCGTCGCACATGCAGTGCCAGCGCCTGGCCCTGCATCACGGTCTGGTAGCCGTCGGCAGCCGGGCCCGGGCTTGCGACCCATTCGGGCTGGTAGTGCGCAACCAGCTCGGCCAGCAGCTGCGGGTCGGTATCCGGCTGCAGCAGCAACGGTACCTGCCGGCCGCTGCGCAGCGCGCCCAGGTACAACGCCACGGCCTCGGTATGACTGGGCATGCACAGCAGGCCCATGCCGCGGCCGTCTGGCAGTCGCGCTGCCTGCTGGTCCGCCAGTCGGGCCAGGGTGGCGTAGTCCAGCGACTGATCGCCCTCGATCAGGGCAACGCGGGTGGCGTGTTGTTCAAGGTTCCAGAACGGCATTCAGACCACCATCTGTCCGTCGATGCCGATCACCTGTCCGGTGACGTAGGTAGAAGCATCGCCGAGCAGGAAGGCCACCAGCGCGGCGACTTCTTCCGGTGTGCCGGCACGGCCCATGGCGATCGAAGCCACACGCTTGGCGTGCGCAGCCTCGGGCATGCTGCGGGTCATGTCGGTATCGATGAAGCCCGGCGACACCGCGTTGACGCGGATGCCGCGGGCGGCCAGTTCCTTGGATGCCGAACGGGTGGCACCGACCAGGGCAGCCTTGCTGGCCGCGTACAGGCTGAGGCCAGCCGCGCCATTGACGCCCATGATCGAGACCAGGTTGACGATGCTGCCCTTGCCGGCACGTGCCATCAGCCGAGAGGCGTACTGCATTGCCATCAGCGGCGCCTTGACGTTGACTGCCAGCACCTGGTCGATATCCTCGGCACGGATCATGCCGAGCAGCCCTTCGTGCAGGACACCGGCGTTGTTGACCAGTCCGTCCAGCCGCCCGAAGCGGGCGAACACCTGCTTGAACAGCCCGGCGATGGCGTCGGCATCGGTCAGGTCCAGGGCGGCGCACACCGCCGCCGGCGCGCCCAATGCCTGGATCTGAGTGTCCAGTTCGGCCAGTGCCTGTTCGTCGCGGGCCACCAGCACCAGCTGCGCATGCTGCGCGGCCAGGTGCAGGGCAATGGCCCGGCCGATGCCGCGCGATGCGCCAGTGACCAGGATGACAGGCAGCACGTCAGCCACGGTCAAACGGCCGCGCCGTGCTTGCGCAGGATCTCGCGCGCCTTGCCGACCGAGCTCATGTCGATCACTTCATCCATGTCGATCATCACGCCGAAGGCTTCTTCCAGTGCGCCCACCACGGACATGTGCGCGATCGAATCCCACTGCGGGATGGTGTTGTAGCGCAGGTCATCATTCACGCTGTCGGCCGGAATGCCCAGCACGCGGGCGAAAACGGCAACGACCTGATCTTCGGTGACGGCATCATTCATAGAAATTTCCTGAACCCAGACAGGGTGGTGTTGAAATGGAAGCCGAGGCGGGCATACAGGTTCAGGATGCCCGTGTTGGCGGCAGAAACGAGTGTCGTGCACTGCGGAATGCTGCGCGCGGCGAGCGATTCCAGTGCGGTGATCCACAGCGGCAGGGCCAGCATCGCATAGGGGCCGGTAGCGCCGGTCAGCAGCAGCTCGCAGTTGCTGTGGTCGGCGGCCACGCGTTCGGCGTGGAAGCCGATGGTGCGCCCGCGTGATTCCGCCACCTGCGCCAGCCCGGCATTGACCAGGTCTTCGATCCAGTTGGCCGTGCGCAGGGCGGCTCGCTGCGGGTCGATGGCCGGGTCTTCGAGGAAGCGGCCGTGGGCGAAATCGGTGGCGGCGATATGGCGAAGCGCGGCGATGTCATCGACGGTGGCAGCGCGAAGCGTCGGCAGCATGCCGCGCGGAACCGGAGGTAGGTTGGCGAAACCGCTGCGCGAGACGGTCAGGGATGTTTCAACGAAGGCGTAGCCGTGCTGCAGCAGGGCGGCCTTTGCCGCCGTATGGGTGGCGTCGATGCGCCCGAACAGATAATGCACCGATTGCGTGGCGCACCACTGTTCCAGCTCCGCCAGCAGCGCGGTGGCCTGCCCGGGGTGGTCGACCTGCAGGTGCGTCACCTCGGCGGTGACAAACCCCAGAGCACGCTCGTCCCAAGGGGTCAGGCGTGCGGCAAGACGGCCATGGCTGTTGTTGATGAGCAGGCTCATCGGGCCTCCCGCTCGTCGTTCACCGCATCGGCGACGATGTAATAGGGGCGCTTCTGTACGTTGCGGAATACCTGGCCGACATACAGGCCAACCACGCCCAGGCAGAACATCACCAGGCCGCCGATCAGCCACACCGAGCCGATGATGGAGGTATAGCCGGCGACTTCGATGTCGCCGTCCCACCAGCGCAACAGGCTCATGGCCACCAGCACGAAGGCCACCAGCGAACACACGATGCCGGTGCCCGCGACCATGCGCAGCGGCTTCTCCGAATAGCCCAGTGCGATGTTCATGGACAGCTTGAGCAGCTTGCGCAGGGTGTAGGAGGTTTCCCCGACCGTGCGTGCCTGATGCTGGACCGGCAGCTTGCCGGTGCGGAAGCCGGCCCACTTCACCATCAACGGGAACGAGCGGTCACGTTCGGGCATCTGGCATACGGCTTGGATGACCTTGCGGTGATAGATGCCGAAGTTGGCGGTGCTCGGATCCTGCGCGACGCCGGTCAACCAGCCCAGAACGCTGAAGAAGGTCCACGAGGACAGGCGCTTGAGGGGGGTGTCCTGGCGCTCCAGGCGCTGGGCGAACACCACATCCAGCTGTTCGTCGTTGGCCTTGCGGTACAGCGCCGGGATTTCGCTGGGCACATCCTGCAGATCGCAGTCCATGACCACGGTCCAGCGCCCGCGGGCATGTTCGATGCCAGCGGAAATGGCCGAGTGCTGGCCGAAGTTGCGCGACAGGCGCAGGCCGCGCAGCCAGGGGCGGGTGAGAGCCAGCTCGGCGATCCGGGCCCAGGCGCCGTCGGGACTGGCGTCGTCCACCAGAATCATCTCGAAGCTGACACCCAGGGTGGCTATCGCAGACTGCACCTGGTCCACCAGGTCTTCCAGACAGCCCTGGCAACCATAGACAGGCGCCACTACTGATATTTCCGGGCTGGTTTCCCCGCGGTGCAGGGAGGAAGACATCGCGTCTGTCATGGCGTAATGGAGTCCTTGGGCGCCCTGCTTTGGCACGTGGATGGCACCGTTTCGCCATGCGACGGGAGTGCAGGAGCAGGCGCGTGCCCCCGGCGTTCCGCCCGCGTGACGATCAGTGTCGGCAGTCGTCGATTATAGCTTCACCGACCGGGCCCCGCCGCCCAGTGTTTCCCGCGCTGCGGGCGCGCTGCCGAGTGCAGTGTTCAGCTTGCGCACCGAGCGCTGGCGGTGCAGGCCGCTGCGGCGGTGGCAGCGGCAGCGGCAGCAGGCGACCGAGGTTGGGAACAGGCTGCGCGACTGCGAGCTTCCGCATCAAACGTCAGTCTCAGGACGTTTGAGATGGGCCGGGGCGAAATCGCTCGGCCGCGGATACGCAGACCCCCGGTGGAGCTTGCGCTGCAACCGGGGGTCGGGTTTCGCACTGCGGGGGGCGTGGCTCAGCCCAGCGCGGTTTCCAGCTCCGGCAGGATCGTGAACAGATCCCCGACCAGGCCGATATCGGCAATCTCGAAGATCGGCGAATCGGCATCCTTGTTGATGGCGACAATCGTGCCAGCATCCTTGATGCCGGTCAGATGCTGGATCGCACCGCTGATACCCACGGCCACGTACAGCTCCGGCGAAATGATCTTGCCGGTCTGGCCGACCTGCAGGTCGCTGGGCACGTAGCCGGCATCGACCGCAGCGCGCGATGCACCGACGGCGGCGCCGAGCTTGTCGGCCAGCTGGAAGATGACCTTGAAGTTCTCTTCCGAGCCCACGCCGCGGCCACCGGACACCACGCGCTTGGCGCTCTGCAGGTCCGGACGGTCGCTGGCACCGGCGGCCAGGCCGACAAAGCGGGTGTGGCCCGGCAGGGCCGCATCGACACTGGCGGCTTCAACCGCGGCGCTGCCGCCCTGCGCGGCTTCCGGCCACGACGCGGCACGCACGGTGGCGACCACGATCTGATCGGCCGGCACGTCGACGGTGATGATTGCGTTGCCGGCGTAGATCGGACGCTTGAAGGTGTGGCTGCCTTCGACGGCCATCAGGTCGGAAACCTGGTTGACGCCGAGCAGGGCGGCCACGCACGGCATCAGGTCCTTGCCGAAGGTGGTCGACGGGCCGAACACGTGGGTGTAGCCCTTGGCCAGCTGTGCGATCTGCGGGGCCAGCACCTGGGCCAGCGCCTGGGCGTTGGCGGCGTTGGCCACGGTCAGGACCTTGGCGACGCCGGCGATCTTCGCCGCTTCAGCCGCTACGGCGGTCGGGTCGGCAGCCAGCACCAGCACATCGATGCTGGCGCCGGAAATGGCGGCCGCAGCGCTGACGGTCTTGGCGGTGGCGGCGTTGAGCTTGCCGTCGTGGTGCTCGGCGATGACGAGAATCTTGCTCATTACAGCAACCCCTTCTGCTTGAGTGCGGCCACCAGTTCGGCGGCGTCCTTGACCATCACGCCCTTGCTGCGCTTGGTCGGCGCAGCGTGCTGGGTGGTCTTGAAGGTGTCGGCAGCTTCAACGCCGAGGTCGGCCAGCTGCAGGGTTTCCAGCGGCTTGGCCTTGGCCTTCATGATGTCGGGCAGCTTGATGAAGCGCGGTTCGTTCAGGCGCAGGTCGGTGGTGACCACGGCCGGCAGATCCACTTCCAGCGTTTCCAGGCCGGCGTCGACTTCGCGGGTCACCGTGGCCTTGCCGTCGGCAATGTCCAGCTTGCTGGCGAAGGTCGCCTGCGGACGGCCCCAGATCGTGGCCAGCATCTGGCCGGTCTGGTTGGCATCGTCGTCGATGGCCTGCTTGCCCAGGATCACCAGGTCCGGCTGTTCCTTCTCGACCAGCTTGAGCAGGGTGCGGGCGGCGGTCAGCGGCTGGATGGCCTGGTCGGTAACGACGTGAATGGCGCGGTTTGCACCCATGGCCAGGCCGTTGCGCAGGTGCGCCTGGGCATCGGCCGGGGCAATGGTGGCAACCACGACTTCGCTGGCGATGCCCTTGTCGCGCAGGCGCAACGCTTCTTCCAGGGCGATCTCATCGAAGGGATTGGGGGACAGCTTGACGCCGTCGGTGACCACGCCGGAGCCGTCCGGCTTGACCTGAATGCGGACGTTGTAGTCCACCACGCGCTTGTACGCGACGAGGATTTTCATCTGGTACGAGATCCTTGTAGTGCCGGTTGCTGGCCGGCTCACAGTTGCTGGAGAACGTCCGGTCCTGCAACAGCAACCGGTTCGGGGGTGGGATCTGGATTCTAACTGGCCCGAGGCAACCATGCGAATGCGTATGGTTTTGTTGCGGCGCGGCAAAACAGGCCCTTTCCGGCGGCCTGTTCACGTCGTGCAAGCAGTCGTGAAGGCCACCCCGATGTATCCTGTTGCGCTGTATTGGGCGCCATGCGCGCTCGTGGACGCCTCATCAAACCAGGAGAACAGGTAGTGCCCACATGGCTTGTCACCGGCGGCGCCGGATTCATTGGCGGTAACTTCGTTCTCGAGGCGGTCGCCCGCGGCATCAAGGTCGTCAACCTCGATGTGCTGACCTACGCCGGCAATCTGAAGACCCTGTCCAGCCTCGACGGCAACCCGGACCACGTGTTCGTGCAGGGTGATATCGGCGACAGCGCGCTGGTTGCCCGCCTGCTGGCCGAGCACCAGCCCGATGCCGTGCTGAACTTCGCTGCCGAAAGCCACGTCGACCGTTCGATCGATGGCCCTGGCGCCTTCATCCAGACCAACGTCGTCGGCACCCTCGGCCTGCTCGAGGCGGTGCGCGATTACTGGAAGGCGCTGCCGGCCGAGCAGGGCGCGGCGTTCCGCTTCCTGCATGTCTCCACCGACGAGGTGTACGGCACCCTGGGCGAGACCGGCAAGTTCAGCGAAACCACCCCGTATGCACCGAACTCCCCGTACTCGGCGTCCAAGGCCGCCTCGGACCACCTGGTGCGTGCGTTCCACCACACCTACGGGCTGCCGGTGTTGACCACCAACTGCTCGAACAACTACGGCCCGTACCACTTCCCCGAGAAGCTGATCCCGCTGGTGATCGCCAAGGCGCTGGCCGGTGAGCCGCTGCCGGTGTACGGCGATGGCAAGCAGGTGCGCGACTGGCTGTTCGTGACCGATCACTGCGAGGCGATCCGTACCGTGCTGGCCAAGGGCCAGGTGGGCGAGACCTACAACGTCGGCGGCAACTCGGAAAAGCAGAACATCGAAGTGGTGCAGGCGATCTGCGCGTTGCTGGACCAGCGCCGTCCGCGTGCCGATGGCCAGCCGCGCTGTAGCCAGATCACCTACGTTGCCGATCGCCCGGGCCATGACCGCCGTTATGCGATCGACGCATCCAAGTTGAAGAACGACCTGGGCTGGGAACCGGCCTATACCTTTGAACAGGGCATCGGCTTCACCGTCGACTGGTACCTGGACAACCAGGAATGGGTGAATGGCGTGCTCGACGGCAGCTATCGCCTGCAGCGCATCGGCACTGCGGCCTGAACCAAGGACACGACATGACCCAACGCAAGGGCATCATCCTCGCCGGCGGTTCCGGCACCCGGCTGTATCCGATCACCAAGGGCGTCAGCAAGCAGCTGCTGCCGGTGTACGACAAGCCGATGATCTACTACCCGCTCAGCGTGCTGATGCTGGCGGGCATCCGTGAAGTGCTGATCATCAATACCCCGCACGAGCAGGCGCTGTTCCAGCAGCTGCTGGGTGACGGTTCGCAGTGGGGCATGGACATCCAGTACGCCGTGCAGCCCAGCCCCGATGGCCTGGCGCAGGCGTATCTGATCGGCCGCGACTTCGTTGGCGGCAAGCCGAGCTGCCTGGTGCTGGGCGACAACATCTTCCACGGCCATGGCCTGCGCGATGTGCTCAAGCGCGCCGACGAGCGCGTGGACGGTTCGACCGTGTTCGGCTATTGGGTGAATGATCCGGAGCGTTACGGCGTTGCCGAGTTCGACAAGAGCGGAAAGGTGATCGACCTGGTCGAGAAGCCGGAGAACCCGCGTTCGAACTACGCGGTGACTGGCCTGTACTTCTATGACGGCAAGGCCAGCGACTACGCCGCCGAGCTCAAGCCGTCGCCGCGTGGTGAGCTGGAGATCACCGATCTCAACAAGCGCTACCTGGACGAAGGCAACCTGCACCTGCAGGCCCTCGGCCGCGGCTATGCATGGCTGGATACCGGCACCCACCAGTCGCTGCTGGAGGCATCCAACTTCATCGAGACCATCCAGACCCGTCAGGGCCTGCAGGTCTGCTGTCCCGAGGAAATCGCCTTCGGCCAGGGCTGGATCAATGCCGAGCAGCTGGAAGCGCTGGCGGCGCCGCTGATCAAGAATGGCTACGGTCAGTACCTGCACACGCTCGCCCAGCGCGGGGTCGTTCCGTGAAAGTGATCGAGACATCACTGCCGGGGTGCCGGGTGATCGAACCGGCGGTATTCGGCGATGAGCGTGGTTTCTTCTACGAAACCTGGAACGCCGAGCGCTACGCTGCCTTGGGTCTGCCTGGTCGTTTCGTGCAAAGCAACGTGTCCACCTCGGCCAAGGGCGTGCTGCGTGGCCTTCATTACCAGTGGCCGCGCCCGCAGGGCAAGCTGGTGACCGTGCTGGAAGGCGAGGTGTATGACGTCGCCGTCGACATCCGCCGAGGTTCGCCGACATTCGGCCGCTGGGAAGCGGTCGTGCTGAGCGCTGCGAACAAGAAGCAGTTCTGGATTCCGGAAGGCTTCGCGCACGGGTTCGCGGTGTTGTCCGAGCGTGCCTTGTTCAGCTATCTGTGCACGGATGTATACGTCAAGGAGGCGGATGCGGGCATCCGCTGGAACGACGCCGACATCGCCGTGGACTGGCCGATCAGCGCCCCAACGCTGTCGGCCAAGGACGAGAACGCACCGTTCCTGAAGGACATCGCCCAGGATCGACTGCCGGTCTACGCCCCATGAAGTATCTGGTCTTCGGTGGCAATGGCCAGGTAGGGCAGGAGCTGCTGCGCGCGCTTGCGCCGTATGGCCAGGTAATCGCCACCACCCGCAGCGGCGAGCTGCCCGATGGCAGCGCCTGCGACGTGGCTGACTTCAGCAGGCCCGACAGCTTGCCTGCACTACTTGATCGCCTGCAGCCGACGGTGGTGGTCAATGCGGCCGCTTACACGGCGGTCGATCGCGCCGAGCAGGATGCGGAGGCTGCATTTGCAGCCAATGCGCAGGCACCAGGCGTGATCGCGCGCTGGTGTGCGGCGCATGGCGTGCCGTTCGTTCACTACTCAACCGACTACGTGTTCGACGGCCAGGGCACGGCACCGTACCGCGAGGACGAGCCGACTGCGCCGCTTGGGGTCTACGGCACCAGCAAGCGTGATGGCGAAGACGCCGTACGCGCTGCGGGCGGCCGTCATCTGATCTTCCGCACGGCATGGGTGTATGCCTCGCACGGTGCGAACTTCCTGCGCACGATGCTGCGGGTCGGCGCCGAGCGTGACCAGCTGCGGGTGGTGTCCGATCAGATTGGGACGCCCACGCCGGCGGGCTTGATCGCCGATGTCACCGCACTGGCACTGCAGCATCCGAAAGCCCTGTCAGGCACCTGGCACCTGACGGCATCGGGCCAGACCAGCTGGCACGGGTTTGCCGAGGCGATCTTTGCCGAAGCGCTGGCCAGCGGCCTGTTGACCAAGGTGCCGGCCGTCGAGGCGATTGCCAGTTCAGAGTATCCCACCCCGGCCAAGCGTCCGGCGTGGTCGGTGCTGGACAACCGCAGGTTGCAGCAGGATTTCGGCATCGTGCTGCCCGCGTGGAAGGACGGATTGAAGCGGGTGATGGCGGAGATTGCCTGACCCGGTAAACGGCGTGCCGACCAACGGTCGGCACCCACCCCGAGCCACGGTCGGCACCCACCAGCGGGCGCCGGGTCAACTGCGCCCGTACGTATCCTCGAAGCGCACGATATCGTCCTCGCCGAGGTAACTGCCCGACTGCACTTCAATCAGTTCCAGCGGCAGCTTGCCCGGGTTGCGCAGGCGGTGGGTCACGCCCAGCGGAATGTAGGTGCTCTGGTTCTCGCTCAGCAGGATTACTTCATCGCCGCGGGTGACTTCAGCGGTACCGCTGACCACGATCCAGTGCTCGGCACGGTGATGGTGCATCTGCAGGCTCAGCGTACCGCCCGGCTTGACCGTGATCCGCTTGACCTGGAAACGCTCGCCGTTGTCGATCGAATCGTAGGCCCCCCACGGGCGGTAGACCTTGCGGTGCCAGGTCGCTTCGCTGCGGCCGTCGGCCTTCAGCTTCGCCACCACCGTCTTGACCTCCTGCATGCGGTCGGCCTTGCCGACCAGTACCGCATCGTCGGTCTCGACCACGATGACATCATCGAGCCCGACCATCGCCACCAGGCGCTCGCCATAGGCATAGGTGTTGCGGCAGTCGATGGCGATCACATCGCCCTGGTGCGCGTTGCCATCGCCATCCTGCTGCGAGACATCGCGCAGTGCCGTCCAGGAGCCCACATCGTTCCAGCCGGCATCCAGGGGCACCACCACCGCATCGGCGGTTTTTTCCATCACCGCGTAGTCGATCGAATCGGACGGCACGGCAGTGAACGCGTCCTTGTCCAGACGGGTGAAATCGGCATCGCGGCGTGCGCTCTGCCATGCATTGCGGCAGGCTGACAACATGGCCGGCTGCAGGCGTTCCAGCTCCTGCAGGTATCGCGAGGCCTTGAACAGGAACATGCCGCTGTTCCAGTAATACTGACCGCTGGCCACATAGCCGGTGGCGGTGTCCAGATCGGGCTTTTCGACGAAGCGTTCGACCGCGCGCACGCCTTGGCCATCGGCAGCCTTGATGTAGCCGTAGCCGGTTTCCGGGCCGGTCGGCACGATGCCGAAGGTGACCAGCTTGCCGGCTTCAGCGGCGCCGGCAGCCGCCTGTACCGCAGCGCGGAACGCAGCCTCATCGGTGATCACGTGATCGGAGGGCAGCACCAGCAACAGCGCATCGGCGCCGTCGCGGGTGGCTTCCAGCGCAGCCACGGCAATCGCCGGGGCGGTGTTGCGGCCGACCGGCTCAAGGATGATCGCCGCCGGCTCGGCGCCGACCTGCTGCAGTTGTTCGGCAGCAACGAAGCGGTGCTCTTCGTTGGCAATGACCAGCGGGCCACGGCTGGCAATGGGAGCCACGCGCTGCCAGGTCGCCTGCAGCATCGTCAGCTTGCCTGCCAGTGGCAGGAACTGCTTGGGATACGCCTCCCGCGAGAGCGGCCACAGACGGGTACCGGAACCACCGGAGAGGATGACGGGCTGGACGGTGTTCATCAGTGCGTCTCCGCTCAGGCTTTCAACAGCGCGGCGATTTCATCGGTGCGCGCCTGCATCAGCGCGGCGTCACCACGCGATTCCACGTTCAGGCGCAACAGCGGTTCGGTGTTGGAGCTGCGCAGGTTGAAGCGCCAGTCGCCGAAGTCGGCACTGATGCCATCGGTATGGTCCAGTGCAGGCGTCTGTGCGGCGAAGTGCTCCATCACCCGCGCGACGGCTGCCTTTGCATCGGCGACCTTGAAGTTGATCTCGCCGCTGCACGGATAGGCGGCCATGCGGTCTTCGACCCAGTCGGCCAGCGAACGGCCGCTTTCGGAAATGAGCTGGGCAATCAGCAGCCACGGGATCATGCCCGAGTCGGCGTAGGCGAATTCGCGGAAGTAGTGATGGGCGCTCATTTCACCGCCGTACACCGCGTCCTCTGCGCGCATCTTTTCCTTGATGAAGGCATGGCCGCTCTTGCACAGCACCGGCACACCGCCGGCCTGCTCGACCATTTCCACGGTGTTCCAGACCAGGCGCGGGTCATGCACGATCTTGCCGCCCGGGTTGCGGTCCAGCGCGGCCTTGGCCAGCAGGCCGACCAGGTAATAGCCTTCGATGAAGCGCCCGGTATGGTCGAAGAAGAAGCAGCGGTCGAAGTCGCCATCCCAGGCGATGCCGAAATCAGCGCCATGCTCGCGCACGGCTTCGGCAGTGGCTGCGCGGTTCTCCGGCAGCAGCGGGTTGGGAATGCCGTTGGGGAAGCTGCCATCGGGTTCATGGCAGATGCGGATGAACTGCAACGGCAGGTGCGGCGCCAGCAGGTCGACGATGGCGCCAGCGCCGCCATTGCCGGCGTTCACCACCAGCTTCAGCGGCTTCAGCTTGCTGGCATCGACGTAGCCCAGCAGGTGCTGGATGTAGTCACTCTTGTCGTGCCGCGAGCTCTGGCTGGCGCGCGGTGCCTGCGCATCGGCGGTATCGGCGGCAACCGCATCGGAGATCGCGAACAGGCCGGTATCCGAACTGATCGGCCGGGCGTTCTCCTTGACCAGCTTCATGCCGTTGTAATCCATCGGGTTGTGGCTGGCGGTCACCATCACACCGCCTGCCGCGCGCAGATGATCGGTCTGGAAATAGACTTCCTCGGTACCACACAGGCCGATGTCGATCACTTCGCGACCGGCGCCACGCAGGCCGGCTGCCAGGGCGTCCTGCAGCGCTGGACTGGTCAGGCGCACGTCGTGTCCCACCACTACCGGGCCGGGCGACAACTGATCGGCCAAGGCCACGCCGATCCGGCGGGCGAGGTCTTCGTTCAGTTCTTCCGGCACGCGGCCGCGGATGTCATAGGCCTTGAAGGCGGGCAGGGGCATCGAGCGAATCCTTGGTGAGATCAGTGGGCTAGTGTAAAGGCAGCGATGTGTGGGAACCGTTTCCGCGGGCGGGGACAGCGCCGGTGCAGTCACCGGAACGACAGGTACTTGTGGCCGAAGTAGCTGGAGAACACCGGTACCGCCACCCCCACCGCATGCGCGATCTCCAGCCGGAACAGGGACACACCCAGCCAGGGCAGCACATGGAACGCCAGCAGGGTCGAGACCAGCCAGGTCTGTGCCACCGCCGCCAGATTGACCAGGACGAAATAGAACGCCGAATGATGCAGCGAGCGACGGCTGTCCCTGAACACGAACAGCCGCGACAGCACGAACGCGGTCACCATGCCGGTCACGTAGGCCAGCACGATCGCGGTGCTGAAGCCGAACCAGTGGCTGTAGCCGATGCGCGACAGGACGTTGACCAGCGCGGCCAGCCCGCCCACCAGCAGGAACAGCAGGAACTGCCGCGAGGCCAGCGCCTGGATCATTCCACCACTTCCCGCGCCAGCGCCCGGCCGAAGCCGATGCTTTCGGAGATGCCGCGGTCTTCAGGGTAGTAGTGCGAGGTGTCGGCCACCCACAGTCCCTCCACCGGCAGCTTTCTCGGCGGCAGGCGCGCCAGGAAGCCCGGTTCGCAGATCGGCTGGGCGTGGCGATAGCGGCTGGCGTGGATGTCGATGAAGTCGTCGGCTGCCAGCGCCGGGTTGATCTGCATCAGGTAGCGGCGCACCTTGTCGATGAACACGGCATCCGGCTCGGCGTACTTGGGATGCTCGCCGGGCATGTAGAACGGCACGTACACGATGTGCGCCTCCATCGGGCGCAGATTGCTGTATTCCACGATGCCGGGAATATCCATGTCCGGGTCGTTGGTATTGACCCAGAAATTGGCGGAGACCGGCCTGCGCAGCTTGGCGATCACGCAGACCACCGCGATGTTGTTCAGCGCGCGGAACTTCGCCAGGATCGGCTCGGGCAGGTCCGGCGCAAGCCGCGGAATGAACGGCAGCGGCACGGTCGACACCACTTTGTCGAACGGCAGCCGCTCACCACCGGCCTGCACGCCCTGCACCTTGCCGTCTTCGATCACGATCCGCTGCACGGGCGTGGACAGATGCACCTGCCCGCCATGACGCAGGATGTCTGCGTGCAGGCCGTCGAGCAGGGTTGATGATCCGCCCTCCAGATAGCCCAGCTTCTCGCGCATCAGGCTGTAACGGGAGCGGCCGATGCGGCGGATGCGGCTCCAGATCCATGCCGCCGACAGGTTGCCGGCGTAGTCGTAGAACTTGTAGTCGAACAGCTTGCGCCACAGCACCTCGTACGCCTCGGCGCCCACCCAGCGCCGGATCCAGCCGCTGGCCTCGACGTCGTCCAGCGGCGTCCAGTCGTTGCGGCGGGTGCACAGGAAGGCATGCAGGCCATAGCGGAATTTGGCCACCAGCCCCAGCCCCTTGAAGCGCAGCAGTGCCACCGGGTTGCCCCATGCCTGCAGGCGCTTGCCGAACCAGTAACCCATCCGGGTTTCGGTCCAGCGCATCTTCGAGGCCAGGCCCAGTTCGTCCAGCACGGTCAGGAAGTCGCTGTCCGAAGTGCAGTGGAAGTGGTAGTAGCGCTCGATCTGCAGGCCGCCGAAATCGAAACTGGCGGTCATTCCGCCGACCCGGTCATCGGCCTCGAGGACCACTGGGTGATGGCCGTCGCGGGCCAGCTGGTAAGCCACGGCCAAACCCATCGGGCCGGCGCCAAGAACGGCGATGCGTTCGCTCATGATCAGAACTCCAGGGCGATGTCGCCGTACTCGGGATCGTTGAAGGTGGCGTCGATCGCCTCGGCAAACGGGGTCGGCCGTACGGCGAAGATGCCGGGCCAGTCGATCACTTCGAATTCGTCGTGGGCGACCAGTGCCTGCAGCTGTGCGGCGGTGAACGGCGGGTCGCGGTCGAACAGGGCCCAGGTCCGCAGCAGCAGGCGGAACAGGCCATAGGGAATGTGCAGCAGCCGTGCGCGTGCACCGGTGCTGCGCTTGATCTGGGCGATGATGTCGACGTAGTCGACCTTCTCCAGTCCGGTGATGTTGTAGCGCTGGCCGCTGATGCGCGAGCGCAGGCAGCTGGCGATGATGCTGGCGAAATCACCGGCGTACAGCGGCTGTCGCATGTAGCGGCCGTCGCCGGGAATGGGGAACACCGGCACCTTGCGCATGAAGCGCGACAGCCAGCCCAGATGCTTGCGGTCGAACCAGCCGAACATGAGCGTGGGGCGCAGGATCACCGCAGCGATGCCGCTGTCGGCGACCATCTGTTCCTGCTCGCGCTTGGTGCGGGTGTAGTGGTCGTCGGCCACCGAGCACACCACCGAAGAACTGATGTGTACGGTGTAGGGCACGGCATGCCGCCCGATGGCCTGCAGGATGTTGGCGGTGGCGGTGAGGTTGTTGCGCACGAACGGCAGCGGATCGTTGCCACCGATCTGCGCCTGCAGCATCACCACTGCATCGGCACCGGCAAAGTGCTGCTCCCATGGCCCAGGATCGGCCAGGTCGGCCAGCACGGTGGTCAGCTCCGGATGCATGCGCTGCAGGATCGCCAGGTTGGCTTCGTGCTTGTCGATCACCACCAGGTTCCGATACCCCTGGCGCTTGAGGATGGCAACCAGGTTCTGTCCTACCAGGCCGGCGCCACCGGGGAGGATGATCTTCCGGGCCAGGGCGGCGGCGGGCATGTCGGCACTCACAGCGTGGCCCGGTTGAAGACGGCCTGCGGCAGCAGGCGGATCACCGCCATGATCAGACGCCAGAAGCCGGGCACATACAGCACCGGGGTGCCGCGGCCGATGCCGGCGACGACGCGCCGTGCCACCTGATCGGGGCTGGCCCACAGCGGGCCCTTGGGCAGGTGCGAGGTCATCGGCGTGTCGACGAAACCGGGTCGGATATCGACCACCGCTACGCCGCGCTTGTGCAGACGCTGGCGCAGGCCGCTGAGGAAGGCGCTGGTGGCGGCCTTGGCCGCGCCATAGGCGTAGTTGCTCTGCCGTCCGCGATCGCCGGCCACCGAGGTGATCACGGCGATCGTGCCGTGGCCTGCGTCCGCCAAGCGGTTGGCTATCGGACCCAGCAGTGCCATGGTGGAGGTGGCGTTGGTGGAAAACTCGGACAGGAACGCCTCCACCGATGCCTCGCACGCGGCCTGGTCGGGCAACGTGCCGTGGGCCACCAGCACCAGATCGGGTGCGCCCAACCGCTGCCACGCCCGGTCGATCATGGTGGCGTGTGCGGCCAGGTCGTTGATGTCCAGTACGTGCTCGTCGACGTTGGCGGCGCCGCGTACTTTCAGGTCGGCGGCGATCACCGCCAGCCGATCGGCATTGCGTGCCACCAGCTGCAGCGACGCGCCACGGGCGGCGTAGCGGCGGGCAATGGCCTCGGCGATGGCGGACGTGGCGCCGATGATCAGGATCTTCTGCATGCTTACTCCGTAACCCGGCGCCAGAAGCCGGACGAAAAACGTGGATCGAGGTACGTCGACATCTGCTGCCAGCGGGGAAACGCGCGCTGGAAGGATGCCGCGCTCATCCGTGCATCCTTGGCCGGATACAGCGCGCCACCTGCTTCATCGACGATCCGGTCCAGGCGGTCCAGCAGGGTGAACACCGACGCGCCGGTATTGGGAAAATCCAGCGCCAGCGTGGTGCCTGGCCGGGCAAAGGACAGCAGGCCGGGCGAGGGCAGTGTGCCGAACTGTTTGAGCACCGCCAGGAAGGAGCCCTGCCCGCTGCGTGCGATTTCCCGCAGCAGCGCGGTCACGCCGTCGGCAGCATCGGCCGGCGGCAGCACGCACTGGTACTGCAGGAAACCGGATGGGCCATACATCCGGTTCCAGTGGCCGATGCTGTCCAAAGGATGGAAGAACGGCATCAGGTGCGCCACCGAGCGTTTGCGGCGCGCCAACTGGCGCCAGTAGTACATCGCGTTGAACGGACGCAGGGTCAGCCGGTTCACCAGCGAGATCGGCGGAGTAAACGGCATGCCCAGTCGTCGGTGCGGCGCCGATGGCCGTTCGCCCACGCGTTGCGCGGCATGGTTTGCGCGGGTGAAGTGGCCGCGCCCCAGCTGGCGCCCGCTGGCCAGGCAGTCGATCCACGCCACGCTGTACTCGTAGTCGGCGGCGGAGGCCTCGGACAGGGCGAAGAACTCGTCCAGGCCAGCGAAGCGGATGTTCTCCACTTCCAGGCTGGTGCCGGGCACGCGACGCAGCTGCAGCTCCACCCAGGTCAGCAGGCCGGTCAGGCCCAGCCCGCCCACGGTAGCTGCGAACCAGCTGTCCGCATCGTCCTCGGCCCGGCACACGCGGCGGCTGCCGTCGCTGCGCAGCAGCTCGAAGGACAGCACATGCCGGCCGAAGCTGCCGTGGTGGTGATGGTTCTTGCCGTGAACGTCATTGGCCAGCGCGCCACCGACGGTCACCTGCGAGGTGCCCGGGGTGACCGGCAGGAACCAGCCCTGCGGCAGCACCAGTGCCACGATCTCTTCCAGGGTCACTCCGGCTTCGCAGAGCAGGCGGCCCGTGGCAGCGTCGAAGGCGATGAAACGGTCCAGCCCGCGGGTCTGCAGCAGCGTGCCGCCGGGGTTCTGGCAACTGTCGCCATAGCTGCGGCCATTGCCGTGGGGCAGAGCGCTGCCGCTGAAGCGGGGCAGGTCGCCCAGGCGGTCATGCACGGCAACATGGCGGTGCTGCGCCCGTGGGTAACGACCCCAGCAGTCGTCTTCGGCGCGCATCAGATCGCCGCCAGCGCAGACAGTGCGCACAGCACGGCCACCACCTGGCTGGGGCGATCGGTAGCGGCGAACACGATGGGATCATCGTGCATGTCGCCCCGGTGCGCGACGACCCACGCACGGCTCACCCAGTACAGCAGCACCGGGCAGATCAGCCAGAGCAGCTTGGGGTGGCGGTAGAGCTCGATGCTCTCAGGGCTGTTGATGTACAGCGCCATCACCATCACCGCGATGTAGCCGGACGCCGCGCCGAGCGACTGCAGCAGCGGCAGGTCTTCCACGCCATAGCCACGACCGCTGGCACTGGTCTTGCCACGGGCCAGCACGGCGTGGAGTTCGGTGTAGCGCTTGAGCAGGGCCAACGACAGGAAAATGAACATGCTGAAGGCCAGCAGCCAGAACGACAGCTCGGCGCCGATGGCGATGGTGCCGCCGATGATGCGCACGGTGTACAGGCCTGCCAGCAGCACCACATCGAGCATCACGACGCGCTTGAGCCGCAGCGAGTAGGCCAGGGTGAGCGCGTAGTAGAGCATCAGCACGCCAGCGAAGGCAGGGCTGCACAGCCACGCCAGCAGCAGCCCGGTGGCGGTCAGCAGCGGTGCCGCCAGCAGGCCGTGCAGCAGCGGCAGCCGCCCCGCGGCGAACGGACGCAGACGCTTGCGCGGATGCTGCCGGTCAGCCTGCAGATCGAACAGATCGTTGAGCAGGTAGACCCCGGAGGCGCACAGGCTGAACGCGGCGAACGCGAGCACGGCCTGGCTTACCGCGTCCGGTTCGAGGAAGCGGTGCGCGGTGAGCAGCGGCACCAGTACCAGCAGATTCTTCAGCCATTGGTGCGGGCGCAACGCCTTCACCCAGGCCCTGGTCCGCGCCGGTGCCGGCCAGTGCGCGTGCACGGTGGTCTCCCGCGCGGCGGCACGGGCCAGCCGGGCATCGTTGTTGACGACCCAGGCACCGGCGGCGCGCTGCCACACAGCCAGGTCCACCGTGCCGTTGCCGGCATAGTCGAAACCACGCTCACCGAACGATGCCACCAGGGCTTCCGCCTTGTGTGGGCCGGACAGGTTGCGGCGGCCATCGCTGGCGATGACCTGCTCGAACAGGCCGAGATGCTCGGCAATGGGTGCCACAAGCAGGGCGTCGGAGGCTGTGCACAGCACCCGCGGGCGCTGCGGTGTGGTGCGCAGCAGGGCCAGCACGTCCAGGTTGTAGGGCAGCAGCTCGGGCCGCAGGGTGACCCGGGCCGCGATCTTCCGTTTCAACGCGGCCTTGCCCTTCAGCAGCCAGAACGGCAGCAGGAACAGGTAAAGGGGATTGCGCGCCAGCAGCTGCAGCAGCGACTCGTACAGGATGTCCGAATCGAGCAGCGTGCCATCCAGGTCCACGCACAGGGCGTGGCCCTCGTTGCCGGTGGGGGCGTTGGGAAGGGCGCAGGACATCAGCAGGGCAGGGCGACGGACATTCGTGAATTGTAGCTGGCCCATCCCGCCGGACTGCGTTTGATTGCGAACTTGCGCCGGGTCGCACGCGTTTGCTGCGCTGCAGCCGAGCCCAGGCAGGCCCTGCCGATAGAATGGGGGCCTTCTTACCAGCAGGGCGCAACGATGGAGAACACCAAGGCCGCCGGACGGCGCGGCAAACGCTACGCCAGCGCGGCGCAGGCCCTGCAAGGCATCGTTGCCGATGGCCAGACCCTGGCCGTCGGCGGATTCGGCCTGTGCGGCATTCCCGAGGCGCTGATCGCTGCGTTGCGCGACAGCGGGGCCAAGGGCCTGACCGTAATCTCCAACAATGCCGGCGTGGATGGCTTCGGCCTGGGGCAGCTGCTGGAAACGCGCCAGATCAGCAAGATGATTTCGTCCTACGTGGGCGAGAACAAGGAATTCGAACGGCAGTTCCTGGCCGGCGAGCTGGAGCTGGAATTCAACCCGCAGGGCACCCTGGCCGAGCGCCTGCGTGCCGGCGGTGCGGGTATTCCGGCGTTCTTCACCGCCACCGGCTACGGCACGGTGGTCGCCGAAGGCAAGGAAACCCGTGAGTTCGACGGCAAGCACTACGTGATGGAAACCGCGCTGCGCGCCGACGTGGCGCTGGTCAAGGCCTGGAAGGCCGATGAGGCCGGCAACCTGGTGTTCCGCAAGACCGCGCGCAACTTCAATCCGGCCTGCGCGATGGCTGGCAAGGTCTGCATCGTGGAAGTGGAAGAGGTGGTGCCGGTCGGCAGCATCGACCCGGACCAGGTGCACCTGCCGGGCATCTACGTGCACCGCATCGTGCACAACCCCACTCCCGAAAAACGTATCGAACAGCGCACCATCCGTGCGGAGGGCAACTGACATGGCATGGACCCGCGACGAGATGGCGGCGCGCGCTGCCCGTGAACTGACCGATGGCGCCTATGTGAACCTGGGCATCGGCCTGCCGACGCTGGTGGCCAATCACATTCCCGAAGGCGTGGACGTGTGGCTGCAATCGGAAAACGGACTGCTGGGCATCGGCCCGTTCCCGACCGAGGATGAAGTCGATGCCGACCTGATCAATGCCGGCAAGCAGACCGTCACCGCACGTGCGGGGGCCAGCTATTTCGGCAGCCACGACAGCTTCGCGATGATCCGCGGTGGCCACGTCAACCTGGCCATCCTTGGCGCGATGCAGGTGACCGACAAGGGTGACCTGGCCAACTGGATGGTGCCCGGCAAGATGGTCAAGGGCATGGGCGGGGCGATGGACCTGGTGGCTGGCGTGCAGCGCGTGGTGGTGCTGATGGAGCACACCGCCAAGAACGGCGAGCACAAGATCCTGGCCGAATGCACGCTGCCGTTGACCGGCGTGGGCGTGGTCGATCGCATCATCACCGACCTGGCGGTATTCGATGTGACCGATGACGGCCTGGTGCTGGTCGAGACTGCGGCGGGCGTGGGTGAGGATGAGTTGAAGGAAAAGACCGGCGTTGCGTTCAAGCGCAGCTGAGCACCCACGGGGCGGCGCATCGCTGCCCCATCTCCCTGGGCCCCCATGCTGTTCCCACCCGATCTGCCTGATGCTGAAGTCCGCCATCTGCCGGGTTGGTTGCCTGCGGCCGACGCCGATGCACTGCAGCGTGCATTGGCGCAGGCAGTTCCATGGGAAACCCACCGCATCCGCATGTTCGGCAACTGGGTTGACTCACCCCGGCTCAGTTGCTGGATCGGCGATCCGCAAGCGCGTTACCGCTATTCCGGTGCCGAGTTCGTGCCCCATCCCTGGCCGCCGCTGCTGTCGGCATTGCGCGACCAGCTGCAGGTCGAGGGCGTCGGTCGATTCAACAGCGTTCTGCTCAACCGCTATCGCGGCGGCACGGACTACATGGGCTGGCACAGCGATGACGAGCCGGAGCTGGGGCCGGCGCCGCTGATTGCGTCGTTGAGCCTCGGGGCAGCACGACGGTTCCTGCTGCGCCGCCGCGATGACACCACGCGCAAGGCCGAATTCCTGCTCGGGCATGGCGACCTGCTGCTGATGGGCGGCGCTACCCAGCGCCACTACCAGCACGCGCTGCCGAAGATGGCGCGGGTGCAGGGTGAGCGCATCAACTTGACGTTCCGGTGGATCACGCCGCGCTGAGGGCTGCCGCCGTGCATGGCACGGCGCTACCGGAACCGCGCGGGGCAGCGCCGGACCATGCCCGGCGAGTGCAGCGGTGGTCAATCAGCGCTTCAGTGCCTGCTTGTCGTTCTGCCCGCTGCTCAGCGTCCAGCCCACCACGTCCTGCGCCACCTGCTGCAGGCCACGCTCGAAGGCGGCGGCTACGGCCGACACATCGGTGCTGCCTACCGGCTGCAACTGGCGGAAGGTACGGTCGGCGACCACCCGTTGGTTGGTCACGTCGATCAGCTTGGCGTTGATCTCGATGACGACCGTTGGCGTTGCCTGGCCCTGGTAGTCCGATTCGAAGCGACGGATGTCGGTGGACAGCTTGTAGTCGGCGCGGATACCGGCGGCGACGCGGGCCACGCCGTGGATGCGGCCGGAATCCTCGAAACCACGCAGCAGGGTGTCTTCGATCATGTCGGTGGCCGGCTGCGCCCAGCTGGCACCCTTGTAGATCTCCAGCTCCGACGGCGTCGGCCGCACGTTGATGCGCGGGCTGTCGACCATGCGCGCAGCGCTGGGCTTGGCCAGCACCAGTTGCCAGTCGGCCTGCGGCCAGCTGGGGTCGACCTTGACCTGCACGGCGGGGGAATACAGGGTGACGGGATTCTTGTCGCCGCTGCCGAGGATCGAGCAGCCACCCAGCAGGGTGGCCAGCGACGCGGCCAGCAACAGGCGCGGAAGGGTGGTCGGGCTCATTTGGGTTCGAACTCCTTCGGGGCGTCGCGGCCGAGCAGGTAGCGCGCGGGGTTGTTCTCAAGACGGTCGCTGACCCGGCGCAGGTCGCGGATCAGGCCACGCAGTTCACCCAGTGTCGGGCCGAGCTGGCCCAGCCCGTCATTGGCGAAGCTGTTGATGGCCGCGCGGTTCTCGCCGAGGATCGAATCGGCATTGCCGGCGGCCGAATCCAGCTTGGCCAGGGTGGCGTCGAGCTTGTCGATGATGCCCGGCAGCTGCTGCACCAGGTTCTTGTCCAGGCGCTCGATGGTGCCGTTGGTGGTCTTCAGGGTGGCGTCCAGGCTGCGCGCGGCATCGCGCGCGCTGAGCAGCAGCGACTGCGTGCCCTGGTCGCGGTCGGCCAGGCCGCCACTGATCGTTTCCAGATTGGCCAACGTGGCGTTGATCGAGGCGACGTTGCGGTCGCTGAGGATCTGGTCCATGCGCTCGACGATGCGGTTGGCCACGTCGGTGATGTTCTGCAGTGCTGACGGCGTGGTCGGGATGATCGGTGCCGGGTCCTTGTTGACCGTGGTCAGTGCCGGCGACTGCGGCGTGCCGCCGCTGAGCTGGATGATCGACGGGCCGGTCAGGCTGGTGATCGCCAGCTTGGCGCGGGTATCGGTCTTGACCGGGGTGGTCGAGTTCAGGCGGATGCGCGCGACCACCTGGCGCGGATCGTCCGGTACCAGGTTCAGTTCGGTGATCGAGCCCACCGCGATGCCGTTGTACTGCACCGGGCTGCCGACCGACAGGCCGGTCACCGCTTCGCGGAACACCACCCGGTATTCCTGCCAGGTACGGTCGGAGGAGTACTTGGCGGCCCACAGGCCGAAGGCCAGCAGGGCCAGGCCGGTGATCAGGGTGAACGCGCCGATCAGCACGTAGTTGGCTTTTGTTTCCATGGCTCAGGCACTCTCGATCTGTTCGCCACGCGCGGCGCGCGCGCGGGGTCCGTGGAAGTATTCCTGGATCCACGGATGATCCAGTCTCTCGATTTCCGGTAGCGGCGCATTGGCCACCACCTTGCGGTCGGCGATGACCGCCACCCGGTCGCAGATGGCATACAGCGTGTCCAGGTCGTGGGTGATCAGGAACACGGTCAGCCCCAGCGCTTCCTGCAGGGTCTTGATCAGGCGGTCGAACGCTGCCGCACCGATCGGGTCCAGGCCGGCGGTGGGTTCATCCAGGAACAGCAGCGGCGGATCCAGCGCAAGCGCACGTGCCAGGCCGGCGCGCTTGCGCATGCCGCCGGACAGCTGCGAGGGCAGCTTGTTGATCGCATCGGCAGGCAGGCCAGCCAGCTTCACCTTCAGCAAGGCCAGCTCGTAGTGCCAGCGCTCGGGCAGTTCGCGATGATGTTCCTTCAGCGGCACCTGCACGTTTTCGCCCACGGTCAGCGACGAGAACAGGGCGCCGTCCTGGAACAGCACGCCGGTATTGCGTTCGATGTGCAGGCGGCTCTCGGCGTCGTCGGCACGCGCGTCGCGACCGAGCACTTCGATCTGCCCTTCATCCGGCACGCGCAGTCCGAGGATCGAGCGCATCAGCACCGATTTGCCGGTGCCCGAACCACCCACCACGCCAAGGATCTCGCCACGGCGCACGTCCAGGTCCAGCCCTTCGTGCACGGTCTGGCTGCCAAAGCGGTTGACCAGCCCGCGCACGCGGATGGCCAGGTCGTGGCCTTCGTCGTCCTGCATGGGCACTTCTTCGGGGATCGGATGCGTGCTCATGTCACCAGTCCATATGCATGAACCACAACGCCGCGAAGGCGTCGATGATGATCACCAGCGAGATCGTCTGCACCACGCTGGAGGTGGTGCGCTCGCCGACCGACTGCGCGGTGCCTTCCACCTTCAGGCCTTCCAGGCAGCCGATCAGGCCGATCACCAGCGCAAATACCGGTGCCTTGGACAGGCCCACCAGCATGTGCCGCACTTCCATCGTGTCGTGCATGCGCGCGATGTACATCTGTGGCGGGATGTCGAGGTCGAACGCGCCGACGGTGATACCACCGGCCAGGCCGGCGATCATCGCGATGAAGGTCAGCAGCGGAAGCGTCACCAGCAGCGCGACCAGGCGCGGCAGCACCAGCAGGTCGATGGGGTCGAGCCCCAGGGTGCGCATCGCATCGATCTCCTCGCGTGCCTTCATCGCACCGATCTGCGCGGTGAACGCACTGGCGGTGCGGCCAGCCAGCACGATCGCGGTCAGCAGCACGGCGAATTCGCGCAGGAAGGCGATGTTGACCAGCTCGACGACGAAGATCTCCGCGCCGAAATCGCGCAGGATCGTCGAGCCGAGGAAGGCGATCACCGCGCCGACCAGGTAGGACAGCAGTGCCACCAGCGGCACCGCGTCCAGCCCGACCTGCTCCATCTGGTGCACGGTCGCGGTCAGGCGGAAACGGCGGGGTTCCTTGATCAGGCGTGCGGCCTTGACCAGGTTCTCACCGAGGAAGCTGCACAGCGCCTTGATGTTGTGGCCCGTGGCATGGACGCTGACGCCCAGCCGCTCCAGCGCCGCCAGCACGCCGAAGTCACGCTTCGGCTTCGGACGGTCGTCGGCCACTTCTTCGATGGTGCATACCAGCGCCTGGTGGTCCGGGCGGAACTGCAGCGCGTGTTCGCCAAGATCGGCACGATGGGCGACCCGCAGCACCTGCAGCACGCCGGCCGAGTCGAGCTGCTCGATGCCGGTAGCGTCGATGCCGGTCAGCGTGTCTGGAACGCCACGCAGCACTTCGGCCGCGGCCAGCGCGGTCTTCAGGGTCCAGTGGCCGGACAGCCGGATCAATCCCGGATCCTGAGCGTCCTGTTCGAGCTGGGGGGCGTGGGTCGGGGTCATGGGGGCCATTCGGGTCGCAGCATAACCGTTCTGAATTGCACGTCGCGTCGAACCAGGATGAATTTCTCCAGCAGAGCCTGACGTAGGTAATACTACGGCGCATGTCTGCAGACGCTCACACGATCCCCACGCCCCAGGCCACCTACGCGCAGCGCGTGGCCTTCGTTTCCGAGATCGCCGGCCGCCTGCACAGCTACGGCACCACGGCCCAGCGCCTGGAAGCGGCGGTGGTTGCATTGGCCCGGCAGCTCGATCTGGATTGTGAACCGTGGTCGAACCCCACCGGCATCATCCTCAGTTTCAGCGACCCGGCACAAGCCATCGGCTCCAGCGACATCACCCGGGTGATCCGGCTGGCGCCGGGCGAGAACGACCTGCACAAGCTCAGCGTGGCTGACGGGATCGCCGAAGAAGTGGCCAATGGCCGCATGAGCATCGCCCAGGGCCACACCGCGCTGCGCCAGCTGGACAAGGATCCGGGCCGGCGCGGCAAGCTGCGCACCATCCTGTCCTTCACCCTTGGTGCGGCCGGCGTGGCGGGCATGTGGAAGCTGCCGTGGCTGGATATCGCCACCGCTGGCGTCATCGGCCTGTTGATCGGCCTGCTCGGCATGGTCACCGACAAGCGCCCGGCCAGCCGCGAAGCGGCCGAAGCACTGGCGGCGCTGCTGGCCGGCCTGGTCGCCACCGTGGTTGCCACCTTCGTGGGCGCGCTGAACCTCAATACGGTGATCATCGCCTCGCTGGTGGTGCTGCTGCCTGGCATGTCACTGACCAATGCGGTCAATGAACTGGCCAGCCAGCACTGGGTGTCCGGCACCGCGCGCTTTGCCGGCGCGTTGACCACCATCATGAAGCTCAGTGTCGGCGCGATGATCGCGGTGACACTGGCCGATGTGCTGGGGCTGGACCCGATGATTCGCGCGTCGCGGCCACAGGGGCCGTGGGTGGAGTGGGGCTCGCTGCTTACGGCGGCGTTCGCCTTCGCCATGTTGTTCAAGGCCAACCGACGCGACTATCCGTGGGTGATCGCCGCGTCGGTCGCCGGTTACGCGATCTCCAAATTTGGTGGTCACGCCTGGGGTACGCCGGCCGGCATCTTCCTGTCGGCGATGCTGCTGACCGCCGGCGGCAACCTGTTCGGGCGCGTGGTCGGCCGTCCCGGCGCGATCATCCGCCTGCCGGGCATCATCATGATGGTGCCTGGCAGCACCAGCCTGCGGGGCGTGCTGACCCTGGTCCAGCAACAGGACGTGGGTGCCGGCCAGGGCGTGTTCCTGACCGTGTTGAACGTGGTGATGGCGCTGGTCGCCGGCCTGCTGTTCGGCAACCTGCTGATGCCGGCGCGCAAGACGCTGTAGGTGTGGACCGTTGGTCCGCACACCCTTGAATGGTGTGGGTGTGGACCGTTGGTCCACACACCGGACAAAGAAAAAACGCCGGCTTTCGCCGGCGTTTTTCATTCCTGCCCGATCTGGCCTCAGGCCTTCTTGATCAGGAAATCTTCCGGCTTCTTGCTGCCCTTGGCGGTCAGCTCGGCCATCCAGCGCGGCTGCTTGCCACGACCGGTCCAGGTTTCCTTCGGGTTGGCCGGGTTGCGGTACTTCGGTGCAACCTTGCCCAGCTTGCGGCCGGCGGTCTTGGACGGGGCCTTGGTGGCCTTGGCGACCTTGCGCGCGCGCGGTGCGGGTTCACCACCGAACAGTTCCTCGATGGTGTAACCCTCGGTCTTGGCCAGCTTGCTCAGCTGGGCACGCACCTTGGTGATCGGGCGACGCTTGGCGACGATGGTCTGCTGCTTCTTGGCTGTGCGGATCAATGCGCCCAGCTCACGTGCCGACAGGCCGGTCAGGTCGATGCTCATCAACGATTACTCCAGAAACTAATTTAGGGACAGGGACGAGCCGGTCCGTGGCGTCGCGGGACAGAGTAATGAGGAATTAATCCCAGCACAAACAGTTGCGGTCACCGTCTGTCGGCTGGCTGGCCCGGTTGCGACCATTTTGACCGGATTATGTCCGCTGCGATTTTCCGGGGGGCGGCCATCCGGCAAAAAAAGACCGGGGTATACCCCGGTCTTTTCCGATCAATCCTGCAGGCGCTGCAGCAGGGTGGCCTTGTCCAGGCTCTCCGCTTCGGCGGCGCGGCGCGAGCGGTACTCGAAGGTGCCTGCGGCCAGGCCGCGCTCGCTGACCACCACCCGGTGCGGGATGCCGATCAGTTCCATGTCGGCAAACATCGCGCCCGGGCGCAGACCGCGGTCGTCCAGTGCGGCATCCAGACCGGCGTCGCGCAGCGCCTGCAGCAGGCCTGCGGCCGCATCGGCCACGGCAGCGTCGCCCTTCGGATTGATCACACACACCACCACCTGCCACGGCGCCATCGCGTCGGGCCAGATGATGCCGGCGTCATCGTGGTTCTGTTCGATCGCGGCGGCGACCACGCGCGAAATGCCGATGCCGTAGCAGCCCATCGTCATCACCGCAGCCTTGCCGTTCTCGTCCAGCACGGTGGCATCGAGCGCTTTCGCATAGGTGCGGCCCAGCTGGAACACGTGGCCGACTTCGATGCCGCGGGCGATTTTCAGTTCGCCGCCATCCAGCGCACGATCACCGGCGCGTACATTGCGGATGTCCGCCACTTCCGGTTCGGCCAGGTCACGGCCCCAGTTGACGCCAGCCAGGTGGAAACCGGCCTCGTTGGCACCCACGACGAAGTCGGACATCGCCGCCACTTCGCGATCGGCGACCACGCGGATCGGCTTGGCCGGCGCGACCGGACCGAGGAAGCCCGGGACGCTGCCGAGGTAGTCGGCGATCTCTGCTTCGCTGGCAAAACGCTGCTCGTCCAGGCCGGCAACCTTGCCCAGCTTGATCTCATTGACCTCGTGGTCGCCACGCACCAGCACCAGCACGAACTGCTGTGCCTCGCCTTCGCCGGCGATCAGCGCCACCGACTTCACGGTGCGCTGCAGGTCGATGCCAAGCAGGGCAGCGACGTCTTCGCAGGTTTTCTGGGTCGGGGTCTCGACCTTGCGCAGCGCTTCGCTGGCCGCAGCGCGCGCAGCCGGATCGGCGGCAATGGCCGCTTCCATGTTGGCGGCGTAGTCAGAACCGGTGGAGAACACCAGCGCGTCTTCACCGGAATCGGCGATCACGTGGAATTCCTGCGAGGCGTCACCGCCGATCGCGCCGGAATCGGCCTGCACCATGCGGAAGTCCAGGCCCAGGCGGGTGAAGATGCGGCTGTAGGCCACCTTCATGTTTTCGTATTCACGCACGAGGTCTTCGTCGTGCAGGTGGAACGAATAGGCGTCCTTCATCAGGAACTCGCGCGCACGCATCACGCCGAAGCGCGGGCGGATCTCGTCGCGGAACTTGGTCTGGATCTGGTAGAAGTTCACCGGCAGCTGCTTGTAGCTGGACAGTTCGCTGCGCGCGAAATCGCAGGCCGCTTCTTCGGCAGTCGGGCTGTAGCAGAAGGTCTGTTCCTTGCGGTCCTTGATCTTCAGCAGCTGCGGGCCGAACTTCTGCCAGCGACCGGTCTGCTCCCACAGTTCCTTCGGCTGGATGGTCGGAATCTGGAATTCGACGGCACCGGCACGGTCCATTTCCTCGCGGACGATGCGTTCGACCTTGCGCAGCACGCGCAGGCCCAGCGGCGACCAGGTGTACAGGCCGGACGCGAGCTTGCGGATCATGCCCGCGCGCAGCATCAGCCGGTGGCTGGTCAGCTCGGCGTCGCTGGGGGTTTCCTTGGTGGTGTGCAGGTGGAACTGGGAGAGGCGCATCGTCGGCTTCGGATTACGGCAGAGACACCTATTCTGCCAGCCCGGCCGGGGGAGGGGTATCGGCCGGGCGGCGCCCGGCACCCGCCGAGGCCAGGGCCGGAGCAACTGCAACGGCAACAGCCGGCTTCCTGGGGGATGGCGGGGCACTGCGGGTTTGCGGGGACGCCGTGAATCCGTCCATGGAGGCTTGGTCGCCGCATCCATGCGGCTCACACCCCGCAAATCCACAGTACCCCGCCTTCGACAGTTTCCCGATGGCCAGTAGATCCACGCCATGCGTGGATGCTCTTCGTTCAATTGTCGAAATGTTCGATTTCGATGGAGATTCATCCACGCATGGCGTGGATTTACGTGTCGACCAAGGTCGACACCTACCAAGCGCAGGCCATGCCATTCCGACAGATCGCAGAAACCTGTCGAAGGCGGGGTGGGTCCGGTTGCGGGGGTGTAAGCGCCATGGATGGCGCGCCCAAGCCTCCATGGACGGATTCACGGCGTCCCCCGCAACCGGACCCACCCCGCCATCCCACGGAATGCCCGCTGTTGCTCTGGCTGTCGCCGTTGCCGTTGCCGTTGATTCGGCGGGTGCCGGGCGCCGCCCGGCCGATACCCCTCCTTCAACCCGCCGGTGGGCAGTACGCCTTGATCGTCGCCTCGGCCAGGCCTTTCTGGGTGCCGCGCTGTTCGGTGGTGAGCGCGGTGTCGGCCTTGCCGTCGCCATCGGTGTCCTGCATCACCGGGCCACCGCCCTCCAGCAGCGCCAGGTTGGCGCGCGCAGTGGTGCACTCCTTGGGCACCGGGGTGGCACTGGCCGCCGCTGCTTCTTCCGCCACGGGTGTCCTGGCCTGGGCACGGGTCTCGTATTTGGCCCCGGCCGGCGGCGTTTCCGAATACTGGGTCACGCCCTTGGCGTCCTTCCATTTGTAGACGGGCCCGGCCAGCGCCGTGGTACTGGCCAACAGCAGCAGGCATCCCAGGCAGGACAGGGCACGCATGGCAAACTCCGCAGAATGGGCGTAGAACGCCGATTGCAGCATTGGCGCCGACCGCTGGCAAGTCGATTAAACTGGATTCCATGGACCCGATCACACCGCCGCCGCGCTCGCGCACGATTTATCTGCTGCCCAACCTGTTCACCACGGCTGGGCTGTTCTCTGGCTTCTACGCCATCATCGCCGCGGCCAATGGGGATTTCGTCAATGCCAGCATCGCCGTGTTCGTGGCGGCGGTGATGGATGGCCTCGATGGCCGTGTCGCGCGCCTGACCGGCACCAGCAGCGAGTTCGGCGTGCAGTACGACTCGCTGGCCGATCTGGTCAGCTTCGGCATGGCGCCCGCCTTGGTGATGTACCACTGGTCCCTGTCGGAACTGAAGTACGACGGTGAGCTGGCCGGTCGTCTGGGCTGGGCAGTGGCGTTCCTGTACGCCGCCTGCGCGGCGCTGCGCCTGGCGCGCTTCAATACCCAGGTCGCCGTGGTCGACAAGCGCTGGTTCGTCGGCCTGGCCAGCCCGGCCGCTGCCGGCCTGATGATGTCCTTCGTATGGGCCTTCGCCGATGGCACCCTGGGCTGGAACGGCAACGAGCTGCGCTTCGTGGCGCTGGCGGTGACCCTGGTTGCCGCACTGCTGATGGTCAGCCGCATCCGCTTCTGGAGCTTCAAGGGCGGCGCGGCCAAGGAGGGCGCACGTTCGGACCGCGTCCCGTTCCTGGTGCTGGCACTGGTGCCGATCGCCATCGCCATCGCGGTGATCGACCTGCCACGCGTGTTGTTCGTCGTCGGCATCCTGTACGCGCTGTCAGGCCCGGTGATGTGGGGCGTGCAGCGCCTGCGCAAGAAGCCCGAGGCAGCGTGAGCCAGGACCTGCCCGTGTTGTGGTCTCCGGCCCAGCAGGCCTGGCTGCAGGCCATGGGCTATACCGTCTATCACGATGGCAAGTTGGCCGCCGAAATGGACGCGGCGTTGCAGCTGAGCGTGGCCGAGGCCGCGGCATCGGCACCCATGCCGGTCGAGCCGACGCGCACGGCTGCTCCTTCGATGCAGCACGCACCCGGCCAGCGCCAGGCGGCGCCGGAACCTCGGCCCGAGCGCGCGCCGCCACGCGCTGCCGTGCCGGTGGCGGCACCGGATACCCTGCCGGCGGCTTCCCGTCCGCTGCCAACCGGCAACGCGCGCCAGCCGCTGGTGCGCCTGCCTGATCGCCTGCAGATCGCGCTGTTGCGTGCCTCGGGCTGCAATCCCAACGACCCGGCCACACAGACGCTGATGGACAGCTGGCCGCTGGAACAACTGCGTCGCGACCCCGCAGCCAAGCGCGCCCTGTGGCCGCAGCTGCGCGCACTGCGCAAGGGCGGAATCGCATGAGTGCGGTCAGCCAGCCCGGGCCGGTGGCGATGCGCGCGCTGCGTGAGAGCGATCTCAACGCGGTGATGGCCATCGAAGTGCGTGGCTATCCCTATCCGTGGACCCGTGGCATTTTCCTGGATTGCCTGCGTGCCGGTTATCCCGGCCTGGCCATGGAGCGCGATGGGCTGTTGATCGGCTATGGCGTGCTCAGCCTCGCTGCCGATGAAGCGCATGTGCTGAACATCTGCATCGATCCGCTGGTGCAGTCGCGTGGGCTCGGCCGCCAGCTGCTGCGTGCGCTGGTCCGTCTGGCCGGTGATCGAGGCGCGCAGCGGGTGTTCCTGGAAGTGCGTCCGTCCAATACCCCGGCGCTGGCGCTGTATCACAGCGAAGGCTTCAACGAGATCGGCCGGCGCCCTCGCTATTACCCTGCTGCGCAGGGGCGGGAAGATGCACTGGTGATGGCGATCGAACTGGTGGACGGCGAGCTGGAGACAATGCCGCCGCTGTAATCGGCGTCGCGTGGCCGCTGCGCTCGCCGGGCATGGCCCGGCGCTACCGATGCGTTGTTTACGCCAGCCGCAGCGCCAACACGCCAGCCACGATCAACGCCGCCGCTGCCCAGCGAGCACGTGGTACCCGCTCGCGCAGCAGGAACACTGAAATCAGCAGCGCGAACAGGATCGACGATTCGCGCAGCGCCGACACCATGGCCACCGGCACCTGGGTCATCGCCCACAGCGCCATCGCATACGATGCGGTGGTGCCGATGCCGCCGGCCACGCCCAGCGGCCAGTGCTGGCGCGCATACGCCAGCAACTTGCCGCGCTGCCGATGCAGCGCCCACAGCGGCAACGGAATGCCCGACAGCAGGAACAGCCACAACGTGTAGCTCAGCGCATTGCCGGACAGCCGTGCGCCCTGCGCATCGACCAGCGTGTAGGTGGCGATCATCGCGGCGGTCAGCAACGGCAGGCGCAGCTGGCCGCCACGTGCGCCGCGGGCCATGCACAGGATGCCGCCGCTCACCAGCAGGACACCGAGCCAGGCCGACGGCGGCAGGCGTTCGCCGAGAACGGCGCCGGCCAGCGCAACGAGGATGGGCGCGCAGCCGCGCATCATCGGATACGCCAGGCTCATGTCGACCTGCTGGTAGCAGCGTGCGACCAACGCGTAGTACGTGACCTGCAGCAGCACCGATGCGATCAGCCACGGCCAGCTTTCCGCGGCGGGGAAGGGCAGCCATGGCAAGACGAGCGCAGACAGCAGTGCGGCGCTGCCGGTGACCAGCACCGTGCCGAGGAACTTGTCCGGGCCGCGTTTGACGATCGCGTTCCAGCTGGCGTGCAGTGCCGCGGCAGCGAGGACCAGCAGGAAGATGGAAAGTGGCATCGGGTGATGATGCCAAAACGCAGGGGTGGGTGCCGACCTTGGTCGGCACATCGTTCTGCAGGGCAGGTGCCAACCTTGGTTGGCACGTCACCGCGGTGCGGACCAAGGTCCGCACCCACCACGGAGCCGTTACAGCTTCGCGCGCTGCTCGCGCAGGCCAGCCAGCTGGTTGTTCCAGTCGACCAGGCGCACGCGCTCCTGCTCGATCACCGCCGGCGGCACCTTGTCGGAGAACTTGGCCAGCTTGGTCTCGCTCTTCTCCTGCTCGCCTTCCACGCGCTTGATCTCCTTGTCCAGGCGCGCGCGCTCGGCATCGAGATCAACCAGGCCTTCCAGCGGTACCAGCAGCTTCAGCTCACCGACGATCGCGGTAGCTGCCGGCGGCGCACTCTGTGCGTCGGCCAGCCACTGGATGCTGTCCAGCTTCAGCAGGAAAGTCAGCGAGGCACTGAAGCGCTCGATGCGCACGCGGTCCTGGCTCTGCCCGGCATGTTCCAGTCCCGCCAGCAGGCGCAGAGGTACCAGCTTGGACGGGGCGACGTTCAGTTCGCTGCGCACGCGGCGCACGGCACTGATCACCGCCTTCAACCATTCAACGTCGGCCTCGGCCTGGGCATGGTCGCCCTCGAACTCGGCGGCGGTCGGGTACGGGCGCAGCGACAGCGTGGTTTCGGCCAGGCCCAGGCGCGGGGCCAGCTGCTGCCACAGCTGTTCGGTGATGAACGGGGTCAGCGGGTGCAGCAGGCGCAGCAGCGCTTCCAGCACGTACAGCAGGGTGTGGCGGGTGCTGTCGGCGTCGGCGGCATCGGCACCGTTCAACGCCGGCTTGCTCAGTTCCAGGAACCAATCGCAGAACTCGTTCCAGGCGAATTCGTACAGGCACTGCGCCAGCAGGTCGAAGCGATAGGCGGCGAAATGGCCCTGCGCTTCGGCGGTGGTGGCGGCCAGGCGCGCGAGGATCCAGCGCTCGGCATCGGTACGCGGCGTCGGCACGCCGGTGAACGCCGCACCTTCGGTGTTCATCAGGGTGAAGCGGCTGGCGTTCCACAGCTTGTTGCAGAAATTCTTGTAGCCCTCGGCGCGGTTCATGTCGAACTTGATGTCGCGGCCATGGGTGGCCAGCGCGGCGATGGTGAAACGCAGCGCATCGGCACCATGGGCGGCGATGCCGTCCGGGAATTCCTTGCGCGTGGCCTTTTCGATCTTCTCCACCATGCGCGGCTGCATCAGCCCGCCGGTGCGCTTGGCCACCAGATCATCGATGGTGATGCCGTCGATGATGTCCAGCGGATCGAGCACGTTGCCCTTGCTCTTGGACATCTTCTGGCCCTGGCCATCGCGGATCAGGCCGGTGAAGTAGACGTCCTTGAACGGGACCTTCCCGGTCAGGTTGTCGGTGGCCATGATCATGCGCGCCACCCAGAAGAAGATGATGTCGAAGCCGGTGATCAGCACCGACGACGGCAGGTAGCGGTCGAAACCGCGCTCGGCCATCGCCTGCTCGTTCGGCCAGCCCAGGGTGGAGAACGGCCACAGCTGCGAGGAGAACCAGGTTTCCAGCACGTCGCTTTCCTGGCTCAGCACGACGTCGCTGCCGAGATTGTGCTTCGCCCGCACTTCCGCTTCGCTGCGGCCGACGTAGCAGCTGCCGGTGGCGGCATCGAACCACGCCGGAATGCGGTGTCCCCACCACAGCTGGCGGCTGATGCACCAATCCTGGATGTTGGTCATCCAGTGGCGGTAGGTGTTGATCCAGTTCGGCGGCACGAAGGCGATAGAACCGTCTTCGACCAGCTCGAGGCCACGACGCGCCAGTTCGTCCATCTTCACGAACCACTGGTCGGTCAGGTACGGCTCGATCACCTGGCCGGTACGGTCGCCACGCGGCACCTGCAGCTTGTGCGCCTTGGTCTCGACCAGGATGCCCAGGTCTTCCAGTTCACCCAGCACGGCCTTGCGCGCGTCATAACGGTCCAGCCCCTGGAAACGTTCCGGCGCGTTGTCGTTGATCGCGGCCACCGGCGTGAACAGGTTGATCATCGGCAGGCTGTGGCGCACGCCCACCTGGTAATCGTTGAAGTCATGCGCCGGGGTGACCTTGACCACGCCGGTACCGAACGCACGGTCCACGTAGTCGTCGGCGATCACCGGCACGCGGCGGCCGGTCAGCGGCAGCACCACGCTCTTGCCGATCAGGTGCAGGTAACGCTCGTCTTCGGGGTGCACCATCACCGCGGTGTCACCCAGCAGGGTTTCCGGGCGGGTGGTGGCGACCACCAGGTAATCGCGGGTTTCGCGCAGCGTCTCGACGCCGTCGGCATCGCGCTCGACGTGCTCGTAGCTCAGGCCTTCATCCAGCTGGTAGGCGATCGACCACAGGAAACCCTCTTCCTCGGCGCTCTCCACTTCCAGATCCGAAATCGCGGTCTTCAGCACCGGATCCCAGTTGACCAGGCGCTGGCCACGATAGATCAGGCCCTGTTCGTGCCAGCGCACGAAGGCCTCGATCACCGCTTCGGACGGCTGCGGGTCCATGGTGAAGGTGCTGCGCGACCAGTCGGCCGAGGTGCCGAGCCGGCGCATCTGCCGTTCGATGATGTCGCCGGACTGCTGCTTCCACTCCCACACCTTGCCGATGAAGCCCTCGCGGCCGAGCGAATCGCGGGTCTCACCGTTGCCTTCCAGCGCCAGGTTGCGGCTGACCACCATCTCGGTGGCGATGCCGGCGTGGTCGGTACCCACCTGCCACAGCGTGTCGTAGCCGCGCATGCGGTGGTAGCGCACCAGCGCATCCATCAGGGTCTGCTGGAAGGCATGGCCCATGTGCAGGGTGCCGGTCACGTTCGGCGGCGGCAGCAGGATGGTGTACGGCTCGCCCTTGCCGGACGGCTTGAAATGGCCGGCCTTCTCCCAGGCCTCGTAGAGGTCGGTCTCGAAGGACTTCGGGTCGTAGCTGGAGGCGAGTTGGGTCATGCGGGGGAACCAGTCATCAAGGCGGGAAGGGAGATCAGCGCGACCCGAGGGTGCGCCGGATCTTCTGGTCGGTGTGGTACTGGCTGACCGAATAGGCAGCCCAGATCGCGGCGGGCAGCCAGCCGATCAGGGTGATCTGCAGGATCAGGCAGACGATGCCGGCAAACGGCCGGCCGATGGTGAAAAAGGACAGCCAGGGAAGAATCAGGGCGATCAGCAGGCGCATCAAGGGGTCCTCGCAGGGCTTACATGTCGTGCTTGTTCAGGTCGTAACCGGCGGTCTTGTACTGGCGCCAGCGCTCGCGCAGCGGTTCGCGCGCTTCCGGATCGGCCGGCACCACTTCCAGCACGCGCTCGCACTGGCCCAGCCAGGGTTCGTCGCGCAGGTTGATCACCAGCGGCCGCACGGGGGCCTCGCCACCGGGCGGGGCGATCAGTACCAGCGCCTCTTCCTCGTCCACATCCTCACCCACGATCTGGTGCGGAATGTAGGCATCGTCGTCGAAAGACCAGAGAAGTTCGTCCAGTTCTTCGGCCTGGGCCTGGTCGCGGGCCAGCACCAGGGTGAACAACCCGGCGTCGTTGGCCTTGCGCGCCAGCTCGCAGACCAGGCGCAACGGCTCGGTCAGGAAACGGGGTTTGGCGATCAGGTAGAAGTCGGCGCGGGGCATGGCGGCATCCAGGTGAGGCAGGTGCCGATCCATGCCGGGTGATGGCTGGACCGGCGAGGCCCCGGCCGGCGGTTGCCGGCCAGGGTCAGGTACAGCGTCAGGCGCGGGCGACCTGGTCCAGCAACCACTGGCTCAGCAGGCCGACCGGACGGCCGGTGGCCATGCCACGCTTGCCTTCATCGCTGGCCACGCCGGCGATGTCCAGGTGGGCCCAGCGCTGGCCTTCGGCGAAGCGCGACAGGAAGCAGCCGGCGGTGATGGCACCGGCCCAGCGGCCGCCGATGTTGTAGACGTCGGCGAAGCTGGAATCCAGCATCGGCTGGTACTCGTCCCACAGCGGCAGGCGCCAGGCGCGGTCGAAGACCTGCTCGCCGGCGGCCAGCAGCTCGTTGGCCAGGTCATCGTGCTTGCTCATCAGGCCCGCGGTCTGGTGGCCGAGGGCGACCATGCAGGCACCGGTCAGGGTGGCCACGTCGACCAGCGCCTGCGGCTCGAAGCGCTGCGCGTAGGTCAGGGCGTCGCACAGGATCAGGCGGCCCTCGGCGTCGGTGTTGCCGACTTCGATGGTCTTGCCCGACATCGAGGTGATGACGTCGGACGGGCGGTAGGCATTGCCGTCGATGGCGTTTTCCACCGCCGGCACCACCACCACCAGGTTCAACGGCAGCTTGGCCTTGACCGCTGCGACGAAGGTGCCGATGACGTTGGCGCCACCGCACATGTCGTACTTCATCTCTTCGATGCCGCCCTGCGTCTTCAGGTTGACGCCACCGGTATCGAAGGTAATGCCCTTGCCGACCAGCACGTAGGGCTTGGCGTCGCCGCCATTGCTCCACTTCAGCACCACCAGGCGCGGGCGGTTGGCCGAGCCACGGGCCACGGCCAGCAGCGAGCCCATGCCCAGCGCTTCCATCTGGGTTTCGTCGAGGATCTCGGCTTCGGCACCGTCATGCTCGCCGGCGAATTTCACGCCCACTTCAGCCAGGTAGGCCGGGGTGCAGTAGTTCGGCGGCAGGTTGCCCAGCTCGCGGGCGAACTCGACACCGGCAGCGATGGCCTGGCCCTGCGCCAGGGCCTGCGCATCCTCACCGGCGATGGCCAGCTGGGCCAGGCCGGCATCGTCGGCCTTCTTCTTGCCCAGGGTGGCGGTGTAGCGGTAGGCCGCGTGGTCGGCGGCAATCACCGCCTGGCGGATCGCCCAGGCCGCGTCGCGGTCCTTCACCGCCACTTCGGACAGGGTGAACAGTGCGCTGCGGGCAGCGCCGGCCTTCAGCGCGCGCACGGCATCACCGACTGCCTTCAGGTACTGCGGCACCCCGAAGCGGGCGGCATCGCCGAGGCCGACCACCAGCACGCGCGGGGCGGTCACGCCCGGCAGATCGTGCAGCAGGGTAGTGGCGCCGGTCTTGCCGGACAGGTCGCCGCGCTGCGCCAGGGCGGCCAGGCGGCCACCGCTTGCAGCATCCAGTGCCTGCGCGGACGCAGTCAGGGTATGGTCGGCATAGGCACCGACGACGAGGCAGTCAACGGCGGCCGAAGCCGCAGCGAGGTGGTTCAGGGTGAATTCGAGAGCCATTGAGCAGATTCCATTGGCAAGTCCGTACAATCGCGGACCGTTTACGCCCAGACGCTAGACTGGGCGGCACCGCGAACGAACCTGAGAGTTTAAACCACCGCCCCATGTTGAAGCTCGACCGCTATCTATTGGGCGATTTCGTCCAGAGTTTCCTGGCTACCCTGATCGTCCTGCTGGTGGTCAGCGTGGGCGGCGTGCTGGTGGACATCCTCGGCAACATCGCCGACGGGCGACTGCCGGCCAAGCTGCTGTTCTCGCAGCTGGGCCTGCAGTTCATCGTCTACATGCCGCTGATCCTGCCGCTGGCACTGATGCTGGGCCTGCTGCTGGCCATCGCCCGCCTCTATCGCGACTCGGAAATGGCGGTCATCACCGCCATTGGTGTCGGCCCCAAGCGCCTGCTCAAGCCCTTGCTGCTACTGGTGCTGCCGGTGATCGCGGTGGTCGGCGCCTGTTCGTTGTGGCTGGGGCCCTGGGCCCAGCGAACCGCCGAACAGATGATCCAGGACGCCAACCGCAGCGTGCTGATGGCCGGCCTGGAGCCGGGCCGGTTCACCCCGCTGCCCAATGGTGGCGTGGTGTATGTCGCCTCGATCTCCCCCGACGGCAGCCAGCTGGGCCGGGTGTTCCTGCAGCGCCAGAAGGAAGATCGCCTTGAAGTGGTGTCCGCCGCCAGCGGCCGCATGTACTTCGAAGGCGCCCGCCAGCGCTTCCTCGAACTGGATGATGGCCACCAGCTGGAAGGGCCGGTGACCGGTGGGCTGGATTACCGTCTGGCCACCTTTGCCCGCAACGACGTGGCGCTGCCTGACGGCAGCGAAGCGCGCAAGGCTGACGATCCGGAGCTGATGCCGACCATGGCGCTGTTCGGTGACGCGCGGCCGCAGGCGCAGGCGCAGCTGCACCGTCGCCTGGCCCCGCCGCTGATCGCGCTGGCCTTCGCCCTGCTGACCGTGCCGCTGGGCCGCAGTTCGCCGCGCCAGCAGCGCTACGGCCGGATGATGCTGGCCCTGCTGGCCTACATGGTCGGCACCAACATGATGTTCATCGGCAGTGGCTGGATTGCCAACGGCCAGATTCCGCCGGCGCTTGGCCTGTGGTGGCTGACCCTCCCGCTGCTGGCACTGGCGATCTGGATGTACGCGCGTGATGGCCGCATGGCCCGCCCGAAGGGAGCCCGCGCATGATGCTGCGACCGATGCGTTTCGATCTGTACCTGGGCCGGGCGGTGCTGGGTACCGTGCTGCTGACCTGGGCGGTGCTGGTCGGCCTGGACGTGCTGATGGCCTTCTCCGGTGAGTTCAAGGACATCGGCAAGAACGGCTATTCGCTGGGCCATGCTGCAGCCTGGGTGCTGTACACCGTGCCGCGCCGCGCCTACACGATGTTCCCGACTGCGGCGGTGATCGGCGCGCTGATGGGCCTGGGCCAGCTGGCCGCGACCTCGGAGCTGACCGCGCTGCGCGCGCTGGGCCTGTCGCGCAAGCGCTTGAGCGTGTCGGTGGCGATCGCGCTGTCGCTGCTGACCGGGCTGATGGTGATCAGTGCCGAGACCCTGGGCCCCTGGGGCCAGAACCGCGCCGATTCGCTGAAGATGAGTGCCAAGTGGGGCACCGACATGGCGGTGGCGCGTTACTCCGGCCTGTGGGCGCGCGAGGGTGACACGTTCCTCAACGCACAGACCGGCGAAGAACAGCTGGTGGGCGAAAAGGGCACCCGGCTGATCCTGCGTGACGTGCGCCTCTACAGGATCAACGAGGACGGGCGGGTCGGCACGCTGACCCATGCCGCCACCGCCGAGCATGACAAGGACGGTTGGGTACTGACCGGCGTGCGCCGTGACACCTTCGGCGAGCGCTCGGCAACGCGCCAGGAAGTGGCCCGTGAGCCGTGGAATTCCAAGCTGGACGCCGGAGCCCTGGCCACCGGTATCGCCAAGCCGCGTAACCTCAGCGTGTCCGAGCTGAGCACCAGCATCGCCTACCGCGAGCGCAACGGGCTGGATGCACGCGACTACGAGGACGTGTACTGGAGCCGTTGGTTCTATCCGCTGAATGTGCTGGCGCTGTGCCTGGCAGCGGTGCCGTTCGCGTTCGGTTCGCTGCGCAGTGGCGGCATGGGCAAGCGCCTGTTCCTGGGCATCCTGTTCGCGCTGGCGTTCTGGCTGCTGCAGCTGTTCTTCGGCCGCATGGCCGGCGCGCTCAAGTTCGACTACCGCATTGCCTACGCGCTGCCGCCGATCGTGATGCTGGCGGTGTCCGGATTGCTGTTCCGGCGCAAATCGGGCTGATGCCGGTAGCGCCGGGCCATGCCCGGCGAAGGCGTGCGATATCCCGTGTGCGCCGGGCATGGCCCGGCGCTGCCAGTACAGGTCAGCGTTTCGGCATCCGCAGCACCCGCGTGGCGCTCGCGCGGTCGTGCCAGGTCAGCCGTTGACGATCCACCAGCGCCCACCAGAAGCCCAGTCCGCCCAGCAGCAACGATAGTGTGCCCACTGCGAACCGCAGCCACAGCTGGCCGCGTCGCAATGGCGTGCCATCGCGTGATTCCAGCTTCAAGCGCCACGGGCGCATGCCCAAGGTCTGCCCGCCGCGTCGCCAGCTGGCAGTGGCGTACCACCCGGTGATTGCCCAGCACACCGCCCACAGCAGCCATTGCCAGGCACTGAAAGGCGCGATGTTCTCGCGCTGCGCATGGCCACTGAACGTATAGGCCAGGGTGAACACGGTACCGGCCAGCATCCACAAGGCCAGCACCGGCAACGCGTCATAGATCATCGCCAGCAGGCGCCACAGCAGCAGCGCGCGCGGGCGGGGCGTATCAGCGGCAACGTGGGCCGCATCGGTGGCGGGGCTCGACATGTGCCGAGCATACGCAATGCTGGCCGTGCCCGCAGTTGGCCTCGTATCCTGCGTGCATGGCCGTCACTTCCACTCCCGCCGAACGTCGTCAGCTGGTCCAGCAACTGCCCGAGCTGCGCAGCGAGGACGGCCAGCGCATCCAGCGTTTTCTCGACGCGATCTGGGCCGAGCACGGGCTGGCCCGCGCCACCCTGGACAGCTACCGCCGCGACCTCGAAGGCCTGGCGCGCTGGTGCGACGGCCGTGATGGCGGTCTGGCCGGTGTTGAACGCGCCGGCCTGTTCGATTACCTGGCCTGGCGTACCCGCCACAACTGGTCGCCGCGCAGCAATGCGCGCCTGCTGTCGGCGCTGCGCGCGTTCTTCGCCGACGCCGTGCGCCGTGGCGAACGCAGTGAAGATCCCAGCGCACTGCTCGACCCGCCGAAGCTGCCACGGCTGCTGCCCAAGGCGCTGGCCGAGAGCCAGATCGATGCGCTGCTGGCGGCGCCGGATATCGACAGTCCGCTCGGCCTGCGCGACCGCGCCATGCTGGAACTGATGTATGCCGCCGGGCTGCGCGTGAGCGAACTGGTGCTGCTGCCCGCCACGGCGGTGAACCTGCGCCAGGGCGTGCTGCGGGTGACCGGCAAGGGCAGCAAGGAACGCCTGGTGCCGCTGGGCGAGGAGTCCCAGTACTGGCTGGAACGCTACCTGCAGCAGTCGCGACCGCAACTGGTGGGCAAGGGCAAGGTGCAGGCGCTGGCCGACGGGCAGACGCCCTTGTTCGTCGAACCGGCCCTGCATGGCTTGACCCGCCAGGCGTTCTGGCACCTGGTCAAGCGCTACGCGGCGGTGGCCGGCATCGACCCGGCGCGGATCAGCCCGCATGGCCTGCGGCACAGTTTCGCCACCCACCTGCTGAACCGTGGCGCCGATCTGCGCGCGCTGCAGATGCTGCTGGGCCACAGCTCGCTGTCCACCACCCAGATCTACACGCTGGTCGCACGCGAACACCTGCAGAAACTGCACGCCCGCCATCATCCACGCGGCTGAGCCCACGGCTGAACCCTGCCGGGCCTGTGCGCGGCATCGCGGACCGCTCAGGATGGCTGTGTCAGAATCCGAAGTCTTCTTTCTGCTGCGGACTGCTCCATGCTCCGATTCGCCATCGCCGCCGTGTTCGGCGCGCTCAGCCTGAGTGCCTGCGCCCAGCCCGCCCCGCCCGCCGCAAAGGCGCCCGCCGCAGCGGCAGCCAAGGCCGGTCCTGCCGCCGCGGCCAATGGCCAGGCCGAGCAGGCCGTGCGCAAGGCACTGACCGAGCTCAACCCCGGCTTCCAGGTGGATTACATCGGCGCCGCGCCCTTCCCGGGCTTCCGTGAAGTGGTGGTCTCCGGCCAGCTGCTGTACGTCTCCGACGACGGCCGTTACCTGTTCCAGTCGCAGCCCTACGACACCCGCGCCAAGAGCCCGGCCAACAGCGAAGGCCTGCTGGGCTACCGTCGCGACCTGCTGGCCAAGGCCAATCATGGTGACCGCATCGTGTTTGCCGCGCCGAACGCGAAATACACCATCAGCGTGTTCACCGATATCGAATGCGGGTACTGCCGCAAGCTGCACCAGGACATCGCCGAGCTCAACCGCAACGGCATCACCGTTGAATACCTGGCCTTCCCGCGCATGGGGCTGGGCAGCAAGGATTACACCGACATGATCTCGGTCTGGTGCGCGGCTGATCGTCGCCAGGCCCTGACCAATGCCAAGCGCGGTGGCACGGTGGCCGCGAAGAACTGCACCAACCCGGTGGCGATGCAGTACGCACTGGGCCAGCAGCTGGGCGTGAACGGTACGCCGGCCATCTTCGCGCCGGATGGCACCCAGCTCGGCGGCTACCTGCCGCCGGCGCAGCTGCGTGCTGCGTTGGAGAAGCTGTCGGCCAAGCGCTGACCGCCGCTGACCTTTTTCTGTAGAGCCGAGCCCATGCTCGGCTGCGGACACATCAGCCGAGCATGGGCTCGGCTCTACAGGCTGGAAACCGGGGATGCCAGTCGCATCCCCGGTTGTCTGCTTATTTCAAGCCATCACTGACCGCCTTGGTCAGCGTGCCCTGCGCGTCGTCGCCGCTGAACTCCCAGACGAACGCACCGCCCAGTCCCTGGGTCTTTACGTAGCCCATCTTGCGGGTGATGTTGGCCGGGGTGTCGAAGCTCCACAGCGTGCTGCCGTTGTAGATCCAGGTGGCACCGGCGGTATTGTCGGTGTAGCCCTGCCACGCCAGGTTCTTCAGCACCTTCCAGTCTTCGATGCCGGCTTCATACGTGCCGGGTGCCGCACCGGTGGCGCTCTGGTACAGGCCGTTGTTGGCGTTGCTCACGCCGGTCCAGCCACGCCCGTAGTAACCGATGCCCAGGTTGAGCTTGGCGGCGGGAACACCGCGGCTGATGAAGGCCTCGATGGCGTCGTTGCTGTTGTACAGCTTCTGGTCGCCGGTGGACGGATCACTCGGCGAATCGAACAGTGCCGACTGGTGATTGGTCTTCGCATCCCACGCGCCGTGGAAGTCGTAGGTCATCACGTTGATGTAGTCCAGGTACGGGTGGTACGCGGCCGGATCGGTGACGCGGATCTTGTCGATGCCAGCGCCGACCGCCACCGTCAGCAGCAGGCCCGGACGCACCGCATCGAGCTGGCGACGGAACTCGGCCATCAGCGCGGTGAAGTTGGCATTGTCCTCGGGCGTGCCGCAGGCGATACCGCAGGCCACCGGGTATTCCCAGTCGATGTCGATGCCGTCGAACACGCCCAGCGCCGCACCCGGGCCACCGGCACCGTCGGTCACCGGCAGGTTGCCCTTGATGTAGGCGTCGATGCACGAGGCGACGAAGGCCTGGCGGTTGGCCGGTTGCGCTGCGCTGGAGAAGCCACGCGACCAGGTCCAGCCACCCAGCGAGATCAGCACCTTCATGCCGGGGTACTTGGCCTTGAGCTGCTTGAGCTGGTTCCAGTTGCCGCGCAGCGGCTGGTCCCAGGTATCGGCGCTGCCGCTCACGCTTTCGCCGGCACCGAAGGCCTTGGTGTAGTCGGCGAAGGCATCGCCACCGGCACCACTGTTCGGGTCCGACGCCTGGGTGATGCCGACTTCGCAGCGGTTGTTGCGCACGTTGCCGAAGGCGTAGTTGATGTGGGTCAGGCGCGCGGCCGAACCGCTGCTGTCGATGTTCTTGACCCGGTAGTTGCGGCCGTAGATGCCCCACTGGGTGAAGTAGCCGATGACCCGCTTGCCGGTGGTGCCACCGTCGCCGGCCAGGGTGCTGGCGGTCACCGCCGTGCCCTGTGCGGAGGCATTGCCGGCGTTGTCGCGGGCGCGCACACGGTAGCTGTAGCTGGTGGAGGCGGTCAGCCCGCCATCGACATAGCTGGCGCTGGACGGTGAACCGACCAGGCTGCCGTTGCGGTACACGTCGTAGCCGGCCAGGCCGCTGCCACCGGTGTTGTCGGTGGACGGGCTCCAGCTCAGTGCGATGCTGTTGGCGGTGCGGGTACCCACGGCCAGGCCGCCGGGCACGCTGGGCGCGGTGGTATCGCCGCTGGCCGCGTTGACGGTGATGGTGATGGTCGCGGTGCTGGCGGTGGCATTGTTGTTGTCGGTGGCGACGGCGCGCAGGGTGTGGCTGCCGGCGCTGGCGTTGGCCCAGCTGGCGCTGTAGGGCGCGCTGGTGTCGACGCCCAGCGAACTGCCATCGCGGAAGAACTCGACTTTGCTGACGCTGCCGTCCGCATCACTGGCATTGGCGGTCACGTTGACCGTGCTGCCGGCGCTGAAGGTGGCGCCGTTGGCCGGCGAGGTCAGGCTGACCACCGGCGGCTGGTTGGCGCCGCTGCCGTCGCAGGCGCCGAGGTTGGTGTAGTAGGGCGCACCGGCCGGATGGTCCGGCGGCGCGTTCCAGATGTCCTGGTTCGCCCGGTAGAGGACGCCTCCTTTCTGCAGGGTATCGCCACTCCGGTAGATCTTGGCCTGGTCCCATTCGGCCACGCCGGCACAGCTGGCGGCCTGGGCCAGGCCGGGCAGGGCAACGGCCCCGGCGAGGGCCAGCAGCCAGGCCAGACGGCGCGGGCGACAGCGATGAAGGGAAGGGCGGGCACTGCGTACATCGGCACTCTGCACAAGCGGGTCGTACATGGTGTGTCTCCGATCGATGGTTGGCGCACGGGCCACGACGGCGCCGCACGTAACGCAGGGTCCGGACATCGCCCGGGAAGGCGACGGAGGGGGCGGACGGAGGTACCTGGTGGGCCGGGGAGAGAGTCCGGCTCCAGGTGGGGACAACGTTGTCATCAATTGCGTGGTCAATCCGTGAGCGAGCGCATGGTTCGGCGATCTGGGCGAGCGCGGCGCTGGCGCGCGGTCGGCAGCCATCGGCGGAGCCCCCTCGTGGTTGGGGTTGGTCGTTTACAGCGGATTTCTGGGGGTTGGCCGGGTGGGTGGGCTGCGCAGGGGGCGCCGTGAATACGTCCATGTAGGCTCGGGCGCGCCATCCATGGCGCTTACGCCCCTGCGCAGCCCACCCACCCGGCCACGGACAGGTTCCTGCGGCGCCAGCCACGAAAGACGAACAAGAAATCAAAATCAAACGCCGATCGCTTCGCTCTCAGGCGTTTGATTCCAGACATTCCTGTGGTTGCCGGCCAGCGGCCGGTAACCAAGGAGCATCCACGCATGGCGTGGATCTACCAACAGATCGCGGAGATCTGTCGAAGGCAGGGTGGGTCCGGTGGCGGGGGTGTCCGCGGCATGGATGCCGCGGCCAAGCCCCCAGGGACGGGTCTACGGCGTCCCCCGCCACCGGACCCGCCCCGCCATCCCACGGATTGCCCGCTATTGCTTTGGCCGTTGCCGTTGCTTCGGCTATGGCTCTGGCTCTGGCCTCTGCGGGTGCCGGGCGCCGCCCGGCCGAAGCCTCCCCCCGCTTCCGGTACAATGTCGGGCCCGTTTCCCAACTACGGTTCCCCGGACATGATGGTCCTCGAGGGCGCGCCCGCCCTGTCGCCGTTCCGCCGCGAACGTCTTGAATCCCGCCTGCAGTCCATCGCGCCCTCCCTGCGCATCAGCGGTGCCTGGCACGTCTACTTCGTGCAGGCCGAGGGCACTGCCGCCCCCGACGTCGATACCCTGTGCCGCATCCTGGAAGCCCGCCCGCAGTCCGAGGCGGTCGCTGACGGTGCGGTCAGCCGCATCGTGGTGCCGCGCCTGGGCACGCTGTCGCCGTGGTCGAGCAAGGCCAGCGAACTGGTCCGCGGTGCCGGCCAGCCGGTGAGCCGGGTCGAGCGAGGCCTGCGCATCGACGTGCAGGGATGGCCGGCCGATGCAGCCGCCCAGCAGGCGCTGGTCAAGGTGCTGCACGACCCGATGACGCAGTCGGTGCTGGAGACCGTCGATCAGGGCCAGTCCCTGTTCTCGACCCCCGCCCGTGGCGAACTGGAGCGCGTACCGGTGGACCAGCTGGAGGCCGCCAACCAGCGCCTCGGCCTGGCCATGGCGCAGGACGAGATCGACTACCTGCGCGAACGCTTCACCGCGCTGGGCCGGTCGCCGTCGGACGTGGAACTGATGATGTTCGCGCAGGCCAATTCCGAGCACTGCCGGCACAAGATCTTCAATGCCAGCTGGACCATCGACGGCCAGGAGCAGGACCGCTCGCTGTTCCGGATGATCAAGAACACCCACCAGCAGACCCCGCAGCACACGCTCAGCGCGTACAGCGACAACGCGGCGGTGATCGAAGGCCATCCGGCCTCGCGCTATCGTCCGGACCCGGCCAGCGGCGAGTACCGCCGCGAACCGCAGGTGCCCAGCGCGTTCCAGATCAAGGTGGAAACGCACAACCACCCGACCGCGATCGCGCCGTTCCCGGGTGCGTCGACCGGCGCCGGTGGTGAAATCCGCGACGAAGGTGCAACCGGTCGTGGCGGCAAGCCGAAGGCCGGCCTGAGCGGTTTCTCGGTCTCGCACCTGCGTATCCCCGAGCTGCCGCAGCCGTGGGAAGCGCCGCGCGCGCTGAACCCGCGCATGGCGCCGGCGCTGGAAATCATGACCGACGGCCCGCTCGGCGGCGCTGCGTTCAACAATGAATTTGGTCGGCCGGCCCTGCTCGGCTACTTCCGCAGCTTCGAACTGCCGGAAGGCGCCGACCTGGTGCGCGCCTACGACAAGCCGATCATGCTGGCCGGTGGCCTTGGCGCCATCGATCGCGTGCAGGTCGACAAGATCCTGCTGCAGGACGGCGATGCCGTGATCGTGCTCGGCGGCCCGGCGATGCTGATCGGCCTCGGCGGCGGTGCTGCCAGTTCGGTCGCCTCCGGTGAAAGCGCCGAGGACCTGGACTTCGCCAGCGTGCAGCGCGACAACCCGGAAATGGAGCGTCGCTGCCAGGAGGTCATCGACCGCTGCGTGGCGATGGGGACCAACAACCCGATCAAGTTCTTCCATGACGTCGGTGCCGGTGGCCTGTCCAACGCCATTCCCGAACTGCTGCACGATTCCGGCGTGGGCGGCATCATCGACCTGGGCAAGGTGCCCACCGACGATCCGTCACTGTCGCCGATGCAGCTGTGGTGCAACGAGTCGCAGGAGCGCTACGTGCTCGGTGTGGCGCAGGAGCGCTTGGCTGAATTCGCCGCGCTGTGCGCGCGCGAGCGCTGCCCGTTCGCTGCGGTCGGTGTCGCCACCGCAGCCGAACACCTGGTGGTGGCCTATGGCGCCGTGCCGGGCAACATTCCGGCCGATGCGCCGATCGACCTGCCGATGGACGTGCTGTTCGGCAAGCCGCCGAAGATGCACCGCGATACCGCGCACCCGCCGACACCGCGCTGGCCGGCGCTGAAGACCGGTGGCCTGGATCTGCAGGAAGCCGGTCTGCGCGTGCTCGCGCACCCGACCGTGGCCTCCAAGAACTTCCTGGTCACCATCGGCGACCGCAGCGTCGGCGGCCTGACCGCGCGCGAGCAGATGGTTGGCCCGTGGCAGCTGCCGGTGGCCGACGTGGCGATCACCCTGGCCGATTTCGACGGCGTGGCCGGCGAGGCGATGGCCCTGGGCGAACGCACGCCGCTGGCGCTGCTGGACGCGGCTGCCTCGGCCCGCATGGCCGTGGGCGAAGCACTGACCAACCTGTGCGCGGCCCCGGTCGATGCGCTGGATGAAATCAAGCTGTCGGCGAACTGGATGGCCGCTGCCGGCCACCCGGGTGAAGACGCGCTGCTGTACGACGCGGTGAAGGCGGTGGGCATGGAACTGTGCCCGCAGCTGGACATCAGCATCCCGGTGGGCAAGGACTCGCTGTCGATGCAGGCGCAGTGGCACGACCAGGGCGAGGCGCACAAGAGCGTGTCGCCGGTGTCGCTGGTGATCACCGCGTTCGCGCCGGTGGCCGATGCACGCCAGCAGCTGACCCCGCTGCTGGACCGCGATATCGACAGCGAGCTGTGGTTGATCGGCCTCGGTGCCGGCAAGCAGCGCCTGGGCGGTTCGATCCTGGCCCAGGTGCACGCCGACCACGGCGACCTGCCGGCCTTCGCCGGTGCCGCCCCGGACCTGGACGACCCGCAGCGCCTGCGTGGCTTCTTCGAGCTGATCCGCGATGCACGCCAGGCCGGCCTGCTGCGCGCGTACCACGACCGCAGCGACGGTGGTGCCTTCGCCGCGCTGTGCGAAATGGCCTTCACCTCGCGCCTGGGCCTGGACATCACCCTCGACGCCTGGGGCGATGATCCGTTCCGCAGCCTGTTCAATGAAGAGCTGGGCGCGGTGGTGCAGATCGCCCGCGAAGACCGCGCCGCGTTCGCCGATCTGGTCGAGCGCCACGCGCTGACCGAGTGCGCACAGCGCATCGCCAAGCCGACCACCGCGCCGGTGGTGCGGGTGTCGCTGGGTGGTGATTCGCTGGCCGAATGGCGCTGGGAAGCGTTGTTCGACGCCTGGTGGTCGGTCACCCACGCCATGCAGAAGCGCCGCGACAATCCGGCCAACGCCGATGCCGAGCGCGAGATCGCCCGCGCCTTCACCGCGCCGGGCCTGAAGCCGAAGCTGAGCTTCGACCTCAATGAGGATGTCGCCGCGCCGTTCGTGCAGACCGGGGCGCGTCCGCGTGTTGCGATCCTGCGCGAACAGGGCGTCAACGGCCAGATTGAAATGGCCAACGCCTTCGAACGTGCTGGCTTCCGGGCATTTGACGTGCACATGAGCGACCTCATCGAAGGCCGCGTGGCGCTGCAGGACTTCACCGGCCTGGTCGCCTGCGGCGGCTTCAGCTACGGCGACGTGCTCGGTGCCGGCCGTGGCTGGGCGACCTCGATCCTCGAGCGCACTGCGCTGCGCGATGCCTTCGCCGCGTTCTTCGCGCGCGAGGACAGCTTCGCCCTGGGCGTGTGCAACGGCTGCCAGATGATGAGCCAGCTGAAGGACATCATTCCCGGTGCCGAGCACTGGCCGCAGTTCCGCCGCAACGCCAGCGAGCAGTTCGAAGCCCGCACCGCGCTGCTGGAGGTGGTGGAGTCGCCGTCGATCCTGCTGCGTGGCATGGCCGGTTCGCGCCTGCCGGTGGCGGTGGCACATGGCGAAGGCCAGGCGGTGTTCGACAACGCCGTCGACCAGGCCACGGCCCGTGTCGCGTTGCGCTACATCGATGGCAACGGCAACGTCGCCAGCCAGTACCCGCTGAATCCGAACGGCTCGCCCGACGGCATCACCGGCCTGACCAGCACCGACGGCCGGGTGACCATCATGATGCCGCACCCGGAGCGCAGCCCGCGCGCGCTCAACCTGAGCTGGGCCCCGTCCGAGTGGCAGGGCGATTCACCGTGGATGCGCATGTTCCGCAACGCACGGGTGTGGTGCGGTTGATCGCACACGCGTTGCGCAGCTGACGATGCCATCGCGTATGGAAACCCGCCGGGAAACCGGCGGGTTTTTCTTTTTGAATACGGAAATTCCTGTGCTGACCATCAGTTACATACGTTTTCATATGTGAGGATTCCCTCACGTACGCCTAACAAAATACGTACATAAACAAGTGAAACAGTGAACTGCTTCACGGCAATGGCTTTTGCTGCGTCAAACTCTTGACGATTCGCAAAGATGCCGTTAACACTTGACGCCCGTTTCAAATCTGTTCATCCCGCAGTAACCGCACGGCGCATGCGCTCGGTTTTCTGTCCCTGCGCGCCGTTCGGCAATACCCCGCAGTAAATCACGCGAATAACGCCCCCAGGGGACGTTGAACCACGAAGGTTCGGCGGTGGCGTTGCTTTGCCCAAAACCAGTCCAATCAGGAGCCGTACCGATGAATCGGATTTATCGCAAGGTCTGGAACAAAGCATTGGGTCAGTTGGTGGTGGCCTCGGAACTGGCCTCTTCCAGCTCATCAGGCGCGGTCGTCGACCAGCGCCGCAGTGCGACGGATGCCGCGCCGGCACGACTGGCCGCAGCGTTGGCCTTGGCAATGGGATTGGGCATGACCGGCATCGCTTCGGCGCAGTCGGTCGAGATTGGCGGCAGCGCGAACTGCGTGGTGCTCAACAGCAAAGTGGTGGACAAGTGCGCGGTCGATGGCACTGCCAGCGCCAAGGGCAGCAACGCGGTGGCGATCGGTGCCGGTACCAGTGCCACCGGCGCCAACAGCGTGGCGCTGGGCGCAGGTTCCAAGGCCGCGCGCGCCAACACCGTCTCTGTCGGTGATGCCGGCAAGGAACGGCAGGTGACCAACGTCGCCGCCGGTACCGCCGCCACCGATGCAGTGAACAAGGCCCAGCTGGATGCACAGGCACGCGCCACGCAGGCTGCACTTGCGCAGGCGGCGGCCGAGGGCAGCCGTTATTTCAAGGCCGATGGCGCGGGTGACGACAGCGACGCGGCGAAGATCGATGGCGATGGCGCGATTGCCGTGGGCAGTGGCAGCCAGTCGCTGGCCAACGCCACCACTGCGGTCGGCACCCAGGCGATTGCTGCGGGCGTCGGTGCCAGCGCCTTCGGCCAGAACGCGCTCGCCTTCGGTGATGCCAGCGTGGTGGTCGGGCAGAGCGCGGCCGCATTCGGCCTTGGTGACACAGCGGTTGGCGCGAGCGCCGTGGCCGCCAGCGAGAACGGCGCAGCCACTGCATTGGGCGCGCTGTCCGAAGCCAGCGCCGATGGCGCGACGGCAGTGGGTGCAGGCGCGGTGGCGATGGGCCCCGGCAGCACTTCGCTGGGCCGCGGCGCGACTGCTGCCAACGAAGCGTCGATTGCCGTCGGTGCGTTCAGCACGGCGGTGGGCGAGTACAGCGCCGCACTGGGCTCCAATTCGGCCGCCGTGGCTACCGGCAGCGTGGCGCTTGGCGCCGGCTCGCTGGCCGATCGCGTGGATACCGTGTCGGTGGGTGCGGTCGACTACGGCCTGACCCGGCAGATCACCAGTGTTGCCGCAGGTACCGAAGATACCGACGCGGTCAACGTCGGCCAGTTGAAGGACGTGGCGGCAGTAGCCGATACGACCGCAAAGCGTTTCCAGGCCACCGGCAGCAGCAACAGCGATGCCGGTGCATTGGCCGAGGGAGATGACGCACTCGCCGCTGGCGAAGCCGCCAATGCGATCGGCAACGGCACGACCGCCGTCGGTGCAGGTGCAACCGCTGTCGCGCAGAACGCCACGGCGGTCGGCAACAACGCGCTGGCGTCGGGCCAGAACAGTGCGGCCTTCGGCAACAACGCGCAGGCAGTCGGTCCGGGCAGCGTCGCCGTCGGCGGTGCTGCGGTGGATGCCGATGGCAATCCGCTGATCACCAGTGGTGGCGTGCCGGTAGAGACCGGCGCCACCAGCGCCGGAGTCGGTGGTACTGCTGTCGGCGCCAGCGCCGATGCCGGCGGTTTCGCCGCCTCGGCGTACGGCGTGGGTGCCTATGCGGCAGGTGCGCAGTCGTCGGCGTTCGGCGCGGTCTCCAATGCCATCGGCGATTACTCCACGGCCGTCGGTACGCAGAGCAACGCTACCGGCACCAGCAGCGTGGCCATTGGTGGCCCGGCCGATCTGATCCCGGGCCTGGGCTTCTTCGTGCAGACCCAGGCCAGTGGTGAAGCGGCCACGGCGGTCGGTGCCGGTGCGATCGCCAGCGGCGACCATGCCGTGGCCAATGGCAGCCTGACCGAAGCCTCCGGTACCGAATCGGTCGCCGTGGGCTACTTCGCCTATGCACCGGGTGAGAACGCCAGCGCGCTGGGTGCGCAGACCTGGGCCAGTGGTGCACAGAGCACGGCTGTCGGTTACTACGCCACCGCGCGCGGTGAGAACAGCGTTGCCCTCGGTGCGAATTCCGAAGCAGTACGCGCCAACAGCGTAGCGGTCGGCAGTGCCGGCAATGAGCGCCAGATCACCAGCGTGGCCGCGGGTACCCAGGACACCGACGCCGTCAATCTCGGCCAGTTGAAGAACCTCGCCGGTGTGGCCAATGCCACGGCCAAACACTTCCAGGCGACCGGCAGCCGCAACAGTGACGCCGGTGCGCTCGCAGAGGGGGACGATGCCCTGGCAGCCGGCGAAGCGGCCAGCGCGCTGGGCAACGGCACCACCGCCCTTGGTGCAGGTGCCGTTGCCGTTGCGCAGGGTGCCAGTGCCGTCGGCAGCAACGCTTTGGCCTCGGGTCAGGGCAGCGCTGCGTTCGGCACTGCAGCCACTGCCAGTGGCAGCAACGCCACCGCACTGGGGACGCAGAGCAGCGCAACCGGCGCTGGCAGTGTCGCCATCGGTGGACCCGCCGACATCGTCCCGGGCATGGGACTGTTCGTGCAGACCCGGGCCAGCGGCGTTTCCTCGACCGCCGTCGGCGGCGGCGCCGTCGCCAGCGGAGATCGCTCGCTCGCCAACGGCAGCTTTACCGAAGCAGCAGGCGCAGAGTCCGTTGCACTGGGCTACTTCGCCTACGCGGCCAGTGACAGCGCCACCGCGCTGGGCGCGCAGACCTGGGCCGTTGGCAAGGACAGCACCGCAATTGGCTATTACGCCACCGCTGGCGCCGAAAACAGCGTGGCGCTTGGCGCCTACTCCGGCTCCAACCGCGCCAATACCGTTGCGGTCGGCACCAATGGCAACGAGCGCCAGATCGTCAGCGTCGCTGCCGGTACCCAGGCCACCGATGCGGTGAACAAGGCCCAGCTCGATGCCGTGGCCAACACCGCCGACAGCACCGCACGCTTCTTCCAGGCGCAGCCGGAAAGCGGCAGCGATGCCGGTGCCCATGCAGAAGGTGAGGGGGCGGTCGCGGCGGGTTCGGCCAGCAACGCCATCGGTGCCGGCGCGGTGGCACAAGGTGCAGGCGCTGCGGCCATCGGCGCCGACAGCGTGGCACTGGGCCGCAATACCCTCGCCGACGGTGACGGTGCAGTAGCCGTGGGCGGCCTGGGCCAGGCGTACGACGAATACAACCAGCCCTTGCTGGATGACCAGGGCAACCCGGTGCAGGTCGGCACCACCGCGTCGGCCGGTTCAACCGCCGTCGGCAACGCCGCGCAGGCGACCGGTGCCAGCAGCAGCGCTTTCGGCAATGCAGCACAGGCCACCGGCGACAACAGCTTCGCGGCAGGCGGCAAGTCGCGCGCTACCGGCAGCTATGCCGTCGCCATCGGTGACAGCGCCTTTGCCAAGTCCGACGACAGCACCGCCGTGGGTGGTTACAGCACCGCCAGCGAAGAAGGTGCCACTGCCTTTGGTGCCGGTGCCTGGGCTACCGGCCGCAATGCCTCGGCGTTCGGTCCGGCGGCATGGGCCAGTGCCAACGGCGCGACCTCCATCGGCTACAACAGCTGGGCCAACGGCACCAGTTCCACCGCCGTCGGCCGCGGCGCCTTCAGCTACGGCGACAACAGCGTTGCGCTGGGCTTCCAGGCGCTGGGCAACAGCATCAACAGCATCGCCATCGGCACCAACACGGTGGCTGGCGGTGAAAGCGCGATCGCCCTCGGCGCGGGCAGCACGGCCAGTGGCAACAACGCGGTTGCGCTGGGCGCCGGTTCGGTGGCCAGCCGTGACCGCAGCGTGTCGGTGGGCAGCGCCGGCAACGAGCGGCAGATCACTAGTGTGGCGGCCGGTACCCAGGCTACCGATGCGGTGAACAAGTCGCAGCTCGATGCGGTTGCAGCCAGTGCGGCGACCACCAGCAAGTACTTCCAGGCCAGTGGCAGCGCCGACAGCGATGCCGGCGCCTACGTGGAAGGTGACAACGCGCTGGCCGCCGGTGAATCGGCCAACGCCATCGGCAATGGTGCAACCGCGCTGGGCAGTGGCGCCAATGCGCTGGCCAGCAATGCACAGGCCATCGGCTTCAATGCCCTGGCCACTGCAGCCAATGCCAGCGCCATCGGTGCCAATGCACAGGCGACCGGCGAATACGCCACCGCACACGGTGCCGAGAGCGAAGCCAGCGGCGAGCAGAGTGCCGCCTTCGGTGCGGCCTCGGTGGCCAGCGGCGCCGGCAGCACCGCCACCGGCGTGTTGTCCGAGGCCAGCGGCGAAGAAGCCGTGGCGGTGGGCTACTTCAGCAATGCCAGCGGTGAGGCCGCCACGGCGGTCGGCAGTGAAAGCGTGGCCAGCGGCACCGCGTCGGCGGCGTTCGGCATCGGCGCCGAAGCGACCGGCGGCTACAGCACGGCCATCGGTGGTTATGCCAACGCATCGGCATTCAACGCCACTGCCTTCGGCAACTTCGCCAACGCCTCCGGCTCCAACAGCGTGGCGCTCGGCGGCGATTCGGAAGCATCCGGTGCCTACAGCACCGCCACCGGCCAGGGCAGCCTGGCTACCGGCACCAATGCCGTGGCCGTCGGTGGTTCGTTGTTCGGCCTGCTGGCGACCGAAGCATCCGGCGACTACTCCACCGCGGTCGGTGGCGGCGCCTATGCGCCGGGCACCAACAGCACCGCGCTGGGCAATGCGGCGGAATCGCGCGGTGCCAACAGCGTGGCGCTGGGTGCCGATTCGATTGCCGACCGCGACAACACCGTGTCGGTCGGTGGTGGCGGCAACACGCGCCAGATCACCAACGTGGCAGCGGGTACCCAGGGTACCGATGCAGTGAACAAGGATCAGCTGGACGCAGTGGCCGCCGAAGGGGCCAAGACCAGCAAGTACTTCCAGGCCAGTGGCAGTGCCGACAGCGATGCCGGTGCCTACGTGGAAGGCGACAGCGCGCTGGCTGCCGGTGAAGCGGCCAATGCGATCGGCACCGGCGCCACCGCACTTGGCAGTGGTGCAACGGCGGTAGCAGCGAACGCCACGGCGGTGGGCTTCAACAGCCTGGCCAGCGGCGGCAATGCGGCTGCAGTGGGCAACAACGCGCAGGCGACCGGTGAAGACAGCGCTGCCCTGGGCAGCGGCGCGGTGGCCAGCGAAACCAGCACCACCGCGACCGGTGCAGGCGCGCAGGCGACGGCGGTGTACAGCACCGCCAACGGTGCCGAAGCGGTCGCCAGCGGTGCGCAGTCGCTGGCCAGTGGCTTCCGTTCGGCAGCCTCTGCAGACGGCACCACGGCGGTGGGCGGCTACAGCGAAGCCAGCGGTCGCCTCGGCTCGGCGCTGGGCTATGGCACCGTGGCCAGCGGTGCCAACAGCACCGCTGCCGGTGTGTTCGCTGCGGCGTCGGGCGCCAGCTCGGTGGCCATGGGCGATTCCAGCGAAGCCAGCGGCGATGAGAGCGTGGCCATCGGTGGCAGCACCTTCTTCGGCCTGGTGCCGTCGCGTGCCAGTGGCTACGGCGCAGCGGCGTTCGGCGCCGGTGCCTGGGCCACCGACGACTACGCCACTGCCATCGGCTGGAACTCGTGGGCCGATGGTGCCGAGTCGACTGCGCTCGGTGCCAGCGCTACCGCCAACGGCGCCAACAGCGTGGCCCTGGGCGCAGGCTCCAAGGCCGACCGTGACAACACGGTGGCCGTCGGCAGTGCCGGCAGCGAACGCCAGGTGACGCACGTCGCCGCGGGCACCGAAGGCACCGATGCGGTCAACAAGAACCAGCTCGATGCCGTCGCTGCCACGGCGGACAAGACCAGCAAGTACTTCCAGGCCAGCGGCAGCGCCGACAGCGATGCCGGTGCCTACGTGGAAGGCGACAACGCACTGGCTGCCGGTGAAGCGGCCAATGCGATCGGCAACGGCGCCACCGCGCTCGGCAGTGGCGCCACGGCCGTGGCCGCGAACGCGACCGCCGTCGGCTTCAACACGCTGGCGACGGGCAGCAATGCGGCCGCGGTGGGCAGCAACGCACAGGCCACCGGCGAAGACAGCGCCGCACTCGGCAACAGCGCGGTGGCCAGTGGCATCAGCGCTACTGCCACCGGCACCGCAGCACAGGCCAGCGGCGTCTACAGCACGGCCAACGGTGCGGAGGCTGTCGCCAGCGGTGCGCAATCGCTGGCCAGTGGTTTCCGCAGTGCAGCCTCGGCCGATGGCACCACCGCCATCGGTGGCTACAGCGAAGCCAGCGGACGCCTCGGCACCGCGCTGGGTTACGGCTCGGCCGCGACCGGTGCCAACACCACGGCTGTCGGCTTCGGTGCAGCAGCAGCAGGCAGCGGTGCGGTCGCCGTCGGTCAATCCAGCGAAGCCAGTGGCGCAGAGAGTGTTGCCATCGGTGGCAGCACCTTCTTTGGCCTGATCCCGTCGCGTGCCAGCGGTACCGGTGCAGCGGCCTTCGGTGCCGGTGCCTGGGCCACCGACGACTACGCCACCGCAATTGGCTGGAATGCGTGGGCCGATGCGGCTGACAGCACCGCTCTGGGTGCCAGCGCGACGGCCAGCGCTGCCAACAGCGTCGCGCTCGGTGCGGGTTCGAAGGCGGACCGTGCCAACACGGTGGCCGTCGGCAGCGCAGGCAACGAACGCCAAGTCGCCCACGTTGCCGCCGGCACCGAGACCACCGATGCGGTGAACAAGGGCCAGCTGGATGCCGTGGCCAGTGTCGCCGACAAGACCAGCAAGCACTTCCAGGCCAGCGGCAGTGCCGACAGCGATGCCGGGGCGTACGTCGAAGGTGACAACGCGCTGGCCGCGGGTGAAGCGGCCAATGCGATCGGCAACGGCGCCAGCGCGCTCGGCAGCGGTGCCACCGCGGTCGCGGCCAACGCCACTGCGGTGGGCTTCAATGCGCTGGCCAGCGGCGCCAACGGCGCGGCGCTGGGCAACGCGGCACAGGCCACCGGCGTGGACAGCGTGGCGCTGGGCAGTGGTGCCGCCGCCAGCGAGCTCGGCGCCAGTGCCACAGGCGCCGGTGCACAGGCCAAGGGTGCCTACAGCACCGCCAGCGGCGCGCAGTCCACCGCCAGCGGCACGCAGTCGCAGGCCAGTGGCTTCCGTGCCACCGCAACGGCGGACGGCGCTTCGGCGATCGGTGCCTACGCCGAGGCCAGTGGCCGTCTCGGTACCGCGGTGGGCTATGGCGCCAAGGCCGTGGGCGGTAACGGAACGGCCCTCGGTGTCAGCGCCCAGGCTAACGGGGCCAATAGCGTCGCCTTGGGTGGCGGCTCGGTCGCCGACCGTGCCTACACCGTGTCGGTGGGCAACGTCGGCTTGAACCGGCAGATCACCAACGTCGCCAACGGCACCGAGTGGGACGATGCCGTCAATCGCGGGCAGCTGGATGTGGTCGCCTATACAGCCAACACCACCAACCGCTACTTCCGTGGTAACGGCAGTGGAACCGCGAGCGCAGTGGGCACTGATTCGGTGGCGATGGGTTCGACTGCCACTGCCGTCGGCGCACGCAGCATCGCGTTGGGCAGCAACGCCACGGTGCCCGCCAGCGGTGCGATTGCCATGGGTGCCAACGCCGGTGCGACCGGCGTCAACTCGGTGGCTCTGGGTACGGGCGCGACCGCCCTGGAGGCCAACGTGGTGTCGGTCGGTGGCGGCAACGGCACAAACGGCCCGGCCCGGCGCCGTATCGTCAACGTCGCCGATGGCCGCATCGCCGCCGGCAGCAGCGATGCCGTGACCGGTTCACAGCTCAACGTCACCAACCAGCGCGTGGGTGCGGTGGAAACCCGGGTCGGTGATTTCGACTCGCGCATCGCCACCGTTGAAACCAGCGCGGCCAGTTCGGTCGGCTACGACGACGCCAGTCGTGACCGCCTGACGCTTGGCGGGATCCAGGGCACCACCATCGACAACGTCGGCGCCGGCAGCATCGCTTCCGGCAGCCGCCAGGCGATCAACGGTGGGCAGCTGTTCCAGTCGCTCAGCGATGCCGCCAGCTTCCTCGGCGGCGGTGCCAGTGTCGGCATGCAGGGAGTGTTCGTTGCGCCGAACTATGTGATCCAGGGCTCCACCTACAGCAACGTCGGCGACGCGCTGGGCGCACTGGACCGCAAGGTCAGCGAGATCGATCGTCGCACCGCCAGCGGCACGCGTTCCGGCGCGGCCAGCCTGCGTTCGATGGCCGCTCCGCTGGACGCAGATGCGGCCGGCGCGGCCATGGCTTCGGCTACCGATGCGAGCCTGGCTGACAGCGGATCGGCAACGGCCCGTGTGCAGGGCACACCGACCGCAGCCAGCGCAGGCAATGCACAGCCGGCACTGGTCGCAGGCGGTGGGGTCAACGCCGTCGCAATGGGTGATGGGGCTGTCGCCAGTGGTGCATCGTCCACTGCTGTCGGCCAGGGCGCGAGTGCAACGGCGGCCAATGCGGTGGCACTGGGCCAGGGCTCGGTTGCCGATCGCGCCAACACCGTCTCGGTCGGCAGCGAGGGCAACGAACGCCAGGTCACCAACGTGGCCGCCGGTACCACTGCAACCGATGCGGTCAACAAGGGCCAGCTGGATCGTGGCATCACCACCGCCAACAGCTACACCGACAGCCGCGTGCAGGCGGTCAGCGACAGCTTCGATGTGTTCAAGGGCGAAGTGGATGGACGCCTGCGCCACATGGATCGCCGCATCGACCGCCAGGGCGCGATGAGCTCGGCGATGCTCAACATGGCCACCAGCGCCGCAGGCATCCGTACCCAGAACCGGGTCGGCGTCGGCATCGGTTTCCAGGGCGGCGAGTCGGCCATGTCGCTGGGCTACCAGCGTGCAATCAGTGATCGCGCCACGGTCACCATCGGTGGTGCCTTCAGCAGTGATGACAGCTCGGTCGGCGTTGGTGCCGGCTTCGGCTGGTAAGTGCGCAACAACGTGCCGGTGGGCAACTCCATCGGCACGTCGAGCAGTGAGCGCCAAAGGGGCGTGGCACGGCAACCCTGGTGGGCCAGCCAGGGCAGTCGCAGGGAGTGATGGCCGTAGTGAGCTCCGTCCGTGCAACGGGCGGAGAAGGAAAGCTCAACCATGACCTTGAAGAGGATTTCGAACGTGACCAAGAAGCAGACCCTTCGCATCAATGTGCTGGCCGCCGCCGTGCTGTCGTTGACTGTCGGCGTCGGTGCGGCGCATGCGGCCAAGCCGGGCGTGGCCAAGGAACCGGCACGCGTGGCCAGCACTGCCCAGCAGAGCGTGGACGGCATCATCGTGAAGTACCGCAACGGCACTGCTGCCGCCAGCGATCGTTCGACCAAGCTGTCGGTCGTGCAGTCGGCGTTGTCGCGCGCCATCGTCAGCAGCGGCACCACCAGCCGTGCTGCGGCACTGTCTCCGCTGGTGGAGCGCAAGCTCGGTGCCGGTGGCGACCTGATCCGCCTGAAGTCCAAGCTGGGCTCGGCCGACATGCAGAAGGTGCTGGCTGAACTGAATGCCGATCCGTCGGTGCAGTACGCGGTGGCCAACGTGCGCCTGCAGCGTTCGGACCTGCGTGCCACCAACGCGCAGCCGGCACTGGTGCCCAACGACCCCAACTACGCGCAGTACCAGTGGAACTTCTTCAATGCCACCGGTGGTGTGAACGCCCCGGCCGCGTGGGATCTCTCGCAGGGCGAGGGCATCGTGGTCGCCGTGCTCGATACCGGCATCCTGCCGGGCGTGCCGGACTTCGGCAGCAACCTGCTGGAAGGCTACGATTTCATCAGTGACAAGGAATCCTCGCGCCGCCCGAACGACGGCCGCGCGCCCGGCGCCACCGACTACGGTGACTGGGTGGAAACGGCCAACGAGTGCTACACCGGCTCCGAACCGGAAGGCAGTTCCTGGCACGGCACGCACGTTGCCGGCACCATTGCCGAAGTGACCAACAATGGCAGCGCGCTGGCGGGCCTGGCCTACAAGGCCAAGGTGCTGCCGGTGCGCGTGCTGGGCAAGTGCGGTGGCACCCTGGCCGACATCAGTGACGCCATCACCTGGGCCTCCGGTGGTACCGTGCCGGGCATTCCGGCCAACACCAACCCGGCCGAGATCATCAACATGAGCCTGGGCGGTGGCGGTGCTTGTGATGCCGCGTACCAGGATGCGATCAACGGTGCGGTCTCGCGGGGCACTCTGGTGGTGGTCGCCGCCGGCAATGAAACCGACAACGCCTCCAAGTACCGTCCGGCCAGCTGCAACAACGTGGTGGCGGTGGGTGCGACCCGTGTCACCGGTGGCATCACCTATTACTCCAACTACGGTACCGCGGTCGACCTGTCGGCCCCCGGCGGTGGCGGCAGCGTCGACGGCAACCCGAACGGCTACATCTGGCAGGTCGGCTCCAGTTCGGAAACCACCCCGGACGCCGGTGAGTGGGTGCTGATGGGCAAGGGCGGCACGTCGATGTCCTCGCCGCACGTTGCCGCCGTGGCTGCCATGGTGCAGAGCGCGTTGATCGCCAAGGGCAAGGAGCCGCTGGCCCCGGCCGCATTGGAAACACTGCTGAAGCAGAGCGCCCGCAAGTTCCCGGTGACCATCCCGGCGGCCACCCCGATCGGCACCGGCATCCTCGATGCCAAGGCCGCGCTGGATGCCGCGCTGAAGGAGCCGTGCACCGAGAACTGCGAGCCGGAAGGCATTCCGCTGACCAACAAGGTGACCGTGGGTGGGCTGACCGGTGCGGCCGCCAGTGAAACCGTCTACACCTTCGAAGCGGCGGCCGGCAAGACGCTGAGCGTGCTGACCTACGGCGGCAGCGGCAACGTGTCGGTGTATCTGGCGCAGGGCCGCGTGCCCACCGCGACCGACAACGATGCCAAGTCGACCCGTCCGGGCAATACCGAAACCGTGCGCGTAGCCAAGCCGGTGGCCGGTACCTACTACATCAAGGTGGTGGGTGAGGCCGCTTACAGCGGGGTGAGCATTCTGGCGACCCAGTAATAACCGACTGTCGTAAATGAATAAGCGCGGCCCGTCACCTGTGTGACGGGCTTCGTCTTTTTACGAAAGAAGAATCGGAGAGGGTGGAAACCACGGCTTAACTGCTAAAGTCGGGACGATCGACAGGAGAGTCACGTGAACGCGCTCGCTGCCACCGCCATCGACGACACTGAAGGCCGCATCCTCGATGCGCTGCTGGCACGTGGTCGGCTCAAGGAAGGAGATCTGGCGCGCGCGCGGCCGCTGCATGCCGAGGCCGGTGGCAGCCTGCTCGGCCTGCTGGTACGGCTTGGGCTGGTGTCCGAACGTGACCAGGCGCAGGCCAGCGCCGATGTGCTGGGCCTGCCGCTGCTGGAAGGACGGCAGCTGCCTGAATCGCCGCCGCAGGCGCTGGCCGAGGGCCTGCCGCTGTCGCTGCGCTTCCTCAAGCAGTTCCACGTATGCCCGCTGGCGCTGGATGAACACGGCGTGCAGCTGTGGCTGGCCGACGCCCACGATCCTTACCCGCAGCAGGCCGTGCAGTTGGCACTGGGTGTGCCGGTCACACCGCTGCTGGGCATGCGCGCGGAGATCGATGACCTGGTCGAGCGCTGGTTCGGCCAAGGCCGCAGTGCGATGGGCGCGATCGTGGAAACCGCCGATGGCGAAGGCGGCGCAGTGGACGATATCGAGCACCTGCGCGATCTCGCCTCGGAAGCGCCGGTGATCCGCCTGGTCAACCTGGTGATCCAGCGCGCAGTCGAACTGCGCGCCTCGGACATCCACGTCGAACCTTTCGAGAACCGGCTGAAAGTGCGTTACCGCGTCGATGGCGTGCTGGTCGAAGGCGAGAGCCCGCCGGCCAACCTGACCGCCGCGGTGATCAGCCGCATCAAGATCATGGCCCGGCTCAACATCGCCGAGCGCCGCCTGCCGCAGGACGGCCGCATCATGCTGCGCGTGCAGGGCAAGGAGCTGGACCTGCGTGTCAGCACGGTACCCACCGCGCACGGCGAAAGCGTGGTGATGCGCCTGCTTGATCGCGAGACGGTGGTGTTCGATTTCCACCGGCTGGGCTTCACCGATGCCTTCCTGCCGCAGTTCCGCAAGGTGCTTGAACAGCCGCACGGTATCCTGCTGGTGACCGGCCCCACCGGTTCGGGCAAGACCACCACGCTGTACACCGCGCTGAGCCAGCTCAACACCGCCGACGTCAAGATCATCACCGTTGAAGATCCGGTCGAGTACCAGATCGAAGGCATCAACCAGATCCAGGCCAAGCCCCAGATCGGGCTGGATTTCGCCAATGCGCTGCGCAGCATCGTGCGCCAGGATCCGGACATCATCATGATCGGCGAAATGCGCGACCTGGAAACCGCGCGCATCGCGATCCAGTCGGCGTTGACCGGTCACCTGGTGCTGTCCACGCTGCATACCAACAATGCGGCAGGCGGCATCACCCGCCTGCTCGACATGGGCGTGGAAGACTATCTGCTCACCTCCACCATCAACGGCATCCTGGCCCAGCGCCTGGTGCGCCGTCTGGAGCCGACCCACGCCGAGCGCTACGAAGCCTCGCCGGAAGAGATCGAGCGCTTCGACCTGCGTCGCCTGCAGCCGCAGGGAACGATCCACCTGTATCGGCCGAAGCCGTCGGCACTCGCGCCGACCGGCTACCTGGGGCGCACCACCATCATGGAATTCCTGGTGATGAACGACGCGCTGCGGCGTGCGGTGATGCGTCGCGATGGCATGGGCGAGATCGAACGCATCGCCCGTGAAGCCGGCATGCGCACCATGTACGAGGACGGCCTGAGCAAGGCCCTGAGCGGGCAGACGACCCTCGAGGAAGTCCTGCGCGTGACCGAGGAAGGCTGATGCGCGCAGGACGCAGGGGCTGACATGCCGAACTATCGCTACAAGGCGCTCAATACGCACGGCGAGATCTTCGACGGACAGATGGAAGCGGCCAGCGAGGCCGAGCTGGTCGCGCGCCTGCAGGACCAGGGCCATCTGCCGATGGAAACGCGGCTGGCCGACGGTGGTGCGGTTGGTGGCAGCAGCCTGCGCGGCCTGTTCCGCCAGCGTCCGCTGCAGGGCGCGGCATTGCTGCAGTTCACCCAGCAGCTGGCGACGCTGCTCGGTGCCGGGCAGCCACTGGACCGCGCGCTGTCGATCCTGCTCAGCCTGCCCGAAGACGAGCGCTCGCGCCGTGCGATCACCGACATCCGCGACGTGGTGCGCGGTGGCGCGCCGCTGTCGACTGCGCTGGAACGCCAGCACGGCCTGTTTTCGCGCCTGTACGTGAACATGGTGCGCGCCGGTGAAGCCGGTGGCAGCCTGCACGATACCCTGCAGCGCCTGGCCGATTACCTCGAGCGCAGCCGTGCGCTGCAGGGCAAGGTGATCAACGCGCTGGTGTACCCGGCGATCCTGCTGGTGGTGGTGGGCGGCGCACTGCTGTTCCTGCTGGGCTATGTGGTGCCGCAGTTCGCGCAGATGTACGAAAGCCTGGACGTGGCGTTGCCGTGGTTCACCAACCTGGTGCTGCAGCTGGGCCTTTTCGTGCGTGACTGGTGGGTGCTGCTGCTGGTGGTGCCGGGCGTGCTGCTGTTGTTGTTCGAACGCAAGGCGCGGCAGCCCGCGTTCCGTCTGGCGCTGGATGGCTGGCTGCTGCAGCGCCGCGGCATCGGCCGCCTGCTGGGCGAACTGGAAACCGCGCGGCTGGCGCGCACCCTGGGGACATTGCTGCGCAATGGCGTGCCGCTGCTGGCGGCGCTGGGCATCGCCCGCAACGTACTCGGCAACCGCGCGCTGGCGGCCGATCTGGAAACCGCCGCCGACGAGGTCAAGAACGGCACCGGCCTGTCGCTGGCGCTGTCGCGTGGCAAGCGCTTTCCCCGGCTGGCGCTGCAGATGATCCAGGTCGGCGAGGAGTCCGGCGCGCTCGATACCATGCTGCTGAAAGCGGCTGATACTTTCGAACAGGACAGTGCCCGCCGCATCGACCGCCTGCTGGCGGCGATGGTGCCGGCGATCACCCTGGTGCTGGCCTCGGTGGTCGGTGCGGTGATCGTGGCCGTGCTGGTGCCGTTGTACGACCTCACCAACGCCATCGGCTGACGATGGCCTCCTTCGCAACCCCGACATCCCGTACCTGAAAGGACCGACCATGATTGCTTCCCGTCGACCGATCCGCCTTTCCTTCACTGCCGCACGCCACCAGTCGGGCATGAGCCTGCTGGAGATCATCATCGTCATCGTGCTGATCGGCGCGGTGCTGACCCTGGTCGCCAGCCGCGTGCTCGGCGGCGCCGATCGTGGCAAGGCCAACATCGCCAAGGCGCAGGTACAGACCGTGGCCTCCAAGGTCGACAACTACCAGATCGACACCGGCAAGCTGCCCGCCTCGCTCAACGACCTGGTGACCGCACCGGCCGGCGTTGGTGGCTGGCTGGGCCCGTATGCCAAGCCCGCCGACCTCAACGACCCGTGGGGCCACGCGCTGGAGTACCGCGCACCGGGCGAAGGCCAGGCGTATGAACTGATCAGCCTGGGCAAGGACGGCAAGGCCGGCGGCAGCAGCGTCGACGCTGACATCCGCTACCAGCCGTAAGCACGCATGCTGCTTTTCCTGCCGCGCCGGGTGTCCCGCCCGCGCCTGCACGGCAGGCGCGCAGCGGGCCTGTCGCTGCTGGAAATGCTGCTGGTGATCGCGTTGATCGCGGCCATCGGCCTGATCACCGCCGCTGGCATGTCGCGCGGCTTTGCCGGCATGCAGCTGCGCAGTGCCGGCAAGGACATCGCCAACCAGCTGCGCATGGTGCGCGCGCAGGCGATTGCCCGCGGTGAGCCGCAGCGCTTCGTGATCGAACCGGCACAGCATCGTTGGCAGGGCGCCAGCCAGCGCCACGGCGAAGTACCGGCCAAGCTGAAGGTGCAGTTCGAGGGTGCCGCGCAGCTGGCCACCGCGCCCGGCCAGGGCGTGATCGAATTCCATCCCGACGGCGGCTCCAGCGGCGGCCGCATCCGCCTGCAGCTGGAGAGCGCCGAGTGGCGCATCGATGTGGGCTGGTTGACCGGTGAAGTCCGTTCCGGACCGTGGCGGGCGCAATGAGGTCGCGCGCCCGTGGCTTCACCCTGCTTGAAGTGATCGTTGCCTTCGCACTGCTTGGGTTGGCACTCACGCTGTTGCTGGGCAGCCTGTCCGGTGGCGCGCGCCAGGTGCGTGATGCCGAGCTGCGCACGCGCGCGGTGCTGCACGCGCAATCATTGTTGGCCGCCGCTGGCGTGGAAGCGCCACTGCAGGTCGGCAGCCAACAGGGCGAGTGGGAACAGGGACGCTATCACTGGCAGCTGCAGGTGCAGCCCTGGACCGAGCCGCGCAGTGGTGCGCTGCCCGCTGCGCAGTCGCCGGGTACTCCTTGGCTGGCGGAACTGCAGCTGCAGGTGCGCTGGGGCGACAGCGAGCGCGAGCAGTTGCGCTGGCGCAGCCTGCGCCTGTTGCCGCCGGCCCTGGAGAATGCGCGATGAGGCGCCGCGCGCGGGGCTTCACCCTGATCGAAGTCATGCTGGCCACGGTGCTGCTGGCCGGCGGCCTGGCGTTGGCGTTCGCCAGCGTGCGCTCGGCAATGGCGATCAGCCAGCGCGGTGAGCAGATTGCCGCGCAGAGCGAACGCATGCGCGCAGTGCAGGCCCTGTTGCGGCGCCAGCTCGCCAGCGCCCTGCGCAGCCCGCTGGAAGTGCCCGATCCCACCCGCGAACCGGTGTTTTTCCAGGGCGACGATCAGGGCATGACGTTCGTCGCGGACCTGCCGGGCTATCTCGGTCGCGGCGGCCCTTACCTGCATGCGCTGCAGGTGGATGGTGCTGCGGGCCATCGCCGGTTGCTGCTGGAGCTGGTGCTGCTGCAGGAAGGCGAGCGCATCGAAGAGAACCCGCCACGCCCGCCCGAAGTACTGGCGGAGGACTTGAAGGATGTACGGCTGCGCTATCGCGGTGTCGACGCCAGCAACGGACAGATGACCGACTGGTTGCCCCGTTGGGATGACACCCGGCGCCTGCCGTTGCTGGTGGAAGTGCAGATCGTGCCAAGCAGGGGCACGCCGTGGCCGCCGCTGGTGGTGGCACTGCGCGCCGGCGGCAGCGGAGGCGCGCGATGAAGCGTCCGCATGGTGCCGCGCTGGTCCTGGTGCTATGGCTGATCGCGCTGATGACCGCGCTGGTCGGCGCCTTTGCGCTCAGCGCACGGGTCGAACACCTGCAGCAGCGGGTGCTCGGTGATGATGCACGCGGCCAGGAGCGCGCGCGCGCGGGGCTGGAATACGCGCTGCTGCGGCTGCAGCCAGACCCGCAGCGTCCGCCGTGGCAGGCCGACGGCCGCGCCTATCGCTGGCAGTTCGACGACGCCCGCATCCAGATCCGGGTGCTGGACGAGAACGGCAAGATCAACCTCAACCTGGCAGATGCAGCGCTGCTGTCCGCATTCATGCAGGCACTGGGCGAGCCGGCTGAAACCGCCAGGCAGTTGGCCGGCGCGATCATCGACTGGCGCGACGAAGACAGCCTGCTGCAGCCGGGTGGCGGTGCCGAGGCACCGGAGTACGCTGCCGCAGGCCTGCCCTATGGCCCGCGCAACAAGCGCTTTGAAACCCTGGGCGAACTGCAGCGGGTGCTGGGAATGCGCGGGTCGCTGTACGCCGCGATGCTGCCGCACCTGACGCTCTACAGCCGGCAGGCGCGCCCGGATCCACGCTTCGCCAGTGGCCCGGTGTTGACGGCAATGGGCCTGGATGCGGAACAACTGCTGGCGCAACGCGCCCAGCAGGAGCGTGACGGAGATAACGCTGCAGGTGCATCGGCGCTTGCCAGCGGCAGTGGCACCTATAGTATCGAGTCCCGCGCCACTGACGGCAGCGGACGCCTGTCGGTGCTGCAGGCGGTGGTGCGCAACGGATCGGGCGGGGTGCCCGGCCGGACCTACACAGTGCTTCGCTGGGAGCAGGGAATGGCAGCAAGATGACGGCTTGGCAGGACAGTCTGCGGCAGGTGCAGGGCCAGATCGGCCCCGGTGCCGGCCGTTTCCTGCGCTGGTGGCGGCAGTCGTTGCTGGCCTGGGTGCCGATGCGCTGGCAATGGGCGCTGGGCTGGTCGCAGACCCGCCTGCTGCTGCAGTGCGAAGACGGGCAGCTGCAGGTCTGGCGCGAAACCGGTGACGGCCTCGAGCCCGTGGCCCGTCTTCCGTGGCCGCTGCAACCCGCGGACCTGGACCGCGTGCTTGAGCCGCGCCTGCGCAGCCTGCCAAGGGTGTGGCTGCTGCCTGCCGGGCAGGTCCTGCGGCGCACGCTGCGTCTGCCCGCCGCGGCCGGAGATCGCCTGCGTGCGGTGGTCGGCTACGAGATCGACCGGCAGACACCGTTCGAAGCCAGCCAGGTCAGCTATGACATCCGTGAGCTGGGCAGTGCCGGTGAAGGCCTGCTGCAGGTGGAGCTGGTGGCCTGGCCGCTGCGTCAGCTCGATGACTGGCGCGCGCAGATCGGCGACTGGGCAGATGCGTTGGCCGGTGTCGATGCGATCGATGCACAGGGCCGCGCGCTGCAGGTCAACCTGCTGCCGCCCGCGCAGCGTCAGCAGCGGCCGGACCCGATGCGGCGCTGGAACCTGCTGCTCGCCGCAGCGGCGCTGGTGATGCTGGTGCTGGCGGCGATGCAGCTGCTGGACAATCGCCGCGCCGCCGTCGATGCACTGCGCGAAGAGGTCGAGCGCAGTGCCCGCAGCGCGCGTGGCGTCGCCAGCGAACGCAGCCAGCTGCAGGCGTTGCTGGACGGCGCGGCGTTCCTGGAAACACAACGCAACCAGCGCGCCAGTACCGTTGAAGTGTGGAACGAGCTGACCCGACGCCTGCCCGATGGCACCTACCTGGAAAAACTGGCGATCGAGAACAACAGCCTGCAGCTGATCGGCCTCAGCAGCGAAGCATCGCAACTGGTTCCGCTGCTGCAGGACGCGCCGCAATGGCGCAAGGTCAACCTCACCGGCGTGCTGCAGGCCGACGGTGCCGCCAGTGGCCGCGACCGCTTCACCCTGACCGCCGAGCTGCAGCCCTTGCCTTCGGCCGCACCTGCGCGCGCAACCGCCCCGACTGCAACCACGGAGGCGGCCCATGCCGATGCCAAGCGCACGCCGTGACCGCTGGCTGGCACTGGCACTGCTGTTGGCAGTGCTGGGCCTTGCCTACCTGCTGCTGGTGCATCCGTGGTTCACCCAGCCGCTGCGTGCGATCGACGCCGATGCTGCTGCCCTGCGCGAACGCCAGCAGCGCGTACAGGCACAGCTGCAGCAGCAGCCGCAGATCGAACAGCGGTTGCGCGCGACCCGCGACGCCCTGCAGCAGCGCCCGGGGTTCCTGCAGGAAGCCACCGCCGAGGCCGCTGCGGCCGCGCTCGGCGCACGCCTGCAGGATGCGGTGGCGATGGCCAGCCCGGGCAACCGCAGCTGCACCATCAGCAACCGCACGCCATTGAGCGACAACCGTCGCGATGCTGCGTTCGTCCGCGTGGCCATGCAGGTGCGCCTGCGCTGTGGCGTGGCCGAACTGGCCACCGTGCTGCACAGCCTTGAGACCGGCAGCCCGCGCCTGTTCGTGGACAACCTCAACCTGATCGCACAGCGCTTCCAGCAATCGCCGAACGAATCCGGCCTCGGTCTGGACTTGTCCTTCGAGCTGGCCGGCTACCTGTTGCCAGGTGCGGCTGCCGATCCCGCCACAGCGCCCGTGGCCACGCCGCCTGCAGCGGCGCCGGTGGTGTCGCCGCCGGCACCTGTGCCGGCACCGGCTGAGCAGCCTGCGGCCGATGCGCAGGAGGTGGCCGATGAAGCTTGAGCAGATCAACCTGCGCACCGGCCTGTTGCTGGCGCTGGCCGGATGGGCGGCGGCGACCTGGCTGGCCACCGGCTTCGGTCTTGGCAGCCAGCTGCCCACGGCCAGCACAGAGAGTGATGCCCAGGCTGCGCTGCCGGCACTGCCTGTGCTGGCGCCCGAACGCATGGCCGGCGCAGACAGCTACAGCGTGATCAGCGAACGGCCCCTGTTCGCCGAAGACCGCAAGCCACGTCCGTATCTGCTGGGGGGCAGCGAGGCCGCCGCCAGTCCCGCGCTGCGCCTGACCGGCGTGCTGCTCACCCGCGATTTCAGCATGGCCACCTTCACCACCGAGCAGGGCCGGTCGCTGCGCCTGCGCCTCAATGGCGATGCCGTCGATGGCTGGCAACTGGTCGCCTTGGAACCACGCCAGGCCACGGTGATCGGCTCCAGTGGCAGCCAGGTGCTGGAGCTGGCCGTGTTCAATGGCCAGGGCGGTGAGGCGCCGACGGTCCTGCGCGGGGCCAATGGCGCACCGCCTGTGCCCGGCGCGGTGGTTCCGCCGCCGCTGCCACAGCCGGCGCCCAGCCAGACCCAGCCCAACCCACGTGCCACCGATGGCAACGTGGCTCCCGCGTCGCCTGCACCGGCCGCGGCCGCCGCGCCACCTGCCAACACCAACGGTCCCAGCGAAGCGCAGATGCAGGCCATCCGCGAACGCATCCAGGCCCGCCGCCGTCAGCTGCAGCAACAGCAGCAACAACCGTCGCCGCCCCCGGGCGATGGCACCAACCGATAGAGTGAATGCATGAATCTGCGTTTTCTTCCCTGGTCCCTTGCCCTGACGCTGCTGGTCGGCTGCAGCACCGTGTCGGCCCCGCATGTGCAACGCAACGGCAACCTGCAGCCATCGGCCAGCGCCGGTCAGGCTGCCGTCGATGCGCAGACCGACGGGGCCGATCAGGTCCAAGGCGCGCCGCAGGCGGTGATCCGTCGTGGCACCGGCACCATGATCAACCGCGAGGCCGCGCGCAAGCCGTCGCCTGCGCTGCACGCGGCCAGTTCCGGTGAAGCCACCTTCAACTTCGAGGGCGAGTCGGTACACGCGGTGGTCAAGGCCATCCTCGGTGACATGCTCGGCCAGAACTACGTGATTGCCCCGGGGGTGCAGGGCACGGTGACGCTGGCCACGCCCAAGCCGGTGTCGCCGGCACAGGCGCTGAACCTGCTGGAGATGGTGCTGGGTTGGAACAACGCCCGCATGGTCTACAGCGGTGGCCGCTACAACATCGTCGCCGCCGACCAGGCACTGGCCGGGACCGTGGCGCCGAGCACTGCGCCCGCATCCAGTGCACGCGGCTTTGAAGTGCGCGTGGTGCCGCTGCAGTTCATCTCCGCCACCGAGATGAAGAAGGTGCTGGAGCCCTATGCGCGGCCCAATGCCATCGTCAACGTCGACAGCGGCCGCAACGTGATCACCCTGGGCGGCACCCGTGCCGAACTCGAGAACTATCTGCATACCGTCGAGATCTTCGACGTCGACTGGCTCTCGGGGATGTCGGTGGGTGTGTTCCCGATCCAGTCCGGCAAGGCCGAGCAGGTCGCGGCCGATCTGGAGAAGGTGTTCGGCGAAGAGAGCAAGACGCCCAGCGCCGGCATGTTCCGTTTCCTGCCGCTGGAAAACGCCAACGCCGTGCTGGTGATCACCCCGCAGGTGCGCTACCTGGACCAGATCCAGCAGTGGCTGGACCGCATCGATACCGCCGGTGGCAGCGCGCGCCTGTTCTCGCATGAGCTGCGTTACATCAAGGCCCGCGATCTGGCAGAACGCCTCAGCGAAGCCTTTGCGAGCAGCGGCAACCGTAGCGGCGCCGGCTCGGCATCGCTGGCACCAGGCGCCATTCCGTCGCAGCTGGGCAGCGATGGCGACCGCGGCATGGATGCCAACAACGGCAGCAGCTTCAACAACCAGGTCGGCGGCGGCAGCAGCAGTGGCGGCGGCAGCTCCGGTTCCCTGAACCTGCCGCAGCGCCAGTCGGGCAACGTCAGCATCAGCCTGGAAGTGGAAGGCGATCGTGTCGGCGTGTCGGCGGTGGAGGAAACCAACACGCTGCTGGTGCGTTCGACGCCGCAGGCCTGGCGCTCGATCCGCGAAGTGATCGAGAAGCTGGACGTGATGCCGCTGCAGGTGCATATCGAAGCGCAGGTGGCCGAAGTCGGCCTGACCGGCGACCTGAAGTACGGCGTGAACTGGTACTTCGACAACGCGGTGGCAGGGCGCGCGCTGACTGGTGCGCTGTCCGGGTTGTCACTGCCGGCGATGGCCGGCGGTTCCTGGAACACCTTCGCTGGTGCCGTGACCGGCACCGATGGCGCCAACTGGGCATTCACGGGGCATAACGGCGCCGCCGTGGTCAGCGCACTGGACAAGGTCACCGACGTGCGCCTGCTGCAGACGCCCTCGGTGTTCGTGCGCAACAACGCCGAGGCCACGCTGAACGTCGGCGACAAGGTGCCGATCAACACCACCACGGTCAACACCGGCATCGGCACCAGCAGCTACAGCTCGGTGCAGTACATCGACACCGGCGTGATCCTGAAAGTGCGCCCGCGCGTTACCCGCGACGGAACGGTGTTCCTGGATATCGTGCAGGAGATCAGCAGCGCCTCGGACGTGCCGGAGAACTGCAATCCGCAGGAGCGTAACTGCAACCCGCGCATCTCCACCAAGAAGCTGTCGACGGAAGCTGCGGTGCAGAGCGGGGACACCATCATGCTGGCCGGCCTGATCACCGATTCGGCCACTGACGGCAGCAGCGGCATTCCCGGCCTGAGCCGGATTCCGGTGCTGGGCGCGCTGTTCGGCCAGAAGAGCCGCACCAGCCGTCGTTCGGAAGTGATCGTGCTGCTGACCCCGACCATCGTCCGCAACGGCCAGGAAGCCCGCACTCTGACCGACGAATACAGCCAGCGCTTCCGCGCGATGGAGCCACTGAACCAGCCGCGCTCGAAGAAGTAAGGGGGTTCGGCCGGGCTGCGCCCGGCACCTGCCGAAGCATTCAAGCAACGGCAACAGCAACAGCAACAGCGGGCATTTCGTGGGATGGCGGGGCGGTGTGGGCAGGCAGGACACGCCGTAAACCCATCCATGGGGGCTCGATGGCGCCATCCATGGCGCCAACGGTCCTGCCAGCCCACACCGCCCCGCCTCTGACAGATTCCGATGGCTGTGGGTAGGTGTCGACCTTGGTCGACACATCTGTCAGATATCGAAATGAATCTGGGATCAGATCCATTTTCCTGCGGAAAACGGATCTGAACCCAAGAGCCATTCCAACAGTTCGCGGAAAACTGTCGAAGGCGGGGTGGGTCCGGTTGCGGGGGTGTCCGCGGCATGGATGCCGCGGCCAAGCCCCCAGGGATGGGTTTACGGCGTCCCCCGCCACCGGACCCACCCCGCCATCCCGCAGGAAACCCGCTTCGGCTGTTGCCGTTGCTGCGGCCTCTGCGGGTGCCGGGTGCAACCCGGCCGACACCCACCCGATGCTACGCTGTGGCCACCGACAACCACGGAGGCGGGATGGGGGCGATCGTGTTGTTGCCGCTCGGCGTGGACGACGCGGTGCTTGACCGTTGCCTGGCCGCGCTCGATGCCGGTACCGCAGCGGGCACATCGATCTGGCTGGGCGATGACGCGCAGGCCGGGCCACGTGCACAGGCGGTGGTCGAACACTGGCTGGCGCATACGCCGCTGCAGGCCGAATACACCCGACGCGCCAGGCCACTCGGCGAGGTCGCCCACCTGGACGAAATGCTGCGTGCCTGCGATGGCCTGGACGTTGCGGTGCTGGCCCCGGACAGCGTGCCTGCACCGGGATGGCTGCAGCAGTTGCAGGCCACGTTCGCTCGTGACGCCGCCATCGCCACCGCCACGCCGTGGTGCAACGTGGGCGAAACCGCTGCCTGGCCGCGGTTGGGCGAGCTCAACCCCGAACCGGGCGACCCGGCGCTGCTGGCCCACGTCTGCGCCGCACTGCCGACGCTGCATCCTGAACTCCCTTCGGCGGTCACCCACGCCGTGCTGGTGCGCGCCAACGCACGGCGCCGCGCCGGTGGCCTGGATGCAGAAAGCTACCTGGGCTGGAACGCGGCGCTGGTCGATCTGAGCCTGCGCATGGCCGGTCTCGGCTGGCGCAACGTGTTGTGCGAAAACGCCTTCGTCAGCCGTGGCAGTGAAGCGCCCAGCCGCGATGGCGATCTGGAGGCACTGGCCGCGCGCTGGCCGGGCTGGGTGCCGCGGCTGGCTGACTTCCTGATGCACGACCCGCTGCATGCGTTGCGTCAGGATCTGCAGCACAACCTGCAGCAGGCGATAATGCCGCGCGGGCAGGGCGACCTGTTCGTCTCGCCATCACCGCTGGAGCCGCCTGTTTGAATGCCGCCATTGCCGCCATCGTCGTCACCTACCAGAGTGGCAGCACCATCGATGCCTGCCTGTCGCGACTGCGCCAGGCGCAGGACGTGGCCGAGATCCGGGTCATCGACAATGGTTCGCTGGATGACACCCTGGAAGTCATACAGCGCCATGCCAGCCACGATCCGCGCGTGCGTTTCATCGCCAACCCGGACAATCCCGGTTTCGCCGCGGCCAACAACCAGGGCGTTGCCGATTCACGCAGCCCGTGGCTGGCCTTCATCAATCCCGACCTGATGGTCGAGGTCGATACCCTCGCCGCACTGCGTGACCGTGCCAATGCGGTGGGTGACAGTCTGCTGGGCGTGGAGCAGGTGGACGAACACGGGCTGGCCGACGACGCGGTACGGCGTCGCGATCCTGACTTCCTTGCCATGCTGCGCTCGCCCGGTCGGGGCGCGCGGTTGGCCATTGCCCGCGACCCGGCGCAGCCGCTGCAGCAGGTGCCGGCGCTGTCCGGTGCCCTGCTGCTGATGCAGCGCGCCTTGTTCGATCGCATCGGTGGCTGGGATGCCGGCTACCGGTTGCATGCCGAAGACCTGGACCTGTGCCGACGTGTGCGCGAGGCCGGTGGCGTGGTCGCCATCGCCAACGACCTGAAGGTCACCCACGTGCGCGGGGTGTCCAGCCGTTCGCGCCCGTTCTTCGTGGAATGGCACAAGCATCGCGGGCTGTGGCGTTACTTCAGTAAATTCGAAGCGTCGCAGCGGTCGTTGCCGGTGCGGGTGGCAGTGTGGGGCGCGATCTGGGCCCATGCCGTGGTGCAGGTGCCGCGGTTGCTGCGCAGGTCGCTGTAACGCGCAGCCACAGGATCATCCACGCATGGCGTGGCTCCACTGGCGGCGCCCCCGGTTCACCCGAACGGGCGCATAATTCCAGCCATGCCTATCATCCAGTCCCTGCTCGACACCGACCTGTACAAGTTCACCATGATGCAGGCGGTGCTGCACCAGCACCCCGGCGCGCAGGTTCAATACCGTTTCAAATGCCGCACCCCCGGTATCGAACTGGCCCGCTACATCGACCAGATCGATGAAGAGATCGATCACCTGTGCAGCCTGCGCTTCAGCAATGAAGAGCTGGACTACATGCGTGGCCTGCGCTTCGTGAAGCCGGATTTCGCCGACTTCCTCGGTCTGTTCCACCTGGACCGCAAGTACATCCAGCTGCGCGCATCGAAGACCGTGCCCGGCGAGATCGAACTGGACATCACCGGGCCGTGGCTGCACACCATCCTGTTTGAAGTGCCGTTGCTGGCGATCATCAACGAAGTCTGGTTCCGCAACACCACCACGGCCGATTTCTCCGAGGGCGAACGCCGCCTGCAGGCCAAGGCCGCGCTGCTGCGCGATACCCCCGGCTTCGAACAGTGCCGCATCGCCGACTACGGCAGCCGCCGACGCTACTCGCGTGATTGGCATGCACGCCTGCTGCCGTTGCTGCGCGATGCGCTGGGCCCGCAGCTGGTCGGCACCAGCAACGTGCACTTCGCGCGTCTGTACGGCATGACCCCGCACGGCACCATGGCCCACGAATACCTGCAGGCGTTCCAGGCACTGGGCCCGCGCCTGCGCGATTCGCAGGTGGCGGCGCTGGAATCGTGGGCACGCGAGTACCGCGGCGACCTCGGCATCGCGCTGTCCGACGTGGTCGGGCTGGATGCGTTCCTGCGCGACTTCGACATGTATTTCTGCAAGCTGTTCGACGGCGTGCGCCATGATTCCGGCGACCCGTTCGACTGGGGCGACCGCATGCTGGCCCACTTCCAGCAGCGCCGCGTCGATCCGCGCAGCAAGGTGCTGGTGTTCAGCGATGGACTCGACATCACCAAGGTGATGCGCCTGTACGACTACTTCCGCGGCCGCTGCCAGGTGGCGTTCGGCGTGGGTACCCATCTGACCAACGATCTGGGGCCGACCCCGCTCAACATCGTCATCAAGATGGTCCGCTGCAATGGCCAGCCGGTGGCCAAGCTCAGCGACTCGCCGGGCAAGAGCATGTGCGATGACCCGGGCTACCTGTCCTACCTGCGGCAGGTATTCGAGCTGCCGTCCGAGGGCAGCTGAAGGTCACACTGTGACGTTCAGCGTCACCTTGTGACCGGTGCCTTACTGCGCCTCTTTGTGATGTGGATCACATTTACGTGGCCGAACTTCACGGGATCGCTTACGATCTGCCTACAGGATGTTTGCAGGTCTTGAGGGAGTTCTGCGGTGAAGGTTCTTTCTGTTTTCGGTACCCGTCCTGAAGCAATCAAGATGGGGCCGCTGGTAAAGGCGCTGGGTGAGGCGCCGGATATCGAATCCATCGTCTGCACCACCGGTCAGCATCGGGCGATGCTGGATCAGGTGATGTCGCTGTTCGAGATCACCGCGGATCATGATCTTGATGTGATGGTTCCCAACCAGACCCTCAACGGCCTGTGCGCCAAGCTGTTCGAGCGGCTGGATGCGCTGTATGCGCAGGTGCGGCCTGATCGCGTGCTGGTCCATGGTGATACCACCACGGCGATGACCGCGGCAGTGGCTGCGTTCCATCACCGTATTCCGGTGGGACACGTCGAAGCGGGCCTGCGTACCGGCGACATCACCCGGCCGTGGCCGGAGGAGATGAATCGCCGGGTCATCGATGTGGTCTCTGATTTCCTGTTCGCGCCCACGCCGAGCTCGCGTGCCAACCTTGCACGCGAACACCTGGGGGGCAGGATTGTGGTGACCGGCAACACCGTCATCGACGCCCTGCAGCAGACCGTGCAGCAGCTTGATCGCGATCCGGCACTGCGCGCCCGCGCCGATGCGCCTTTCCAGATGCTGGATCCAGAGCGCCGCCTGCTGCTGGTCACCGGCCATCGCCGCGAGAGCTTCGGCCACGGGTTCGAGAACATCTGCCGGGCGTTGGCCGAGCTGGCGCAACGGCCGGATCTGCAGGTCCTGTACCCGGTCCACCTCAACCCGAACGTTCAAGGGCCGGTCAACGCGCACCTGGGCAATCTCGGCAACGTGCACCTGGTACCGCCGCAGGATTACCTCAGCTTCGTGCGCCTGATGCAACGCGCCGACGTGATCCTCACCGACTCCGGCGGTGTGCAGGAAGAAGCGCCCGCGCTGGGCAAGCCGGTGCTGGTGATGCGCGATGTCACCGAGCGTCCGGAGGCGGTCGATGCCGGAGTAGTGAAGCTGGTCGGCACCGCGCCGGAGCGGATCGTCGATGCCGTCAACGCCGCGCTGCAACAGCCACCCCATCCAGCCCATTTCGATCCTGACGCCAGTCCTTATGGTGATGGTCGAGCCAGTGCGCGCATCGTCGCCGCCCTGCGTGGGCACCCACTGCCCGAATTCGCTACCGGCCACCGCAGTGCCGGCCCTGTTCCCACCCCTCTACAAGAAGTGACGCCATGACCCAGACCGGCCGACGTAGCTTCCTCGTTGTTTCCTCCGTGCTGGCCCTGGCGAGCTCCGCCGCCGCTGGCGCTGCCGACAGCGCAGCTGGCCAGTTCACCGAGTGGACCGGGGACAGCACGGTAAGCCGGCAGATGACGCTGCGCCAGCTGGGTTTCCGCCAGCCGCTGGTGCTCAGCGGGCAGGAGAGCCAGCGCGAGGTCTACCTGCCGGTGCCTGTGGGCGTGGCGACGCGTGATGCGCAGCTGCAGCTGGATGGCCGCTATGTGCGTGGCCACACCGGTCGTACGTCCGGGCTGTGGTCGGTCGATGGCGACCCGATCGCCGCGCGCTCGATCACCGACGCGCAGGGCGATGCCAGCCAGCTGCTGGCCATTGATGGCGAGCCTCGCGAGAACGGGTTCGTCCGTGTCGGTGTGGGCTGGTGGTCGATCGTCTCCGATTACCGCTGCGCCGATCAGAGCGCGCCGGCCAACGTGCTGCGGCTGTCGCCGGATTCGCGCTTCAGCTATCGCTTTGATGGACGTGCGGTGGACACCGTGGCCAAAGCCTGGGGCGCACTGCCTCCGCGCGTGCGACTGCTGGTGGAGGGCAAGGCGCTGCAGGCATCAACCTACGACGCGGCCTGGCGCATCGGTGCAGCACTGCAGACCGGTGGCAAGCAGGTTGACGTGGTCGCGCTGCCCAAGGTCGGCGACAGCGTGGACCTGACGGGCATCAGCATTCCCGCCAGCCTGCAGGGCGTGCCTGCCTATGCAGCGCTGGCGGCCGGTGAGCGCGCACACGCGATCAAGGATCTGGCCGAAGTCGGCGCGCTGTTGTCGCTGCGTGACAGCGGCCCACTCGCCGCCGATGTGATGATCGGCAGCGATGCGCTGCGCAACGGCGTACGGGCGGCACTGGATGCGCTGGCCGTGCAGGTTGGTGCCAGCGGCGCGGATGCCGCCAGCGCCTTCAGCACGTGGCGCGGCGCCGACATGGCGGCCCTGGAAAAGCCGGTGGCCAATGCCTCGGTGAGCGTGACCACCGTTGCCGGCCGGCCGACCCTGGTGGTCGACCCGGCAGCCGGCGGCAAGGTGGCAGGGCTGCTGTCCGAACAGTGGCGCAACTATGCGCTGGGGCGTTCGCTGCAGGTCGCGCAGGCGGCCGCACCGGCGATGGAAGGGGATCGAGTGCTGCTGAGCCGGCTGGGCAACATCGCCGGTACCCAGGACATCGTCACCCGTGGCGACCGCAGCGCGACCTTCGAACTGGGCGCGCTGTCAGCCGATGGCCGGTTGCCGGAAGAAGTGGTGCTGGATGTATCGGCTGCACCCAATGCGGCCGGGCAGGGCGCAGTTGCAACGATCTATTTCAACGATTACCTGCTGGGGGCCAAGGTGCTGTCCACCGATGGCAAGCCGCAGCGGCTGGTCGCCAAAGTGCCCACCTACGCGCTGTCGGCCCGCAATGAAGTGCGGGTCAGCTTCCTGCGCCAGCCGGCGCGGCCTTACTGCCACGATCCAGCCACTGCTTTCCCGGTGTCGATCCTGCCCAGCAGCCACCTGAAACTGGCCAAGCGCACGCTCGGCGCAGACTTCATCGGTGCGGCCAGCCAGTTGGCGCATGCCAATGAAGTGTTCGTGCCGGCGACCTGGCTGCAGGATGCGCCGACCTCGTTGGCCAAGGTCATCGCTATTGCCAGTGCCGTGGGCGCATCGCCGGAAGCAGCCAGCCTCAAGGTAGTGGATGCGGGCGCGACGATCAGTCCGACCCGGCCCTACCTGGCCTTCGCGCTGGCACCGTCCGGCGTCTCGCTGGCGGGCCTCAAGGATGGCCAGCTGGTGATTGCCGGCAAGCCGCAGCCGCTGCTGGACCTGAGCGGGCTGGAACACGCCGCTGCCGTGCAGGTGGCCTCTGCCGGCGGCCAGACCGGTGTGCTGTACAGCGATCTGGGCACCCGCGGTCCGACCCTTGGCACCCCGTTCCGCCTGCTGCGTGGCGACCTCGCCGTGATCGACGGCAGTAACGTCGTCCGCGATTTCGACAGCCAGGATCCCTACGGTTCGCGCATCGCCCAGGAAGGCAATCCGCAGTCGAAATGGGAACAGCACATGGTATGGCTGCTGTTGCTGGTGGGCATCGTGGTGTTTGCCCTGGCGGCCGCCCGCATCACCCAGATCCGTCGCCGCCGCAAGTCCGCCAGCACCGGGCACTGATCGACCGTGGACGGTCTGTTCTGGAACATCCAGCTGGCCAACTACTACGCTGCCCTGGAAACAGTGGCAGCGGCGGTGGCGGTGCTGATCCTGATTTCCAGCCTCGATGACCTGTTCATCGACGTCTGGTACTGGGTGCGCGAAAGCTGGCGCACGCTGACGGTGAAGAAGCGCCGCGAGTACAAGCCGCTGACCCAGCAGGACCTGCTGCAGCGGCCGGAACAACCGCTGGCGATCATGGTGCCGGCGTGGATGGAATACGACGTCATCGCGCAGATGGTCGAGAACATGATCGACGTACTCGACTACCGCGAGTACGTGGTGTTCGTCGGCACCTACCCGAACGACCAGCAGACCATCGATGAAGTCGAGCGCATGCGCCGCCGCTACAAGCGCCTGCGCCGCGTGGAGGTGCCGCATGACGGCCCGACCAGCAAGGCCGATTGCCTGAACTGGCTGATCCTGTCGATCTTCGACTACGAGAAGCGCCATGACATCGAGTTCGCCGGCGTCATCCTGCACGACAGCGAAGACGTGCTGCACCCGATGGAACTGCGCTTCTTCAACTACCTGCTGCCACGCAAGGACATGATCCAGCTGCCGGTGACCTCGCTGGACCGCGAGTGGTACGAACTGGTGGCCGGCGTGTACATGGACGAGTTCGCCGAGTGGCACGCCAAGGACCTGGTGGTGCGCGAGAGCGTGTCCGGCATGGTGCCTTCAGCTGGCGTGGGCACCTGTTTCTCGCGACGTGCGCTGCTGGCGCTGAGCGAGGCCACCGACAACCAGCCGTTCAACACCGACAGCCTGACCGAGGACTACGACGTCGGTGCGCGCCTGGCGGCGATGGGCATGCACTCGATCTTCGCCCGCTTCCCGGTGCAGTTCCTGGTACGGCGGCCGTCGTGGTTCGGCTGGGGGCCGGTGCGCGAGCGCACCCAGCAGATGGCGCTGTGCGTACGCGAATACTTCCCTGACAACTTCCGTGCGTCCTACCGGCAGAAGGCGCGCTGGGTGCTGGGTATCGGCCTGCAGAGCTGGGAAACGCTCGGCTGGCGAGGCTCGCTGGCGACCAAGTACCTGCTCGCGCGCGATCGCAAGGGCATCATCACCTCGTTCGTCAGCATCATCGCCTACGCCATCTTCCTGCAGCTGCTGCTGTTCTGGGTGCTGAAGATGACCGGTGTGTGGCACCTGCAGTATCCCAGCGTGTTCCAGCCGGGCACCTGGCAGATGAACATCGCGCTGCTGACCACCGCCGCACTGGCCACGCGCGTGGTGCAGCGCTTCTACTTCGTCAACCGGCTGTATGGCTGGGAACATGCGTTGATGTCGATCCCACGCATGGTGGTCGGCAACATGGTCAACTTCATGGCCACCGCACGCGCGTGGCGGATGTTCCTGGCCTACCTGTTCTTCGGCAAGCGCATGGTCTGGGACAAGACCATGCATGACTTCCCCGATGCCGCGGCACTGGTGCAGACGCGCAAGCGCCTGGGCGAACTGCTGACGACCTGGCAGGCGGTCGAACCCGAGCGCCTGGAACAGGCGCTGCAGCAACAGCAGGGAGGACGCCAGCAACCGCTTGGCCGCATCCTGCTGTCACAGGGCTGGCTGGACGACGAGACCCTGGCCGAGGCGATTGCGTTCCAGGGCGACCTGCCGCGCGCGGTGATCGACGTCGACTACCTGGGCAGGGGCGGGTTCCCGGTCAGCGTCGATGCCTGCGTGCAGTGGCGCATGCTGCCGTTGCCGTCCCTGCAGGAAGGCACCCTGCGGCTGGCGGTGGCCAATCCGCTGTCGGAGGCCGCGCTGGACCTGTTGAAGCAGGAAACCGGCAACACCCAGGTCGAGCAGAGCATTGCACGCGAAAGCGAGATCAACGCCGGCCTGCGCATGATCAGCGGCGCCGAGCTGTGGCGCATCGATACCGTGCCGTTGCTGGGCGACCTGCTGGTGGAAATGCGCCTGATCGACCACGCGCATTTCGAGATCGCACTGGATGAGTACAAGCCACAGCGTGATGGCCGCATCGGCGACTACCTGGTCAAGAAAGGCATTGCCACCGAAGACGCCATCGCCCAGGCAATGGAAGAACAACGCCGCCGCGCGGCGATGCTGCAGTCGCCGCCCCCCGGAGTCGTATCGGCATGAAGACCTCGCTGCTGTCCACCGTCATCGCTGTTGCCCTGGCGGCCGCTGCGCCGGCATACGCGCAGGCCGACGCGCCGTTGCCGCTGTCCGGTCCCGCCTACCGCATTGCCGAGCAGGCATTCGCCGCCTACGAGCGTGGCGACTACGCCACGGCCCTGCGGCAGGCCGGCGAAGCGTCGCGGCTGCGCCCGGACGTAGTGCGCCTGCGGCTGTTGCAGATCTATTCGCTGCAGAAACTCGGACGCAGTGATGAAGCGCGGCAGCAGGCGCGGCGTGCGCTGGATGCGGGGCTGAAGGACCCGGCGCTGGTCGGGTTGGCGACCTCCGCACCGGCAGGCGCGAGCGGTGGCGGCAGCCGCGGTGCCGCGCCCGTCGCCCGGCAGACGCCGGCCGAGCGCGCCTACCAGCAGGCTTTCGCCATCGCGACCGAAGCCTACACCGCCTACAACAACGACCAGATGGCGGTGGCCGCCAGCAAGGCCGAACACGCCTTCCGCCAGCAGCCGCAGCAGGGTGCGTGGGCGATGCTGTGGGTCGCCTCGCTGGAAGCACAGCAGCAACTGGAACAGGCCGACGCCGCTGCCGCCACCGCGCTGCAGCTTGGCGCGCCGAACGTGGCCGATCTGCGCGCCAAACGCGTGGCGCTGGGCCGCCAGCGCGCAGTGAAACCGGCGCAGGACGGCTACCAGGCGCTGATCGCCCAGGATTTCGCCGCCGCCGTCGGCTTCGCCCGTGAAGCGGTGGCGCGCGCACCCGACGTGGCATCGCACCGGTTGCTGCTGATGACCACGCAGCTGCTCGACGGGCAGCTGGCCGAGGCCGAAGTCACCGCCGACCAGGCGCTGGACAACGATGCCGACGATACCGTCGCGCTGGTGATGCGGGCCTATCTGCGCCAGCGCCAGGGCAACACCGCACAGGCCAACGCCGATTTCGACGCGGCCCTGCAGCAGGACTGGCTCGATGATCAGCAGCGCCGCAACGTGCGGCTGCTGGCAGTGGACGCCGCAGTGGCTGCCGGCGATCGCAGCCGTGCGACCGCGCTCCTGGCGCCGCTGCAGGCCGATGCCCTGGACGACATGGACGCATCCTCACGGCAGGGCATCCGCGAGGCGGTGGCCCAGCGCGAAAAGGCGATCCGTGGCGCACGTGCCGGCCAGACCCTGACCCTGCAATCCTATCCGGCACCGTTCCAGCAGTGCCGTGATACGCCGTATGGCACCCAGTGCGAACTGATGCCTGCGGACCTGCAGGGCGAAGGTGGCCCTGCCCAACGTGCCTACGCGGCCTATGGACGGCAGGACTATCAGCAGGCGATCAGTGATGCCCGCCAGGCCGTGCAGGAAACACCGGACAGCGTGCCGCTGCAGGGGCTGCTGACCACCGCGCTGGCCGCCGGCAACCGCAGCCAGCAGGACGAGGCGCGGCAACGCCTGGACACCGCGCTGGCCGCGCACCCGGAAGACGCCGGGCTGTTGATGCAGCGCGGCTACCTCAACCAGCGCGTCGGCGAGCCCGCGCAGGCGCTGGCCGACTTCCGCGCCGCCGAAGCCACCGGCAAGGCGCCGAGGACGGTGGTGATGGACCAGGCCTTTGCCAGCGCCGCCACCGGCGACCACCGGCAGGCGGTGACCCTGCTGCGCGGTGCGATCGACAGCGCCGATGCCGGCCAGTTGCCGCTGGACAAGGCGCAGCGCTTCAACACGCGCAGTGCCATCGCCAACTATTCACGCGAATGGGGCGTGACCGCCTCGGCCGGTTATCGCGGTTCGCGCCAGGCTGCAACCAACCTGGGCGGTGCATCGATCAGCACGCCCGGTGCCTCGGTGTTCGGCACCCTCGAAGCCTTCTGGCGGCCGCAGGCGACCAACAACCAGCACGGCACGCTGGAAGCCTATGCACGCATCGCCAACACGCTGTACGACGAAGGCGGCACGTTCGAATCGCTGCTGTTCACCGATCCCTGCACCGGACTGGACACACCGGACAACCGCGAACGTGCCGAACGCCTCAGCCGTTCGCGCTCCATCGCCGGCTGGCCGTCCACCATCGGTTCGTTCGGCGTGCGCTATGCCTTCGGCCAGACCGGCTTCAGCGTGGGCCTTGAGCGTCGCCAGTTCCTTGGCAGCGCGACCCGCCGTGGCGGCATCTACGCCGACTCCGCAGCCATGCGCTGCCGGATCCAGATCGAATCCGAACGGCCGCTGCAGGCCAACCTGCTCGCCCGCTACCGTTTGAACGACAGTGCCGGTGGCTGGATGACCTATGCCACCTACGGTTTCTACAACGGCACCGGTGTGCGCACCGATGTCACCCAGTGGTGGACGATCAGCGGCTACGCCCAGGCCGGCCTGAGCTGGGACGACAACCGCGCGCACTTCACCGTCGATGCGCTCGATACCAGCGGCAACCCGTCGCAGCGGGTGAGTGAGTCCGACGGGCGCCTGCGTCGCCAGCAGGCCTTCGCCGCGGCGGAACTGAGAGCCGGCCGCAACTATCGTTTCGGTGCCGACCAGACCCGCTGGCTGCTGACCCCTTACCTGGTGGTTGGCGCGGACTGGCAGGACCAGCGCTCGCGTGTGCGCGGCATCGACTATCCGGGCATCGGGCCGCAGTCGTTCGCCTTGTCCGACACCCAGCGCAGCTGGTCGCTCGGCGCCGGTCCCGGTGTCGGCCTGCGTTACTGGTTCCGCGAGGACCATTACAACGCGGCGCGTTCCTATCTGGACCTGTCGGTGTCCTACCGCTTCGCCATCGGCGGCGGTGATACCCAGCGGGCCAAGGGCCTGTTCGCAACCGCCACCCTGTACTACTGACTCCGCATGAAGGATCTGCAGATGAAGACTGTTCCGTTCTCCACTCCGTCGCGCCGCCCGCGCATGCTGCTGCTGGCCGCACTGTGTGCGCTGGTCGTGGGTGGTCCCGTGCAGGCGCAGGCACCTGCGACCAGCATCGCCGCCGCCGCGCAGGATTCGTCCATCGTGCTGACCGGCAAGGATGGCTGGCTGTTCCCGGCCTGGGGCAGCCTGACTGAAGTGGACACCGCCGCAGTGACCCGCAACACCGCCCTGATCGCCGAAGCCGAGCGCGCGCTGGCCGCTGCCGGGGTCAAGCTGCAGGTGCTGGTGCTGCCGGACAAAGCGCTTTTCTATGAAGACAGGCTGCCCGATGGCAAGCGCCTCGGCGATGCCGTACGTGGACGCTATGCGCTGGAAGTGGATGGCCTGAACAAGGCGAAGGTGCCGGCCATCGACGCACTGCAGGTGCTGCGCCAGGTCAAGCAGGGTGGCCAGGACGTGTTCTACCGCAGCGACCAGCACTGGACCCAGCCCGCCGCCGATGCGGTGGCGGTGGCGGTGGCCGCGAAGGTGAAGGAGCAGGTGCCGACCCTGGCCGGCCAGGCTGGCAGCGGCATGGCTCTGGGCAGCGAGATCAAGGAACGCCGTTTCGGCGACCTGGCCGAGCTGTTCCTTACCGATGAACAGCGCAAGGCGATCGGCCGCGACACCTTCACCGTGCGCCGCCAGGCCGAGCAGCAGTCGCTTCTGGATGATGCACCGGCACCGGTACACGTCACCGGCCACAGCATGGTGCAGCCTTACTTCGGCTTCCCGCAGAAGCTGTCCAACGCATTGGATCGACCGGTGTCGGTGAACTGGAAGCCGGGCAACGTCGGCCATTGGGTCATGCTGCTGGAGTACCTGGAGTCCAACGAGTTCAAGCAGAACAAGCCGCAGGTGCTGGTCTGGCAGATGTTCGAGCCCTCCTACCCGCAGGGACCCGATGCCCGTGGCCAGTGGGACAACGCCTCGATCATGACCCCGGAACAATGGAAGGCGCGCCTGCACAAGGCGCTGGGGCAGTGATCCGATGAATGCCCGTCCGGGCGCGCCCGCGCCCCTGCCACCTGCTGCCCCGCCACGCGCCCATCGGCTGACCGCCGTGGTGGTATCGGCACTGCTGTTGATCGGTGTCTGTGCCGGTGCCTGGATGCTGGCCAACGCCAAGCTGCCGGCCGAGAAACTGCTGCCCTCGCGCTGGGCAGATGGCGAAGCCGGGCAGGCAATCAACCAGGCCCTGCGGCTGCCGATCCAGGCCCAGGGTGACCTGTTGGGGGCCGCCGTGCGCTATCGCCTGCTCGGCGATCTTGGCGAGCAGGTGGCGCTGGGGTGTCCGGACTGGCTGTTCTACCGCGACGGCCTGCGTCCGCAGCCGGGTGCCGGCGCCAAGGTATTCCATGATCGCGTGCGTCTGATGCAGCACTGGTCGCAGCAGTTGCAGGCCACCGGTGCGAAGCTGCTGGTGGTGGTGGTGCCGGACAAGTCGCGCATCGAACAGGCGCACACCTGTGGCCTGCGCTATTCCGAACCGATGCGTGCGCGCTATGGTCGATGGCAGCAGGCCTTGGCCGCTGCCAACGTACCCAGCGTGGACCTGCTGCCGGTGCTGTCCGGTCAGGACGCGCCGGTGTTCTTCCGCACCGACGTGCATATGAACCGCATCGGCGCGCAGCGCGCAGCCGATGCGGTGAGCGCAGTGGCATTGCCGCTGCTGGGCGGGCAGGGCAGCCAGGCCTTCGAGGTTGGCCCACTGGGCACTCCGAAGCCGCGCATGGGCGACCTGATCGTGCTGGCTGGCCTGGAACACGCACCGCCGTCATGGCGGCCGCCGTTGGACCTGGAGCCGGAGCAGGTCATCGCGCCGCTGCGCAGTGGTGGCCTGCTGGATGAAACCCCGCCGGTGGAGGTGCTGCTGCTGGGCAGCTCCAACGGCCGACGCAGCCTGTTTGCCGAACGCCTGGGCCATGGGCTGGGGCGCGAAGTATGGAACCAGAGCATGGACGGCGGCCAGTTTTCCGGCGCACTGCTGGCGGCACTGCCGCAGCAGTCGACGTGGCCGCCCACCGTGAAACTGGTGATCTGGGAATTTTCCGAAATGGCCCTGTCCCTGCCGCTGACTGAAGGCGAGCAGAAGGCATTGGCCGGTATCGACTGAGCGCCGACCGACCATGCTGTTCAACTCTTTCCTGTTCCTGCTGATATTCCTGCCGATCGCGCTGGGCGTGCACTACCTGCTGGGTGCGCTGCAGCCACGGCTGGCCGCGCTCTGGTTGTGCGTGGCCTCGATCGTGTTCTACGGCTGGTGGAATCCGCAGTTCGTGATCCTGCTGGCCGGCTCGATCGTCTTCAACTACCTGGTCAGCCTGGTGATCCTGGCGCTGGCCAAGCGCCCCCGGTTGCAGTTGCTGGCCACCGCACTGGGCGTGGCGGCGGACATCCTGCTGCTGGTGCATTACAAGTACTTCGCGGCGATGGTGAACTTCGTCCACGACATCGGCTTCAACGTCGGCCCGATGGACACGCTGATCCTGCCGCTGGGCATTTCCTTCTTCACCTTCACCCAGATCGGCTACCTGCTGGACTGCCGCGCAGGCGTGGTCAACGACCGCAGCCCGCTCAGCTATGTCCTGTTCGTGACCTTCTTCCCGCACCTGATTGCCGGCCCGATCCTGCACCACAAGGAGATGATGCCGCAGTTCAGCAAGCGCGAGACCTATCGCTTCCAGGCCGAGAACCTGTCCATCGGCGGCATGCTGTTCGTCATCGGCCTGGCCAAGAAGGTCCTGATCGCCGACAGCATCGCGCCGTATGCCGATGCCGGCTTCGCTTCAACCGGTGACGTGCAGTTCTGGGGTGCGTGGGCCACCGCGCTCAGCTACGCATTGCAGCTGTACTTCGATTTCTCCGGCTATTCGGACATGGCGCTGGGCCTGGCCCGCATGTTCGGCATCCGTTTCCCGCTGAACTTCAATTCGCCCTACAAGGCCACCAGCATCATCGACTTCTGGGCGCGCTGGCACATGACGCTCACCCGGTACATCACCGCCTACCTGTACTACCCCGTCGCGATGGCCGTGACCCGCTGGCGCACCCGCCACGGGCGTGCCACCGGCCCCACCGCAGTGGCATCGGCTGGCGGCTTCTTTTCGATGATCGTGCTGCCGACCGTGTGGGCGATGGGCCTGGCCGGCATCTGGCATGGCGCCGGCATGCAGTTCCTGATCTTCGGCCTGCTGCATGCCACCTACCTTGTCATCAACCACGCGTGGCGGGTTTTTGTCGGCGGTCGCAAGCCGGCCGCGATGCGCAGGCTCAATCCGTTCCAGCACGCCGGCTACCTGCTGCTGACCTTCGGCGCGGTGCTGGTGGCGCAGGCCTTCTTCCGTGCCGATGGCGTGCACGATGCGTGGCAGCTGGTGCAGGGCATGTTCGGCGTACGCGGATGGGAAAGCATGGAGAACCTTGGCCATGTCACCGGCATGGGCCTGGCCGATGGCGCACGCCTGCTGCTGGGCCATCACCTGCAGCTGCTGTACATCCTGGTGGCACTGGCCATTGTCTGGCTGGCACCGAACGCGCACCAGATCATGGGTGTGTATTCTCCCTCGCTGGCAAAACCCAGCCCGGCACCCCGCGCGTGGATGCGCTGGCAGCCCAATGTGGCCTGGCTGCTGGTGATGCTGGTGCTGCTGTCGTTGTGCCTGCTGAACCTGCACAAAGAAACCCGTTTCCTTTACTTCCAGTTCTGACAAGGTGGATTCCAACATGGACAAGCAGACAATCCAGAACCAGCTCATCGACATCGTCGAGGCGGTGATTGGTACCCGCGTGCAGCCGGACGAGTACATGGAATCGTTCTTCGATTCGATGTCCAAGGTGCAGCTGATGGTCGAGGTCAAGGATCGCCTCGGCGTCACTCTGCCGGTGGATGAAATCGACGCCCTGGTTGATTCGGTGCAGGTGCTGGCCGACTACGTGGCCGAGCACCGCCCCAGCTGATCGCCTGCGGGCACCGGAGGTAGCGCGATGTACTTCGATTTCGACCAATGCCGTTTCGCCGACCTGGATGTCGCCACCCAGGCACCCGCCCTGCATGCGGCCGATGGCGTACTGGACTGGGCCGCGCTGCATCGCGCCACCCAGCAGTGGATCGATCGTGCGCGTGCTGCTGGGCTGGTGCACGGCGATGCGTTGGTGATCTCCGGGCACAAGGAATCGGCCTTCGTGGTGGCCATGCTCGGCTGCCTGTGCATGGGCGTGACCTACGTGCCGGTGGACAACATCAATCCACCGGCGCGCCTGCAGCGCATCACCACGCTGGTGCACGCGCGTGCGATCTACGATGCAGCCGTCGATGCGTTCCTGCCGGGTGCCGACGCGCCACGAGCGCTGGCCGTGCCGGACCTGGCCTACATCATGTTCACCTCCGGCAGCACCGGCGACCCCAAGGGCGTGCAGATCGGTCGCGACAGTGTTGCCCTGTTCACCGGCTGGATCCGTGACTGCCTGACGCTTGGCCCGGCGCCGGCGTTCATGAACCAGATGCTCTTCAGCTTCGACTTCTCGTTGTTCGATCTGTGCGGAGCGCTGGGCCTGGGCGGCTGCTGCGTGCTGTGCCCGCGCGAGGTGATCGCCAGCAGCGAAAGGTTCGTCGACCATCTGCGGGATTCGCACGTGGCAGTGTGGGCATCCACGCCTTCGTTCGTGCGCCAGCAGATGCTCAATCCGCGTTTCGACGCCGCGCACCTGCCCGAGCTGAAGGTGTTCGTGTTCGGTGCCGAATCGCTCACGCCGCGCGTGGCTGAAGAACTGTGGGCGCGTTTCCCGCAGGTGCGCATCATCAATTCCTATGGGCCGACCGAAGCGACCTGTTCCACCACATGGGTGGAAATCGATCCGGCGCTGCGTGCGGCGGCCCCCAACCCGTTCCCGATCGGTATCGGCAAGCCCTATGCCGAGGTATTCCTCGATGACGGCGAGATCTGCATGGCGGGCGACCATGTCATGCGTGGTTACCTCGAGCGTCCAGACCTGGATGCCGGCGTGCTGTTCGAACACAACGGCAAACGTGCGTACCGCAGCGGTGATCTGGGTGATGTCGACGCGCAGGGCCGGTTCTACTTCCGTGGCCGCCGCGACGACCAGATCAAGCTCAACGGCTACCGCATTGAACTGGCCGAGGTCGATGTCGGCCTGGCCCGCCTGCCTGGCGTGGTCGCTGGAGCTGCCGTGGTACTGCGGCGGCCCGATGGCAGCCTGGTGCGGATGATCGGCTTTGTTGAAACCACGCAGCCACAGACCGGCCCGCTGCAGCGCCCGCCAGCGGATCTGGCCGATTGGAAGGGCCAGCTCGAACGTTACATGCCGCCCTATATGATTCCTTCCGAGCTGTTCGCCGTGGATGCCCTGCCGCAGACGATCAGCAACAAGGTGGATCGCAAGCAACTGGAGCAGCGCTACCAGATCCTGGCGCGCACGCTCCGCACGACGGAGAAACCCGCATGAATGCTGTCCTGAAATCGTTGGTCGCCACCGCGCTGCTGCTGTCGCCGTATGCAGGATTCGCCCAAGGCGCACCCGAAGGGCGCCTGGCCCAGTTGTACGCCGCGCGCCCACCGGCCGGTTCTGCCTTCGTGCGTGTGCTCAACCCGGGCAGCACGGTGCTCAAGGCCGGTATCGCCAACGGTGCCGACCAGAACGTCGGGCCGGCAACACGCGCCACCCGTTACGCGATCGTTGAAGGCGGCAAGCCGTTCAGTGTGCGCGTGGCCGGCAAGAGCCGCACGCAGCCGGCGGTGGCCGCCGGCAGCTTCACCACCCTGGTGCTGGATGCGGGCGCAGCGGCCAAACCGCTCAGCGTGCTGGAAGACGGCGGTGGCAGCAGTGACGCGCTCAAGGCCGAAATCCGCTTCTACAATCTTGCTGGCAACTGCGCACAAGGCAAGCTGGCAATGGCCGACAAGGGCGCAGTGGTGTTCCCGGCCGTCGCCGCTGGCCGCAGCGCCGCGCGTGGCATCAATCCGGTCAAGGCGCGGCTGGTGGCTGGTTGCGGCGGCAAGGACAGTGCTGCACTCGAACTTCCCGCGCTGCAGCCCGGCGATCACTACAGCCTGTTCCTGACCGGCACTGCCAACGCACCGGTGCTGCAGGGTCAGCTCAGTGGCACCGACGCGGTGGGCCGCTGATCCGATGGCAGACCGGCCGGTATTCCGCGAGGACCACGCACTGTTCCGCGAGCAGGTCCGTCGCTTCATCGACGCGCAGATCGCGCCCGGGTACGCCCAGTGGGAGCGCGATGGCATCACGCCGCGCGCGCTGTGGCGTGCGGCGGGCGAGGCCGGCCTGCTCAACTGCCAGTTGCCTGAGCCGTACGGCATGGGCGGCGACTATGGCCACGCTGCCTGCGTGATCGAAGAACTGGCACGTGCCAACCATCTCGGCATCGGCTTCTCGATCCACTCGGACATGGTCGCACCCTACCTGATGCAGTACGCCACGCCAGCCGTGCGCGATGCCTGGTTGCCGAAGATGGCGCGGGGCGAAGCGATCGGCGCGATCGCGATGACCGAGCCCAGTGCCGGCAGTGACCTGAAGACAGTCCGCACCCGCGCCGATGTGGTGGACGGCGGCTATCGATTGAACGGGCAGAAAACCTGGATCACCAACGGCAGCAATGCCGATGTCGCCGTGGTGGTGGCTACCGTCGCCCCGGAACTCGGTGCGGGCGGCCTGACGTTGTTCTGCGTGGACCTGGCCGCTGCGGGTGTCAGCCGCGGTGCGCCGATGGCCAAGATCGGCCAGCATGCACAGGACACCACCGAGCTGTTCTTCGAAGACGTGTTCCTGCCCGCCGATCACCTGCTGGGTGAAGAACGGAAAGGCTTCGGTTACCTGGAAGAACACCTGGCGGCCGAACGGCTGGCCATCGCATTGCGTGCGGCGGCCTCGGCCGAAGGCATGCTGGCTGCGACGGTGGCTTACGTGCGTCAGCGCAAGGCGTTCGGTCGGCTGCTGATCGACCACCAGAACACGCGCTTCGTGCTGGCCTCGGCCACGGCGCAACTGGCGATGCTGCGCAGCTTCCTCGACCAGTGCCTGGGCGAGCAGATCAGCGGGCAACTGGATCCCACCCGCGCGGCGATGGCCAAGCTCAACGCCACTGAAATCCAAGGGCAGGTGCTGGATGACCTGCTGCAGCTGCACGGTGGCTACGGTTACAGCAGCGAATACGGAATAGGGCGCGCATGGACCGACGCGCGCGCACTGCGCATTTTCGGTGGCACCAGCGAGATCCTGCGCGACATCATCGGCCGCACGCTGTAACGCCCGAAGGGGTCAGATCCCCCAGCGTTTGCGCAATGCGGCTGCCTCCGGCGTGTCCTGCGACAGCCAAGGGTCCAGCGCATAGACCAGCACGTGCTCAGCGCCGCTGTCACGTGCCCAGGCCAGCTGCCGTTCGATGCGTGCGGCATCAGCGGTTTCGCCCTTGAACTGGGTGCCGTCGTTGTTCCCGCCGGGCAGCTCGCGGAACAGCTCGACGATGGCATCGAAGGCCACGCCGCGCGTACGCAGGTGCTGCAGCAGCGGCTGCAGCTGCTGTACGTTGCCGGCGCCGGCAACACCCACGCCGTCCTGCACCATGGGCCTGACCGATGCCTGCGCGAGGACGGCATCCCACAAGGTCACCAGGTCGCCATGGGTCTGCAGGCGGCTGAAATAGCAGGAGATCGCGCAGTCGCCACCGCGGTCGACCGCCGCCTGGGAAATACCGTGCAGCCACTGCGCCAGCCATTGCTGACGCGCTGGATCGGCCCAGTGGTACTGCTCCAGTTCGTAGGGGATGTACCAGCCATTGAAGGCCTGCAGGCGCGACCAGGGGGCCTGTGCCAGCCAGGTACGGGCCTGCGTCAGGCTGTCGGCGAAGAAGGCCTGCAGTGCGGCATCGTCGCCACCGATGGCCTGCCACCAGCGTTGCTGGAAGGGCAGGCCGACACGAACCGCGATACCGGCCTCCGAGGCTGCGGTGAACAGCATGCGCACGCTGGTGTCGGGCAGCTGCCAATCACCCTCGGCGCCACCGATGATGCCGGTCCACTGCAGTACCAGCTGCCTGCAGCCCAGTCTGCGTGCCAGCTGCAGCGAGCGTTGCCAGTCGGCCATGCGCCACTGCAGGTGGCTGCGCCACGGCTGCAGGAAGGTGCCGTCCACCTGCTCCGGCAGCGAACAGCCGGGCAGGGTGGTCAACGTTGCCGCAATGGGTGCCAACAAGGCTGCGCGCAGCAGGCGCCGACGCAGCGGTGAAGACGGATCGGGAGGCAGAGGGGGCGCGGACATGCGGCCATCATCCCAGAGCACCGTTCGCACGGGGTGAACCGGAGCACGCACGATGAACATGCGCCCGCCGGCTCACTCCAACGCGTAGCGCAGCACGAACAGCGCCGCCACCAGCCACACCGCTGGATGCACCTCGCGCCAGCGACCGGTGCCGGCCTTCAGCGCAGCATAGGCAATGAAGCCGAAGGCCAGGCCGTTGGCGATGGAATAGGTGAACGGCATCGCCAGCGCGCACAGCGCCGCCGGCACCGATTCGGTCAGGTCGCTCCAGTCCACTTCCACCAGTTCGCGCAGCATCAAGCCGGCTACGAACAGCAGCGCCGGCGCGGTGGCATAGCCCGGCACCATTGCCGCCAGCGGCGAGAACAGCAGTGCGGCCAGGAACAACGCGGCCACCACCAGTGCGGTCAAACCGGTACGGCCACCCACCTGCACGCCAGAGGCGCTCTCGGCGAAGGCGGTGGTGCTGCTGGTGCCCAGCAGCGAGCCGGCGACAATCGCCGTGCTGTCGGCCAGCAGCGCGCGACCGAACCGCTTCTGTGCGCCCGGCAGCTTCAACAGGCCGGCACGCCCGACCACGCCATACAGCGTGCCGGTGGCATCGAATACTTCCACCAGCACGAACACCAGCACCACCTGCAGCAGCACCGCGATCGGCGCACCGCCGTTGTGGTGCAGCAGGCCGGGCAGGTCCAGCTGCAGGAAGGTGGGTGCCAGGCTCGGCGGCAACGACACCAGCCCGTGGTACTGCAGATCGCCCAGTGCCCAGCCAGCCGCGGTCACCGCCAGGATGCCGATCAGGATCGCGCCGCGCACACGCCGCGCTTCCAGGATCGCGATCAGCAGGAAGCCGCCCAGTGCCAGCAGCGGCGGCGCGGTATTGAGCGGGCCCAGCGCGACCAGCGTGTCCTCGTTGCCGATGATCACGCCGGATTTCTGCAGCGCGATGATCGCCAGGAACAGGCCGATGCCGGCCATGATCGCCGACCGCAATGACGCCGGAATGCCCGAGACCAGCCACGCGCGCACGCCGGTCAGGGACAGCACCAGGAACACCAGGCCGGAAATGAACACCGCCGCCAGCGCCTGCTGCCAGGGCAGGCCGGCAGCACCGACCACGGTGAAAGCGAAGAACGCATTCAAGCCCATGCCCGGCGCCATGCCCACCGGGAAGTTGGCCGCCAGTGCCATCACCACCGAGCCCAGCGCCGCGGCCAGGCAGGTGGCCACGAACACCGCACCCGCGTCCATGCCGGTAGTGCCGAGAATCTCGGGATTGACGAAGACGATGTAGGACATCGTCAGGAACGTGGTGACACCGGCCAGCAGTTCGGTGCGCACGGTGGTGCCGTGCTGCTGCAGCTGGAACAGGCGTTCGAACAGGGACATGGGGGATCTCACGACAACAAGGTGTCACGACCAACGGTCGTGACCTACCCGAATGCCAAATGTGGGTACCGACCGTTGGTCGGTACGCCTCCGAAATGAGAAAGGCCGCGCGAGCGCGGCCTTTCCGGTTGCCTTACTTCAGCGCCTTGAAGCGCAGGCGCTTCGGCGCAGCGTCGTCGCCCATGCGGCGGCGCTTGTCTTCTTCGTACTCGCGGTAGTTGCCCTGGAAGAACTCCACGTGCGAGTCGCCTTCGAACGCCAGGATGTGGGTCGCGATGCGATCCAGGAACCAGCGGTCATGCGAAATGACGAAGGTGTTGCCCGGGAACTCCAGCAGCGCGTCTTCCAGTGCACGCAGGGTTTCGATGTCCAGATCGTTGGACGGTTCATCGAGCAGCAGCACGTTGCCACCCTGCAGCAGGGTCTTGGCCATGTGCAGGCGGCCACGCTCACCACCGGACAGCGAACCGACCATCTTCTGCTGGTCCTGGCCCTTGAAGTTGAAGCGGCCGATGTAGGCGCGCGACTGGATCTCGATGCCGTTGATGTTGAGGATGTCCAGGCCGCCCGCGATTTCCTGGAACACGCTGTGGTTGCCTTCCAGCGCGTCGCGGCTCTGGTCCACGTAGGACAGCTGCACGGTCGGGCCGACCACGATCTCGCCGGTATCCGGTTTTTCCTGGCCGGTGATCATCTTGAACAGGGTCGACTTACCGGCACCGTTGGGGCCGATGATGCCGACGATGGCGCCCGAGGGCACCAGGAAGTTCAGGTTGTCGAACAGCAGGCGGTCGCCGAACTTCTTGGAGACGTTCTTGAACTCCATCACCGCCTGGCCCAGGCGCTCGCCCGGCGGGATGAAGATTTCATTGGTCTCGTTGCGCTTCTGGTAATCGACCGACTGCAGCTCTTCCAGGCGGGCCAGACGGGCCTTGCCCTTGGTGCGGCCGCCCTTGGCGTTCTGGCGCGACCACTCCAGTTCCTTCTGGATCGCCTTCTGGCGAGCCTTTTCCTGGTTGTCTTCCTGCTTCAGGCGCTCATCCTTCTGGGTCAGCCAGTCGGTGTAGTTGCCCTTCCACGGAATGCCGCGGCCGCGGTCCAGTTCCAGGATCCACTCGGCGGCGTTGTCCAGGAAGTAGCGATCATGGGTGACCGCCACGACGGTGCCGGTGTAGCGCGCCAGGAACTGTTCCAGCCATTCCACCGACTCGGCGTCGAGGTGGTTGGTCGGTTCATCGAGCAGCAGCATGTCCGGCTTCTGCAGCAGCAGGCGGCACAGCGCCACGCGGCGCTTTTCACCACCGGACAGCTTGCCGACGATGGCATCCCACGGCGGCAGGCGCAGCGCGTCGGCGGCCACGTCCAGCTGGTTTTCCAGGGTGTGCGCGTCGCCGGCAGCGAGGATCGCTTCCAGGCGTTCCTGTTCCTTGGCCAGCGCGTCGAAATCGGCGCCTTCTTCGGCATAGGCGGCATAGACCGCGTCCAGCGCAGCCTGCGCCTGCAGCACTTCGCCAACGCCTTCTTCAACCGCTTCACGCACGGTCTTGGTCGGGTCCAGCTCCGGTTCCTGCGCCAGGTAGCCGACCTTGATGCCGGCCTGCGGACGGGCTTCGCCCTCGAAATCGGTGTCCACGCCGGCCATGATCTTCAGCACGGTGGACTTGCCGGCGCCGTTCAGGCCCAGCAGGCCGATCTTCGCGCCCGGGAAGAAGGACAGCGAGATGTCCTTGATGATCTGCCGCTTGGGCGGGACCACCTTGGACACGCGGTTCATGGTGTAGATGTATTGCGAGGACATGAGGTCTCCGTAGGCGCGACCCTGCGCCCGGTCCGTCACGGGGAACTTCCCGTTGCGGCAGCGGGCACAGACTGAATGGAATACCCCCAATTATAGCCGGAACCGGTTCCGGCCCGCGCTGGCCGGAGCACCCGGGGCTGGCCGCGACCTGAATACCCCGTCACAGTCCCGCCGCGGGAAGCGTTTCCAGCCGGAAACCGTTCAGATCGCATGCGCAAGATGGGATCACCACCCACCCAGCAGAGGTCTCCCATGCAACTCCATCGACTCATGGCCGGCGCCGTGGCCTCCGTACTGGCGCTGGGTGCCATCGCCCCGGCCTTCGCCGACAACGACCACCGTGGCCGCGACCATGACCGCCGTGAGTGGCGCGAGGATCGCCGGGAATGGCGTCACGACCGCCGCGACTGGGAACGCGACCGCCGCGAGGCACGCCGCGATTACCGTCACGACCGCCGCTACGACCATGGCTACTACCGTCCGGCGCCGCCGCCGCCGCGCGTGGTCTACAGCCCGGGCTACCGTCCCGGCTATGGCTACGGCTGGCAGCGCGGCCACCGCTACCGCGATTACTACCGCGGCCCGATCTACGTGGTGAACGACTACCCGCGCTACCAGCTGCGCCGCCCGCCGTACGGCCACCACTGGATCCGCGATGACCGCGGCAACATGCTGCTGGTCGCCGTGGCCACCGGCATCATCGCCGACTACATCATCAACAACCGTTGATGCAGCGCCGGGGTCGGATCCCTTTCCATCGGAAAGGGCTCTGACCCCACAACGCCATGCGAAACCATACGGGGCCGGATTCGTTCGTCGAATCCGGCCCCGGTCGTTTCGGCCCCAGCAGGCCGAGGCGGGGCTACAATCTAGGGCTGAGTCGTACCCCTTTCCCCGCCTGCTGGAGTACCCGATGTTCCCGCGTGACGTCCGCATCGAAACCTACGATCCCGAACTGGCCAAGGCCATCGCCGCTGAGACCCAGCGCCAGGAAGACCACGTCGAGCTGATCGCCAGCGAGAACTACACCAGCCCGGCGGTGATGGAAGCCCAGGGCAGCCAGCTGACCAACAAGTACGCCGAAGGCTACCCGGGCAAGCGCTACTACGGTGGCTGCGAATACGTGGACATCGCCGAGCAGCTGGCGATCGACCGCCTCAAGCAGCTGTTCGACGCGGACTATGCCAACGTGCAGCCGCACAGCGGTTCGCAGGCCAACCAGGCGGTGTACTTCGCGCTGCTGCAGCCGGGCGACACCATCCTCGGCATGAGCCTGGCCCACGGCGGCCACCTCACCCACGGCGCCAAGGTCAACGCCTCGGGCAAGCTGTTCAACGCCGTGCAGTACGGCGTCAACGACCAGGGCCTGATCGATTACGACGAAGTCGAGCGCCTGGCCCTGGAGCACAAGCCGAAGATGGTCGTGGCCGGCTTCTCGGCCTACTCGCAGGTGATCGACTGGGCGCGCTTCCGCGCCATCGCCGACAAGGTCGGTGCCTACCTGTTCGTCGACATGGCGCACGTCGCCGGCCTGGTTGCCGCTGGCGTGTACCCGAGCCCGCTGGAACATGCCCACGTGGTCACCTCGACCACCCACAAGACCCTGCGCGGCCCGCGCGGCGGCATCATCGTCGCCAAGGGCGCCGACGAGGACCTGGTCAAGAAGCTGCAGTCGATCGTGTTCCCGGGCATCCAGGGCGGTCCGCTGATGCACGTCATCGCCGGCAAGGCCGTGGCCTTCAAGGAAGCGCTGGAGCCGGGCTTCAAGGCCTATCAGCAGCAGGTGGTGAAGAACGCGCAGGCGATGGCCAACACGCTGATCGCGCGCGGCTACAAGATCGTTTCCGGCGGCACCCAGAACCATCTGATGCTGGTCGACATGATCGGCAAGGACGTGTCCGGCAAGGACGCAGAAGCCGCGCTGGGCAAGGCCCACATCACCGTCAACAAGAACTCGGTGCCGAACGACCCGCGTTCGCCGTTCGTGACCTCTGGCCTGCGCCTGGGCACCCCGGCGGTGACCACCCGTGGTTATGTGGAACAGGACTGCGTGGATCTGGCCAACTGGATCGCCGACGTGCTCGATGCGCCGGCCGATGAAGCCGTCATCGGCCGCGTGCGCGATGCGGTCAGCGCGCAGTGCCGCAAGTACCCGGTTTACGGTTGATCGGGCACTGGGGTCGGATCCCTTCCCTGCGGGAAGGGCTCTGACCCCGGGCATCGGAGTACCGCGCATGGATGAGCGCCGCCTCAAGTATCTCTATGCAGCCTTGGCTGTACTCTTCGGCCTGCCCAGCCTGGTGGGTGGCGGGGCCGCAGCGACGATGCTGCTGTTGATGGGGCTGGGCCAGTTTGGTCACGGCACCCTGGCATCGGTGACGCTGATGCCGCTGTGGGGCCTGTCCGGAATTGCCGGCTGCCTGGCCTGGCTGTGGCTCAGCGCGGGTTACCTGATGCAGGGACGTGCCGGCCTGCGTGTACGGCCGGTCTGGTGGCGCATGCTGCTGGCCGGTGGTCTCGCTGCCATGCCGCCGTTTGGGCTGGCGCTGTGGTGGGGCATCGCGGTCCATGCCGAAGGCTTCAATCTGCTGCTGTTGGGGCCGTCGATGCTGGTGCCGGCGGGCATGCTGGTGTGGCTGAAAAGGCAGGCGTGAGATCGCGCGCCGGAAGAGAGAAAGAACGCATGGATGAGCGTCTGCACAAACGCCTGTACATCGCCCAATGCCTGCTACTGGGGTTGCCTGCACTGGTGGCCGGTGGTGGCGTCGCCGGGTTCGGCATCTACACCTTTCTGGTCCGTCATGGACTGATGCGCGGCGACGAAGGTGCCGTGCTCTTCCTGTGGGCGAGTGCCGGCATTGCCGGGTTGCTGGCATGGCTGTGGCTCAGCATCCGCTACCTGCGGCGGGGGCGCGATGGCCTGCGGCACACCGCCCGTATTCCCTGGATTGGCTTGGCGCTGGGCGCCATGGCGGCGCTGGCCGTGATCGGCGTGGTGCTTTTCAGCTTGTTCGCCGGCAGCCCCTGGCAGGTACTGGGATATCTGGTGCTGGGCGTGCCGTTGCTGCTGCCGTCGGCGCATCTGGTGTGGCTGCGCCGGGCGCTTCGGAGCGCCCGGTCACAAGGCTGATCGGACGCTCATCAAGCAACCGTCAAGGTACCTCCACGACATCGAGTACTTCGTGCGAGGCCGCGTACTGGTGCGCGATCTGGTCTGGAACGTCCTTGGCGAACACAACCGGGATACGGCCAAGCGGCAATCCTTCAATGTGGATGCTCCAGCGTTGCGCATCATCGACCGGGGCCGTGAATGAACGTCCGTCCGGCAACGTCACCTTGATCGGGCGCAATGTACCGGACAGGTCTTCGCCGCTCAGCGTGGCAGTTTGCCCGACGCGCGCGGGCGAGGTCATCCGGGGCGCTCCCGCCAGCAGCGGAACGGTCACACGGTCGGTGGGATGGTCGCCCAGGCTGGGGACATTCAGCCTGCCCACCTGCGGGTAACCCTTGCCTTCGATGAATTCGCCCTGCAGATACATGTCGTCCGGTACCGGACCGACGTAGTGCCAGTGCCCATCTTCCTGCACGTGGGCCAGTGTCTTCCAGGTCTGCTCGACACTGAGATAACGGACCACCGTATCAGGCCCGGACAGCGTGACAGTACCTTCGGCGTCCAGCGTCCGGGTGTAGCTGGGCTGGAACGTGGTGTATTGACGGAACCGGTTGACCACCGGGTCACCGAAATAGGCGACATCCACGTTGTAGACAACCTGTTCGCCGGTGCCGGGCAGCGCGACCTGCAAGGGAACCGACCCATGCGTTGCGCTGGTCACCCGCGCCGACCAGCCATGATGGGTTGCGCTCACAGGTGCCTCGACTGTGGCGCCTCCGCCCAGCGCGACCTGGACGTTGCCACGCCCGGGCGATGCGACACCGCGCACGTCAACCGTGCGCTGGATGGGAAATCCCTCCGGCGGTGAAGTGACCTGCAGGGGCCGGAGGATGTCGCCCTCGGCGGCCACAGTGGCGCGGGCGGGGGTGGAATCGGGGAAAGTACCCATCAGGTCGTACACCCTGGCGAGAACCTCATGCTGCCCCTCGCCGAGGCCGGTGAACTCAACGCTCCAGTCTCCGGTGTGACCATTTGCCATGATCGCCCGACGCTGCCCGGCCACTTCCACGTTGATGCGGGCACCGCGCAGTGCCGTGCCGTGGATGCGGGCCGACCCGCGCCCTCCGACCGCAGCGGTGATGCGCGGCGCAGGCAGGACGATCTGCGGTTGCATGACGAAGGGGGCACTGGGCTGATAGGAACCGTCTTCGGAGGGGGAGACGAAGAAGACGGCACTTCCATCCACGACGATGTCGTTCAGCGCGACCATTGAGGGATGCCGGAAATAGCCTGGGGCGAGCCGCCCCAGGCTGAGTTTCATGCGCGCCCCGACAGCGCTGTAGGCAAACAGGTTGACCGCCTCCTGGCTGGAGATGTTGCCCTCCACCTCGCCCTGCAGGGCGCCATCAAAGACGGAGACGCTCGTCGGCGTTACCCGGCTGACAACGACTGCCGCATTTTCCATCGAAGCCCTGGACGCGGCCTGAGAGGGGGGCAAGGCCGCGGCGGCTGAGGCCGGCATTGATGCCGACAGGAGCAGCAGAAACGGCAATACGAGCGATGGCGTGGTCATGTGGCCTCCAGGATGGGAATGACAGCAACTTCTCGTATCTGCAGGCGCAGCACACTAGCCAAGAACGACAGCGCGTTGATTCCTTGACGCAGTGGGCACTATGGGGGCCATGGGACATCGGCGAGCACTGACGCGCACGACGGGACATTCGCTGGCGGGCCGCTTCATCCCGGCATAAAGGCCGCATTTGCTGGTCTGCGCGGCCCGCGTGGCAGCATCATCGTTGCCAAGAACGCCGACGATGACCCGGTCACGCGGCCGCGGCAGTTTCGGTGATCGCTCTCCAGCGGGTGCCGGGCGAGTTGATCGGCGTACGTGTTGATGGGGCCGCTGTGTCGATCCCCGGTATCCAGCCGCTCTGGCTGGAGGGCCGCAGGACCGGTCCGGGAGCGCATGGGTTCTGGCCAGGTGAGGATTTCGCGGTTCCGTGGATTGATTTTCCGACTTGGCGCCTTATTTGCTGCCTCGGCCTTTCTCAGGTACCGTTGCGACGCCGCCACGACCGTGGCAGCAGGTATTCTCCTGAGCCAGGCGTTCAATGCATTGCCCCTTCTGCCAACATGCCGATACACGGGTCATCGACTCGCGCGTCTCCGAAGACGGCGCGACGATTCGTCGTCGGCGTGAGTGCGAGGCGTGCAACGAACGCTTCAGTACCCTGGAAACCGTCGAACTGAAGCTGCCGGCCATCGTCAAGAGCGATGGCACCCGCGAAGCCTTCGATGCCCGCAAGGTCCGCGCCGGCTTCGACCGCGCGCTGCAGAAGCGTGCGGTGCCCGAAGAGAAGATCGAAGCAGCAGTACGCGCGGTGGTGCATCAGCTGCGCATCAGCGGCGAACGCGAAGTGCCGTCGATCAAGGTCGGCGAGTTCGTGATGAATGAACTGCGCAAGCTTGACCATGTCGGCTACGTGCGTTTCGCTTCGGTGTACCGCAGCTTCGAAGATGTGGCCGATTTCCGCGAGGAGATCGAGAAGCTCGAACGTGATCTGCCGTCGAGCACCGAGCAGTTGCAGCTGCTGGGCGATGTGATCGCCCTGACCAAGAAGAAGAAGGGCTGACGCCCGTCGCTCTGGTAGATGCCAACCTTGGTTGGCGCCGGTAGCTGCAGCCGAGCGTGGGCTCGGCTCTACCCACAGGGGTACCATGGCGGCATGAGCACATCGTTCACCGTCCTTGACCACCTGCACATGGCAACCGCATTGCGGCTTGCCGAGCGCGGTGCGTATACCACCCGCCCCAACCCGATGGTCGGCTGCGTCATCGCCCATGGCGAGCGCGTAGTCGGGCAGGGCTGGCACCAGCGTGCCGGCGGCCCGCACGCCGAAGTGTTCGCATTGCGCGAGGCCGGCAGTGAAGCACGTGGTGCCACCGCCTACGTCACCCTGGAACCGTGCGCGCATTACGGCCGCACGCCACCGTGCGCACTGGCGCTGATCGATGCCGGCGTGTCGCGCGTTGTTGCCGCGATGCGCGACCCGTTCCCGAAAGTGGATGGCGGTGGCTTCGATCTGCTGCGCGAAGCTGGCATCGAGGTCGCCGAGGGCCTGATGGCCGAGCAGGCGCGAGAACTCAACAAGGGCTTCCTGTCGCGCGTGGAGCGCAATCGTCCGTGGCTGCGGGTGAAGCTCGCAGCCAGCCTGGATGGCCGTACCGCGATGGCCGACGGCAGCTCGAAGTGGATCACCGGGCCCGCCGCGCGCGAGGATGTGCAGCACTGGCGCGCTCGCGCCGGCGCGATCCTGACCGGTGCCGACACCGTGATCGCCGACGACCCGATGCTGACCGTGCGCTTGGCTGACACCGAGGTGATGCCACCGTTGCGCGTGGTACTGGATTCGCGTCTGCGTTCGCTGGAATGCAGCCGCGTGCGCGAGGGTGGAGCGCCGACGCTGTACCTGCACGATGCGATGGTCAGCCCGCCCGATGCGGCCGACGCGGCATTCGCCAGCGTCGCTGTCCGCCACGGCCGCCTTGATCTGGGCGCGGTACTGGCGCTGCTGGCCGAGCGCGGCATCAACGAAGTGCATACCGAAGCCGGCGCGACGCTGGCCGGTGCACTGCTGCGCGGCGGCTGGGTGGACGAACTGCTGCTGTACCAGGCACCGACTCTGCTCGGTGACAGCGGCCGCCCGCTGCTGGCTGGTCTTGGCATCGACACGATGGACCAGCAGCGCCGCCTGCGCGTGGTCGATCAGCGCCAGGTGGGTGAGGATCAGCGTCTGCTGCTGCGGTCCTGAGAAAGGGGACGGAGGGGATCCAGTCGTCTATGCCATGAACGACTGGATCCCCTCCGTCCCCTTTTCAGTTCAGCGATCCTCGTCGGGCAGGTGCTCGTTCCACTCGAAGAACGGCAGGAACGCGTCAGCCAGTCCGCTCATCAGTGGCGTTGGGTTCTGTACATGCCAGGCGCCACCATCATGGTCGCGCTTGAACGACACCGTGATGGTTCGTTCCCGGTCGGGTGCCACGGTGATCATCTGCGTATACGCCGTCGCCAGTTCACTCGCCATCTGCGGTGGATGCGGCCCGTTGAACGGCACGCGATGCTGCCGATACACGGGCAGCAGTGCCGACAGGTCGGGCAGGCCGCAGCGATAGTCGACGTCGGCGCTGTCGGTCTGCGGATGGCGCACGCTGTGGGTGGCGCAATGCACCGAGGCCTGCCGCTTGCGCAGCGCCGCCGCAGCCTTCGGCCAATCAGCCAGTTCGGGCGCCTCGTCCAGATGGCTTGCGCCCGCCAATGCCGCGGTGAGGGCAGTCCCGTTTTCGCTATCGAGATAACGGGCCAGCGTTGCCTGTGCCGCTGCATCGCCGTGCACGATCACCTGTGCATACAGGTCGAATACCTGCACGGGCGTCAGCGCAGGTGCCGACGCCAGTGCAGCACCAGGGGCCAGCAGCAGCGCAGCCAGCCCCAGCTGTTTCAGCAGAACCATCTCACGCGCACTCGTCGGTCCACATCATCTCGGCCATCGGCCGCAGCGACTTGCACTCCTGCGTCATCTCCTCGGCCGACATCACCTGCGTCTTGGCCTTCAGCTCTTCGGTCATCGCATCAACACCGCTGATCTGGTCCGGTGCGATCTTCGCCACGCAGCTGCGGTGCTGCTGCAGCAGCAGGTCGCAGGTCGGCACGCCGGTCACCTTCGGTGCCTTGGCCGCTTCAACGTCCTGGAGCCATTCTTCGAACGGCGCCAGGGCGCCCAGCACCGGGCCCACCAGATCGTCGAAGTTGCTGCTGTACCAGTAGCCCTTGTCCTTGGCGGTATACAGGGTGAGGGTGCCGGTCACGGCTTTGCGCGGGCCGCTCTGCAGGGCCTTGGTATAGGCATCGGTGAAGCGCGCACGGGTAGCTTGCTCATCACCCGTCAGGCTGGCGAGGAACAACGGCTGCACGCTGCCGAGGTCGGCCAGTTGGCAGCTGAAATCGACCTTGGCGATCTTCTGGTCATCCACATACTCGTTGTCTTCCACGGTGCTGCGCGTGGCACGGCACTGCGAAGCCTTCAGCGCCTTGGCGTACATCGCTTCGGCCGCTGCGGGATCGCCCTTCACGCCGGCCACGGCCAGCACCGTCTGCCACGGTTCGGCCAGGGCCAGGGCCATCATGCCCGGCACCGGCGTTACCGAGTCCTGGCCATCGAAGGCCGGCTTCAGCGCGTCGTTGAGCGTGCGCGCGGCAGCGGCATCGTCTTCCAGCAACGCGCGTGCATAGAGGTCGAAGGTCTGTTCCGGCGTCAGCTGCGCCGGTGCGGCCGAAGCGAACAACGGGGCGCACAGCAGTGCAGTGGCCAGCAGGCCGCGGATCGGGGTCTTCATGACGGTGTTCCTGTTCCAGAGGGCGGCAAGCCTAGCGCACTTGCCATGGCATCCGGTGGTGCGCGGCAGCCAAGCGTATTGCGCGCGGCGGCCAACAAAAAACGGGCCCCTTGCGGGACCCGTTCGATCGCACGACGAGGATCGGGCAATCAGAAGCTGGCGCGCACGCCGGCTGAGTACTGGGTGACGTCGCGGTAGCCGGAGATCTCGCCGACCAGACCCCAGGTACGGGTGAAGTTGATCTGGCCGCCGACGGTGCCGACCCAGGTGCCCTTGAACTCGTTGCCGCCGTCCATGTAACCGGCCTTGATCCAGGCTTCGGTCATGCGCGAAGGCTTGCCGCGCAGGCCCATGGTGGCGCGCACCAGGTTGGTGTGGTCTTTCACGGTGAAGCGGCCGTAGTCCACGTCCTTCACGGTGATCTCTGCCTGCTGGCGGACCCATGCGATATCGGCGGTGTAGTCGACGCGATCACTGAAAGGCATGTGGTAGCCGATGCCCAGCTCCGGCTGGTTCAACTTCAGCTTCATCGAGCCGTAGTCGTAGTCGTACGACTTGCTGGCGTAGTTCCAGCCGCCGAACACGTGCACCTGCTCGGCCAGCGCGATCGAACCGCGCACGTAGCCACCATCGACCTTCGGATCGTTGAACACATCATCGTCGGTCTTGACCTGGGTCCAGCCGCCTTCGACGTAGGTGTAGCTCAGGGCGTCGGCCGAGGCCGAGAACGGGGCGGCGGCCAGCAGGGCGGCCACGATCAGGATCTTGCGCATGGGAATTCCTGTGAATTTCAGTCCATTGGCGGTCCACCTGTGCGGCAGTCCGTGGCGACCTCATGTCGTCCGACCGCCGATTTTAATGAAAGTTTTACGAATTGCGAGCGACGGCCGTCACAGCTGGGGTGCGGCGGGGTCGGATCCGTTTCCCCCCCGGGAAACGGCTCTGACCCCATGGCCCCCTGTAGCGACCCCGGGCATCCGACCCCGTTCAGCCCGGGCTGTTACACTGGGCGGGCCGGTTCGCCGGTACACAAACGTCTTCAGGGCGGGGTGCAATTCCCCACCGGCGGTAGGTGCGCAAGCACGAGCCCGCGAGCGCCCCGGCCTTACCGCCGGGGGTCAGCAGATCCGGTCCAATGCCGGAGCCGACGGTCATAGTCCGGATGAAAGAAGACGGTGCCACAGGGCCTTTGCGGCCCTGCGCCCGCCTGTTTGCCTTGCGGCGTTTTTCGCTCACTTTTCGCGGAGAACGTTACTTGTTTACTGGAATCATCGAAGGCGTCGGCCGTCTGGCCGCTCGCGAATCCATCGGCGGCGATGTCCGCTTCACCTTCAACGTCGGCAACCTGCCGTTCGACAACGTGCAGATGGGCGAGAGCATCGCCATCAACGGCGTCTGCCTCACCGTCATCGCGTTCGACGCCAACAGCTTCCAGGCCGATGCGTCCACCGAGACCCTGGGCCTGACCACGCTGGGCCAGCTGGCCGAAGGTGCAGTCATCAACCTCGAACGTGCCATGCGTCCGACCGACCGCCTTGGCGGCCATCTGGTCAGCGGCCACGTTGATGGCCTCGGCCAGGTGCTGTCCATCCACGAAGATGCCCGTGCCCAGCGTTGGCGTTTCGCCGCGCCGGCCGCGCTGCGCCGCTACATCGCCAAGAAGGGCTCGATCTGCGTGGACGGCGTCAGCCTCACCGTCAACGAAGTGGACGACGAAGGTTTTGAAGTCGCGCTGATCCCGCACACCGTGGCCAATACCGCGTTCTCCGCCACCGGCGTGGGCAGCGCGGTCAATCTTGAAATCGATCTGGTCGCTCGTTATGTCGAGCGGTTGATCAGCGTGCCGACCAACGGTCAGCACCCGCACGGAGATGCAGCATGAACTTCGCCCCGATTCCCGACATCCTGGAAGACATCCGCCTCGGCCGCATGGTCGTCATCGTCGATGACGAAGACCGCGAGAACGAAGGCGACCTGATCATGGCGGCCGAGCTGGTCAAGGCCAGCGACATCAACTTCATGGTGACCCACGGCCGCGGCCTGGTGTGCCTGCCGCTGACCCGCACCCGCGCCGCCGACCTCGGCCTGGCGCCGATGGTGCAGGCCAATACCGCGCAGTTCCAGACCAACTTCACCGTCAGCATCGAGGCCGCCGAAGGTGTCACCACCGGCATCTCGGCGCATGACCGCGCCCACACCATCCGCACCGCGGTGAAGCCCAACGCCAAGCCGGCCGACCTGCACCAGCCGGGCCACATCTTCCCGCTGATCGCCCAGCCCGGTGGCGTGCTGACCCGCGCCGGCCACACCGAAGCCGGCGTGGACCTGGCGATGCTGGCCGGGCTGGAACCGGCCGGCGTGCTGGTGGAGATCCTCAACCCCGACGGCAGCATGGCGCGCCGCCCGGAGCTGGAAGTGTTCGCCCGCGAGCACGGCCTGAAGATGGGCTCGATTGCCGATCTGATCGCCTATCGCCTGGCCACCGAAAAAACCGTCGAGCGCGTCGATGAGCGCGAGATCGAGACCGAATTCGGTCCGTTCAAGCTGGTCACCTACCGCGACCGCATCGCCCACGACCTGCATTTCGCCCTGGTCCGTGGCACCCCGGATGCCGACACCCCGACCCTGGTGCGCGTGCAGGTGGAAAACCCGCTGGCCGACCTGCTGCACTGGCGGCGCGACGACTTCGGCGTGGCCGCCACTGATGCGCTGCGTGCCATCGATGCCGAAGGCAGTGGCGTGATGGTCGTGCTGCAGGCCCCGCGCGACGGCGAAGGCCTGCTGGCCCGCCTGCGCCAGCAGCCGGCGCCGGTGGTGCCGGGCAAGGACAAGGACGTGAGCCAGTGGCGCCGCAACGGTGCCGGTGCGCAGATCCTGTCCGACCTGGGCCTGGGCAAGCTGCGCGTGCTGGGCACTCCGCGCCGCCAGATCGGCCTGGCCGGGTACGGCCTGGAAGTGGTGGAGACGGTGACCCCGTAAACCCCTTGGCGTGCCGACCAACGGTCGGCACCCACCATCTGCCCTCTGGTGCGTGCCGACCCCGTGCCACCGGTGGGTGCCGACCCCGTGCCACCGGTGGGTGCCGACCGTTGGTCGGCACGCCTCCAGGCCCCCGCCAGCCACGGCCGGGGCCCATCCACGGTAGAATTACCCCTTAATCGAATCCCAAGCCGCATATGAGCCACTACGAAGGCGATCTTCGCACTCCCGAATCGGCGCGCTTCGCCATCCTGGCCAGCCGCTGGAATGCCCGCATCACCGACGTGCTGGTTGCTGGCGCCCGCCAGAGCCTGGCCGGCAACGGCATTGCCGAAGCCAACATCGACGTGATCCGCGTGCCGGGTGCCTGGGAACTGCCGCTGGTCGCCGCGCGCCTGGCTGCCGCCCACGAACACGCCGCCATCCTCACCCTGGGCTGCGTGATCCGCGGTGACACCCGCCACTACGAACACGTGGCCGACCGTTGTGCCGAAGGCCTGATGCGCGTGCAGCTGGACTTCGGCGTGCCGGTGCTGAACGGCGTGCTGGCAGTGGAACGCGTGGAAGATGCCGAGGCCCGCGCAGGCGGCAGCCATGGCAACAAGGGCGAGGAAGTCGCACTCGCCGCATTGGAAATGGTCAACCTTCTGGAGCAGCTGCCATGAACAAGAACACCCAGGGCAAGCCCTCCGGTAAACCCGTCCGCCGCGATGGCATCGATCCGGTGCTGCGCTCGCGCGCGCGCCGTCGTGCCGTGCAGGCCATCTACGCCTGGCAGATCTCCGGTGGCAACGGCCAGTCGCTGATCGCCCAGTTCGCCCACGAGCAGGCCCGCGAAATCGCCGACCTGGCGTACTTCGAAGCGCTGGTGCATGGCGTGCTCGACAACCGTCGCGACATCGACGAAGCCTTCGGCCCGTACCTGGACCGCAGCATCGACGAAGTGGACGCGATCGAACGCGCGGTGCTGCGCCTGGCCGGTTACGAACTGCGTTACCGCCTGGACGTGCCGTACCGCGTGGTCATCAACGAAGCCATCGAATCGGCCAAGCGCTTCGGTTCCGAACACGGCCACACCTACGTCAACGGCGTGCTGGATCGTGCCGCCGTGGAATGGCGCAAGGTCGAATCGGGTCACTGACCCGGTTTCTGTAGAGCCGAGCCATGCTCGGCTCACCGTGCAGCGCACGGTTGCGTCCGGCAGTGCGGCGCGTGATCGAACTGCAGCCGAGCATGGCTCGGCTCTACAAGAAAGCAGAACGCCCCATGTCCCTGGCCGAATTCACCCTCATCGACCGCATCCGCGCCCGCACCGTCGAGCGCGACGACATCGTGCTCGGCATCGGCGATGACGCTGCACTGCTGCAGCCGCGCCCGAACGAGCAACTGGTGGTCACCGCCGACACGCTCAACAGCGGCGTGCATTTCCCGGCAGAAACCCCGGCGTTCGACATCGGCTGGAAGACGCTGGCTGTCAACCTGTCCGACCTCGCCGCGATGGGCGCGCGCCCGGCGTGGTGCACGCTGGCGCTGTCATTGCCCGAGGCCAGCGAGGATTGGATCGAGGCCTTCGCCGATGGCTTCTTCGCACTGGCCGACCAGCACGACATCGCGCTGATTGGTGGTGACACCACGCGTGGCCCGTTGTCGCTGTCGGTCACCGCAATGGGCCAGGTCTCACGTGGCCAGGCGCTGCGTCGTGATCGCGCACAGATTGGCGATGACATCTGGGTCAGCGGCACCCTCGGTGATGCTGCCGGAGCGCTGAGGCTGTGGCAGCAGGGTGCATTGAACGTGACCGCCGCCACGCTGCTGGCCGACTACGAAACCCTGCGTCTGCGCCTGCTGCGTCCCACTCCGCGCGTCACCCTCGGCCTGCGCCTGCGTGCATTCGCGCATGCGGCCGTGGATGTCTCCGATGGATTGCTGGCCGACCTTGGCCACATCGCTGCACGCAGTGGTGTGCGCGCCGAAGTCGATGCCGATGCGTTGCCCATGTCAGCGGCGCTGCGCGAACTGCTGGGCCGCGATGCTGCCCGTGAGTGCGCGCTGCACGGCGGCGACGATTACGAACTGTGCTTCACCGCCGCCGCCGACCAGCGCGACGCGCTGCACTTCGTTGCCGAATCGCTGGATCTGCCGATCACCCGCATCGGCCGCATCATGGAAGGGCAGGGCGTGCATACCGAAGGCCACGACGGCCCGAGCGGGTACGAGCACTTCGCCGGCTGAGCACACCACGTCATGCCCGCTGCCGCGCGGCGACCTGACGCTCGATGCTCGCCGCGATCAACGCGACAGCCTCAATGACCGTCGCCTTTGACGCCGCATCTGTCGCACCGGTGCTGCGCAGGGCCTGCTCGGCCTGTTGGCAGCTGCGCGCCGCCTGGGTCTCTCCCAGAAATGCCAGCGCGCCGGCAAAGCTGTGCAGCAGATCGATCAGGGCCGGTGCATCGGCACTTTCCAGCGCCTGGCTCAACAACGTGTAATCACGATGCGCGGTCTGCAGGAACGCCTCGCGCATCTGCCGCTGAACCGCTTCGCTCACCACTGGGGGTAACGGTGGCCGTGCCGAGTGATCGAGGTCGAATCCATGCAGCGCGGCCTCCAGCGACGGCAGGTCGAGCGGCTTCAGCAGCAGGATGGACATGCCTGCTTCGCGTACGCGTCGCGCATCCTCGGGCATCGCGTTGGCTGTGAGCGCCACGATGGGGATGGAGGGATCGTCTGCACGCAGCTTTCGGGCCAGCCCGTATCCGTCCAGGCGTGGCATGTTCAGATCGGTCAGCACGATATCGAACCGACCCTCGCACCAGCGCTGCCAGGCCTCATCGCCGTCGGCTGCGAGGGTGACCTGCCAGCCGAGTGCGTGCAGCTGCCCCAGCGTCACGTCACGGCTGATCACGCTGTCATCCACCAGCAACGCGTGGCCGCGCGAGGGATGCGCGCGCTCGACAGGCGCCGGCCGTGGCGGCGTGTCTGCCACGGCGGTGGTCCGGCGTGCCGGAATGTCCACGTGGAAAACGCTGCCGGTGCCCGGGGTGCTGCGCACGCCGAGGGTGCCGCCCAGCAGTGCGGTGAAGCGCTGACACAAGGCCAGGCCCAGGCCACTGCCACCATGCTGCCGTGCCGAGCCTGCACCGACCTGCACGAACGGCTTGAACAGATCTGCCTGCGCCTCGGCATCGATGCCCGGGCCGGTATCGCGGACCTCCACATGCAGCCATTCGCTGCCATCAGGCCGCACCGAGGCATCAATGCTGACCGTCACCGTTCCCGATGCCGTGAACTTCACCGCATTGCCAACCAGGTTGTTGATCACCTGCGCCAAGCGGCCTGCGTCGGCCACGTAGGCGGGCCCCAGCGCATCGCCCGTGTGCAGCTCCAGGCGCAGGTCCTTCGCGCTGGCCTGTGGCTCGAACAGCGTCGCAGTCTGCTGCAGCAACGCACGCGGATCGAAAGGTGCCGGCTCCAGTGTCATCAGCCCGGCTTCGATGCGGGAAAGGTCCAGGGTGTCGTTCACCAGCCCCTGCAGCACATCGGCCGCGCTGCGCGCACGCGTGACATGCGCGTGCGACGCCGCTGGCATGGTCTGGTGCGCAAGCAGTTCAAGGTGGCCCAGCACGCCGCTCAAGGGGGTGCGTATTTCATGGCTGATCATCGCCACGAAGGCGGTCTTGGCCTGGTCCGCAGCCTCAGCGTCGTGCTGGGCTTGTTCGGCATGCCGCCGTGCATCCAGCAGACGCTGTTGGATTTCCTTCTGTGCAGTCACATCGGTCACCGCGCAGACCCAGATCGCCCGCCGCTGGTAGCGCGAGGCGGCCACGATGGACTGCAGGTAGCGCGGGGAGCCTTGCTCATCCGAGGAGGGCGCCTCGAACAGCTGCCCGTGCACCTGGCCGTCAACGCGTTGCACCAAGCGGCCGACCAGCACTTCCATCAGGTTGCCGGCGGTGTCGCCGATCAACTGCTCCAGTGCCTGGTTATGCAGGATCACCTGCCCGCTCTGCTGGTCGAGCAGGCACAGGCCCACCGGCGAGGTTTCGATCAGCGTGCGGCTCAGCGCTTCGCTTTCATGCACCCGTGCCGCTTCCTCCAGCGCCGGCCGCAGCACGCGCCGGTCCACCAGCAGCAACAGCGTCCACAGCGCGGCGAGCAACGCTGCCAGGGCCAGCCCACCGCCGAGCAGATAGATCCGCTGCGCCGCCCAGATGTCGCTCCAGCGGTAGAGCCGCAGCAGCGTCCAGTCGATGCCATGCAATGGCGTGGACAGCACGAAGGCACGGCCGTCAGGCAGTGCCAGCATCGTAGGCCGGGGCGATGGCACGGCGCGCAGCGCGGGCCCGGAAATCGCAGCGTCCACCGCGCTGCGCAGAACATCGTTTCGCTGGCGGTCCAGCACCACCCACGTGCCCGGGCTGGCCTCCTCCAACCGCTCGCGCAGGCCTTGCAGAGGTTCAAACGTCAGCCGGTTGATGAAGGGGGTACCGTTGCTGCGCAGACGCATCTGGGTGACCAGTGCATCCTCGCCGGTGAAAGGATTGCGGCCGAAGTAGGCGCGCAGCCGGCCGCTATCCAGTTGAAGCTCGGAGTCCGCACCCGCCGACTGCCAGCCCGCATCGGCGGTCTGGGCCAGTGCGGCCAACGCCTGTTCACGGGTCTGCACCTTCATGAGCTGCAGCAGCTGCGCTTCATCATGCAGTCCAGCAATCGCAAACAGGCGTCCTTCCGGTTCGAAGGCGAAGGAGATCAAGGAGGTGGGCGAATCCTGCGCCGCCACGGTTGCGGCCATGTACGCCGAATAGGTCTGCACCATGCCCAGGTAAGCCGCCTCTGCCTGGGGCGGAAGACGGCCGTCGCGCGGGGACAACGCCAGCCAGGGGACGGACAGGGCGCCCGGCGCCATGACGCCTGCGGTGCCCTCCTGGGCCGCGAAGTGCTCACGGATCGGCATGCCGCCGGCCATCAGTGCGGGCTGCTGGGTAGCCCACAACGTGGCATTGGTGTTCAAGCTGGCCACGTAAGCCCGCCTGCGCTCGCCGATGTAGCGATCCACCGTCTGTTGGCCGCGTCGTAGTGCTTCGCGCTCGTTGAGGTGCACCGTTTCCAGGCGCAGCCACAGCGCCGCGCAGCCGGCAGCCAGCAGCAGTACGGTCAGGATGGCGCCGCCGCCGAACAGCAGTTGGCGCTGCAACCGTTGCAGGGTGGCAAGCACGGAGCCCGAGGGTGACGCCATGGTGCGAACCTGCGAAGTGCGGGTGTGAATTACAGCCTGCCGCGCAGGCCTCTCTCAATGCAAGTCGTTGACAGTGCGCAAGCCCGGGAGAAGAAAGTCGCCGGGGCAGTCATCCTGCTGCATTTCCTGTAGAGCCGAGCCCATGCTCGGCTCCGCAACGGCGCGGGCCTACGCCGCCCGCAACTGCACATCCACATACTCGGCCAGCCCTCGGCAGGCCAACAGCAACCCCTCGCGCACGTCATCGCCCACCTGCTGCCCCTCGTCGCCATCCACGCGCACACGCTCGATGGCATGCAGCAGTTCCAGCAGCAGTGTCAGCCCGGCATTGGCGCGGTCAATGCGTGCCATCGCGATGCCATGGCCCTGATTGCGGCCTTTCCAGGGCCAGGGTCGGCCGTCGGCGGCTTCAACCTGACGAATACGCTGCAGACTACCAAGCAGGGTCATGCCCTCGTCGGCGTGGGCGCCCATCGTGCTGCCCAAGGTGGTTTCCAATGCCTTTGCCAGGTCGTCCGGCAGGCGTTCGACCGCGTCGCCCAGGGTGGCGAACAGATAGGGATAGAGTGAAGAAGTCATGGCGGCGTCCTTGAGTACGAAGCAAGGGGCCGCCCTCGCGCTGGGCAAGGGCGGCAGACGGTGCGTGGTTGCAATACCGGTGGCAAAAACGCGAAACGCCGGCGGGCACGAAGCCCCCACGCACCGCCCGCCATAGATGCACGGACGGATTGCCTGCCGACGCCGCCCAACAAGGAAAAAGCGACGCCGACAGGCAAGCGTAAACAACGTCTTTGCCAAACGGGATTGCAAGCCCGTGCCACCCGTTGTCGGTGGCACGCCATGATGTGCACGCACGTGCTGCCATACCAATCAGAAAAGTTTCAATTTCGAAAACGTTGTGGTCGGCATGTGTCGAAGCAACGAATATGCGGAGCGGTATGATCGCGTCATCCTGCGCTATGCCTGGAAGCGGTAGCACCGGTTTGCACGCAAGGGCGCGATGCGCGGCAAGGTCCGCAGCCACCGGGGGGCGCACCCATGGGCAGATCCCTGCGCGTGCGGAATTCTGCACCCGTTGCGTTGAGTCACACCGGCGGCAGCACCTTGCCGGGGTTGAGAATTCCATCCGGGTCCAGCGCGTGCTTGATCGCGCGCATCGTCGCCAGCGTGGCCGGGGTGAACGCCTGCGCCATGAAATCGCGCTTGGCCAAGCCAATGCCATGCTCGCCCGACAGCGTGCCGCCCAGCGACAGCGTCAGTTCGAAGATCTTCGGCAGCGCGGCATTCGCGCGTGCGTTCTCGTCGGCGTCGTCCGGGTGGTAAAGGATGTTGACGTGCAGGTTGCCGTTGCCGGCATGGCCGAAGGTGACGATGGTCAGCGCGTAATCGCGCGCCAATGCCTGCACGCTAGATACGAGTTCCGGAATGCGCGACACCGGCACCACCACGTCTTCGTTGATCTTGCCCGGGGCGACGCTGCGCAGTGCGGGCGACAGCGCCTTGCGTGCGGCCCACAATTGATCGCGCGCGCGGCCTTCCATCGCTACGTCCAGCTCGATCATGCCGTCGCCCTCGGCGGCGGTCGCCAGTGCCTGCAGCAGGTAGGGCAGGGTGTCGTGGTCGCCGTCGGCCTCGACCAGCAGCATCGCGCCGGCCTCCGGCACGTCGGCACCGTTGAGGCGCAGCAGCTGCAGGCTGCGTGCGTCCATGAATTCCAATCGCGTGGGAACGACCGGCTGCGACATCAGTCGCGATACCGCAGCGGCGGCCGCGTCTGCATCGCGGTACAGCACGCGCAGGCCCGCCTGGCTGACCGGCAACGGGGTCAGTTTCAGCGTCGCTTCCACGATCAGCGCCAGCGTGCCTTCACTGCCTACCAGCAGATGGGTGAGGTCGTAGCCGGTGGCGTCCTTGGTGTAGGCGCCGCCGCAGCGGATCACCTCACCGGTACCGGTCACCGCCACCAAGCCCAGCACGTTGTCGCGGCTGGTGCCGTACTTCACCGCGCGCGGGCCGCCGGCATTGCAGGCGAGGTTGCCGCCGATGCTGCAGATCTCCGCGCTGGAAGGATCGGGCGCCCAGAACAGGCCGTGCGGCGCCAGCGCCTGCTGCAGCGCTCCATTGAGTACGCCCGGCTGCACCACCGCGCAGCGGTCACCGGCGCGGATCTCGAGGATGCGGTCCATGCGGGTGAACGACAGCACGATGCTGCCGGGCAGTGGCACCGCGGCGCCGGTGGTGCCGGTGCCTGTGCCACGGGCGACCAGTGCCACGCCATGCGTGCGGCAGGCGCGCACCAGCGCCTGCACCTGTTCGATATCTGCCGGCAGTGCCACAGCCATCGGGCGTTGGTGGCGCCAGGAGTTGTCCTGCGCGTTCGCCTCCAGTGCGCCGTCATCCATGCGCCAGCCATCGGCACCCAGCAGGGCGGACAGTTCGGCAATCAACGCGGCGGGCAGGACAGTACTCATGACGGGTCTCGTGGGGCGGCAGGGGCGGGTTGAATCAGTTTCCAGGCAACAACGGCGCCGGCCAGCGGCAGCCAGACCCAGCGCAGTTCAGAGAGCAGGGTGGCGATACCGCGCGCGCTGAAGAACTGCGGCGCGAAGGGTGAAACGCGGATCGGCCGCCACGGGGCGAAGAAGCGTTGTTCGCTCCACGGCCAGGCCAGGGCAACGCCAAGGCCGCCGGAGGTCATTGCGTCGAGCAGGGGATGGCTGGCGGCGCAGATGAAGACGAACACAGCGGCTTGTACGGTGGACGCCAACGTTGCGGCCTGTGTGGTGGGTGCCCACCTTGGTTGGCACGAAAGCGCCGACCAAGGTCGGCGACTACCGGAGCTGTGCGGCGCCGACCAAGGTCGGCCTCTACCAAAGCTGTGCAACAACGCCGCCACCATGGCCAGCACGCCGGCAAACAACAACGAATGGCTGGCGCCGCGATGGCCGAACGCATCGGCATAGGGAATGTGCAGGGCGAAGGCCAGTACATCCGCGTCGGGCAGCATTGACGCGATCACACCGGCGGCCAGCAGGCGCGGTGGAATGCGGCCGCGATCAGCCGCGCACCACAGCGCCAGCGGCACGGCAGCGTGGGTGATGATCGATGGCATCAGTCACGCCCCATGGTAGTGTCGGCCAGGCTGCGCTCTGGTAGGTGCCAACCTTGGTTGGCACAGAAGCGCCGACCAAGGTCGGCCTCTACCAAAGCGGACGGTACCCATCAGCAATCATCCAACCGGAACGCGTCGCGCAGCCACTTCAGCTGCGGCGGATCACCACTGGCTTCCACCACATCGAAACGGCAGGGCGCATCGGCCAGGGCAGGGTGGTCCTGCAGGTACAGCAGCGCGGCATGGGCCAAGCGCCTGCACTTGCGAACATCCACCGAGGCGGCGCCGCCACCGAAGTCCTGTCGTGCGCGGTAGCGCACTTCCACGAAGACCACGGTGCCGGCGTCATCCATCACCAGATCCAGTTCACCGCCGCGATAACGCACGTTGCGTGCGCGCGGCTGCAAGCCGGCCTGCTGCAGATGCTGCTCGGCGGCGGTTTCCACCGCCGAGCCACGTTGCAGGTGCTCAGCGACCACCGGCGATCGGCATCGGCCGGCCACCGCTGAAGGTCGACCATGCCGGCTGGCGCAGGATGTTGCCGTTGCTGTCCAGGTACAGCGTGCCGGTGGCGCCGTCCAGGCCGCCTTCGGTGGCCAGCTTGTCCAGGTAGGCACTGATCTTCCACGCATCGGCGCCGAAGGCGAACAGGCGGCTGGCCGCGCCGCGCGCGCTGGGCAGGGTCTGCGCAACCTGGGCAGCGGACGGCACGCCGGACACGCTGCGCACGTTCCAGGCTTCGTTCGGGTAGATGATGCCGTCCAGCGCCACGTCTTCTTCGACCTTGCCGCTGCCGGTGGTCAGCTGCGAGGTACCCACGCGGGTGGCACCACCGGCACCGGCCAGCGCCAGCTGCGGCGCCAGCAGGCGGGCCTGCGGTGCACGTACGGCCAGCAACACCGCATCGACCGCGCCGGCATTCCGAATCTGCGCGCTGACATCCCCCACCGTTTCGCTGACCGCGATGGTGGCGGCGACGCTGCCGCCGCGCTGGGCAAAGCGCTGTGCGAACGCTGCAGCGGCGCGGCGGCCGGTGTCGTCGCTGCTGTTGATCACCAGCGCCTTGCTGCGCTCGCGGCCACGCATGTATTCGGCGGCGACGATGCCGTCGTCTTCCGGCGCCAGCGAGAAACCGGCACTGCCGGCCGGCGGCGCATCCTTGCCGCGGTTCAGGCCCAGCACCGGTACCGGCAGCTGCTGGCGGCCATACACGGCATCCACCTCGTCGCGGCCGAGCGGGCCGACGACGAAGTCGGCACCGGATGCCACGGCCTTGTCATAGGCGGCCAACGCACCGGCCGGGGTACCGGCGGTGTCGAAGAAGTTGACCTCTGGACGACGGCGGGTTTCGCCGTAGTAGGCGCTGAGCAGGCCATCGCGCACCGGCTGCGCGGCGGTGGCCAAGCGGCCGCTGAGCGGCAGCAGCACGGCCAGCTTGGCCGGCGGGCGGTAGCCATCGCTCATGGCCGGCGGGCGCTTGCTGGTGTCGAACTGGGCGGCGCCATCGCGATCGAACGGGCGCGGCAGCGGCAGGCCGCGGGCGATCAGCGCGCGGCCTGCGAAGTTGTACAGCGGGTCATTGGCCGGCAATGCGGCGGCGCGGCCGCGCAGGGTGGCATCGTCGAGGGTGCCGAGCAGCCCGGAGATGGCCGCCTGGTTCTCGCTGCGCGCAGCGCCGGCCAGACCGGCATGCGCACGGGCGCGTTCGGTGGCGGCGCCGAACGCGTCGCCGGTGGCCTGCAGGGCATTGGCGCGGGCCAGGTACCAGCGCGTGCGCAGGCTGGGGTGCACGTTGTCGCCATGATCCTTCAGCAGGGCCAGCGCCTGCGCCGGCTGCTTGTCTGCCAGCGCCAGCTCGGCACTGGCCAGCTGGTAGCGCTCCAGGCTGGCACCGTTCACCTGGCGGGCGGTCACCTGGCCCAGCAGGCTGCGCGCGCGGGCGCTGTCGCCGGCCAGATGCCAGGCCCAGGCCGCATCGGCCAGGGCGTTGCTGCGGGCACCGCCGCGCAGGGTGGCGGCCAGCGCTTCCAGTTGCAGGGCGGCGTCGCGCGGCTTGCCTTGTTCGATCAGCGCCAGCGCCTGGCTCTGGGCCGGCGATTCGGGCGCGCTGACGAGGCTGGTGGTGGCACAACCGGCCAGCAGCATCAACGACAGCGACAGGGCAGAGATGCGTGCGGCGGGCTTGTTCATGATCGGGTCCATGCGATGAGGGCAGCGGCCTTGGCCAGGTACACGCTAGGATTCTACCCTTGCCCCGTGAGTACCGCTGAAATGAGTGTCCCAACCCTGTATGTCGTCGCCACGCCGATCGGCAACCTGGCCGATCTGAGCCCGCGCGCGCAGGAAGTGCTGCGCTCGGTGGCGGCCATCTGCGCCGAGGACACCCGCCGCAGCGGCCAGCTGCTGTCCCATTTCGGCATCCAGCAGCCGCTGGTGGCTTTGCACGAGCACAACGAAGAGGCCCTGGCCCAGCGCCTGGTGGCACGCCTGCAGGCCGGCGAGTCGCTGGCGCTGGTCAGCGATGCCGGCACCCCGCTGGTCAGCGATCCGGGCTTCCGCCTGGTGCGCGCGGCGCGCGCGGCCGGCATCAAGGTCAGCCCGATTCCCGGCGCCTGCGCCGCCATTGCCGCGCTGAGCGTGGCCGGCCTGCCCAGCGACCGCTTCACCTTCGAGGGCTTCCTGCCGGCCAAGGCCAGCGGCCGCCGCGATCGTCTGCAGGCGCTGGCCGGCGAAGTGCGCACGATGGTGTTCTACGAGTCCTCGCACCGCATTGCCGAATCCCTGGCCGACATGGCGGCGATCTTTGGCGGCGAACGCCCGGCCGTGCTGGCGCGCGAGCTGACCAAGCTGTTCGAGACCGTGCTGGATGGGGACCTGGCCGGATTGCTGGCGCAGGTGGAAGCGGACGACAACCAGCGCAAGGGCGAGTTCGTGGTGATGGTGCAGGGCGCTGGTGATGATGCCGAGGCGCAGCTGGCGCATGGCCGCCAGGTCTACGCCAAGCTGAGCGAGCACCTGCCGCCGTCGACCGCGGCCAAGCTGGCGGCCGAAATGACCGGTGCGCCGCGCAAGGCGTTGTACGGCAGTTGAGCGGCGTTGGGTGAATCGCAGCCACGCATGGCGTGGCTCTACTGCGGTGCGGGTGGATCCTCGCCATTGCGTGTGCACGGTAGATCCACGCCATAGGTGGATGAAGAGAGCCCGAGGCATAGTAGATCCACGCCATGCGTGGATGGATGAACCGCGCGCCGTAATCAACCCGGCAGGGCAGGTCCACGTGCGGTAGAATGCGCGCGGCGGAGTCGGCCAGACAGTCGCGTCATCCCTTCGGGGGTGCCGAGGAAAGTCCGGGCTCCATAGGGCAAGGTGCCAGGTAACGCCTGGGCGGCGCAAGCCGACGGAAAGTGCAACAGAAAGATACCGCCTACGTCTTCTTCGGAAGGCCGGTAAGGGTGAAATGGTGCGGTAAGAGCGCACCGCGAGTCTGGCAACAGACCGGTACGGCAAACCCCACCTGGAGCAAGACCAAATAGGGATCCATTGGCGCGGCCCGCGTTGGATCCGGGTAGGTTGCTTGAGCGTTGCGGCGACGTAACGCCTAGAGGAATGACTGTCCACGACAGAACCCGGCTTATCGGCCGGCTCCGCCCCTTCATTCCATCCACAGCCATCCACGCATGGCGTGGAACTACCGGCTTGGGATTTCGGGGGCAGAGCCCTTTCCTGCGGAAAGGGATCCGACCCCGTTGCGGTCAGCGGTACTGACCTGCGGAAATGAACTGCGAGAAGCGCTCGCACCACACCACCACGGTGGTGAACTCGTCCACATCCACATCGGCCGGCACATCCACCAGGAAGCGGTTGAAGGTCTTGACCTCGCCGATGCGCTGGGCCTTGTCCTTGATCTTCAGGAAGTCGGCCTTGTTGTCGACGAAGTCGCGGACCAGGTAGACCTTGTAGTCCGGGCCCGGGCCCATCTTGCCGTCGAAGGCGACCTGGCGGGCGCTGACGCTGACCTTGCCTTCGGCCCAATGCACCGCGTCACTGCCTTTGAGATCGCGACGGAAGGTGGTGCGGTAAGTAGCGTCGGCCATCGCGGTCTGCACCTGCTCGACCGGCGGATCGTCGGGGGCGATCAGGATGGGCAGGAAATACACGCCCAGGCCGAAGCCAAGGCCGAGGGTGAGTACGTGGGTGGCGACAAGAACGAGGATGCGGCGCATCGATGACTCCCTGTGGATCGAAAGCGCGCGGGGGACCGCGCCAGGTCATCGTGTTGCGGTGGTCGGGACATTTATAGAGACAGACGCGACAGAAAAAGGACACAGACGCGCTGGTCCAGCTCAGGCAAAGTCAAAAAGCGACGCTGCCATCACTGACGAACATGCCTTGCGGTCCAAAGCGGCGCTCGTGGATTTCACCGTGGCCGTTCGCGTCAATCAGCAGCACCGTGCTGGCGCGGGTGCCGTAGTCGTCGCCGCGGATGAAGGCGGGGCTGAGCCAGCGTTCGCGCTCCAGGCCGATGCCGGTATCGGGCAGGTCGCTGTCGGCCGGGCGGTGTTCGTCGGCCAGGGCGTTCCACAGTGGGGTCAGATCCCTTTCCCCTTGGGAAAGGGATCTGACCCCGTCCTGTTCCAGCCAAGCGGAAAGCGCGTCCATCAACCGTCGGGTCTTCGGCCAGGGCGCGTCGATGGCGCCATTGGACATGCCATGTACGCCGGGGCCAAGCGTCTGCCGCTCGGCCGGGTGGTTGCCCAGGTATTCCAGGCTGTTGTCATCGGCCAGCAGCAGGTTGAACGGGGCGTAGGCCGCGGAGATTCCGGCCAGACGTTCCATATGCGTACCCGCCGGATCGCGGCCGCGCAGGTAGTCGGCCACCAGTGCGCCACGTGACGGCCCGGTCTGGGCAGCCTGCGGATCGCGGACGTTGGTCACCACCGCCATCCGGCCGCCGGCACCGACGCCGGCCCAGCCGCCGCCGGAGCGCAGGTCGCGCCCGCCGATGACGGACGTCTCATCCTGCCAGGGGGCCAGGGCCGCGGTGGGGCGGGCGTGGAACTCATCACGGTTGCCGGCCATGACCAGCCGCCAGCGCGGGTGGTGCAACCAGCCAAGAGCAAGCAGGCACATGGGGCCATTGTGCCCGGTTTGCGCAGAGCGGCGCTGCTTTCGGGCCTTTGTGGATGAATGCGCAGGCCATGTTTCACGCGCTCTCCACACCCCTGAACTTCCGTTCAATCTCAAAAATTGAGACGGATCAGCAACTTGTGGATAAACCTTGAACAACTCTCTAAACATCGGCGCAAGCCATTGATGCGGCTGGCGATTTCCCTGCTGAAAAGTTGTTGACAACCCTTGGGCCGCTGCTAAGGTGGGCATCAGAGGGAAATCCGGGTGTTTTGTGGATTTTCGTGGTTCAATGTTTCACCGGGCGAAGGATAAGGTGCAGGCGTCGTGTTCCAGGGCGAGACGGCCATCACAGTTGACGACAAAGGACGCATGGCGGTTCCCACCGCTCACCGCGACCTGGTTGCGCGCGTCAGCAACAACCGTCTCGTATTGACCTACAACCCCTTCGAATCGGGCTGCCTGTGGCTGTATGCCGAGTCGGAATGGGAGCGGGTACGCGACGACGTCATGTCCAAACCCAACACACAGCGCGTCGTACGTCTGCTGCAGCAGAAGCTGGTCGGTTCAGCCGCCCACCTGGAGCTGGACGGCAACGGTCGCATCAGCATTCCCGCCAGCCACCGCGGTGCGGTGGGCATTGAGAAGAAGGCGGTATTGCTCGGTATGGGCGACAAATTCGAATTGTGGAGCGAGCAGGCGCATCGGGCCCTGATCCAGCAGACGTTGTCTGATGAGGATCTGGGTGATGGGTTGCTCGACCTGAAGTTGTGAGCCGGGGTGCCCGGATGCGCCCAGAAGCGCAGACCGGTCACCTTCCGGTGTCGCAGTCGCCGGCGGTGCATCTGCCGGTCCTGTACACCCAGGTCCTGGAAGGCCTGAGGGTGATCGAAAACGGACGTTATCTGGATGGCACGTTCGGTCGTGGCGGTCATGCACGTGGCGTGCTCACCCAGCTCGGTCCCGAGGGACGCCTGCTGGTCATGGACAAGGATCCGGAAGCCATTGCCGTTGCCGAGCGTGATTTCGCGCCGGACCCGCGCGTGTCGATCTTCCGCGGCAGCTTCGCCCAGCTGCTGCAGTGGAACGAGACCGCCGAAGGCCTGGACGGCGTGCTGTTCGACCTTGGCGTGTCCTCGCCGCAGCTGGATGTCGCCGAGCGTGGCTTCAGTTTCGGCAAGGACGGCCCGCTGGACATGCGCATGGATCCGGACAGTGGCGAAAGCGCTGCGCAGTGGATCAACCGCGTGGAAGAGCGCGAGCTGATGGACGTGCTGTGGACCTATGGCGAAGAGCGCCAGGGCCGACGCATCGCCAAGGCCATCGTGGCCCGCCGGGACAAGCAGCCGTTCTCGCGTACTGCAGAACTGGCCGAGTTGATTAGCTCGGTGATGCCGCGCAGCAAGTCGGGATCCGATAAAAGCCGGATCCACCCGGCTACGCGCAGCTTCCAGGCCATCCGCATCCACATCAACCGCGAACTGGCCGATCTGGAAGCCGGGCTCGATGCGGCGGTGGAGCGCCTGAAGCCCGGTGGCCGCTTGGCGGTGATCAGCTTCCACTCGCTGGAAGACCGCATCGTCAAGCAGTACATGAACCGCCTGGCCAAGGCACCGCCGGCCAACCGCCGGCTGCCCGAAGCGCAGGTGTTCGTGCCGACGCTGGACCTGATCGGTGGCGCCATCAAGGCCACCGACGAAGAACTGGCGATGAACCCGCGCGCCCGCAGCGCCGTGCTGCGCGTTGCCCAGAAGCGGGAGGCCGATGCATGAGCCGGCTGCTGCTGATCATCCTGTTGGCCTGCACCGTGGCCTCGGCGATCGGCGTCGTGTTCGTGCGTCACCGTCACCGGCAGACGTTCATCGAGTTGTCGCGCGCCGAGCGTGCGCGTGATGACCTGAACATCGAATTCGGCCGCCTGCAGCTGGAGCAGGCGACCCTGGCCGAAGCCAACCGGGTCGACAGCATCGCCCGCGAAAAGCTCGGCATGAAATTCCCCGAGGCCGCCGACGTGGTGGTGGTGCGCCCATGAGCAAGACCGGCCGCAACCGTCCCCGCAACGCCTTCAACCTGCGCCAGCGCCTGCGCTGGGTAGCCCTGGCACTCGGCCTGTGCTCGGTGTCGCTGGTCGGTCGTGCCGCCTACGTGCAGATCATCAACAGCGACTTCTACCAGCGCCAGGGTGAAGCGCGCTACCTGCGCGAACTGCCCATCAAGACCTCGCGCGGCATGATCACCGACCGCAACGGCGAGCCGCTGGCGGTGTCCACGCCGGTCGCCTCGATCTGGGTCAACCCGCAGGACCTGCTGCGTTCGCCCGAGCGCATCCCCGAGCTGGCGCAGGCCGTGGGCATGTCGGTGGACGAACTGAGCAGCCGCCTGTCGCAGAAGTCGGACAAGGAATTCATGTACCTGCGTCGCCGGATCAATCCGGACGAGGCAGAGCGCGTGGTCGCCCTGAAGATTCCGGGCGTGGCGGCACAGCGCGAGTTCCGCCGCTTCTACCCGCAGGGTGAAGCGATGGCGCACGTGCTGGGCTTCACCAACATCGATGACCGCGGCCAGGAAGGCCTGGAGCTGGCGTTCGACGAATGGCTGCGCGGCAAGCCCGGCGGCAAGCGGGTGATCCGCAACCGCAAGGGCGAGACCGTCGAAAGCGATCTGCTGCGTGCCGCCGAGCCGGGCAAGGACCTGACTCTCAGCATCGACCGCCGCATCCAGTACCTGGCCTTCAAGGAACTGCGCAACGCGCTGGTGGCCAACAAGGCGGCCGGCGGCTCGATGGTGATCATGGACGTGACCACCGGCGAGATCCTGGCCATGGTCAACCTGCCGACCTACAACCCGAATTCGCTCAACGGGGCGGTGCCGGACACGCGCCGCAACCGTGCGGTGACCGATCTGGTCGAGCCGGGTTCGACGATGAAGCCGCTGACCATCGCCACCGCGCTGCAGGCGGGTGCGGTGACCAAGGACACCGTCATCGACACCAACCCGGGCTACATGACCCTGGGGCGTTTCACCATCCGCGATGTGCCGCGCAACAACGGCGTGTTGAACGTCACCGGCGTGATCACCCGCAGCTCGAACGTGGGCGCGGCCAAGGTCGCCGCGAAGATGCCCGACCAGGTGTTCTACGACGGTGTGCGCCGCTTCGGCTACGGCTCGGTACCGCACAGCGGCTTCCCGGGCGAGTCGGGTGGCGTGGTGCTGCGTCCGGCCCGTTGGTCGGGCACCACCAAGACGACCATGTCCTACGGCTATGGCCTGAATGTCACGCCGCTGCAGATTGCTACGGCCTATTCGGCGCTGGCCAACGGCGGCAAGCTGATCGCGCCGACCTTCGTCAAGGGCCAGCGCAACGAGGCACATCAGATCATCGACGAGAACGTCGCCAAGCAGGTGGTGGCGATGATGGAAACGGTGGTCACCCAGGGCGGCGCCAAGCAGGCGGCGGTGCTGGGCTATCGCGTGGCCGGCAAGACCGGTACCGCGCGCAAGACCGGCCCCGGCGGTTACGAGCGTGGCCACTACAACGCGCTGTTCGCTGGCGTGGTGCCGGCCACCAATCCGCGGTTCGCCACCGTCATCGTCATCAACGACCCGCAGGGCGGCAAGTTCTTCGGCGGCCTGGTGTCGGCGCCGGTCTACCACAACGTGATGGAAGGCACCCTGCGCCTGATGGACGTGCCGCTGGACGACTTGCAGTCGTGGCTGGCTGCGCAGCAGTCCGGAAAGATCGGGCATTCGGCCTCGGTGCTGCCGGTGCCGCCGGCCGAAGCCGCGCTGCCGGTGGATGCCGCCGCTGAATTCGATGCCGCGCTGCCCAGCGCGCAATCCCATGTGCCGCCCGCTACGGGAGGCACGCAATGAGTCCTTCGATGTTGCTTTCGCAGTTGCTTCCGGACGTGGCCCTGGCGGGCCATGATCCCGTTCTGACCGGCCTGGTGCTGGACAGCCGTGCCGTGCGCCCCGGCAATGCCTTCGTCGCCATCGCCGGTTTCGGCGCGCATGGCCTGGGCTTTGTCGAGCAGGCGCGCGCAGCCGGTGCCGGCGCCATCCTGTTCGAAGCACCGGCGCCCGCCGAACTGCCTGCACCGGCCGATGCCATCGCCGTGCCGGACCTGCGTGCGCGCTTGGGTGCGATGGCCGACCAGTTCCATGGCGCGCCTTCGCGGGCGATGACCATGGTTGGCGTGACCGGTACCAACGGGAAGACCTCCACCGTGCAGCTGCTGGCCCAGGCCTGGCACCTGCTCGGTACGCCCAGTGGCAGTATCGGCACGTTGGGCGCCGGACTTTATGGCGCGGTCGAGCCGACCGGTTTCACCACCCCGCTGGTGCTGCAGATGCATGCGCTGCTGGCACAGCTGCGCGACGACGGCGCGCGTGCGGTGGCGATGGAAGTCAGCTCGCATGCGCTGGACCAGGGCCGCGTGGATGCCGTGCACTACGACGTGGCGGTGTTCACCAACCTCACCCGCGATCACCTCGATTACCACGGCGACATGGCCAGCTACGGCGCGGCCAAGGCGCGGTTGTTCCACCGCCCGGGCCTGAAGGCGGCGGTGATCAATATTGACGATGCGTTCGGTCGCCAGCTGTTTGCCGGCCTGCCGGCGGGCGTGCAGGCGATCGGCCTGAGCTCGCGCGGTGCCGACGGCGCCAGCGTGCGCGCCGAAGCGCTGCAGCTGGATGGCCGCGGCATCGGGTTCGAGCTGATCATCGACGGCCAGCGCGCTGCGGTGCAGTCGCCGCTGCTGGGCCGCTTCAACGTGGACAACCTGCTGGCCGTGGCCGGCAGCCTGCATGCGCTGGGGCATCCGCTGCCGCGCATTGCCGAGGTGCTGTCGGCGCTGCAGCCGATCCGTGGCCGCATGAACCGCCTCGGCGGCGAAGACGGCCTGCCGACCGTGGTGGTCGACTACGCACACACCCCCGACGCGCTGGAACAGGCACTGGACAGCCTGCACGGCCACCTGCAGGGCACGCTGTTCTGCGTGTTCGGCTGTGGCGGCGAGCGCGATACCGGCAAGCGTCCGCAGATGGCTGCGATTGCCGAACGCCTGGCCAACCAGGTCATCGTCACCGACGACAACCCGCGTGGCGAAGATGGCGACGTGATCGTGGCCGACATCCTGGCCGGCTTCGCTGATGCCTCGACCGTGACCGTGCAGCGCAACCGCGCGCGCGCGATCGGCCTGGCGGTGAAGCGCGCCGGTGCCGGCGACATCATCCTGATTGCCGGCAAGGGCCATGAGCCGTACCAGGAAGTGAATGGCGTGCGCCATGACTTCGACGACACCGAAGTGGCCGCCGCGGCATTGGCCGCCAAGGTCGGTGTGCTTTCGGCGACGCGCATGGATGCGCTAGTGGCCCGGCCGCAGGACGCGGAAGAGGGCCCGCAGGCCGGGGAGGGCGCGGCATGAAGCGCACCCTGCTTTCGCTGATCGCGCACTGGGCCGGTGGCGAGATCCACGGCGACGACGTAGCCATCGATGCCATCAGCAACGATACCCGCAGCCTTGGCCCGGGCAGCCTGTACGTAGCGCTGCGTGGCGAACGCTTCGACGGCCATGACTTCGCCGCTGACGCGCAGGCACGTGGCGCCAGCGCGCTGCTGGTCGAGCGCCTGCTGCCGCTGGACCTGCCGCAGGTGCTGGTGGCCGACAGCGAGCGCGCGCTGGCGAAGATCGCCGCCGGCATGCAGCGCGACCGTGCCACCGAACTGTTCGCCATCACCGGCAGCAACGGCAAGACCAGCGTGAAGAGCCTGCTGCTGGCGATCCTGCAGCAGGTGGCCCAGCACGCGCAAAAGGTCGTCTACGCCAACCCGGGCAACCGCAACAACGAGATCGGCCTGCCGCTGGCAGTGATCGACGCACCGGAAGATGCCGACTACGCCGTCTACGAGATGGGCGCCGGCAAGCCGGGCGACATCGCCTACCTGACCGACATCGCGCGCCCGCGCTATGCCCTGGTCAACAACATCGCCCCGGCGCACCTGGAGCGGATGGGCAGCCTGCTCGGCGTGGCCGTGACCAAGGGCGCGATCTACGCCGCACTGCCGGCCGATGGCGTGGCCGTGATCAATGTCGACGACGCCTACGGGCGCTGGTTCGAACAGCATTTCATCGGTACCCCGGCACGTTGCCGGGTGCTGCGCTATGGCCTGGAACACACCGCCGACGTCACCGCGCGCGACATCCGCGCCGGTGCGCAGGGCAGCCGCTTCACCCTGGTCACGCCGATGGGCGAGGCGGGCGTGGTGCTGGGTCTGCCGGGCCGCCACAACATCAGCAATGCACTGGCCGCCGCCAGCCTGGCGCTTGCCGCCGGCATCGAACTGTCGCTGGTTGCCACAGGCCTGGCCGAAGCGCAGCCGGTGCCGGGCCGCCAGATTGCCCATCAGCTGCACAACGGGGCGGTGCTGGTGGACGACAGCTACAACGCCAACCCCGGTTCGCTGGCCGCCGCCATCGACGCACTGGCCGCCGCACCGGAAGAGGGCTGGCTGGTGCTGGGCGACATGCGCGAGCTGGGCCCCGATGCCGAGGCACTGCATGCACAGGCGGGTCTCCGCGCGCGTGCTGCCGGCCTCAAGCGCCTGTATGCATTGGGTCCGCTCAGTGCCGCCGCTGCCGCCGCGTTTGGCGAGGGCGGACGTCATTTCACCACCCATGACGCGCTGTCGCAGGCGCTGAAGGACGAGCTGCACGCCGGCGTGCGCTGCCTGGTCAAGGGTTCCCGTGGCAGCGCCATGGACACGATTGTCAAAGCGCTGCTGGCGCAAGGAGAGGAATCCCCGCATGTTGTATGAACTGGCTCGATGGTTGCAGCAGTTGGAGAGCCTGTTCGGGCTGTTCAACTACCAGACGTTCCGCGCCATCCTTGCCGCGTTGACGGCGCTGTTCCTGTCGCTGTGGCTCGGCCCGGCGATGATCCGCAAGCTTGCCCAGTTCAAGGGCGGCCAGCCGATCCGGACCGATGGTCCGCAGACCCATTTCTCCAAGGCCGGTACGCCGACCATGGGCGGTTCGCTGATCCTGCTCACCGTCACCCTGTCGGTGCTGATGTGGGCCGACCTGCGCAACCGCTACGTGTGGCTGGTGCTGGCGGTGATGCTGTGCTTCGGCGCCATCGGCTGGTACGACGACTGGATCAAGATCGTCCGTCGCGACCCGAACGGCCTGAAGTCACGCTGGAAGTACCTGCTGCAGTCGATCTTCGGCCTGGCTGCGGGCATCTTCCTGTTCCAGACCGCCGACGTGCCGGCGGCGCTGACCTTCTACATCCCGATGTTCAAGTCGGTGGCGCTGCCGCTGGCCGGCATCGGCTTCGTGGCCATCGCCTATTTCTGGATTGTCGGCTTCTCCAACGCGGTCAACCTGACCGACGGCCTGGATGGGCTGGCGATCATGCCGACCGTGCTGGTGGCCTGCGCGCTGGGCGTGTTCGCCTATGCCTCGGGCAACGCCGTGTTCGCCAACTACCTGCAGATCCCGCAGATTCCGGGCGCTGGTGAGCTGGTCATCATCTGCGCGGCAATCGCTGGCGCAGGGCTGGGCTTCCTCTGGTTCAACACCTATCCGGCCATGGTGTTCATGGGCGATATCGGCGCGCTGTCGCTGGGCGCGGTGCTGGGCACCATCGCGGTGATCACGCGCCAGGAACTGGTGCTGGTGATCATGGGCGGCGTGTTCGTCATCGAAACGCTGTCGGTGATGATCCAGGTCGCCTCGTTCAAGCTGACCGGCAAGCGCGTGTTCCGCATGGCGCCGATCCATCACCACTTCGAGCTGAAGGGCTGGCCGGAGCCGCGCGTGATCGTGCGCTTCTGGATCATCTCCGTCGTGCTGGTGCTGATCGGCCTGGCCACGTTGAAGGTACGCTGATGAATGACCTGTCGCACCAGGCAACACGCCTTGAGGCCATCGGTGGCAGCTACGACAAGTGGCTGCTCGGCGCGATGATCGCGCTCACCGGGCTGGGCGTGGTGATGGTCGCGTCCAGTTCGATCGCGTTGATGAGCAGCCCGTTCTACTACCTCAACCGCCACCTGATCTTCCTGGCGGTCGGCATCGTGCTGGCCATCATCGCCGCGCGCACCGAGCTGAAGACCATCGAGCAGTACAACCAGATGCTGCTGCTGGGCTGCTTCGCGCTGCTGGTGGTGGTGTTCATTCCCGGCCTGGGCAGCAGCGTCAACGGCGCCCGCCGCTGGATCAACCTGGGTATCTCCAAGTTCCAGACGGTCGAAGCGGTGAAGGTGCTCTACATCGTCTGGCTGTCCAGCTACCTGGTGCGCTTCCGCGACGAGGTCAACGCCACCTGGCCGGCGATGCTCAAGCCGCTGGGCGTGGCCGGTGCGCTGGTGGTGCTGCTGCTGCTGCAGCCCGACTTCGGTTCGTCCACCCTGCTGCTGGCGATCACTGCCGGCATGCTGGTGCTGGGCGGCGTGAACATGCCGCGCATGTCGATGCCGGTGGTGATCGGCCTGGTGGGCATGAGCGCGCTGGCGATCATCGAGCCGTACCGCATGCGCCGCATCACCTCCTTCCTCGACCCGTGGGCCGACCAGCAGGGCGACGGCTACCAGCTGTCCAACGCGCTGATGGCGGTGGGCCGCGGCGAGTGGACCGGCGTCGGCCTGGGCAATTCGGTGCAGAAGCTGTACTACCTGCCCGAGGCACATACCGATTTCATCTTCTCGGTCACTGCCGAGGAATTCGGCTTCCTCGGCACCTGCACGATCGTGGCCCTGTATGCGCTGCTGGTCGGCCGTACGTTCTGGCTCGGCATGCGCTGCGTGGAAATGAAGCGCCACTTCTCCGGCTACATCGCCTTCGGCATCGGCCTGTGGATCAGCATGCAGACCTTCGTTTCGATCGGCGTGAACCTGGGCATCCTGCCGACCAAGGGCCTGACCCTGCCGCTGATTTCGTCGGGCGGTTCGTCGGTGCTGATGACCTGCGTGGCGATGGGTCTGCTGCTGCGCGTGTCGTATGAGCTGAAGCGTGCCGAGCGCCGCCAGGCCGTGCGCATGGGCGCCGCCGACGACGTTGCTGGCCCGGCTCCGGCCGAGGCGCCAGCCGCACCGGTGGCGAAGAAGGTGCCGATGGCCGCCGAACCGGCCGCTGCGGAGCCGGCCGCCGTGCGCGGCACCAGCCGCCTGCAGTCGCGCGTCGAACCTACCTTCGGGAGGCTCGGATGAGCGCGGCCCAGAACAGCGCCCGGCCGGTGATGATCCTGGCCGGTGGTACCGGCGGGCATATCTTCCCGGGCCTGGCCGTGGCCCGCGTGCTGCGCGCCCGTGGCGTGCCGGTCACCTGGATGGGTGCTGATGGCGCCATGGAAACCCGCCTGGTTCCGCAGCACGGCATCCACATCGATACGCTGGCCATCACTGGTCTGCGTGGCAAGGGCAAGCTGGCGCTGCTGGCCGCACCGTGGCGCCTGATGCGCGCGCTGCGTGCGGCCGGCCTGATCATCCGTGATCGCCAGCCGCGTGCGGTGGTCGCCTTCGGTGGCTTCGCCTCCGGCCCCGGTGGCATGGCCGCGCGTCTGCACGGCCTGCCGTTGATCGTGCACGAACAGAATCGCGCGCCGGGCCTGACCAACCGCATCCTGTCGCGCTACACGCGCCGCCTGCTGACTGGTTTCCCGGGCACTTTTGCTGCACGCGAGGAATTCGTGGGCAATCCGGTGCGCGCCGAAATCGCCGCCGTCGCGCCACCGGAACAGCGGCTGGCCGATCGCAGTGGTCCGCTGCGCCTGCTGGTGCTCGGCGGCAGCCAGGGTGCTCGCGCGCTCAACAGTGGCGTGCCGCAGGCACTGGCCGCGCTCGGTGCGCAGGTGCCGGTGGTGGTGCGTCACCAGAGTGGCGAGAAGCTGCATGCCGAAGCGGTCGAGGCCTATGCCAAGGCCGGCGTGCAGGGCGACGTGACGCCGTTCATCGCCGACATGGCCGAAGCCTTCGCCTGGGCCGACCTGGTGGTGTGCCGTTCCGGCGCATCCACGCTGGCTGAACTCTGTGCGGTCGGCATCGGTAGTGTGCTGGTGCCATTCCCCGCTGCCGTCGACGATCACCAGACCCGCAATGCGGAGTATCTGGTCGAGCGCGACGCGGCCGTATTGCTGAAGCAGGACGAAACGCTGGCAGACGGCATTGCCGCGCTGCTGCGTGATCTGTCCGAAAATCCCGCCCGCCGCATGCAGATGGCGCAAGCCGCGCGTGCCCTGGCCAAGGTCGATGCCGCCGAGCGCATCGCCGATATCATTCTCGAGGAAGCTGTATGAAGAAGGCACGCTCCAGCGCCTGCCCTGCGCGAGGCCGCGCATGATCCGCCGCCTGCATGACACCAACGATCTGGTGCGCGCGTTCCCGCGCGTGCATTTCGTCGGCATCGGTGGCACCGGCATGAGCGGCATCGCCGAAGTGATGCTGACGCTTGGCTATGAAGTGTCCGGCTCGGACAACGCCGACAATGCTGCCACCCGGCGCCTGGCCGGCCTGGGCGCGCGCATCATGCGCGGCCATTCGGCTGCCAACGTGCTGGGTACGGACTGCGTGGTGGTCTCCAGCGCGATCCGCGAAGACAACCCGGAGCTGATGGAAGCACGCAGCCAGCGCATTCCGATCATGCCGCGCGCGGCGATGCTGGCCGAACTGATGCGCTTCCGCCGCGGCATCGCCGTGGCCGGTACCCATGGCAAGACCACCACCACCAGCCTGACCGCTGCGGTGCTGAGCGAAGGCGGGCTGGACCCGACCTTCGTGATCGGTGGCCAGCTGCTGGCAGCCGGTGCCAACGCCAAGCTCGGCGGTGGCCAGTGGCTGGTGGCCGAGGCCGATGAGAGCGACGGCAGCTTCCTGCGCCTGAATCCGTTGATGTCGATCATCACCAACATCGATTCCGACCATCTGGAGAACTACGGCAACGACTTCGCCCGCGTGCAGGCGGCGTTCGCCGAGTTCCTGCAGCGCCTGCCGTTCTACGGCCTGGCAGTGCTGTGCATCGACGACCCGGAAGTGGCCGCACTGGCCGCCAAGACCCCGCGCCACGTGATGAGCTACGGCATGAGCCCGCAGGCCGACGTGCGCGCCGAGAGCGTGGTGCAGGAGGGTTCGCGCATGCGCTTCACCCTGCGCCTGCCGCAGGGCACCAGCCAGGAAGTGGTGCTGGCGCTGCCGGGCAAGCACAACGTGCTCAATGCGCTGGCCGCTGCGGCGGTGGGCTGGCAGCTGGGCGTGTCTCCGGACACGATCGCGCGTGCGCTGGCCAGCTTCGCGGGCGTCGGTCGCCGCTTCAACGATCTGGGCGAAGTGACCACCGCCACGGGTGCCAAGGTCCGCATCATCGACGACTACGGTCACCATCCGAGCGAGCTGGAAGCGGTGTTCGCCGCTGCCCGTGGCGGCTGGGCCGACAAGCGCCTGGTGGTGGCCTTCCAGCCGCACCGCTACAGCCGTACCCGCGATCAGTTCGACAAGTTCGCCGCGGTGCTGTCGAGCGTTGATGCGCTGGTGCTGAGCGAGGTCTACCCGGCCGGTGAAGAGCCGATCGCCGGCGCCGATTCGCATGCGCTGGCCCGCGCCATCCGTGCGCGTGGCCGCAGCGAGCCGGTGGTGGTCGGCAAGGCGTCCGAACTCGCCACCGTGCTGCCCGACGTGCTGCAGGACGGTGATCTGCTGCTGATGATGGGTGCCGGCGACATCGGCGCCGTCGCAAGCCACATTGCCGTGGAAGGCTTCAAGGCGGAGGGCGAGGCGTGAGCACGCTGACCTTCCCGCCGCTGCGCAGCACCGACCCGGCCGTGTTCGGCCGCGTTGCCGTGCTGCTCGGTGGCAGTTCCAGCGAACGTGAGGTGTCGCTGGATTCGGGCCGCAACGTACTCGAAGCGCTGCAGTCGCGCGGCGTCGATGCGGTCGCCATCGACGGCATTCCGGCGCTGGCCAAGGCGCTGGCGGCCGGCGGCATCGATCGCGTGTTCAACATCCTGCACGGCCACAACGGTGGTGGTGAGGACGGCATCGTGCAGGGCCTGATGGACGCGTTCGGCGTGCCCTACACCGGCTCCAACGTGCTGGGCTCGGCCTTGAGCATGGACAAGATCCGCACCAAGCAGGTGTGGCTGTCGCTGGGCCTGCCGACCCCGCAGTACCGGAAGGTCGATGCGTCCACCGTGCATGCGCTGGCGGCCGAACTCGGCCTGCCGGTGGTGGTCAAGCCGGCCAACGAAGGCTCCAGCGTGGGCATCAGCCGGGTCACCGACGACGCCGGCCTGGACGAAGCGGTGGCCTTGGCCGCGCGCTACGACGGCCAGCTGCTGATGGAGCAGATGGTGGTCGGTGATGAACTGACCGTGGCCATCCTGGGCGATGTCGCGCTGCCGTCGATCCGCATCGTGCCCAAGGGCCAGTGGTACGACTACAACGCCAAGTACATCGCCGAAGACACCCAGTACCTGTGCCCGGGCCTGGATGGCGATGACGAAGAGGAGATCCGCCGCATCGCGCTGGCGGCCTTCCGCGCCGCAGGCTGCCGTGGCTGGGGTCGCGTGGATGTGATGCGTGACCGCGCCAGCGGCCGCTTCTTCCTACTGGAAGTGAACACCGCGCCGGGCATGACCAGCCATTCGCTGGTGCCCAAGGCGGCCGGGCAGGCTGGCATCAGCTTCGAGGAACTGGTGTGGCGCGTGCTGGAACAGACCCTGGAGGCATCGCACGCATGAACGCGGTGCTGCGCATCTTCGTCTGGCTGTTGGCACTGTCGGTGGTTGCACTGCCGGTGGTGGCCGTGGTCAATGGCTGGGTCGGCGCCGAGCGCTGGCCGCTGGCGAAGCTGCGCGTGCACGGTGAGTTCAAGCGGGTGCCGCCGGAACAGCTGCAGCAGGTGCTGCTGCCGTATGCACATGCCGGTTTCTTCGCGGTCAAGCTGCAGGACGCGCAGGACGCACTGGAAAAACTGCCGTGGGTGGAAAGCGCGCAGGTGCGCAAGCAGTGGCCGGACGTGCTGGAAGTGACGCTGGTCGAGCACAAGCCGTTCGCACGCTGGGGCGAAGGCCGCCTGCTGTCCGAGCAGGGCAAGCTGTTCCCCACGCCGAAGAAGCTGGCCGACCTGCAGCTGCCCGAGCTGGATGGCCCGGACAGCCAGACCGAGGAAGTGGTCAAGCTCTACAACGATTCGCGCGCGCTGTTCGCGCCGGCTGGCGTCGATGTGCGCCGGCTGACCATGGACGCGCGCGGCAGCTGGTCGCTGTTGCTGAGCAACGGCACTGAAGTGGTGGTCGGCCGCGACGACGCACGTTCGCGCCTGCAGCGCTTCGTGCGCGTGCTGCCGCAGCTGGCCAACCAGGCCGCGCCGATCGAGCGCGCCGACCTCCGATATACCAATGGTTTCACGCTGAGCTGGGGCACTCCGGCCGCCCCCGCCAATGCACCGGGCACCCCGGCACGAAGGACGCAGGAAAGAACATGAATCGCAAGGGTGACAAATCGCTGATCGTCGGCCTGGATATCGGCACCTCCAAGGTGGTGGCGCTGGTGGGCGAGTATTCGCCGGGCAATCCGATCGAAGTGATCGGCATCGGTTCCCATGAGTCGCGCGGCCTCAAGCGCGGCGTGGTGGTGGACATCGAATCGACCGTGCAGTCGATCCAGCGTGCGGTTGAAGAAGCCGAGCTGATGGCCGGCTGCGAGATCCGCTCGGTGTATGCCTCCATCTCCGGCAACCACGTGCAGTGCAAGAACTCGCCCGGCATCGTGCCGATCCGCGACGGCGAAGTGACCTGGGGCGACCTGGATCGCGTGCTTGATGCGGCCAAGGCCGTGGCGATCCCGGCCGACCAGAAGATCCTGCATGCGATCCCGCGCGAGTACGTGCTGGATGATTCGCAGGAAGGCATCCGCAACCCCGTCGGCATGACCGGCGTGCGCCTGGAGGTGCATGCGCACCTGGTGGTGTGCGCGCAGTCGGCCGCCGCCAACATCAGCAAGTGCGTGCAGCGCTGTGGCCTGCAGGTGGATGACCTGGTGCTGTCCTCGCTGGCCTCCAGCGTGGCGGTGCTGACCGCCGACGAGCGCGAGCTGGGCGTGGTGCTGGTCGACATGGGCGCCGGCACCACCGACATCGCGGTGTTCGTGCAGGGCGCGATCTGCCACACCGCCTCGCTGCCGATCGCCGGCGACCACGTGACCAACGACATCGCGCACATGCTGCGCACGCCGACCCCGGAAGCCGAGCAGATCAAGGTGCGCTATGCGTGTGCCCTGGCTCAGCTGGCCACCGCCGAGGAGAGCATCCAGGTGCCGTCGGTGGGTGATCGTCCGCCGCGCCGCATGCCGCGCCACGCGCTGGCGCAGGCCGTGCAGGGCCGCTACGAAGAAATCTTCGAAATGGTGCAGGCCGAACTGCGCCGCTCCGGCTTCGAGGAACTGGTGCGCGCCGGCATGGTGCTGACCGGTGGTGCCTCGAAGATGGAAGGCGTGGTCGAACTGGCCGAGGAAATGCTGCAGATGCCGGTGCGCGTGGGCATCCCGCAGCACGTCACCGGGCTGGGCGAAGTGGTGGGCAACCCGGTGCACGCCACCGGCGTGGGCCTGCTGCTGATGGGCAGCCAGATCGAGCATCCGCGCCGGCCGTCGCTGCCGACTGGTCGCGCTGGAAGCATGTTCAAGAAACTCAAGACCTGGTTCCGCGGCGAATTCTGACGCGGAGCCTGCACCACCCGGGCTCGCCCGGTTGCAACACCGGCAACACGACGCAACACCGGCAACACATAACCCACACAGCCGCAACGACGGCATGCAGCACGAAGGCAGGACGCCCGAACGCCCATGCAATCGAAAGCGGATACAACGAGGACACGGACATGGCGCATTTTGAACTGATCGAAAAGATGGCACCCAATGCGGTGATCAAGGTTGTTGGCGTGGGCGGCGGCGGCGGCAATGCCGTGGCGCACATGGTCAACTCGGCGGTGGATGGCGTGGAATTCATCACCGCCAACACCGACTCGCAGGCCATCAAGAATTGTGGTGCCAAGCTGCAGCTGCAGCTGGGTACCAATGTCACCAAGGGCCTGGGTGCAGGCGCGAATCCGGAAGTCGGCCGCCAGGCTGCGCTGGAAGACCGTGAGCGCATCATGGACGCGCTGCAGGGCGCGGACATGGTGTTCATCACCGCGGGCATGGGCGGTGGCACCGGTACCGGCGCTGCGCCGGTGGTGGCACAGCTGGCCAAGGAAATGGGCATCCTGACCGTGGCCGTGGTCACCAAGCCGTTCCCGTTCGAAGGCCGTCGCCGCATGCAGGTCGCGCTGAAGGGCATCGAAGAACTGAGCCAGCACTGCGACTCGCTGATCACCATCCCTAACGAGAAGCTGATCACCGTGCTGGGTCGCAACGCGACCATGATCCAGGCCTTCCGTGCCGCCAACGACGTGCTGCAGGGCGCCGTGCAGGGCATCGCCGACCTGATCGTGCGTCCGGGCCTGATCAACGTCGACTTCGCCGACGTGCGCACCGTCATGTCCGAAATGGGCCTGGCGATGATGGGTACCGGTACCGCCCGCGGCGATGACCGCGCGCAGGCCGCAGCCGAGTCGGCCATCCAGAACCCGCTGCTGGACGATGTGAACCTGGCCGGTGCCAACGGCATCCTGGTCAACATCACCGCCGGTGCCGACTTCACCATGGCCGAGTTCGACGAGATCGGCCGCACCATCGACGGCTTCGCTTCGGAAGACGCGACTGTGGTGGTGGGTACCGTGCTCGATCCGGACATGCAGGACGAAGTGCGCGTGACCGTGGTCGCCACGGGCCTGAACCGCGTCTCGGCCAGCAAGACCCAGCGTCCGGGCGAGCGTGCACCGATCAAGCTGGTCCGCAACGCCACCACCGGCCAGCCGGAGTTCGGCGAGTTCGACAACGGCGGTGATGCGGTGTCCAAGGCTGTCGGCGGCATGGGCCTGGGCCTGCGTCGGGCCAGCAGCGACAGCGTGGCGGCTTCCACCCCGTCGGCTCCGGCATCCTCGGCCCCGGCCGCGGCGGAACTGCCGAACGATTACCTGGACATCCCGGCGTTCCTGCGCCGCCAGGCGGACTGATCGACGCTGCCCGGGGCTTGTCCCCCCCGGGTTGCGCCACCATGTCCTGAAAACGCGGGCGCCGGGCCAGGATGGGCCCGGCCGCCCTGCTTCACGCGCGTCCTACCGGCGCGCCGGTGTGTCCTGCCGGCGTTTCAGCCGGGGTAGGGGACCCTGCGTGTTAATCTACTGTGTCACTTCCGGTCGTCCCCCCATGATCCAGCAACGCACCCTCAAGAACACGATCCGCGCCACCGGCGTAGGCCTGCACAGCGGTGACAAGGTCTACATGACCCTGCGTCCGGCGCCGGTCAACCATGGCATCGTGTTCCGGCGCGTGGACCTGGACCCGGTGGTGGAAGTACCTGCGAAGGCCGAGCTGGTCACCGAAGTGACCCTGTGCACCGGCCTGACCTGCAACGACGCCAAGATCCAGACCGTCGAACACCTGATGTCGGCCCTGGCCGGCCTGGGTGTGGACAACATCATCGTCGAACTGTCCTCGGCCGAGCTGCCGATCATGGACGGTTCGTCCGGCCCGTTCGTGTTCCTGCTGCAGTCGGCAGGCATCGTGGAACAGGATGCGCCCAAGCGCTTCATCCGCGTGCTGAAGACCGTGGAAGTGACCGAGGGCGACAAGGTGGCCCGCTTCACCCCCTACGAGGGTTACAAGCTGGGCTTCACCATCCAGTTCGACCACCCGATGATCCCGGCCAAGCAGTCGCGCCAGGAAATCGAGTTCTCGACGATGGCCTACACCAAGGAAATTTCCCGCGCGCGCACCTTCGGCTTCATGCGCGATCTGGAATACATGCGCGAGCGCAATCTCGGCCTCGGCGGTTCGATGGACAACGCCATCGTGCTCGATGAGTTCCGCGTGCTCAACGAAGACGGCCTGCGCTACGCCGACGAATTCGTGCGCCACAAGATCCTCGATGCGATCGGCGACCTCTATCTGGCCGGCGGCCAGGTGCTGGGTGCGTACGAGGGCTTCAAGTCCGGCCACGCGCTCAACAACAAGCTGGTGCGGGCGCTGATGGCCGATGCCACCGCCTGGGAATGGGTCACCTACGACTCGCCGGCGGTGCCGGACCCGGTGGTGTACGCCACGCCGGCCTATGCCTGATTACACAAGTCATTGAATTTGGATGAAAAAACGCCGCCTTCCAGGGCGGCGTTTGCGTTTCCGACGTTCCTTGAGGCCCTGGCGCAGTGGGTGACGCGACGGCCGGGCCGGGGTCACGGTTTTGTGAACCTGTTGGATCCGAAGCCTGAATTTAACGTTGTTTTAACAACAATCTAACGACTGCCCCACCGGGGCCAGCTAGGATGCGACCCGGCCCCCGAAATGTTTCACGCTGCGGTGACACGCGCGACGGGGAGTGGAGCAGGACGCTCCGCTGCTTTCAGGTTTCCCGCTTCGGTTTCGAAGGAAGGTCCTGCAGAGCTGCCAAGGCGTCGCGTAGCCCTTTGTGCGTGGCGGCTGAAACTGCGTGGGGTCCATTCCGGTTGTCGAGCGCTGGGGAGCGCGTGGGAGTGGGAGACGCAGTCTTGACGGTCACCTTGGTGGCCTTCAGCCCGATGGACCGGGCCGCGTCGAGCAACTGGGCTTCGGCAAGCCGCAACTTGGCATGCCAGACCGGGGACTCGACGAGAAAAACGAGGTGTTCCCCGTCCACATTGGCCAGCCGGCAACGGCTGCGCAGAGGTGGCGGCAACTGGGGGCGCAACTGACGGTCCAGCGCGTCGAGCCATAGGGCACGCCGCAGCGGGTTCCCGCTTTTGTCCGCCATCACTACATCCAGGGCCGGTTTCGGTCTGGATGCGGGACGAACGCTGGATTTCGGCTCAGACATGAAAACTCACTGATGGCATTCAAAAAGATCGTAATCAAAACGCGTGAAGGACAGGCCAAATCGGCGCTCACGCGTTTGCGGTTCTACTTCGAGGACCGCCCCCGAGCCCTGCTGGGCAGCGTGCTCGGCGCAGGTTGCATTATCGGCCTTGCCGGCGGCATTGGCGCCAGTGCGCTCAATGATTCGCGCCTGCAGGCCAAGGTCGAACGCCAGGAGGCCGAGCTGGCCAAGGTCCAGCGCGATGCGCAGACCCAGGTCAACGCGCTGGCCGCCCGCCTCGGCGAGCTGCAGGCGCAGGCCACCCGCCTGAACGCCCTGGGCGAGCGGCTGACCCAGATGGGCAAGCTGGAAGACGGCGAATTCGACTTCAACGAGACCCCCGGCCTCGGTGACGGCGATGCCGGCGGCCCGACCGCCGACATCCCGGTGAAGGACGTCAACGCCGACTTACAGGTGCTGGAGCAGCGCTTCGCTGCTTCAGGCCGCCAGTTGTCGGTGATGGAATCGCTGATGTTCGACCACCAGCTGCAGCAGAACGCCGTGCCCTCGCGCATGCCGATCCGCAACAGCTACGTCACTTCCGGCTTCGGTACCCGCGCTGACCCGTTCGGTCGCGGTGCCGCCACCCACAAGGGCATGGACTTCCATGCCCGCGTCGGTGACCCGGTGATGGCCGTGGCCGATGGCGTGGTCAGCTTCTCCGGGGTCAAGGGCGGTTACGGCAACGTGGTCGACGTCGATCACGGCAATGGCTACGTCACCCGCTACGCGCACAATTCGCGCCTGGTGGTGAAGGTCGGCGACCTCGTCCGCGCTGGCCAGGAAGTGGCCAAGGCCGGTTCCACCGGTCGTTCGACCGGCGCCCACGTGCACTTCGAGGTGTGGGAGAACGGCAACGTGGTCAACCCGCGCAAGTTCCTCGGCGATGGCGGCAATACCCCGGTCGGCCGCATCACCCGCGGTTGATTCCAACGCCGGGCGTGGCCCGGCGCTACCGGCACGCCGTCGGATGCCGGCGGTAGCGCGGGGCCATGCCCCGCGAGCGCGAAGCGCGGCCGCCAGGACCCCGGTCCCGGCCGCCTGGACGACCGCAAAGGGTTGAAACCCCTGCCGCCCATCCCAAGCTACAATGGGTGTTGCCATCGACAGGGCGCCAGGCGCCCTGTTTCGTTTGCGGCGGACGGATCCTCCCGGAGCCGTGCGGCATTCCCATCCAACCCGGTTCCTTCAATGATCAACAGCCTGCTTACCCGCGTATTTGGCAGTCGTAATGAACGACAGCTGCGCCAGCTCAACCGCATCGTCGCCAAGATCAATGCGCTGGAGCCGGAGATCGAGAAGCTTTCCGACGAGCAGCTGCAGGCCAAGACGCCGGAGTTCAAGCAGCGCATCGCCGGTGGCGAAGCCCTGGACAAGGTGTTGCCGGAAGCCTTCGCGGTCTGCCGCGAGGCCGGTCGACGCGTGCTGGGCATGCGCCACTACGACGTGCAGCTGATCGGCGGCATGGTGCTTCACCTGGGCAAGATCGCAGAAATGCGCACCGGTGAAGGCAAGACCCTGGTGGCGACCCTGCCGGTGTACCTCAACGCGCTGGAAGGCAAGGGCGTGCACGTGGTCACCGTGAACGACTACCTGGCCCGCCGCGATGCCGCGCAGATGGGCAAGCTGTACAACTGGCTGGGCCTGAGCGTGGGCGTGGTCTACCCGGGCATGCCGCACAGCGACAAGCGTGAAGCCTATGGTTCGGACATCACCTACGGCACCAACAACGAATTCGGTTTCGACTACCTGCGCGACAACATGGCGCTGTCCAAGGCTGACCGCTACCAGCGCGGCCTGCACTACGCCATCGTCGACGAAGTCGACTCCATCCTGATCGACGAAGCGCGTACCCCGCTGATCATCTCCGGCCCGGCCGACGATTCCCCGGAGCTGTACATCCGCGTCAACCGCATCGTGCCGAACCTGGTCAAGCAGGAAGCGGAAGACGGTGAGGGCGACTTCTGGGTCGATGAGAAGGGCAAGCAGGTGCACCTGTCCGAAGCGGGCATGGAGCACGCCGAGCAGCTGCTGGTCGAAGCGGGCATCCTCGATGCCGAGACCGAAGGCCTGTACGCGGCGCAGAACCTGACCGTGGTCCATCACCTCAACGCTGCGCTGCGCGCACACGCGATCTACCAGCGTGATGTGGACTACATCGTGCGCGATGGGGAAGTGGTCATCGTCGACGAATTCACCGGCCGTACCCTGGCCGGCCGCCGCTGGTCCGACGGCCTGCACCAGGCGGTGGAAGCGAAGGAAGGCGTGCCGGTGCAGCGCGAGAACCAGACGCTGGCGAGCATCACCTTCCAGAACCTGTTCCGCATGTACAAGAAGCTGTCCGGCATGACCGGTACGGCCGATACCGAAGCGTTCGAATTCCAGAGCATCTACGGCCTGGAAGTGGTGGTGATCCCGACCAACCGCCCGACCATCCGCAAGGACAGCCCGGACCAGGTGTTCCTCAACCGCAAGGGCAAGTTCAATGCGGTGCTGGCCGACATCGAAGAGTGCGCCAAGCGTGGCCAGCCGGTGCTGGTGGGTACCACCTCGATCGAAACCTCGGAAATGCTGTCCGAGCACCTGCGCAAGGCGGGTGTGAAGCACGAGGTGCTCAACGCCAAGCAGCATGACCGCGAAGCGACCATCGTCGCCAACGCCGGTCGTCCGGCGGCCGTGACCATCGCCACCAACATGGCCGGTCGTGGTACCGACATCGTGCTGGGTGGTTCGCTGGAAGCGGAAATCCACGAGCTGGGCGAAGGCGCGACTGACGAGCAGAAGGCCGCGATCAAGGCCGAATGGCAGAAGCGCCATGACGCGGTCAAGGCGGCGGGCGGCCTGCACATCGTCGGCACCGAGCGCCACGAATCGCGTCGTATCGACAACCAGCTGCGCGGCCGTTCGGGCCGCCAGGGTGACCCGGGTTCGTCCCGCTTCTACCTGTCGCTGGAAGACAACCTGATGCGCATCTTCGCCTCCGACTGGGTGCAGAAGGCCATGCGCATGATGGGCATGAAGGAAGACGACGTCATCGAGGACCGCCTTGTCAGCCGCCAGATTGAAAAGGCGCAGCGCAAGGTCGAGGCCCACAACTTCGACATCCGCAAGAACCTGCTGGATTTCGACGACGTCAACAACGACCAGCGCAAGGTGATCTACGCCCAGCGCGATGAACTGCTTGACGCCGAGTCGGTGAAGGACAACGTCGATGGCATCCGCGACGACGTGATCTTCGACATCGTCGCCCGCTTCGTGCCGCCGAACTCGGTGGACGAGCAGTGGGACCTGCGTGGCCTGGAAGCCACCCTGCAGTCGGACTTCGGCGTGGACATGTCGCTGACCGATCTGGTCAAGTCGCACGAGGAACTGGACGCCGAAGGCATCACCGCCAAGGTGCAGGAACGCATCAACCAGCACTTCGCCGAGAAGGAAGCGGGTGTGGGCGAAGAGACCATGCGCGCGCTGGAGAAGCACGTGATGCTGACCGTGCTCGACCAGAGCTGGAAGGAGCACCTGGCGCGCATGGATTACCTGCGCCAGGGCATCTACCTGCGCGGTTATGCGCAGAAGCAGCCGAAGCAGGAATACAAGAAGGAAGCCTTCGAGCTGTTCTCGGACATGCTGGAGAACGTCAAGCGCGAAGTAGTGACCCTGCTGGCTCGTGTGCGCATCCGCAGCGACGAGGAAGTGCAGGCCCTGGAAGCGGCCGAGCGCCAGCAGGTGGAAGCCCGCCTGAAGCAGTCGCAGTTCCAGCATCAGGACGCAGGCGGCTACAGTGCCGATGAGGAAGCGGCGCAGGTCGAGGCCGCCCAGCTGCAGCGTGACGAGCCGAAGATCGGTCGCAACGATCCGTGCCCGTGCGGCAGCGGCAAGAAGTACAAGCACTGCCACGGCCAGCTGAGCTGACCCCCGGAGAGCCCCGCGAAAGCGGGGCTTTCCTGTTATGGGCCTTGAAGCGTTCGGCGATTGCGCCGGTGCCCCGGTTTTCGGCATGCTCCCCCCCATGCCTTCCCCGAAACGATCGATCCACGTCGTAGCCGCCGTCATCACTGACGCCCGCGGCCGCATCCTGCTCAACCGCCGTACCGAAAGCCGCGACATGGCCGGCCTCTGGGAATTCCCGGGCGGCAAGCGCGAGCCCGGCGAGACCTCCGAACAGGCGTTGGTGCGCGAGCTGCACGAGGAGCTGGGCATCGAGGCCGAGGTGGGCGACTGGATCATGGACGTGCCGCAGCGCTACCCCGACAAGGACCTGACCCTGGAAGTGCGGCACGTGCGCAGCTGGAAGGGCGCCCCGCGCGGACGCGAGGGCCAGGCCATCACCTGGGTGGCGCCGGACAAGCTGGTCCGCTATTCCATGCCGCCGGCTGACCTGCCGGTGGTGGCCGTACTGCGCCAGCCAGACTGCTACCTGATCACCCCCGCACCAGAGGCGGATGAGGGTGGCCTGCAGCGTTGGCACGGCCAGCTGCAGCAGGCGGTCGCTTCGGGGCAGCAACGCATCCAGCTGCGCCTGCCCGCTGAGCATCCGCAGCGGCAGGGCATGATCGAGCAGGCTGTGCGCACGCATCGGCGCGGCGTGCAGTGGTTGCTCAACCGCGATATCGAGCTGGCACGCAACCTCGGCGTCGGCGTGCACCTGGGCAGCGAGCAGCTGCAGTCACTGCAGGAACGGCCGCTGCCGGCCGGGCAACTGGTGGCCGCCTCCTGCCACGATCTTGAACAGCTGTTGGCGGCACAGCGGCTCGGCTGCGATTTCGCGGTGCTGGGGCCGGTGCAGGCTACTGCGAGCCATCCCGATGCAGTGCCGTTGGGGTGGGAAGCCTTCGCCGCGATGCGCGCGCAGGTCTCGCTGCCGATCTACGCGCTTGGCGGCATGACACCGCAGCACGTGGCCGAAGCACGGCGTCATGGCGGGCAGGGCATCGCCGCCATCCGCGGCCTGTGGCCGGCGTAGCGCCATAGGTGGGATCGGATCCCCGCGAAGCGGGGCTCTGACCTCTTCGCTCGAATCCGGGGTCGGAGCCCTTTCCGCTGGAAAGGGATCCGACCCCTCACCGCAGACAGTAGATCCACGCCATGCGTGGATGGCGGTTCCGCAGCATCAGCTCACAACGTGATCCAGAAACACCCATATTGCCGCCGCAGCCCAAGCACGGTCGCCGCGCGCGTGGCGCTGCCCGGCAGGGTCTGCTCCAACCGGAGCCCGATCGGATGTCGCCGCGCAGTCGGTAGCGGCTCCGTCTCCGAATCCTGTGCGGCGATGTCCTGGCCCTCAACCATATCCTGCTGCGGATACACCGGTACCACATCCACCAGCGGCCGCCGCACCACCGATTCCAGCTGGCCAAGAATCCGCTGTGCGCCCGCATCGGACACCGCGCCCCACAGGTACAGCGAAGAGAGCCGGTTCACATCACCGATGGCGACCGCCGTGTGCAGGGCCTGCACCAGTTCACTCAACCGACGTGGGCAGCTGCTGCCGAGGCTGTCGCGCTGCAGGGTACTGCCGGAAGGCCCCGGTGGCGGACGCCGGGACTGCGCGCCCAGGCTGTCGCAGGGACGGTCGGTATAGACGCTTTGCCCCTGCGGATCGGTGCAGCGGTTCAAGCGCGTGGGCTGCGCCTGTGCGACGGCGCAGACGCCGGGCAGCAGCAGGACCAGCAACAGGGGCAGAGCGACCTTCATCTACGCAGCGTAGCGCCGAATGCGATAACGCAGCGTACTTTTCAGCCATGCAGCAACCTCAGTACCGAGACCGTCGGCTTGGCCAGGTTCAAGGTGTAGAAGTGCAGGCCCGGTGCGCCGCCTTCGACCAGGCGCTGGCAAAGCTTGGCCACCACTTCGGCACCGAACGCGCGCACCGATTCGGCGTCGTCACCGTAGGCCTGCATCTTGCGACTGATCCAGCGCGGGATTTCCGCACCGCACTGTTCGGAAAAGCGGCGCAGCTGGCTGAAGTTGGAGATCGGCATGATGCCCGGGGTGATCGGCACCTGCACGCCAAGCCGCTGCACTTCGTCGACGAAGTGGAAGTAGGCATCGGGGTTGAAGAAATATTGGGTGATCGCCGCATCAGCGCCCGCGTCGATCTTGGCCTTGAAGTGCTTCAGGTCGAGCAGGGCGTCCTGCGCCTGCGGATGCGTTTCCGGATACGCGCCCACTTCGATACGGAAGGCATCGCCGTGCTCGGCGCGGATGAAGGCGATCAGTTCGGAGGCGTAGCGCATGTCGCCGGGGAAACCCATGCCCGAAGGCAGATCGCCGCGCAGCGCGACCAGGCGCCGGCAGCCGATGGCGCGGTACAGCTTGAGCAGCTCTCGGATCTCCTGGCGGGTGCCACCCACGCAGGACAGATGCGGTGCCGCATCGAAGCCGTGGTGCTGGTTGAGATGGCGCACGGTCTCGGAGGTGTAGCTGAGGGTCGAGCCACCGGCGCCGAAGGTACAGGACACGTACTCCGGGGCATATGCCTTCAGCCTGGCCGCGGCACGGTCCAGCTGGGTGCGCTGTTCGTCGGTCTTGGGCGGATAGAACTCGAAGCTGATGGCGGTCATGGCAGGGGCAGCGGCGACGGGTGGGAAAGAGTATATCGCTTCATCAAGATGGATGTTCAGCAGGTGACTGGCTCAGCCCATCCCGGGCAGACGACCGTTCGCCCCGCTGACGGGCCGTTGCTCCGTAATCGCAACCGGGGCACCGGAAGCGGAGCCACGCTGGCCCCATTCCCGGCACCACCCACCTGATGAAGGAGCAGACGATGAAGATCTTCCTGGCGTTCTGGTACGCGATGAAGGCAATGGCGCGGCTGGCGTTGGTCGGCATGGCGATGGCGGTGCTTGGCTCGGGCCCGGCCCATGCCACCGCCGTCGACAAGGCCGCCGTTCCAGGCACAGTGCAGGTCGAGGTGGTCGGCAAGGGGCGTCCGTTGCTGATGATTCCCGGCCTGAACAGCAGTGCCGAGGTCTGGCGCGAGACCTGTCTGGCGCTGAGGGACGTGCAGTGCCATCTGGTGCAGCTGCCGGGTTTTGCCGGTGCGGCGCCTGCCGATCCGCGCCCGGCAGATTTCCTGCCGTCGATGCGCGATGAGCTGCTGGGCTATCTGCAGGCGCAGCACCTGCCGAAGGTTGCCGTGATCGGCCACAGCCTGGGAGGCGTGCTGGCGATGCAGATGGCTCTGAAGGCACCCGATGCCGTCGGTCCGCTGGTGATCGTGGATTCGCTGCCGTTCTATGCGGCGGTGATGAACCCGCAGGCTACCGCGCAGAACGTGGGGATGATGGCCGGGCAGTTGCGCGAAGGCCTGCTGGCGGCCGATGAGGCCAGCTTCAATGCACGCAACGACGCGACCGCCAAGGTCCTGACCCGCAGCACGCAGCATCTGCCGGAGCTCCAGCGCTGGGGGCGCGACAGTGATCGCACGAGCATGGCCGATGCGATGTACTCCATGCTGGTGCGCGATCTGCGTGAGGACATCGCCGGTATCAACACGCCGGTGCTGGTGCTGGGCAGCTGGGCCGCTTACCAGTCAATGGGTGGTACGGAAGCCAGTACCCGTGCGCAGTTCCAGGCGCAGTACGCGAAGCTGCCGGGTGTGCAGATCGAGATGAGCGCACAGGGCTACCACTTCCTGATGTGGGATGATCCGCGCTGGCTGCAGGAGCAGCTGCGCCGCTTCCTTGCCGCGCATTCCTGACCGCTGTATGCCCATCCTCTCGCCGCCAAGGCTGCCCATGGACGCCACCACGCCACCCCGTCGCTTCTGGACCCTCAACGCGCTGGCGTGGGCAGGCTATGCGGCGTACAGCCTGTGGCTGGGGGTGCGTGTCGGCGGCGGCACGCTGTTCAGCGGCGTGGTGTTGATCTCTCTCAGCATTGCCGTGTCCCTGTGGTTGTGCAGCGGCGCGCTGCGTTCGGTCGCGCTGCGACAGCGCTGGTGGGATGGCAGTCTGGGCAGCCTGGTGCTGAAGCTGGCCGCTGGCGTGGTGGTCGGCGCCAGCATTGCACAGGGGCTGACGGCGGCCTTGCTGCTGCCGGCACTCACCATGGGCTGGGTCCAGTTGCCCGGTGGACATGCCGACTATCAGCTGTCGTCGGTCGTGCTGTACTGGATGAACACCGCCTTGTTCCTGGTGATGTGGACGGGCCTGTGGGCGGGCCTGCATGGCCTGCGCCGCGCGCGCCACAGCGAGCTGGCGCGGTTGCGCGTGGAGGCGGAGCGCAGCGCCCTGGAGCGCGATGCGTTGCGTGCGCGGCTGAATCCACATTTCATGTTCAACGCATTGAACAACCTGCGCGCGCTGATCCTGGAGGATCCCGAGCGTGCCCGCGACATGGTCACCCGCCTGTCGCGCACGCTGCGCCACGCATTGGCACACAACCGCAGCGAGCAGGTGACCCTGGCCGAGGAGCTTGCAGTGGTCGATGACTACCTGGCCATCGAGGCGATCCACTTCGAACAGCGACTGCTGGTGCGGCGGGAGATAGCCGCAGAAGCTGTGCAGGCACATCTGCCAGCAATGGCACTACAGCTGTTGGTGGAGAACGCGATCAAACATGGCATTGCCAGCCGCGCGGGCGGCGGAGATGTACATATCCGTGCGTCGCTGGAAGATGGCCTGCTGCGCCTGCAGGTGGACAACCCGCTTGGCAACGCCAATGAACCCACCCTTGGCCATGGTGTCGGCCTGGCCTACCTGCGCACGCAACTGGGTACGCGTGGCCGTTTCGCCCTGCAGCCGATCGGCGACCGTATGCAGGCCCTGCTGGAGATTCCGCAATGACGGCCGTGCTGCGTGTGTTGATTGTCGACGATGCACGGCTGGCGCGGCAGGAGCTGCGCACGCTGCTGTCGTCGCTGCCATGGGTGCAGTGCGTGGGCGAGGCCGACGACGTGCCGGCCGCGCGCGAAGCCATCGCCACGCTGGCACCGGACCTGGTGCTGCTGGACGTGCAGATGCCCTCCGGCAGCGGCTTCGATGTACTGGACGGGCTGGAAAGGGTGCCTGCGGTGGTGTTCGTCACTGCCTATGACACTTACGCAGTACGCGCATTCCAGGCCAACGCGCTGGACTACCTGGTCAAGCCGGTGGAAGCCCCGCGCCTGCTGGAGGCGCTGGAGCGTGCACGCCAGCATGCGGAGCTGAGTACCGAAGCTCCAAGCAGTCACGGAACGTTGGGCGCGCAGGACCAGGTGTTCGTGCGGGAAGGCGAGCGCTGCTGGTTCGTGGCCGTTGCCGAGATCCGCCGGTTGGTGGTGGATGGCAACTACACGCGGCTGTGGTTCCGCGACCAGAACGCGTTGCTGGCCCGTAGCCTGAGCGCGTTGGAAGCACGCTTGCCGCCGGATCTTTTCTTTCGTGCCAACCGCAACACGCTGGTCAACCTGCGGCGCATCCGTGCGGTCGCGCCGAGCATCGGCGATGGTTACGATCTGGCGCTGGATGATGGCAGTGAAGTCGAGGTATCACGGCGGCAGGCACGGGAGCTGCGCGAGCGTATGGCGCTGTAGACGGCACCATACGGTTGGGCGAATCATCCCTGCATCGGCAAGCCGCGCAGGATCGCCCGCACGCCAAGGGTGTGTCGTTCGATCCGCAGCTGCAGGCCATGGTGATCGCACAGGCGACGCATGATGTCCAGGCCGAGACCGTTGCCCAGGCTGTCCGGGCCTTTTTCAAAAGGGCGTGGATCGGGCCAGTGACCAAGGGATGCGTCGCTGCCGGTGCTGTTGTACACCGACAGTTCGCCTGCTTCCATGCTGATGCGCACATGTCCCAGCGGTGTATGGGCGAAGGCATTGCCGATCAGATTGGCCAGCACCACGCGCAGCGCCGGTTCCGGCGCGCAGAGCGCCGCATCGTCGGCCAACGTCATCTGCACCTCCACCGGCCGTGCGCCAAGCAACGGCGCCTGTTCAACGATGACCCGCTCCAGCAGTGGCACCAGACGTACCTGCCCGGCGGGGGGCGCCTCGTCCTCGCGGGCCAGGGCCAGCAGTGCCGCCACCGCCTGCTGAAGCTGCAGCGCGGACAGGCGTATATGCTGCAGGTGCTGCTGACCGCGCTCGGACAGCCCGGGTTCGTGCAGCAACTGGCCGGCAGCGCTGGAAATCACCGCCAACGGTGTGCGCAGTTCGTGGCTGGCATCGCGGGTGAAGGCGTGTTCGCGGGCAACAAAGGCGGCCACCCGGGCGGACAGCCGGTCCACGGCACGCGCCAGCACACCGATCTCGTCATCGTCGAAGTGAGCAGCCAGGGCGGTGTCTTCCCGTGGCAGCAGTGGCAACGCCTCAACGTGCGCCACGAGCGAGTACAGAGGGCGCGTGCCACGGCGCGCAAGCCACACGCCCAGCAGGATCGCCAGCAGCACCATCACCAACGCGGTGCCGGCCAGCAGGGCCACTACTTCATCGCGGATCGGGCGCACCGCCAGTTGAGAGCTCACCTCGGCGATCAGCCAGGCAGGCCGTGACGGCGGTGGCGGATCCATGCGTCGCACGTGGTAGTGCCGGCCCTCGTCGCCGCTGAATTCAGAACGCCACGGCTCCTGGGTGAATGTGGTCTGCAGATCGCTTGGGAACGCGCTCGTGTCCTGATAAAGGCGGATGGCCGCATCACCCGGCGCCCGCCATCGACCCGTAGCTGCATGGACGGCGAGCTGCGCCGTCGCTTCACGGGCCAGCTGTGCATTGAAAACGCTGTCTTCCACGGCGTACATGAAGACAAGCGAATACAGCCCGAACACCGCAGCAATGAAGAGGGTGAAGGACGTAAACGCGACGACCAGGCGGCGGCGCAGGCGCTGGATCGGCCGCCGCTTCATGGCGAAGCCTCCAGCCGGAAGCCGACGCCGTGCACGGTACGCAGCATCTCACCGTCGAATGGCCGGCCCAGTACCTGGCGCAGCAGGTACAGATGCGAGCGCAACGGATCGGAGGGGGGCGCTTCATCTCCCCACAGGCGTTGCACCAGTTCGCTGCGGGTGACGGTGCGCGGCCAGGCTTCGGCCAGCGCCAGCAGGATGCGTTGTGGAACCTGCTGCAGCTCCAGCGGCGTGCCCGCGCGCCAAGCCTGGCCACTGCGCCGGTCGATGCTCAACGCACCGATCTGCAGCAGGTTCGGTTGACCCACGCGATGGCGCCGGGCGAGGGCAAGGCAACGGGCCAGCAGCTCTGCATCGTCGAACGGCTTGACCAGGTAGTCGTCCACGCCGGCAGCGAACCCCTGCAGCTTGTCGTCGATCGCATCGCGTGCAGTCAGCATCAACACCGGCACATGGCGGTCGCTGCATTCACGCAACCGCTGGCACAAGGTGATGCCGTCGATGCCAGGCAGTCCCACATCGAGCAGCAGCACGTCCGGTGGTGTTGCCAGCGCCAGCCGCAGGCCGACCTGGCCGTCGGCGGCGAAGTCGACCTGATGGCCCTGGGCCTGCAGCAGGTCGACGATGGCCGAGGCCAGCGGCAGGTTGTCTTCGATCAACAGCAGGCGCAGGCGCTCGGCGTCCATGATCAGGGCTGCATGCGGGCCAGGAGAGCCTTAGCTTCGTCCAGCTGCGGCTGCTTTTCCAGCAGTGCCAGCAACTGCTCGCGTGCCTGGGTCGTCCTGCCAAGGCGCCAGTGCGCATCGGCGATGGCCACGTCCAGTCGCGGTTCCTGCATGTGCGGGCGGGCCAGCTGCATGATGGTCAGTGCATTGGCGACCTGAGTGCCGTCGGCTGCGCCCTGCAGCTGCACGTACCCGAGCATGCCGATCAGCTCCACATGGAAATCGGTGCTGCGCTCAGCCAGCTGCCGCGCTGCGCTGTCATCGCGCCGCTGCAGGTGCTGCTCGACCAGGGCCATGCTGCGTTCGTCGCGCCAGGGCTCGCGCGTTGCAGGAGTGCGACCGCTGGCACGCACGAAGGCATCGGTGAGGGCTGCGGTCGAGAACGGGTTCTGCCCGGTCAGCAGCCGGCCATCGACCACCACCTTGGGCATCATCAGCGGTGCCTCCTGCCAGTGCGCCCCCAGTTCGCGCATGCGCGGCTCCAGCTGGAAGCTGAACTCCTTCGCCCAGCGCTTGCCGAACTGGGTTTCCTCTTCCTCGGTGAAGCCGGTCATCGTCCGGCCCTGCACAAGCGGGCGTCCATTGCCCAGGCGTACTTCCGCCAATGCTGCGGGGCCGTGGCAGACGGCCGCAACGACGCCGCCCTGTTCCCAGATGCTGGCGATGGTCTTCTGCAGGGCGATATCGCTTGGCAGGTCGAACATCGCGCCCTTGCCGCCGATCACCAGCACGCCCTGGTAGTCGGCGGCACGAAGCTGGTCTGTGGGAAGCGTGGCAGCCAGCTTGGCAACGGCCTGCTGATCGGCAAGCAGCGCCGCATTGAATGCTTCGGCGGGGTTGTACTTGTCTGCTTCCACGGCACCGCCGCGGGGGCTTGCCACATCGATGGCAAAGCCGTTGCGCTTGAGGATCAACCAGGCTTGGGCGAACTCGTCCATCTCGAAACCGGGACGGCTCTTGCCCTGCTCGCGGCCCTCGCTGCTGACCACCAGCAGCACGCGCGGCGGCTCTGGGGGGGCGGGGTCCGCCAGAACGGCCAACGGCAGCAGGACCAGCGCCAGCAGGTGGCTCGGGTTGAATCGGAACATGCTCGTCTCTCCTGGGGTGTGCGGCGCAGTGTGCGCGGTAGATGTGAAGCAGACTTCAAGCACGCCGGCGGTTAACCTGAGTCCCTGTTTCCGCATCACATCGCCATGTCCATCGTCCTCACCGATTTCGCCCGCCCCCGCCTGTTCCCCCGCGTGCCGCGCGGCAACACCATCCAGGACTGCAGCGCCGAGCAGTTCGAGGCGCACCTCAACGCGCATCCGCCGCTGAAGGTGCTCGATGGCTATGCGCCGTTCTGCAAACTGTTCGTGTACGAGAACTGGACCAGCACGCGCTGCCTGACGGTGCCGATCACCGAGGCCAACCGGCACCAGCTGCGCAGCGGCTACGAAGCGCGCAACCGCGAGGAACTGCCGGTGCTGGTGCGCTGGTTCGAGGGCGTGGAATCGCCGCGTGCCAACTACCTGGTGGTGATCCTGTACAGCGCCGAGCAGCTGGCGAAGGAGGGATCGCCGATTGCGGCGGACTGGGGCATCGTCGGCTGCATCTACACCGCCGAACCGGAAGAAGTGCCGATGGCGCCGATCACCATGATGCGCAATGCGCTGGGCGTGGAGGAGGGTGGTTCGGGCGTGCCGCTGGACCGCGAGGCGTACCAGCGTGCGGTGGCATTCTGGGAGAGCAACGCCAACTGGCGGCCGTGAGAACGCAACGTCGCCAAGCGCAGTGCGAGGCCGCCAGGTAGTGCCACGCCATGCGTGGCATCGACAGCGCGCCGGGATGTGAATTCGCGCCGGGTGCCGCGCGATACGATGCAGCCGCCATCACAGCAGGAAGCAATGATGATCAGGACGTGGATGCCGTGGGCGTTGGCACTGGGCGCCTTGCTGGGTTCATTCGACAGTTCGGCCCAGCGTTACGATGCTGCCGCGGCATGCGGTGGATTGACGGACGCGACATCCATCCAGGATGTGGGCGTCACCGCGCTGCAGGCACGTGTCCAGCAAGGGCGCTGCACACTGCACGTGGTGGCTGTTGATGCGGACGCATTGGCGCGCCAGCAACGCATGCTGGAAGCGGTGTCGATGGCCGCATGCAAGGCCGCCGTGGAACCGCAGCCATCTGCGCAGCCGCTCTCTCTGGAGCTGCGTTTGCCTGCACGTTGTCCGCTGTCGTCCAAGACCACGTTGTTCCCTGCCGCCAGCGGCAACTGGAAGCCCGGCATTCCGGAATATCCGGCTACGGCTGTCCGTGACGGGTTGCAGGGCAAAGTGCGTCTGAGGGCGCTGGTGAACGAGAACGGCCGGGTTGTTGCAGCGGTAGTACGCGTGTCCAGCGGTCACGCGGTGCTGGACACGGCAGCGGCCAAGGGGGTCCGCTCGTGGACCATGCAACGCGACGTGCAACAGCCTGCGCTGCCCGCCATGAGTGTGATGGAAGTGCCGGTGACCTTCGCCCTCAACGAATGATGGATGCGCCTGTCTGGCATCCGTAACCGGAACCGGCGCAACCAGCCTGGCGTAGACCCACCTTCGCGGCGGAGCCACGCCATGCGTGGCTTCAATCATCGGCGACCATGGTCCACTCCCACCACGGGTAGTGGTACTCGCGATCGGTGGCGTCCCACCGAAGGCCGCAGCTTGCGCAGGCCACTCGATGCCGGTCGCCCCAGCCATCCTCGGCCACGCCCTGTTCCAGCAGCCGCACATGCCCCTGTTCGATCAGCCGGCGTGGGTTGAAGAACAGGTAATCCGGATACAGCGCGCACAGGCAGCCGCTGCGTTCACGCCAATACCGCAGGCGGCGCAGTGCGGCTTTCAGGTGCACATCGTTGCTGATCAGCGCCCCGCCCAGCTGCACGCCATTGCAGGCGTGTTCGATGCGTTCGGCATGTGGCGCCAGTGCGTCAAGCGTCGTGGCGCTGAACAACCGCGCCAGCTGGCTGCTGGCCGCGTGTATACGGCTGGCATCGCGCGACAGCAGATCCTGCAGCAGCACGTCGGCCTGCGGATCGTCCAGCCGCGGCGGCGGCGATGTGGACCAGGGCCAGCGCATCAACGGGGCCTGCCGATCGCGGCGTAATGGCCACCGGTCAGGCGCAGCAGGTCGGCTGGTGCCAGTTCGACTTCCAGTCCACGCCGTCCCGCGCTGACATGCAACTGCGACAGTGTCTGCGCGCTGGCATCAAGGAAGCTGCGCAGGCGCTTCTTCTGCCCCAGCGGACTGATGCCACCGACCAGATAGCCGGTTGCGCGCTGCGCGGCATCGACGGCGGCCATCTCGCATTTCCTGCAGCCGGCCGCCCCGGCTAGTGCTTTCAGGTCGAGCTGCCCGGCGACCGGCACGATTGCTACCAGCAGCTCGTGGGTTTCGGTGCTGGCCAGCAGTGTCTTGAATACCTGTGCAGGGTCCAGGCCCAGCTTTTCGACGGCTTCGCCGCCGTAGGATTCGGCTTGGGCGTCGTGCACGTAGCTGTGCACGGTATGGGCGATCTTTTCGCGCTTGAGCAGGTTGATGGCCGGGGTCATGGGGGGAATCGTAGCGCGCGGCGGGTGCGTTGCCTTGACCGAGACTACTGCGGGTGGCGGCGAACAGCATCCACGCATGGCGTGGATCTACCTCGAGGCGAATGGATGACATCCACGCATGGCGTGGATACGGAACGCCCCGCGCACCAACGCAGAACGGGCGCCCGAAGGCGCCCGTTCTGCGTGTCGCATGCACCGGTAGTGCCAGCCGTTGGCCGGCACCTGCAGGCATCAGTAGCGGTAATGATCCGGCTTGAACGGACCTTCCACCGGCACGCCGATGTAGTCGGCCTGTTCCTGGCTCAGGGTGGTCAGCTTCACGCCGATCTTCTCCAGGTGCAGGCGGGCCACTTCTTCGTCCAGCTTCTTCGGCAGCAGGTACACCTTGTTCTCGTAGCTGCCCTTGTTGGCCCACAGGTCGATCTGGGCCAGGGTCTGGTTGGCGAACGAGTTGGACATCACGAAGCTCGGGTGGCCGGTGGCGCAGCCCAGGTTCACCAGGCGGCCTTCGGCCAGCAGGAAGATCGCGTTGCCGTTCGGGAAGATGTACTTGTCCACCTGCGGCTTGATGTTGACGTGCTTCACGCCCGGGAAGGCGACCAGCGCATCGACCTGGATCTCGTTGTCGAAGTGGCCGATGTTGCAGACGATGGCCTGGTCCTTCATCGCGCTCAGGTGCTCGATGCGGATGATGTCCTTGTTGCCGGTGGTGGTGACATACAGGTCGGCACGGCCCAGGGTCGACTCGATGGTGTTGACCTCGAAGCCTTCCATCGCGGCCTGCAGGGCGCAGATCGGGTCGATCTCGGTGACCACCACGCGCGCGCCGTAGGCACGCAGCGACGCAGCGCAGCCCTTGCCGACGTCACCGTAGCCGCAGACCACGGCGACCTTGCCGGCCAGCATCACGTCCATCGCGCGCTTCAGACCATCGGCCAGCGACTCGCGGCAGCCGTACAGGTTGTCGAACTTGCTCTTGGTGACCGAGTCGTTGACGTTGATCGCCGGGATCAGCAGGGTGCCGGCCTGTGCCAGCTGGTACAGGCGGTGCACGCCGGTGGTGGTTTCTTCCGAAACGCCCTTCCAGTCCTTGACCACGCGGCCCCAGTAACCCGGGCGCTCCTTGGCCACGCGCTTGAGCAGGTTCTTGATGACCTGTTCTTCGTGCGAGGCGGCCTTTTCGTCGACCCAGGTGCTGCCGTTTTCCAGCTCGTAGCCCTTGTGGATCAGCAGGGTCACGTCACCGCCGTCGTCGACCACCAGTTCCGGGCCGGTCAGGGTGCCGTCGGGCAGGGTGAAGGTCAGCGCGTCCAGGGTGCAGTCCCAGTACTCTTCCAGCGATTCGCCCTTCCAGGCGAACACGGGGGTGCCGGTGGCGGCGATCGCCGCGGCGGCGTGGTCCTGGGTCGAGAAGATGTTGCACGAGGCCCAGCGCACGTCGGCGCCGATGTCCTTCAGGGTCTCGATCAGCACCGCGGTCTGGATGGTCATGTGCAGCGAGCCGGTAACGCGCACGCCCTTCAGCGGCAGCTCGGCCTGGTACTTGCGGCGGATCGACATCAGGCCCGGCATCTCGTGCTCGGCGATGTCCAGCTCCTTGCGGCCCCAGTCGGCCAGGGTGATATCGCGGATCTTGTAATCGCCTTCGGTGGAGAAGGTCTTGGCAACAGCATTCATGCAGTAGCTCCGGTTGTGGGCGAGCGGATGCTCGCATCTGGCCGGGCGCCGTTGTTGCAAAGCCACCTGGCCGAGCCTGGCCGGTCTCAGGGGATCCGGTCGCAGCGCCCCTCGGCAGGGGAGGATGCCCATTATATCGCGCCTCCGCTGTGACACAGCGATGACCCAACCATCGGCAGATGGGCGGATGTGCGTGGCCTGTTAAGGTCGGGGGCTTCACGCAGCAAACAGGTGGAACAATGATGAGCACGCACGCACGCCGTAACCGGCGCCTGACTGGCCTGGTCCTGTCGATGGCGCTGCTGGCGGTGGTCCCGCAGGCCTGGGCTGCGGCACCCCAGGCGGCCGCGGCGCAGGCGCAGGGCGTGGCCGGTTATGAGCTGCCCTCGGCCGCACTGCAGGCCGTGGTCGACGCCCCGCGGGCGCCGTCGCTGTTCCTGTCGCCGCGACGCGATGTCGCCGCGCTGATGCAGATGCCTTCGCTGCCGTCGATCCAGGTGGTGGCACAGCCGGAGCTGAAGCTGGCCGGCCTGCGCATCAACCCGCGCTCCTTCTCCGACAGCCGCTTCAGCTTTGGCCAGAAGCTGTGGCTGATGAACGTGGCCGACGGCAAGGAGCGGCAGATCAGCGGGTTGCCGGCTTCGTTGTCGATTGCCAGCCTGACGTGGTCGCCGGACCAGAAGTGGCTGGCCTTCAACCAGGTCGATGCCGCTACCGGTGCCAACGAGCTGTGGCTGGTGGACGTGGCCGGCGGCAGTGCCCGTCGTCTGGTCGCTGGCCTGAACACCGTCCTGGGCAGTGGCTACCAGTGGTTGCCGGACAGCCGTGGGTTGGTGGTGTTCACCCGCCCGGCCAACCTGGGCGCCGCGCCGGCCGCAGATGGCATCCCGACCGGACCGGCCGTGCAGCAGACCAGCCAGGGCGGGGGCGTGGTCTCCATCCGTACCTACCAGGACCTGCTGAAGAACGAGGCCGACGCGCGCCAGTTCGATTACTACGCCACCACCCAGCCGGTGGAGGTCAGCCTGGACGGGCAGAGCCGTGCCATCGGTGCGGCCGGCATTTTCATGGGCTTTGCGGTGTCGCCCGATGGCCGCTTCGTGCTCAGCCAGCCGGTGCAGCGCCCGTACTCGTATGTGGTGCCGGTGAGCAGTTTTCCTCGCCGCATCGAAGTGCTCGACCGCAGCACCGGCAAGCTGGTGCACACCGTGGCGGTGCGTCCGCTGGTGGAAGGCCTGCCGACCGGCAACGATGCCGAAGTGACCGGCGTGCGTGACATCAGCTGGCGCGGCGACGCCGATGCCACCCTGGTGTGGGCCGAAGCGCAGGACGGCGGCGACCCGAACAGGGAGGCAAAGGTGCGCGATGCGGTGTTCATGCAGGCCGCACCATTCGACACGCCGCCGGTGACCCTGGCCCAGCTCGGCAGCCGTTACGCCGGCATCAGCTGGGGCCGTGGCGACCTGGCCCTGCTCAACGAATCGTGGTGGAAGACCCGCCGCAGCAAGACCTGGCTGATCGCACCGGACAACGCCAGCGCCGATGCCAGGCTGCTGTGGGACCGCGATGCGCAGGACCGCTACGCCGATCCGGGGCGTCCGCTGATGACCAGCGATGACCGCGGCCGCTCGCTGCTGCAGACCACCGCCGATGGTGGCAGCCTGTATCTGGCCGGTGCCGGTGCATCGCCGGAAGGCGACCGTCCGTTCGTCGATCGCTTCGACGTGGCCAGCGGCAAGGCGACCCGCCTGTTCCATTCGCAGGCACCGACCTACGCCGCGCCGGTGACGCTGCTGGATGCGCAGGCCAGTTCGCTGCTGATCAGCCGCGAGAGCCCGGACGAGCCGACCAACTTCTACGTGCAGTCGCTGGCCGACACCAACGCTGCCCCGCGTGCGCTGACCCACTTCGCCCATCCGCTGCCGCAGTTGAAGGGTGTGCAGAAAGAGCAGATCCGCTACAAGCGCAAGGACGGCGTGGACCTGACCGCGACCCTGCTGCTGCCGCCGGGCTACGACCCCAAGCGCGATGGTCCGCGGCCGCTGCTGATGTGGGCCTACCCGGGTGAGTTCAAGAGCGCCGCAGCCGCCAGCCAGGTGACCGATTCGCCGTACCGCTTCAACGCGATCAGCTACTGGGGCCCGCAGGTGTTCCTGGCCAAGGGCTATGTGGTGCTGGCCAGCCCGTCGATGCCGATCATCGGCGAAGGCGACAAGGAACCCAACGATACCTACATCGAACAGCTGGTCGCCAATGCGCAGGCCGCGGTGGACGAGGTGGTGCGTCGTGGCGTGACCGATCGCGAGCACATCGCCATCGGTGGCCATTCCTACGGTGCGTTCATGACCGCCAACCTGCTTGCGCATACCCGCCTGTTCAAGGCCGGCATCGCCCGCAGCGGCGCCTACAACCGCACGCTGACCCCGTTTGGTTTCCAGGCCGAAGAGCGCAATTACTGGCAGGCGCAGGACGTGTACCAGAAGATGGCACCGTTCAACTACGCCGACCGGATCAAGGATCCGATCCTCTTCATCCATGGCGTGGACGACAACAACTCGGGCACCTTCCCGCTGCAGAGCGAGCGCATGTTCGCTGCGGTGAAGGGGCTGGGCGGCACGGCCCGCCTGGTGATGCTGCCGAACGAGTCGCATGCCTACCGCGCCCGCGAATCGATCATGACCATGCTGGCCGAAAGCGAGCGCTGGCTGGAACAGACCATCGGCCCGGCCGAGCAGGGCAAGGCCAGGAAGAAGCGCTGACGCGCATGAGGGCGGCCCCCGCAACGGGGCCGCCTGTGCGGCTGCGCCGCCGCCCGAGCATGGGCTCGGTCGCTACACGGTATGGCGCGTGATGACGTCTGTAGAGCCGAGCCCACGCTCGGCTGCTTCTGCTGCGGATACGTGCAGATGAAACCATTTCCGCATCGCAGCATCGTGCGTAATCTGGTTTAGGCTTGGGGTCTGGATACGTTGACCGAGGCCTGTGCGTCGCCGATGAACGAGTACCGCAGCAGTATCGAGTTCGCTTCCCCCGATCTTCCCCTGCGTGACGATGTGCGCCGTCTCGGTGCACTGGTCGGCGACCTGCTGGTCGAGCAGGTGTCGGCGGCTTTCCTCGATGACGTCGAGGACGTGCGCACGCGTGCCATCGCCCGCCGCGAGAACCAGGCGCCGCTGTCCGAGCTTGCCGATGGCCTGGCCGGGCGTGCGCCGCAGCAGGCCGAGACCATGGTGCGTGCGTTCAGCACCTACTTCCAGGTGGTCAACATCGCCGAGCGGGTGCATCGCATTCGCCGCCGTCGCGACTACCAGCGCGCCGTTGCCGCGGCACCGCAACCCGATGGCCTGCAGGACGCCCTGCAGCACCTGAAGGCGCAGGGCGTCGGCGTGGACGAACTGGCGCAGTGGCTGCCACGCATCGATATCGAGCCGGTATTCACCGCGCACCCCACCGAGGCCGTGCGCCGCGCGCTGCTGGAAAAAGAGCAGCTGATGGTGGCCAGCCTGGTCGACAACCTCGACGGTCAGCGCACGCCGGGTGAGGCTGCCGCAGACGCCGCGCGCTTCCGCATGGCGTTGACCGCCTCGTGGCAGACCACCGATTCGTCGCCGGTGCGTCCGACCGTGGACGATGAGCGCGAACACGTCGGCTTCTATCTGGTGCAGGTGCTGTACCGGGTGATTCCGGTGCTGTACGAATCGCTGCAGCAGGCACTGCGCGATACCTATGGCGAGGAACTGCCGTTGCCACGCCTGCTGCGTTTCGGCACGTGGGTGGGCGGCGACATGGACGGCAATCCCAATGTGGATGCGCACACCATCCGCAACACGCTGGATGCACAGCGCGTTGCCGTGCTGGGCCAGTACCAGAAGGAACTGCTGCAGCTGGCCAGCCTGCTCAGCCAGTCCACCGAACGGGTGGGGGTGAGCGATGCACTGCAGGCGCGTGTCGCGCACTATCAGCAGTTGCTGCCCCAGGTGCAGTCGCGGCCACGCCATGCCGACATGCCGTACCGGTTGCTCAACGACCGCATGCGCGCGCGCCTGCAGGCCACGCTGGATGATGCCGACGGCGCTTATGCCGGCCCCGACGAGCTGATCGATGACCTGCAGCTGATCCTCGACAGCTTGCGTGCGAACCGTGGCGAACATGCCGGCGGCTTCGCCGTGCAGCGCCTGCTGTGGCGGGTGAAGACCTTCGGCTTCCATCTGGCGCGGCTGGATGTGCGCCAGGAATCGAGCGTGCATGCGCGCGCGCTGGCGGCGGTGCTGGGCGGCGACGCGGCATGGGATGCGTTGGATTCAGCTGGTCGCGCACGCCTGTTGGCGCCCCATGCCAGTGGTGAAACACCCTTGCCCGTTGGCGATGATGAGGGCAGCCAGCGCTTGGATGCGGTGTTCGCTGCATTGGCCGATGCGCGTGCGCGGCATGGTGGCGACGCGCTCGGCAGCTACATCATCTCGATGGCGCACGACCGTGGCGATGTGCTGGCGGTGCTGGCGCTGGCGCGCCGTGGTGGCCTGGTCGATGACGCCGGCGACGTGCCGCTGGATATCGCGCCGCTGTTCGAGACCGTGGACGATCTCAAGCGCGGCACCGCGACGCTGCGCGACCTGCTGGCCGATCCGGTGTATCGCGCGCATCTGCGTGCACGCGACGACGTGCAGATGGTGATGCTCGGTTATTCGGACAGCAGCAAGGACGGTGGCATTGCCGCCTCGCGCTGGGGCCTGCAACGCGCACAGGTTGAACTGCTGGAGGTGGCCGCCGAAGCGGGCCTGCGCCTGACCTTCTTCCATGGCCGCGGCGGCTCGATCAGCCGCGGTGGCGGCAAAACCACGCACGCGGTCGATGCCTCGCCACGTGGCAGCATCGATGGCCGCCTGCGGGTGACCGAACAGGGCGAGGTGATCCACCGCAAGTACGGCATCCGTGCGTTGGCGCTGCGTTCGCTGGAGCAGGCCACCGGTGCGGTACTGCGCGCCAGCCTGCGCCCGCGCGCCGCCGAGCCGCGCGAGGACGATTGGCGGCCGGTGATGGACGTGGTCGCCGGCTCCAGCAGCGAGGTCTATCGGGCGTTCGTCGGCCAGCCGCGTTTCATGGATTACTTCCGTACCGCTACGCCGATCGATGTGATCGAACGGATGACGCTGGGGTCGCGGCCGTCGCGCCGGCTCGGCCAGGATGCGGCGTTGACCAACCTGCGTGCGATTCCGTGGGTGTTTGCCTGGAGCCAGGCGCGCGCGGTGATTCCGGGCTGGTATGGCGTCGGCAGCGGCCTGCAGGCGGCGGTGGACGCCGGCCATGAAGCCACGCTGCGCGAGATGGCGCGTGACTGGCCGTTCTTCCGCACCTTCCTGGATGACATCGCGATGGTGCTGTCCAAGGGCGATATCACCATCGCCGAACAGTTCTCGCGCCTGTCAGGCGAGCTGCACGATGTGTTCTTCCCGCAGGTCCAGCGCGAACTGGAACTGACCCGGCATTGGCTGCTGGCGCTGATGGAGCAGCAGACCCTGTTGGACCACGACGCGCGGCTGGCGCTGTCGATCCGCCTGCGCAACCCCTATGTGGACCCGATCAGCGTGATGCAGGTGGACCTGCTGCAGCGCTGGCGCGAAAGCGGGCGCGAGGACGACGACCTGCTGCGCGCGCTGGTGGCCTGCGTGAATGGTGTTTCGCAGGGCGTGCAGAACACTGGGTGAAATGCATCCGCCGGGTGTGGCCCGGCGCTACCTGCTTCGGTGGATGCGGGGCTTGCCCCGCACGCCTTCATTCTTCCGGCGACGGCGGATTGGACGCCAGCAGTTCCAGGTGCCGCTGCTCCATTTCCTGGCGCAGCTGGCGGCGGATCAGCGCGGCGGCCTGGCGGCGCTTCTCGTCCGAACTGGCGGGCTGCAGCGATGGCACCGGCGTCGGCCGGCCTTCCTCGTCCACCGCCACCATGGTGAAGAAGCAGCTGTTGGCGTGGCGCACGCTGCGCTTGAGGATGTCCTCGGCAACCACCTTGACGCCGATTTCCATCGACGAGGTGCCGGTGTAGTTCACCGAGGCCAGGAAGGTGACCAGTTCGCCCACCGCGATCGGCTGGCGGAACACCACCTGGTCCACCGACAGGGTGACCACGTAGCGACCCGCATAGCGGCTGGCGCAGGCATAGGCCACCTGGTCGAGCAGACGCAGGATCGCGCCGCCGTGGACCTTGCCGGAGAAATTGGCCATCTCCGGCGACATCAGCACGGTCATGGACAGCTGGTGGGATTTGAGTTCGGTCGACATGGGGCGATTGTATCGGGCATGCATCGCCCTTGTAGAGCCGAGCCCATTGCTCGGCTGCTCTTGGCGCAGACAAAAAGAAAGCCGAGCATGGGCTCGGCTCTACAGGAAGCAGAAGGGCCGCTTTCGCGGCCCTTCGTCTGTCTTACTTCAGCTTCGCGTCGGCGCGCAGGGCGGCGGCGCGATCGGTCTTCTCCCAGGAGAAGGCCGTGGCGTTGACGGTCTCGCCTTCGCCGTTGATGTAGCTGAACTCCTTCGGCTTGCGGCCGAAGTGGCCGTAAGCCGCGGTCTGCTGGTACATCGGGTGGATCAGGTCCAGCATCTTGATGATGCCGTACGGACGCAGGTCGAAGTGCTTGCGGATCAGCTTCTCGATCTTGTCGTCGCTGATCTTGCCGGTGCCGAAGGTGGTGACCGAGATCGAGGTCGGCTCAGCCACGCCGATGGCGTAGGAGACCTGCACTTCGCAACGGTCGGCCAGGCCGGCGGCAACCACGTTCTTGGCGACGTAGCGGGCAGCGTAGGCGGCCGAACGGTCGACCTTGGACGGATCCTTGCCGGAGAACGCGCCACCACCGTGACGGGCCCAGCCGCCGTAGGTGTCGACGATGATCTTGCGACCGGTCAGGCCGCAGTCGCCCACCGGGCCGCCGATCTCGAACTTGCCGGTCGGGTTGATGTGGAACTTGGTGCCCTTGTGCAGCCACTTGGCCGGCAGCACCGGCTTGATGATCTCTTCGCGGACGGCCTCGATGAGGTCCTTCTGCTTGATGCCCGGGGCGTGCTGGGTCGACAGGACCACCGCATCGATGGCCGAGACCACGCCGTTTTCATAGCGCAGGGTGACCTGGCTCTTGGCGTCCGGGCGCAGCCAGGACAGCGCCGAGTTGCGCTTCTTGCGGATCTTGGCCTGCTGCTCGACCAGGCGGTGCGACAGGTGGATCGCCGCCGGCATGTAGCTGTCGGTTTCGTTGGTGGCATAGCCGAACATCAGGCCCTGGTCGCCAGCGCCCATTTCTTCCGGCTTCTTGCGGTCAACGCCCTGGGCGATGTGCGGGGACTGCTTGCCGATCAGGTTCAGCACGCCGCAGGTGGCGCCGTCGAAGCCGACGTCGGAGCTGTCATAGCCGATGTCCACGATGACCTTGCGGGTCAGCGCTTCCAGGTCGATCCAGGCGCTGGTGGTGATCTCGCCGGCAACGATGGCAACGCCGGTCTTGACCATGGTCTCGCAGGCCACGCGGGCGCGCTGGTCCTGGGTCAGGATCGCGTCCAGCACCGCATCGGAGATCTGGTCGGCAACCTTGTCCGGATGGCCTTCAGAGACCGACTCGGAGGTGAAGAGGTAGCTGGACATCAGGCTTAATATCCTTTGATTCGGATGGAAAGATGGGCGCGAATGATACACGGGGTGCGCCGCCTGTGCATTGTGAACCGGTATGGGTTGCCCGTGGTTAAGGTGTTGTGCCCGCCATGGCAAGGCCTGGCGGGCATTGCAGGGGCATCGTGCACAGGCAGTGTTCCACTGGCGTGACCATTGCCGCCCCCCGCCGGGCCCGGATGGGCCTGCGCAGGCGTCGTCATCATTCTGCCGCCAAACCGCCATCTGGCTGCCGCCTGCCGGGCGCAGGCTCTCGGCCAACCCGGCCGCCGGGCAGGAGTGGACACGCCATGCAGGAACTCGAACAGCGTCTGCAGCAACGCTATCCCGACTGGTTCCATGGCCGTCGCGGCCAACTGGCCCGGCCCCTGCTGCGCAGCGTCGGACGTTGGTCGCGGCTGGACCGGATCGAGGCGTTCCTGCGCCGCAATGCCAACGTGCGCGGTTTCGACTTCGTCGCCGCCGGATTGGATTTCATCGAGGGTCGCTACCATGTGGACCCCGCCGCGCTGGCGCGGATCCCGGCCACCGGCCGCCTGTTGATCGTGGCCAACCATCCGTCCGGCGCACTGGATGCCCTGGCCCTGCTGGACGCGGTCGGCCGCATCCGCCGTGATGTGCGGATCGTGGCCAACGATCTGCTGGGTGCGATCGGGCCGCTGCAGGACCTGCTGCTGCCGGTGCGCATCCTCGGTGGCAAGGTCCAGCGCACCAGCCTGCAGGCGGTGGAGCAGGCGCTGGCGGCCGAGCAGTGCGTGATCGTGTTCCCGGCCGGCGAGGTCTCGCGGCTGTCGCTGCTCGGCATCCGCGATGGTCGCTGGCAACGGGGGTTTGTCCGTTTTGCCCGCGCCGCCGCCGCACCTGTACTGCCGGTGCGTGTGGAAGCGCGCAACTCGGCGCTGTTCTACGGCGCGTCGACCCTGTTCAAGCCGGCCGGTACGGCCCTGCTGGCACGCGAGATGTTCGCCCGTCGTGGCCGGCCGCTGCGGCTGCGCATCGGCGAACCGATGCAGCTGGGGCAGGGTGACCCCGGCGCGCAGCTGCTGGCGGTGCGCCGCGCGGTATACGCCCTGGGGCGCACTACGCCGGTTGCCGAAGCCTGCCCGGCAGGACCCGAGCCGCTGGCCGCGCCGGTGCCGCCGGCACAGGTCGCCGCCGGGATTGCCGCCGCCACCGTGCTGGGACAGACCGCCGATGGCAAACAGATCCTGCTGGCCCGCTGTGCGGCTGATTCGCCGCTGCTGCTCGAGCTGGGGCGGCTGCGCGAACTGACCTTCCGCCAGGTGGGCGAGGGCACCGGGCGCAGTCGCGACCTGGACGACTTCGACCTGCACTACCAGCACATCGTGATCTGGGACGGCACCGCCCAGCGCATCGCCGGTGCCTACCGGATCATGCGTGGCGCGCAGGCATTGGCGCGCCGGGGCCTGGCCGGGCTCTACAGCGCTTCGTTGTTCCGCTATTCCGACGATGCCATTGCACGCATTGCCGAAGGCCTGGAACTGGGCCGCAGCTTCGTGGTGCCCGATTACTGGGGCAGCCGCAGCCTGGATTACCTGTGGCAAGGCATCGGCGCCTATCTGCAGTGCCAGCCCGGCATCCGCTATCTGTTCGGTGCGGTGTCGATCAGCGCCGCCTTGCCACGCGACGCACGCGAGCAGCTGGTGGCCTATTACCAGCGTTACTACGGTGCGGCCGATGGGCGGGTGCAATCGAACCGGCCGTTCCAGTACTTCGCTGCGCCACCGTGCTTCGGCGAACTGGATGCGGCGGCCGCCTTCGACGTGCTCAAGGCCAATCTCGCCGCGCTCGGCACTGGTGTGCCCACGTTGTACCGGCAGTACACCGACCTGTGCGAACCCGGCGGTGCACGGTTCCTGGCGTTCGGCGTCGACCCGGATTTCAGCGACTCGATTGACGGCCTGATCGAAGTGGACCTGCACGCGATCCGGCCACACAAGCGCAAACGCTACCTGCGCGATGCGGGGATGCCGGCATGAGCACGCTGGCGACCCTGGCACCGCATCGTCGCGCCGTGTTCGTCTCCGATGTGCATCTCGGGTCGCGGCATTGCCACGCCACCGAGCTTGCGCGTTTTCTCGGCACGCTGCGCTGTGAGCGCCTGTACCTGGTCGGCGACATCATCGACCTGTGGTGGATGGCACACCGGCGCGCCAACTGGCGGCAGTCGCACAGCGAGGTCATCCTGGCCCTGCACGCGCTGCGGCGCGCTGGTACCGAGATCATCTACATCCCCGGCAACCACGATGCATCGCTGCGCCAGGTATGCGGCCTGATGCTGCCGGCGATGCAGGTGCGCCGCCGCGCGATCCACACCACGGCCGATGGCCGCCGGCTGCTGGTGGCGCATGGCGACGACTATGACGGTGTCACCCACTTCGGTGGCCTGCAGGAGCGGTTTGGTGACTGGCTGTACTACCGCATCCTCACCGGCAACCATGTGTTGAACGCGGTGCGGCGTCGACTCGGGATGCGCTACTGGTCGCTGTCCGAATTCCTGAAACGGCAGAGCGGTGCGGCCGAACGCTACATCGAGCGCTTCGTGCAGGCGGGCCTGGATGATGTGCGCCGGCGTGGCCTGGATGGCATCGTCTGTGGACACATCCACCGCGCCGCACTGATCGAACGTGACGGTCTGGTCTACGCCAATGACGGCGACTGGGTGGAGAGCCTGACCGCGTTGGCCGAGGACCACGACGGCGCGTTGCGGCTGCTGGACCACAACGGGCAGACATTGGTCGAGCTGCCCGGCGCGCGGTTGTCGCAGGCGGCGTAAACCGCTCCTGTCGCGTCGAGCCATGCTCGACGGCGGGCGTGCAAGGTGGTCCCCCTGTAGAGCCGAGCCCATGCTCGGCTGTCGTGGCGCCGAACGAAGCGCAGCCGAGCATGGGCTCGGCGCTACATACGCCGCGCGCAACCCGCTAGCATCGGCCGATGGACTCATTGACCCAGATTGTTCTCGGCGGCGCCGTCGCTGCCGCCATCGCCCCGCCCGGACACCGCCGTGCCGCCCTGCTGGCCGGTGCCGCGCTCGGCACCCTGCCGGACCTGGATGCGCTGTGGCTGGGCGTTGCCGCCGCCGACCCGGTGGCGAACATGACCGACCACCGCAGTTTCAGCCATTCGCTGCTGGTGCTGCCGTGGGTAGCCGCGCTGATCTGGTGGCTGTTCAAGCGTTTCGGCAACGGCAGGGTGGCGCAATCGCCGCTGCGCTGGTTCTGGGCGATCCAGCTGGCGTTGGTCACCCATCCGGTGCTGGATGCGTTCACCGTCTACGGCACGCAGCTGTGGTGGCCGTTGCAGCCACATCCGGCGATGGGCTCGAGTGTCTTCATCATCGACCCCGGCTACACGGTGTGGCTGCTGCTGGGCTGCGTGCTGGCCTGGTTCGGTCGCGCGCGGCCGTGGGCCGGCAAGGTGCTTGGTGTTGCCTTGCTGCTCAGCAGTGCGTACCTGGGCTGGGGGCTGATCGCCAAGGCCCACGTCGACCGTGCCGCGCAGCAGAGCCTGGCCGCGATGGGCCTGGGTGACGCGCCGCGGTTCTCGGTGCCGATGCCGTTCAATACCCTGCTGTGGCGGGTGGTGGCGATGACTCCCAATGGCTACGTGGTGGGTGACCGCTCGCTGGTGGCCGATCATGCGCCGATGCGTTTCGAGGGGCATCCGTCCAACGTGCAGGCACTGCACGAAGCGGCGGGAATTCCAGTGGTACAGCGCCTGCAGTGGTTCAACCGTGGCTTCATGCGCGCACAGGTGGTGGACGGCAGGCTGGTGCTGAGCGACCTGCGCATGGGCCTGGAACCGGACTACACCTTCAACTTCGCGGTGGCCGAGCAGGTTGACGGCCAGTGGCGCGCGATCGTGCCCGAGCAGCTGCGGGTGGACTACAGCAGCCCGGCCGCGCGGGCCGATGCCGGTCGCCGGTTGTCGGCCATGTGGCAGCGCATCTGGCACCAGCCCGAACAGTAGATCCACGCCACGCGTGGATGGCGCAATGCCGCAGGCCGCTCAATACACCGTTGCGCGGCCCTGCACGAACGAATAGAAGAACACCGCGTTCGGATCGTTCTGCACCAGCCGGAACTCGCGACGCATGCCCTCCACCGTCGCTTCGTCCACCGTGCCGGCCTGCAGCAGCTGGTCGGCCGCCGACAGCAGCAGCTGTTCCCAGAACGCGATCATCGTCTTGCGACGTGCCGGTTCGCGGTTGTCCAGGTGGATGGTCTTGATCTCGGTGTGCACATCGCGGAAGCCGCCGGCCAGCAGCAGATTGCCCAGTTTGGCGCCAACGAACGGGTCACCGCCATGGTCGTACTGGAAATCGTTGAAGGCCATCCAGTAGCGCCAGATGTGCGGCGAATACGGATCAAGCAGGAACGAGGCATTCATCACCTCGGTGATATACACCGGCGAGCCCGGGGCGAGTACGCGGCGGACTTCACTCAGCACGCGCGCGGGCGAGGGGACGTGTTCCAGCACCCAGCACAGGAAGGCGGCATCGAAGGTGCGCGCCTCGAACGGCAGTTCGCCGGCATCGGCTTGCTGCAGCGTGTAACGGTCGCTGCACCACGGCGTGCGCGCCAGATTCCCGCGTGCGGTTTCCAGCTGCGTCTCGCTCAGGTCCACGCCGGTCACGTGCAGCTCGGGGAAGCGACGCAGCAGGATTTCGGTCTGTGCGCCCACGCCGCTGCCGACTTCCAGCAGACGCTTTGCGCCGCTGTAGTCGATCTGGCCGAAGATGCTCGACTCCAGCAGGCGCGCCTGGGTCATCAGGCGCTGCTGCTCGGTGCCGGAGAACCCGTGCAGGTAGGTCGGGGAAGAAATCGGCGGGGTCATGGCGGCGGGCTCAGGCAGCAGAAGACATTGCCGGTTCCCCGGCGATCAGGCGGTCGAAATAGTCGGTGGTCAGCGCGATCTGGCTGGCCGGATCTTCAGCACGGTTGACCACCGCGCGGAACGCGGCATTCTCCGGCCGGTCCTTGGCGTACCAGCCCAGGTGCTTGCGCGCGATGCGCACACCCTGCGGCTCGCCATAGAAGTCGTGCAGTGCGTGCAGGTGGCCGAGCAGGATGTCGCGCACTTCGGCCAGCGACGGCGGCGGCAGTTCCTCGCCGGTGGCCAGGTAATGCGCCACCTCGCGGAAGATCCACGGCCGGCCCTGTGCCGAGCGGCCGATCATCACCGCGTCCACGCCGGTCTGCTGCAGTACGAAGGCGGCCTTCTGCGGCGAATCGATATCGCCGTTGGCGATCACCGGGATGCGCAGCGCGGCCTTGATCTCGCCGATCGTGGCGTACTCGGCCTGGCCGGTGTAGTGCTGGTCGCGGGTACGACCGTGCACGGCCAGCGCCGCGATGCCACTGGCCTCGGCGATGCGGGCGATGACCGGGCCGTTGCGGTGGTCGCAGTCCCAGCCGGTGCGGATCTTCAGCGTCACCGGCACGTCCACCGCGTTGACCACGGCTTCCAGGATGCGCGCGACCAGCTGCTCGTCGCGCATCAGCGCCGACCCCGCCCAGGCGTTGCACACCTTCTTGGCCGGGCAACCCATGTTGATGTCGATGATCTGCGCGCCATGGTCGACGTTGTAGCGCGCCGCCTCGGCCAGCTGCTGCGGCTCGGTACCGGCGATCTGCACGCTGATCGGCGCGGGCTCACCGGCATGGTCCATGCGGTGGATCGATTTGCGCGTGTTCCAGAAGCGCGGGTCGCTGATGGTCATTTCCGAGGCGGCCAGGCCCGCGCCCAGCCGTTTGCACAGCAGGCGGAAGGGCTTGTCGGTGACGCCGGCCATGGGCGCAAGCACGACGTTGGGGGCAATGGAGTACGGGCCGATCTGCATGCGCCCATTGTAGGGCGCGGCCGGCGCCCCGGCGGGGTTGGCGGCCCGCCGGTTCAGGCCCATCCGGACCGACCTCATGCCGGACGGGCATCAGCAGATGCTTGATGGTCGCTTCCGTCGCCCCCAAGGGCGGGCGATGGTGGTGGGCTGGGCCGGCCGCCAACGCGCATCCACGCATGGCGTGGATCTACCAAGGGCCCGACCCGCTTGGATGGGGCCTGGCCCATGAACGTGAAAAGGCCCGGGTGTCTGCACACCCGGGCCCGATCATCCTCCCCGCGGGGAAGAGGCGTTACTTCACTTCAGCGTCGGCCGGGGTGAAGCGCGGCATTGCAGCGGCCGCGCCTTCCTTCTCGGTCGAGCGGCCGGCGAACTGGTTGGCGAAGCGCACGTGGCGGGCGAACGGAGCGTCCGGCACCTGGGCGAGCGAGGCCACCAGTGCACCGTTGAAGGCATCGCCGGCACCGGTGGTGTCGATCGCCTGCACCTGTTCGGCACCCACGCGGTAGTACGGCTGGGTGTCACCACGCAGATGCTCGTCGGCATGCGACACGAACACGCCCACCGAACCCAGGGTCACCACCACCGTGCCGTTGCCGACCAGCTTGCGGCACAGCGCGTGCAGGCTGGCACCGTCCAGCGCCGCAACGTCGTTGGCATCCACGCGCTCGCCGACATGACGGCCGAGCAGGGCGGCGAACTCGGTCTCGTTCGGGGTGATCACATCGGCCAGCTTGAGCAGGCCGATGGTCGAGGGTGCGTCGGCCGGTGCGGTGTTGAGCACGGTGGTGACACCGGCCTCGCGGGCCACCGCCAGTGCCGCTTCGATGGTCTGCACCGGCGATTCCAGCTGCACCAGCACCACCTTGGCGCCGGTCAGCAGGGCCTGCTGTTGCTGCACGAAGTCGGTGCTCAGCGCCGCGTTGGCGCCCGGGCCGATGACGATGGTGTTGCGGCCACGGGCATCGACATAGATGCCGGCGGTGCCGGTCGGCTCGCTGCTGGCTTCGGCGATCAGCGCGAAACCATCCTGCGCGGCCAGGTCACGGGCGGTGGCACCACCCGCATCGTCGCCCAGCGCGCACAGGAAGCTGGTGTCAGCGCCGGCACGGCAGGCGGCAACGGCCTGGTTGAAGCCCTTGCCACCCGGACCGGTGCTGTAGCGGCCGGCAATGGTCGCACCCGGTGCCGGCAGCGACTCGCACCGCCACACGTGATCGACATTGAAGGAACCGACGACAACGACACTGCTGCTCATAGGGAATCTTTTCTCAAACAAGGGTTCAGCTGAAATGCGTCAGCACGCCGGCGATGGTAGCCGTCATGAAGGTGGCGATGGTACCGCCCAGCACCGCGCGCAGGCCGAACTTGGCCAGGTCGTGGCGTCGTTCCGGTGCCAACCCGCCGATGCCGCCAATCTGGATCGCGATCGAACTGAAATTGGCGAAGCCGCACAGGGCGTAGGTGGCGATCAGGCGACCTTCGTCGGACAGGCTCATGCCCGGCACCTGGCCGTTCACGATACGCGACAGCTCCGTGTAGGCGACGAACTCATTGATCACGACCTTCTGGCCGATCAGCGAACCGACGGTGGTGGCGTCAGCCCACGGGGTGCCGATCACCCAAGCGATCGGGGCCAGCACGTAGCCGAAGATGGTCGACAGGTCGGTCGGCTTGCCGATCGCAGCCGCCAGGCCGGTGACTTCACCAATCCAGGTCAGCGGCGCATTGAGCAGGGCGATCAGGGCGATGAAGGCCAGCAGCATCGCGCCGATGTTCAGTGCCAGCTTCAGGCCGTCACCGGCGCCGGCAGCGGCCGCGTCGATGATGTTGCTGGAGGTCTTCTCCACTTCCATCTTGACCGTGCCGCGGGTCAGCGGGGTACCGGTTTCCGGAATCAGCAGCTTGGCCACGACCAGGGTGGCCGGGGCCGCCATGATGCTGGCCGCCAGCAGGTGCTTGGCGTAGAACGCCTGCTGCACCGGATCACCACCGCCGAGCATGCCCACGTACGCGGCAAGCACGCCGCCGGCGATATGGGCCATGCCGCCGATCATCATCGTCAGCAGCTCGGACTGGGTCATCTTGGCGATGTACGGACGCACCGTCAGCGGCGCCTCGGTCTGGCCGATGAACACGCTGGCGCAGACGCTGGTGGTTTCCGCACCGGACACGCGCATCACCTTGGTGATCGACCAGGCCATCACCCGCACGATCGCCTGCATGACATTGAGGTGGTACATGACCCCCATCAGCGCCGAGAAGAAGATGATCGTCGGCAGCACCTGGAAGGCGAAGATGAAACCGTAGTTCTTGGTGTCCATCAACGAGCCGAAGATGAAGCTTGAGCCCTCGTTGACGAAGCTCAGCACCTTCACGAAGCCCTGGCCCAGCGCATCGAACACGTCGCGCCCGCCCGGTACCAGGATCACCAGTGCCGCAAATGCGATCTGCAGGGTGATGCCGGTGGCGACCAGCTTCCAGTCCACCGCGCGCTTGTTGTTGGAAAACAGCCAGGTGATGCCGATCAGCACCGCCAAACCGAACAGGCCGAAGCCGATCCTGCCCAAACCTTCGACCATCTGAGTGACTCCCCTGGGGCGTCGCGAAAAACGGGAAGCCTAGTGCAGGGCAGGGGCCGGAGCAAGGAAAAGCCGTCTGCGCGCGGCCATCGGCTCCGATCAGGCCAGCAACAGCAAGGGGTTGCGCCTGCCGGGACAGGTAGAATGGTGGCTTGATCCCGGCCCGTATGCGGGCCCGCAGCAGGAGAATCGCATGCTCTACCGTCGCCTTGGCTCCACCGGTCTGCCGATTTCCGCCCTGTCTTTCGGCGCCTGGGTGACCTTTGGCGACCAGGTGCCGCGCGATGAGGCGCGCAACCTGGTAGCGGCCGCCTGGGACCATGGCATCAACTTCTTCGACAACGCCGAGGGCTATGCCAACGGCCGCGCTGAGCAGGTGATGGGCGATGTGATTGCCGACCTGCGCCTGCCACGCGATGGTTTCTGCGTGTCCAGCAAGGTGTTCTTCGGCAGTGCCAAGGACCCGCGGCCGACCCAGCGCGGCCTGTCGCGCAAGCACGTGACCGACGCCTGCCACGCCGCGCTCAAGCGCCTGCGGGTGGACTACCTGGACCTTTATTACTGTCATCGCCCGGATCCGGATGCCCCGATCGCTGAAACGGTGCATGCCATGGACACCCTGGTCCGGCAGGGCAAGGTGCTGTACTGGGGCACGTCGGAATGGTCGGCCAACCAGATCCAGGAAGCGGTGGACATCGCCGCGCGCCATAACCTGCAGGCACCGTCGATGGAGCAGCCGCAGTACAACCTGCTGCATCGGGAGCGGGTGGAGGTGGAGTACGCGCCGCTGTATGCCACCGCCGGGCTGGGCACCACGATCTTCTCGCCACTGGCCTCGGGCCTGCTGAGCGGCAAGTACGACGACGGCGTCCCCGCTGATGCGCGGCTGGGCCGCGAAGGCATGGGCTGGTTGCAGGACCTGGTGCTCGGCGACAACGCCGACGAGCGCCTGGCCCGGGTGCGTCGCTTCAGTGCAGTTGCCCGCGAGCTGGGCCATGCCCCGGCCAGCCTGGCCATCGCCTGGTGCCTGCGCAACCCCAACGTCTCCAGCGTGATCCTCGGCGCCAGCCGGGTCAGCCAGCTGCTGCAGAACCTGCAGGCGCTGGACGTGCTGGCGCAGGTGGACGACACCGGCTGGGCGCAGGTGGAAGCCGTATTCGCCTGAGGGCCGGGGACAGGTTGTAGGGCCGAGCCCACGCTCGGCCGGCCCTTCTATTCCTCGCAATGCCAAAATCAATAGATGCAATCTATCGAAATTCAAATTTCGATCATTAATTCCATCAATTAAGTTGAGAATGATTGTTGATTGTCAACTGAGAATCATTATCATTTAACTCGTCCCTCGCACGAGTCCAGATGCTCATGAATGCTCAACCTGTACTGCTGCGCCCCGAAACGCTGACCCTCCGCGACCGCCCGGTGCGTGTCGTGCCGCCGGAAGAGGTCATCGACAGCGAAGCCCTGCTCAAGGGCCGTCGTGAAATCCTGATCCAGCACGGTGACCGTTTCTACCGTCTGCGTCATACCAGCAACGACAAGCTGATCCTGACCAAGTAACGCGGTCTGGTCGCCCGCCTCCCTCCCTCCTGTCGGCAGCGCCGGCAGGGTGGGCGACCCGTCCGCTCCTGCTCTCTCCCCCTCGGTCTACCGTTCATGCCTGCTTGGCGTGGCGGTGGCCGGGGGTTCCCCTGCCTGACCGAACGATGCCGATGACCCGCCCGACTGCCCTTTCCATTGCCCTGTGGATGGCCCTGCCGCTGTCCGCCCATGCTGCTGCCGATGCCGCGCCTGATGCGCGCGAGTTCGATCGCGTGCAGGTCACCGCCACCCGTACCGAACGTGCGGTCAGCGATGTCGCCGCCACCGTCGATGTGATCGACCGCGAGCAGATGGACCGGCAGCTGGTGCAGGACATCAAGGATCTGGTGCGCTACGAGCCGGGCCTGTCGGTCAGCCGCAGCGCCACCCGCTTCGGCATCGGCAGCATCCGTATCCGCGGCCTGGACGGCAACCGTGTGCGTATCCAGACCGATGGCATCGCCATGCCGACCAGCTTCAACATCGGCTCGTTCTCCAACGCCAACCGCAACTTCACCGACCTGGACACGCTCAAGCGCGTGGAGATCGTGCGCGGACCGGCCAGCTCGCTGTACGGCTCGGATGCACTCGGCGGCGTGGTTGCCTTCGTCACCAAGGACCCGGCCGATTACCTGAAGGATGGCAAGGACAGCTATGTCGGCCTGAAGTTCGGCTACGACGGTGAGTGGAAAGGCCTGCTCGGCGGGGTGACCAGCGCCTTCGGGGGGGAACACTGGAGCGGCATGGTCAACATCAACCACCGCCAAGGCCAGGAAACCGACAACAAGGGTGATGTGCGCAGCAACGACAACACGCGCACCGCGGCCAACCCGCAGGACCGTGATGGTCGCAGCGGCCTGGCCAAGCTGGTCTATGCGCCCAGCGAAGACCAGCGTTTCCGCCTGACCGTGGAAGGCAACGAAGACAACACCGATACCAACGTGCTGTCCTCGATCGACCGCACCACCACCACCGGCATGAAGGCGCGCGACACGCAGAACCGCACCCGCGTGTCCTTCGCCCACGAGATGGATGCGCTGGACAAGGGCTTCGCCGACAGCCTGCACTGGCAGGTCTACACGCAGGACAGCGAAACCAGGCAGCGCACCAATGAGGCGCGCGCCAATGGCAGCACCCGCCATCGCGAGTTCAGTTTCGACCAGCGTGTGTACGGCCTGCAGGCGGTGTTCAACAAGGCCTTCAGCACCGGCAGCGTCGAACATGCGCTGACCTATGGCTTCGATGGTGCCCGCACCGAGATCCGCCAGAAGCGCGATGGTTACCAGGTCAGCAACCGTGGCGTGGTCAGCACGACGATCCTGCCCGACGCGTTCCCCGTGCGCGATTTCCCGATCAGCAAGACCACCGAGCTGGGCCTGTACGCGCAGGATGAAATGCGCCTGGCCGACGGCAAGCTGTCGCTGGTGCCGGGCGTGCGCGTGGACCGCTACGAACTGAAGCCGGATGTGGACAGCATCTTCGCCGAGGACAATCCGGGCGTGGCCGTGTCCGAACTGAAGAAGACCAGCGTGTCGCCGAAGTTCGGCCTGGTCTATCGTTTCACCGACGAGTGGTCGCTGTTCGCGGGCTATTCGCGTGGGTTCCGCTCGCCGCCGTACAACGACGTCAACCTCGGCTTCACCAACTTCGCCTTCGGCTACACCGCCATCCCCAATCCGGACCTGAAGCCGGAAACCAGCGACGGTGTAGAGCTGGGCATGCGCTTCCTCAGCCCGGCGGCGTACGTGAGCCTGAGCGGCTACTACAACGACTACAAGGACTTCATCGAGTCGCAGACGCTGGTGGGGACCAACGCGCAGGGCCTGATGGTGTTCCAGTCGCGCAACATCGCCGACGCGCGCATCTACGGCGCCGAACTGAAGGCCGGCGTCGACTTCGGCCAGATCAGCCCGGCGCTGCAGGGCTGGGCACTGCGCAGTGCGGTGGCGTGGTCGCGCGGCGACAACAAGACCGCCGATGTGCCGCTGGATTCGGTCGATCCGATGCGCGGCACCGTCGGCCTGATGTACGACACCGATAGCTGGGGCGTGGAACTGGCCGGCACCTTCGTCAAGCGCAAGGACCGCGTGGCCTCGGCCAGCATCCATCGCCCGGCCGGCTACGGCGTGGCCGACCTGATGGCGCACTGGAACTTCGCCCCGGGTGCGACCTTCAACGTCGGTGTCTTCAACCTGGGTGACAAGCGTTACATCGACTGGTCCAACGTCGGCTCGACCCTGTCGGCCAGCAGCACCGTTCTGGACCGCTATACCAGCCCCGGCCGCACTCTGTCGGCCAGCCTTGCCGTGTCCTGGTGATCCCATGAGCCGAGCCCTGTCTGCACGTCGCCTGCCGTCCTCCCTGTCGCGTTCGTCGCTGCGGGCCTGGCCTGCGCCGGCACAGCTGGCAGCGCTCGGCACCGTGTTGTGCCTGTACCACGCCGATGGCAACGAGCTTGGCGGCTGGCGCCAAGCGGTATCGGTGCACGCCTGCCAGGGCGTGGACAGCGAGGGCCTGCGCGAAAGCCTGTGCTTCCTCGATGCACGTGGCCGTTGCGTGTGGCGTCTTTACCTGTTGCCAGACAGTGATTTCCTGGCCTGGGACCGGCTGGTGGCGACGCTGCCGCCCGGTCCTTCGCACGATGCCGATGGCAGCGTTGGTGAGCGCCTGTGGCGGCGCCTTGCCGGGCATCTGGGCGGACAACGCTGGCGCCTGTGCACGCTGCGCCTGCACGCCGCCGACGAGGGCCGCACGCTCGCTGCCAGCCTGTCCACGCTGTCCTCGCTCGGTGCCGCCACCGCGCGCCGGATCGCGCGCATCGAAGGCGCCGAGGGCGAGCTGGCGATCGACGACTGCTGCTGTGCCGATGCCGCACGCCGCCCTGCCGCGCGCGCTCCGGGCGACCTGCCGCTGGTCCGCCTGTGACCTGACTGCGATGGATCGCCTGCTGGCCTGGATGGCCTTTCCACGAAACCTGCAACCCCGAAGGAAGACCCGATGAAGTTCCAGACAGCCAGCGCGATGGTGCTGCTCGCCGCCAGTGGCGCCGCCAGCGCGCAGCCCTCCGACATCGCCCGCGACCACGACAGCATCCTGGCCATGCAGGGTGAGTACACGGTGGATTTCGCCTTCGATGAGACCGTGCTGCTGAAGCCGGGCTACGAGCGCGCGCCGGCCATGCGCAGCGGCGGCAACGAAGTGGTGATCGTGGTCGAGGACACGCCGAAGCGCATCGTGCTGCAGCACCTGCTGCTGGACGAGAAGAGCGGCCATGTGACCAAGCACTGGCGCCAGGACTGGGTGTATGAAGCGCCGAACCGCTTCGAGTTCAGCGCCGACCAGACCTGGCAGGTGCGCACGATCCCGGCGGCGACCAACCAGGGCGCCTGGACCCAGTGCGTGTACGAAGTCAGCGATGCACCGCGCTACTGCGGCACCGGCACGTGGACCTATGGCAACAACGTGCCGACCTGGACCAGCGACATCAGCTGGCGGCCGCTGCCACGCCGCGAGTACACCAAGCGCAGTGATTACAACGCGCTGGCCGTGGTCAACCGCCACACGCTGACCCCGAACGGCTGGACCCACGAGCAGTTCAACACCAAGGTGCAGCGCAACGCGGATGGCAGCCAGGTCGAAATCGCCCGCGAATTCGGCTTCAACGACTACATCAGGACCACCGAGGTCGACTTCATCCCGGCGCGTGATTACTGGAAGGCCACTACCGGCTACTGGAGCAAGGTGCGCCAGCGCTGGGACGGCTTCCTGACCCAGGCCCCGGGCGTGCACCTGAAGACCAAGCTCGACGGCATGGCGATGATCATTCCGCTGTTCACCCAGGCCGAAGACGTGCAGGCCGGCAAGAAGGTGAAGGACACGCAGATCGACGACGTCTTCGCCAAGTACGTGGAAAAGGCGCCGAAGGAAGGTTGATCGCTGCGGCGGGTGTCGGACGTGCACTGCACTGGTGGGTGCCGAGCTTGCTCGGCACTGTATCCACGCATGGCGTGGATCTACTGGGGCTATCGGCACTGCATCCACGCATGGCGTGGATCTACTGGCATGCGCGGCGTGGATCTACTGGTGCTATCGCTGGTAGATCCACGCCATGCGTGGATGCTTTTGCTTTCACAACGGCGTCAGGCCTCGCGCAATGCCAATGCCGGTGGCGTGTGCAGGATCCGCCGGGTGCCCAACCAGCCGGCCAGCAGGCTCAGCGCAATGCCAAGCAGCCCACCCAGCAGCAGGCCCGGCCACGGCGGCAGCAGCGGCAGCTCGAACACCTTCTGCGACACCGCCACGCCGATCACCGCTGCCGCACCCACCGCCAGCAGCGCCGCCAGCGCGCCCAGCGCACCGAACTCGACCAGTACCGCGCCACGCAGCTGCCGCCGCGTTGCACCCAGCGTGCGCAGCACCGCGCTGTCATAGCGGCGCTCGCCCGCCGTCGCCTGCAGTGCCGCCAGCAGCACCAGCACGCCGGCCAGCAGGCTGAACACCATCACCAGCTGCACCGCCTGCGCTACCCGTTCCATCACATCGCGCACCTGCGAGATCACTGCATCCACGTCCAGCAGCGACAGGTTCGGCTGCGCGCGCACCAGGGCCCCGAGACCCGCCGCCTGTCCCGCTGGCAGGTGGAACGCCGACAGCAGGTTGTGCGGTGTATCGCCCACGGCATTCGGGTTCAACAGCACGAAGAAGTTCGGCCGGAAGGTGTTCCAGTCGGCCTTGCGCACGCTGGTGACGCTGAACTCGCGCTCCTGCTCGCCCACCGCAATGGTGATGCGATCACCCGGGTACACGCCGTAGCGCTTGGCCCAGCCGATCTCCACCGAGGCCTCGGCGGCGGTGCTGTCCGGTTTCCAGAACGTGCCGTTGACCAGTGTGTTGGCCGGCGGGAACGTGCTGCGCCAGCTGAAGTTCAGCGGACGGTTCTCGTCATCGTCGTCGCGCTGTCCTTCGCCCTGCGGCTGACTGTCGTCGGCCGGCGTGCGGTCCACCCGCAGCGGCGGCTTGCCGTTGATTGCGATCAGGCGGCCGGTGGCCATCGGTTCGATGCTGGCATCATCCGCACCCAGGCCCTGCAGCGCGGCCAGCACGCTGTCGCGCTGCTCGGGCTGGATGTTGATCAGGAAGTAGTTCGGCGTGTCCGCGGGCAGGCGCTCGCGCCACTGCTGCAGCAGGCCGGGGCCGATCACCGCCAGCAACAACAGCGCGCACAGCGACAGTGACAGCCCCACCAGCTGCATCACCGCCAGCATCCGCCGCCGTGTCAGCGCAGCCAGGCCCAAGCGCCAGTTGCCATGCAGACGATGCTGCAGGCCACGCAGCAGCTGCAGCAGCAGGAACCCGACCACGCCTGCAGCGACCGCCAGCCCGGCCAGGCCACCCAGCACCCACAGGGCCAGCTTCAGATCGCCGGTGACCTGCACCGCCAGTACCAGGCTGGCCGCCAGTGCGGCCACATAGGCCAGCAGCGAAGCAGGCGGCAAAGCGGCAAACGAGCGGTTGAGCACGCGCATCGGCGGCACGCCACGCAGGCGCAGCAGCGGCGGCAGTCCGAAGCCGAACAGCAGCAACAGGCCGATGCCCGCGCCGGTCAGCGCAGGCATCGCTTCGGGCAACGGCAGGCGTTGCGGCACCAAGCTGCCCAGTACCTGCACCAGTCCTTCCTGCGCCGCCATGCCCAGGCCGATGCCGATCGCACAGGCCGGCACGGCCAGCATCAGCAGCTGCAGGGCCAGGCCGGCCAGGATGTCGCGCTGGCGTGCGCCCAGGCAGCGCAGGATCGCCACCTGGTCGATGCGACGCAGGGCGAAGCGGTTGGCTGCCAGTGCGGTGGCGACGCCGGCCAGCAGCACTGCCAGCAGCGCGCTCAGGCCGAGGAAACGACCGGCCAGGTCGAAGGCCTGGCGCACCCCGCGCTGGGTATCGTTCACGCTGAGCAGGCGCATGCCCTTCACCTGCGGCAGCAGCCATTGCCGGAATGCGGCGATGTCGGTGGCCGGGCCGGCGAACATCAGCCGGTAGTTGATGCGGCTGCCGGGGCCGAGCAGGCCGGTGCCTTCCACATCGGCGCGGTTGACCAGCAGGGTCGGCGACAGCGTCAGCAGGTCGCCACCGGCATCGGGCTCGGATTCGATGATGCCGGCAATGCGCAGCGTGCCTGCACCGAATTCCAGATCGTCGCCGGCCTTCAGGCCCAGCGCCTGCAGCAGGCGTGGATCGGCATAGGCCTGGCCCTTGGCCGGCATGCCGGCATCGGCGATCAGCGCGCCGCCGGGCGTGGCGCGCACGCGCAGCGCGCCGCGCAGCGGATAGCCGGCTTCCACGGCCTTGATGCTGGCCATCTGGCTGGCATCGCCCTGGAACAGCACGCTGCCGAAGCTGGCCAGCCGCGTGTGCGCCAGGCCGCGTCGCTGCGCTTCGTCGGCGAACGCGGCAGGCGGGTCATCGCGCCCGGCCACGCCGAGGTCGCCGCCGAGCATTTCCGCCGCGCTGCCGGTCAGTGCCAGGTTGACGCGGTTGACCAGCGTGCCCACCGCCGTCATCACCGCCACGCCCAGTACCAGGGCCGCGAAGACGGTCAGCAGATCACCGGCCAGGGCTTCGCGGCGCAGCGCGCGCCACGCATGCCGCAGCAGGTTCATGCGTCCACTCCATGTTCCACCGGCTGCAGGCGGCCGTTGTCGATGCGATGGATGTACTGGCAGCGCTGCGCCAGGCGCAGATCATGGGTGACCAGCACCAGCGTGGTTCCGCTGCCGGCATTGAGTTCGAACAGCAGATCGCTGATGTGCTGGCCGGTGGCCTGGTCCAGCGAGCCGGTGGGCTCATCGGCGAACAGGATGCGCGGGCGGCTGACGAACGCGCGGGCGAGGGCGACACGCTGCTGCTCGCCGCCGGACAACTGCCGCGGATAGTGGCGGGCGCGGTGCGAGAGCCCTACCGCAGCCAGCACCTCATCCACCCGCGTGCGGTCCTCGCGCCCCGCCAATTCCAGCGGCAGCGCGATGTTTTCGGCCGCCGTCAGCGCCGGCAGCAGGTGGAAGCTCTGGAACACGAAGCCGACGTCGCGCGCGCGCAGCTGTGCACGGGCTTCTTCGTCCAATGCCGTCAGATCCTGGCCCGCCAGCGTGATGCGCCCACGACTGGGCAGGTCCAGCCCGGCCAGCAGGCCGAGCAGGGTGGTCTTGCCGGAACCGGAGGCGCCGACGATGGCCACGCTGGTGCCTTCATGGACGGTCAGGGTGATGTTGTCCAGTATGTGGACTTCACCCTCCGGGCCATGCACGGATTTGCCGACCTGGTCGACGGCGATGGCGACGGGCGCGCTGCGGGGGGACAGGCTGTCGATGAGGAGACTCCAATGCACAAGACGGGGTGGAGCCGGCAAGCCGGCGCAATGATGCTGCTGTTGCTAGGGTTGCTGCTGTTGCCGGCACTGGCGTGTGCCAAAGGTCCGGCCACCGGTACCGTGCTGGTGCTCGGCGACAGCCTCAGTGCCGCCCACAATATCCCGGCCGATGCAGGCTGGGTCAGCCTGCTGCAGCAGCGGGTCAGGCAGCAGTCGAAAACTCCGCCGCGCATCGTCAACGCCAGCATGAGCGGGGAAACCACCGCCGGCGCGCTGACCCGGCTGCCGGGCCTGCTCGCGCGGGAGAAGCCCACGGTGGTGGTGATCGCTCTCGGTGGCAACGATGCGCTGCGTGGCCTGACCCCGGCGCAGGTGCAGGGCAACCTGGAAAAAATGGTGCAGGCCAGCCAGAAGGCCGGTGCCAAGGTGCTGCTGCTGGGCATCGACGTGCCGCCCAACTATGGGCCGGGCTACCGCCAGCGCCTGGCGGCGGCGTACCGGACGCTGGCCACGCAGTACAAGGTGCCGTTGCTGCCGTTCCTGCTGGAAGGCGTGGCCCTGCAGCCGGGCTTGATGCAGGCAGATGGCCTGCATCCCACCGCGCAGGCGCAGCCGAAAGTGCTCGACAACGTATGGCCGCTGCTGAAACCGCTGCTGTGAGCACGCCATCTTCTTTTCATTGACGCAACTTCACATCGCGTGCACCGTCGATCGGGCATGTTTCACAAAGCTGAAGAAAAAGGGATTCTCATGCGTCAGACGAAGGAGACTTCCGGCTTGGTGCTGGTAGTCGAAGACAACCGCAACATCTCCGAGATGATCGGGGAGTACCTGGAAGGCCGTGGCTTCGAGGTGGACTATGCGCAGGATGGCCTGGACGGCTACCGTCTGGCTGCCGAGAACAGCTACGACGTGGTCGTGCTGGACCTGATGCTGCCGCGACTGGATGGCATCGAAGTATGCCGCCGGCTGCGCAACGATGCGCGCAAATCGACCCCGGTGCTGATGCTGACCGCGCGCGACACGCTGGATGACAAGCTCACCGGCCTCGGTTTTGGTGCCGATGATTACCTGACCAAGCCGTTCGCGATCCAGGAGCTGGAAGCCCGCCTGCGCGCGCTGATCCGCCGCGAACGTCGTCAGGTCGGTTCGGAAGTGCTCAAGGTCGCCGACCTGGTGCTCGATCCGGTCAGCATGCGAGCAACACGTGCCGGCACCGAACTGCAGCTGTCGCCGATCGGCCTGCGCCTGTTGACCATCCTGATGCGCGAATCGCCGCGTGTGGTCACCCGCCAGGAAATCGAGCGCGAAATATGGGGCAATGGCCTGCCTGATTCGGACACGTTGCGCAGCCACCTGTACAACCTGCGCAAGATCATCGACAAGCCGTTCGATCGGCCGCTGCTGCACACCGTGCAGAGCGCGGGCTATCGCATCGCCGATATCGCCCAGCCGATGGCCTGATCGACGTCGTGCCGGTGTTGCAGCAGAACCGGCACGGCTGTGGTCGGCAGGGAAGGGGTGAACGTTCCGGATGCCCGGTCGTCATCGTCCATGCACGATCACGGCACAGCGCGCTGCCTATAATCGCAGCGCTCTGACCGGGACATCGCAATGCCGCACGGCCTGCCGCGCAAGATCCGTATCGCCTTCATCCTGCAAGCCGTGCTGGCCAGCCTGGGTATCCTGCTGGGTGCCTGGCTGGTTTCGCTGGTGATCAAGCACAGCCTGGTGGGCGCTGCCCTGCGCGAAGAAGCGGCGTACTACTGGACGCTGCACGAGGCCTCGCCCGTGCAGCCGCCGCCCAATACCCAGAACATTCGTGGCTACCTGCTGGAACGCGGGCAGTCCAGCCTGTCGCTGCCTGCCAACCTGCGCACGTTGGAACCGGGTTTCCACGAACTGCCCGACGACGATCAGCTGGTGCTGGTCGACGCCCGTGAGGAGGGCCGCCTGTACCTGGTGTTCCTGCGCTCGCGCGCGGAGATGCTGGCGTTCTGGTTCGGCATCGTGCCGGTGCTGCTGACCCTGCTGGCGGTGTATGGCGCCTCGTGGATCACCTATCGCGCTTCCAAACGCCTGGTATCACCGGTGAACTGGCTGGCGCGGCGCGTCTCGCGCTGGGATCCAGGCCATCCGGAAGCGGCCGATCTGGAGCCGAACAAGCTGCCCGCGGACATGCAGGGCGAGACCCGGCAGCTGGCGGCAGCGCTGCATTCGCTGGCCAACCGGGTCACCGCGCATGTGGCACGCGAGCGCAACTTCACCCGTGATGCCAGCCATGAACTGCGCACGCCGCTGACGGTCATTCGCGTGGCCAGCGACATGGCGCTGGGCGATGAAAGCCTGGAGCCGCGCCTGCGCCGCAGCCTGCAGCGCATCCAGCGTGCCGGGCGGGACATGGAAGCGGTGATCGATGCGTTCCTGATCCTGGCCCGCGAGGCCGACGTCGAACCGCAGGTCGAGCTGTTCGATGTCAACGACATCGTCCGCTACGAGGTGGACAACGCCAATGAACTGCTGGTGGGCCGGCCGCTGGCGGTGCACCTGCACAGTGACGCGGCCGTGCAGCTGCACGCACCGCCGCGGGTGCTGCAGGTGGTGGTCAGCAACCTGGTGCGCAACGCCTGCAGCTATACCGACGAAGGTCGCATCGACGTGCACGTGCACAACGACCGGGTGGTGGTAAGCGATACCGGCATCGGCATGTCCGCCGACGCGCTGTCGCGTGCGTTCGAGCCGTTCTATCGTGCCGATCCCAGCCGCCCGCAGGGTACAGGTCTGGGGCTGTCGATCGTGCGTCGCCTGTGTGATCGCTTCGGCTGGAAGGTCAGTCTGGCCAGCGAGCTGGGCAAGGGCACCGAGGCGACGGTGATTTTCCGCTGAGGGCCGGGCTGCACCCGGCACCCGCAACCTCAACAGCAACAGCGGGCATTCCGTGGGACGGCGGGGCGCTGTGGGTGTGCGGGGCCGCCGTGAACCCGTCCATGGGGGCTTGGTCGCCGCATCCATGCGGCTCACACCCCGCAAACCCACAGCGCCCCGCCTTCGACAGGTTCCCGCCGCTGTTGGTAGGTGTCGACCTTGGTCGACACGTAGATCCACGCCATGCGTGGATGAGCGTCCCCGGTAGTGCCGGCCGCTGGCCGGCAACCCCAGCATCACTCAGTTGCAGTTGACCTTCGGCGCCAGCGCCTTGGTCCAGATCGCATAGCCGGCCGGGGTCATGTGCAGCATGTCCTCGCGGAACAATGTGGCATCAGGCTGGCCATCGGCGCCGAGCATCGGTGTGTAGATGTCGGTGTAGCCGGTGTTTGGCAGCTTCGCCAGCGCAGCCTTGATCTTCGCGTTGGCGTCGTTGATCGCCGGCAGAAGGTGCGCCCGCGACGGGCTGGGCTTGATGGAGACATATTCCACCTTCGTCTTCGGCAGGTCGCGATGCACGCGTTGCACGAAGGCCACCACATCGTCGCGGACCTGGGTCGCGCTTCGGCCGCTGTTGAGGTCGTTGTCGCCGGCGTAGAAGAACACCTTGCACGGCGCGTACGGCACGATGGCCTGGCCGGCATACCAGGTGCTGTCGCGGACTTCCGAGCCACCGAAGCCGCGGTTGAATACCGGTTGCCCCGGGAAGTCCTGGGCCAGGCTGTCCCACATGCGGAAGGACGAGCTGCCAATGAATTCGATGCCGCCGCGCGGCGGCGGATTGGTCCGGTCGGCGGTGGCGAAGGAGGCCATGTCGGCGGCCCAGGCCACGTTGGAGACCTGCGCGGGTACCTGCGGCGGCGCCGGCGGGCTCAGGGCCTGGGCGAGCGGCGCGGCCAGCAGGCCGAGCAGGATCAGGCAGGTGCGGGGTCGGGTCATCAGGCACTCCGGCAGGGCAGGGGGGCATCCATCATAGAAGCTGCTCCGGCCCCGCGCTTGGCCGTGCTGGGCCGTTCGCGGGGCCTTCCGGCAGGGCTTCCGGGCTGCCATTGCCGCCCTTGTGGCAAAATGGGGGCTGTCTGCCTATCCCTGTGCACCCATGATTCCCTGCCGTGCGTCTGAGCGGTCGCTGCGCCGCGCCCCTGTTGCTGGATGCTTCACCCGTGGCTGATCAGTTCGGCCACATGCCCCGCGGCCCGCGCCGTATCTTCCAGGCCGCCCGCTGGTCCTGGCAGGGCCTGCGAGCTGCCTGGCTGCATGAGTCCTCGTTCCGGCTGGAGGTGTACCTGCTGGTGCTGCTGACGCCGCTGGCGATCTGGCTGGGCCAGACCCCGGTGGAGCGCGCGCTGATGATCGGCTCGATGCTGCTGGTGCTGGCGATGGAGCTGGCCAACTCGGCCATCGAGGCGGTGATCGAGCGCTATGGCGCGGAAATCCATGAACTGGCCGGCCGCGCCAAGGACATGGGCTCGGCGGCAGTGTTCGTGCTGATGATGAACGTGCTGCTGTGCTGGGCCTTGGTGCTGGTGCCACGGTTGTTCCCGGCCAGCGTCGGCTGATCCTTCTTCCTCCCCCCTTGTTGAAGACTTCCCATGTCCCTTGAGTTTCTCGCCGATCCGAATGTCTGGTTGACCCTGTTCACCTTGAGCGCGCTGGAAATCGTGCTCGGCATCGACAACCTGGTGTTCATCTCCATCGCCGTCAGCAAGCTGCCCGAGAACCGCCGGCCGTTCGCGCGCCGCCTCGGCATCGCGGTGGCGTGCATCACCCGTATCGGCCTGCTGGTGTCGCTGGCGTACCTGGCGCACATGCAGGCGAACCTGTTCACCGTGGCCGGCATGGGCATCTCCATCCGCGACCTGGTGCTGATCGTCGGTGGCCTGTTCCTGATCATCAAGGGCTGGATGGAGATCAAGGAAATGATTTCCGGTGGCGAGGACGAGGATCCGACCACCACCAAGACCTCGGCCGTGTTCGGCTACGTGATCGCGCAGATCGCGATCATCGACATCGTGTTCTCGCTGGACTCGGTGATCACCGCCGTCGGCATCGCCGACCACGTGCCGGTGATGGTCGCTGCGATCCTGCTGTCGGTGGCGGTGATGCTGCTGGCGGCCAACCCGCTGGGCCGTTTCATCGATGCCAACCCGACCGTGAAGATGCTGGCCCTGGCCTTCATCCTGCTGATCGGTGCGGTGCTGATCCTGGACGGCCTGGACGTGCACGTGCCCAAGCCCTACATCTACGCCGCGATGGGCTTCTCGGTGCTGGTGGAGTGGCTGAACCTGCTGATGCGCCGCCGCGCACGCGAACACCACGTGCCGGGTGCCGGCGACTGGTAAGTACCACCCCGACCCCCCGGCCAGCGCCGGGGGTTCTGCTTTCCGGGCGCCGCTGTGCTCGCCGGGCATGGCCCGGCGCTACCCGGATGGCCGACTTGCCCGCCACTTGTGAATCGGGATCAACACTGTTTTCCCGCGCCGAGGCTTACTCCCGGCCGGCAAAGCGCGCAGGCTACGCGCTCATTTTCCACAGGGCCTGCGCCACGCAGGCAACCCCCATGAATTCCAGAGCCGCTTTGCTGGCACTCGCCGTCGGCGCCTTCGCCATTGGCACCACCGAGTTCACCCCGATGGGCCTGTTGCCGGTCATCGCCAGCGGAGCGGGGGTCAGCATTCCCACTGCCGGCATGCTGATCACCGCCTACGCGGTGGGCGTGATGCTGGGCGCGCCGGTGATGACCCTGCTGATGGGACGCTTCGGCAAGCGCACCGCGCTGATGCTGCTGATGTCGATCTTCGTGGTCGGCAACGTGCTGTCGGCGCTGGCCCCGAACTACGGCCTGCTGTTGCTGTCGCGGCTGGTGACCAGCCTCAATCACGGCGCGTTCTTCGGCATCGGCGCGGTGGTCGCCGCCAGCCTGGTGCCCAAGGACAAACAGGCGGCGGCAGTGGCGACGATGTTCATGGGCCTGACCATCGCCAACATCGGTGGCGTGCCGCTGGCGACCTGGGTTGGCCAGCAACTGGGTTGGCGTTTGGCTTTTGCCGGCACTGCCGTACTCGGCGTGGTGGCGATCACCGCATTGGCGATGGCACTGCCGCCGTCGGCCGCAGGCGCACGCCCGGATGTCCGGCGTGAACTGAAATCGATCATGCAACCGCAGGTACTGCTGGCGATGGCGACCACGGTGCTCGGCGCAGGTGCGATGTTCACTCTCTACACCTACGTGGCGCCGGTGTTGACCGAGCTGACCGGAGCGTCCAATGCCTTTATTGCATTGTCGTTGGCACTGATCGGTATTGGTTTCACCTTCGGTAACGGTATCGGTGGACGCATGGCCGACTGGTCGCTGGACGGCGCCACGCGCATTCTGCTGGCCATCCTGGCGGTGCTGATGTTCGTGCTGCCGTTGGCCTTCATGAGCCATGCGACTGCGGCGCTCGGCGTGTTGCTGTTTGGTGCAGCGACCTTCGCCATCGTGCCGCCGCTGCAGATCCGGGTGATGCAGGCCGCGAGCGAGGCGCCGGGACTGGCGTCGTCGATCAATGTTGGTGCGTTCAACCTCGGCAATGCACTGGGCGCGGCGCTGGGTGGTGCGGTGATCAGCCTTGGGCTGGGCTACGCGGCGATTCCGGTGGCCGGCGGCCTGCTGGCGGCGTCGGCGTTGCTGCTGGCGTGGCTGGGGCGTGCGCGCGCGCCGGCTGCTGAGGCTTGCTGAGGGGTTTGGCAGCAGGGCTGCGCCCTGCACCCGCAGAAGCCGGAGCAACAGCCAGAGCAACGTCAAAAGCGGGTTTGCTGTGGGATGGCGGGGTGGGTCAGCTTGCGGGGGACGCTGCAAGTACGTCCCTGTAAGCTCGGTCGCGCCATCCATGGCGCTCACGCCCCCGCAAGCTGACCCACCCCGCCTTCGACAGTTTTCCGCGATCTGTCGGGACGGCGTTCTGTGCTGTTGGTAGGTGTCGACCTTGGTCGACACAAATGTCTGAAGAATCGGTTTTCGCTTTTGATTTTTTTCTTTTGATCTTCCCGCGGTGCGCAGGAAACCGTCCGTGGCCGGGAGGGTGGGTTGGCTGGGGGCGTAAGCGCCAAGGATGGCGCGCCCGAGCCTACAAGGACGTATTCACGGCGTTCCCCAGCCAACCCACCCGCCCGGCCCACCCCGATATCCAGCAGACACAACCACCGCGGAGGGGGCGGCGCCCGATGGCCGACGATGGCCGACACTCTCCACACGCCCGTTAACACCGACCATGGCATGCTCGGCGCTCAGTCCACCCGGAGCCTTGGCCATGCGCCTGCTGACCCGCCTCATTCCCCTGTTGCTGCTGGCCTCCCTGCTGTCCGGCTGCGGCTACAACGCCATCCAGCAGAAGGACGAAGCGGTCAAGGCCAGCTGGTCCGAAGTGCTCAACCAGTACAAGCGCCGTGCCGACCTGGTGCCGAACCTGGTGCAGACCGTGAAGGGTTTCGCCAGCCAGGAAGAGCGCGTGCTGACCGAAGTCACCAATGCCCGCTCGCGCGTTGGCCAGATCAACGTCAACGCCGACGATGAAGCCTCGCTCAAGCAGTTCCAGCAGGCCCAGGGCGAACTCGGCAGCGCGCTGTCGCGACTGCTGGTGGTCACCGAGAACTACCCGGTGCTGAAGTCCGACCAGAACTTCCGCGATCTGCAGGCGCAGCTGGAAGGCACCGAGAACCGCATCACCGTCGCCCGGGGCCGCTACATCCAGCAGGTGCAGGACTACAACACCTACATCCGCTCGTTCCCGCAGCTGATCACCGCCAAGATCTTCGGCTACCAGCCCAAGCCGAACTTCACCGTGGAAAACGAAGCGCAGATCTCCAACGCGCCGGCGGTTGATTTCGGCAACGCGCCGCAGCAGCAGCCGGCCCCGGCTCCGGGCCACTGACCGATGCGCCTGGCCACCACGCTGCTGGCGCTGCTGTTGTGGCTGCCGTTGGGTGTGCAGGCGCAGACGCTGGCGCCGATCCCGGCGCTGGATTCGCCGGTGGTCGATACCACCGGCACCCTGGATGCCGCGCAGAAGCAGGCGCTGGTGCAGCAGGCGCTGGACCTGCAGCAGCGCAAGGGCAGCCAGATGCAGGTGCTGGTGGTGCCGACCACGCAGCCGGAAGACATCGCCCAGTACACCACCCGCGTGTTCGACCAGTGGCAGATCGGTCGCAAGGGCGTGGATGACGGCGTGCTGCTGGTGGTGGCCAAGGACGATCGGCGGGTGCGCATCGAACCGGGTTATGGCCTGGAGGGGGCGATTCCCGATGCGATCGCCAACCGGGTGATCCAGGAGTATCTGGTGCCACGCTTCCGCGCCAATGACTATGCCGGTGGCATCACCGATGCCACGGCGATGCTGGTGAAGATCATCGACGGCGAGCCGCTGCCGGCGCCGGTCAGCAGCCAGCAGGGACGAGCGCCCGACGGCGGCGGCGATACCTGGTTCCTGGCGTTGTTCATCGGTGTGTTCGCCGGCAGCATCCTGCGTGGCGTGTTCTCACGCGTACCGCGTCCGCTGCGCGGCCTGCTCGGTGGCGCCGGTGCGGCCGTTGCTGCCTTTCTGTTCACCTCCACACTGCTGGCCAGTGGCCTGGCCGGCGTGGTTGGCCTGGTGGTGGCGATGCTGTCCGGCCATCCGGGGCGTTTCGCTGGCGGTGGTGGTTGGGGCGGAGGCAGTTGGGGTGGCGGAGGCTTCGGCGGCGGTGGTGGATTTGGCGGTGGCGGTGGCGGCGGCTGGGGCGGTGGTGGTGGCCGCTCCGGCGGCGGCGGTGCGTCGGGGGGCTGGTGATGATCCAACGTTTTTGCAGGCATCTGTTTTCGCCATCGGTACGCCGGGCCTTCCCGCCGGCCACGCTGCAGGCGATCACCGAGGCGATCGCCGCGGGCGAGCAGCGCCATGGCGGCCAGGTGATGTTCGCGGTCGAGGCCGATCTGCCGCTGCACGCGCTGTGGCACAGGGTGACCCCGCGGCAGGCGGCCGAGCATGCCTTCGCCCGCCTGCGCACCTGGGATACCGCGCACAACAACGGCGTGCTGATCTACCTGCTGCTGGCCGACCATGCCATCGAGATCGTGGCCGACCGCGGCCTGCAGGGGCGGGTCGCGCCCGAGCAATGGCAGCGGGTCTGTACCCACCTGCGCGAGGGCCTGCGCGGCTCCCAGCCGGTGGCGGCGCTGCGCGATGCCATCGATGAGGTTTCCACCCTGCTGGAGGGGCACTTTCCGGCTTCGGCGCGGTCCGATCAGGACGGCCTGCCGGACACGCCGCAGATCCTGGGCTGAAGCCCGGCAATCGCGTGACCGGGGCCGCCGCGAGGCCGCTCCCGGGCGGCGCTAGAATATCGGCATCCCTGCAAGGCGCCCTTCATGATCTATTTCCACGACATCGACCCCATCGCCCTTTCGTTGGGACCGATCAAGGTGCACTGGTACGGCATCATGTACCTGCTCGGCTTCACCGCCGCCTGGCTGCTGGGGCGCAAGCGGATCGCCGACGGGCGCCTGCCGGGCGTCGATGCCAACGGCTTCTCCGACCTGCTGTTCTACGCCATGCTCGGCGTGGTGCTGGGCGGCCGCATCGGCTACATGCTGTTCTACGCGCTGGGCGATTTCCTGCACAACCCGCTGCTGCTGTTCAAGGTGTGGGACGGCGGCATGAGCTTCCACGGTGGCCTGCTGGGCGTGATCGCCGCCTGCTGGTGGTGGTCGCGCAAGCACGCGCTGCACTTCTTCGACACCATGGATTTCATGGCGCCGCTGGTGCCGCTGGGCCTGGGCTTTGGCCGCATCGGCAACTTCATCGGTGCCGAACTGTGGGGCAAGTACACCGACGGCAGCTGGGGCGTGGTGTTCCCGTCCGGCCTGCCTGCGCCGCTGAACCAGCTTGACCACGCCACCCTGCAGTCGCAGTTCGCCAGCGGTGCGCTCAATCAGTTCGCCCGCCACCCGTCGCAGTTGTATGAAGCGCTGCTGGAAGGGCTGGTGATGTTCGTGGTGTTGTGGACGGTGTCGGCCAAGCCGCGCCATCGCTATCTCATCGGCGGCCTGTTCGCGCTGCTGTACGGCATCTTCCGCTTCGCCGTGGAGTTCGTGCGCATGCCCGACAACGGCGTCTATGTGGCGTTCGGCTGGCTGACCAAGGGCCAGATCCTGTGCGTGCCGCTGATCGCCTTCGGCCTGGTGCTGCTGGTGATGTCGCGCCGCGCGCCGGTGCTGCAGCCGCAGCCGCTGGTGGTGGCGGAGGGCAAGGCATGAAGGCCTACCTGGACCTGCTTTCGCACGTGCTCGAACACGGCGCGGAGAAGAGCGACCGCACCGGCACCGGTACCCGCAGCGTGTTCGGCTGGCAGATGCGCTTCAACCTCAACGACGGCTTTCCGCTGGTCACCACCAAGAAGCTGCACCTGCGCTCGATCATCCACGAGCTGCTGTGGTTCCTGAAGGGCGATACCAACATCGGCTACCTCAAGGACAACCAGGTGCGCATCTGGGACGAGTGGGCCGACGACAACGGCGATCTCGGCCCGGTGTACGGCAAGCAGTGGCGCAGCTGGGCCACGGCCGACGGCGGCAGCATCGACCAGATGCAGTGGCTGGTGGACGAGATCAAGCGCAACCCGGATTCGCGGCGGCTGGTGGTTAGTGCCTGGAACGTCGGCGAGCTCTCGCAGATGGCGCTGATGCCGTGCCACAACCTGTTCCAGTTCTACGTGGTCGACGGCAAGCTCAGCTGCCAGCTGTACCAGCGCAGTGGCGACATCTTCCTCGGCGTGCCGTTCAACATCGCCAGCTACGCACTGCTGACCCACATGGTGGCGCAGGCCACTGGCCTGGGCGTGGGCGACTTCGTGCATACGCTGGGTGACGCGCACCTGTATTCGAACCACTTCGAGCAGGCCCGCGAGCAGCTGTCGCGTGAGCCGCGCGCGCTGCCGACGTTGTGGTTGAACCCGGAAGTGACCGATCTGTTCGGCTTCCAGTTCGACGACATCCGCATCGACGGCTACGATCCGCATCCGGCGATCAAGGCACCGGTGGCAGTGTGAGTGCGCGCCCACGCGTTGCGGCGCTGCTGGCATTGGCTGGCCTGGCGCCGCTGAGCCTGGCCCAGGCGGCGCCTGCAGACACCCTCGCATTGGCCCGGCAGGTCAACGAGCAGATCGTGCACAAGCACATGCGCGGGGAATTGCAGTCCTTCGTCCGGACGCTCGATAGCGGCGCCCTACTGCCCAACGACATACCGGCCGGCTGCCAGGCGCAGGTGCGCGAGGCGGTGACCGGCATGTACGCGGCGATGGCCGAGCACCTGAAGGCTGGCATCGAAGAGCCCGCCTACCAGCATGAGCTCGAGCAGCGCTTGGCGGTCGTCTATTCCAGCAAGGATCTGCAGGGATTCCTGGCGCGCAGCGGCAGCACGGACGTTGCCACGCTGTCCAGCGACATCCTGTCGGGACCGGGGCTAAAGGAGATCGAGGACGCGCAGATGAAGAGGATCCTCGAAGGCCTGGACGAGAATTCCACGTCGAACCCCGCGCTGGCTGCGGCGCTGCGCGCGGCCAGTACCGCCAACGAGGCCTGTACACGCCTGCAGATCGACGCCGGCTGAGGAGGCCGCACCATGAAACTTTCGATGATCGTTGCACTGGACCGCAATCGTGGCATCGGCCAGGGCAATGCCATGCCCTGGCACCTGCCGGACGACTTCAAGCACTTCAAGGCGTTGACCCTGGGCAAACCGATCCTGATGGGGCGCAAGACCGCCGAATCGATCGGCCGCGTGCTGCCGGGGCGGAGCAACCTGGTGCTGACCCGGAGCGGCCAGGTGCCGTTCGAGGGCATGCGTGCGGTGGCCTCGCTGGACGAGGCGAAAGCGATTGCGGAAGGTGAGGGCGCCAGTGAGCTGTGCATCATCGGTGGTGGCGAGATCTTCCGCCAACTGCTGGACCAGGCCAGTGATCTGTACCTGACCTGGGTGGATGCCGAAGTACCGGCCGATACCCATTTCCCCGAGGTGGACGCGCAGGACTGGCAGGAAGTGAGCAGCGAGCCGCATGCGGCGGACGAACGCCATGCCTACGCCTTCCGCTTCGTGCACTACGTGCGTCGCTGAGCGCGGAGTCCTGTAGAGCCGAGCCATGCTCGGCTGCTTTTGGCGGACACAAATCGCAGCCGAGCATGGCTCGGCTCTACAGCACCGCCTCACTCACGGCATCCGGTAGTGCCCGATGATGGTGTGCTGGAACAGCAGGTTCTCTTCCCGCGTGCCACGCGCGATGTTGTGCAGCACCAGCGGCGTGCCGTCGGCCAGGCGCCGGTCGGAGACGATGCCCACGTGCAGCAGGCCGTTGCCGTTGAGCTTCCAGGCAACGATGTCGCCGGCCGCGAAGTCGCTGGCGCGCGCACCGATCGGTTGCTGCCAGCCCTGGCGATCGAACCAGCGCATCAGGTTGGGCACGCGCCGATGGTCGATGTTCCGATCCGGTCGCGACAGGCCCCACAGCGCTGGATAGGCGCTGAAATCAGCGCGCATGTCTTCGTTCACGCGGACCTGCAGGTCCAGCCCCTGCGTACGCAGGGCGCGGACCACTACGTCGGTGCATACGCCGCGGTCAGCGGGCACGTCGCCACCGGGGTAAGCCAGTACCTGATAGGCAGGGTCGTAGCGGGTGGTGACGCCGATCTGCGCGCGCGCGGCTGCGACCAACGGAGGTGAGGGTGTCGGTGCCGTTGGAGGGGCGGCGGACCTGTCAGCGCCGGCGGTCGCTGGCGACGACGAGGGCTGGCAGCCGCTGGCCAGGGCCAGCGTCAGCAGCAGCACCGTCCATGGTGCGCGGTTGCCTGGCTTCATGCCGAAGGTGGCGTGCCGTTGTTGTTGTTGCCGCCACCACCACCACCACCGCGACGACGGCGTCGACGTGGGCGGTTGCCGGGGGCGCCAGCCGTTGCAGCGTTGCCGTTGCCGTTGCCTTGGCCGCTGTCCTTGCCTTGCCCTGCCGCGCGCTCATGGGCAGGCCGTGCAGGCGGCCGCGCGTTGGCGACGGGTGCCGGCACGTCACGCCCCGGGACCTGCACCACACGCAGCTCATCGGTGTCGAGCTGGATCGCGGTGAGCTTGCCGCCCCACACCGCGCCGGTGTCGATCGCGTGGATGCCCTGGGTGATGGTCAGGCCCAGCGCCGACCAATGGCCACAGACCACCTTCAGGTCGCGCTCGACCCGGCCCGGCACTTCGAACCAGGGATACAGACCCTGTTCCTGGGTGCCCGGCGTGCCCTTGTCTTCGATGCCGATGCGGCCGCGCGAGGTGCAGTAGCGCATGCGCGTCAGCACGTTGATGATCGCCCGCGAGCGCTCGTAGCCGGTCAGGTTGGGCGCCCAGCTGGGCTTGTCGCCGTACATGTTGCGGAACAGCTTGCGGTAGCCGGCGCCGTGCAGCTGCACTTCCACTTCGGCCGCATGCTTCTCGGCCATCTGCGTGGTCCACTTCGGCGCCAGGCCGGCATGCACCATCATCCAGCCCAGTTCGCGGTCCACGTGCACCAGCTTCTGCAGGCGCAGCCAGTCCAGCAGCACATCACGGTCTTCGGCCTGCACGATGCGCAGCAGGTCCGGGTTGACCTTGCGCTGTTCCTCTTCGGTGCGCGCACCGACGGCCAGCAGCGATAGGTCGTGGTTGCCGAGCACCACCACGCTGTGTTCGCGCAGCGAATGCACCAGCCGCAGTGTTTCCAGCGACTGTCCACCGCGGTTGACAAGGTCGCCGCAGAACCACAGGGTGTCCTGCGCCGGATCGAAGCGGATCTTTTCCAGCAGGCGCTGGGTTACGTCATAGCAGCCTTGCAGGTCGCCGATCGCCCATACACTCATCGTTCGGCCTCCGTGTCAGTGCAGGGTGCGCGGGATGGCCAGCACGAAGGGTGCGACCGGCGCGGCGAATTCGGTGCCATCGTCGGCCACCATGTCGTAATGGCCCTGCATCGTGCCGTGCTCGGTGCCGAGCATGACACCTGAGGTGTAATGGAAGTCTTCACCCGGGCGCAGTCGTGGCTGTTCGCCGATCACGCCATCGCCATCGACATGCTCGACGCGGCCGTTGGCATCGGTGATGCGCCAATGGCGCGCGATCAGGCGGGCGGCAACGCGGCCCTGGTTGTGGATGCGGATCGTATAGGCGAACGCATAGCGACCGTCTTCCGGCGCGGATTGGTCGTCGAGGAAGCGCGGGGCGACTTCGACGGAGATGGCATAAACGTCAGCGTCTTCCATACCGGCAGTGTAATCAGGTCGCATTGGCCAAAGCGATGAATTCAGCCACGTCCAGCTGTTCGGCGCGGGCGTCGGGACGCACGCCGGCGGCCACGAACTGCTCGGCACTGACCACGTTGTTCAGGGCATTGCGCAGGGTCTTGCGACGCTGGCCGAAGGCGGCCTTGACCACGTCGGCGAAGCGCTTGTGGTCCTTGATGTTGATCGTGGCCGGATCGCGCGGTATCAGCCGCACCACGGCCGAGTCGACCTTCGGCGGCGGCCTGAACGCACCCGGCGGCACCACGAACAGCGAGGTCACCTCGCAGTAGGCCTGCAGCATCACGCTGAGGCGGCCGAACACCTTGCTGCCGGGACCGGCGGCCATGCGATCGACCACTTCCTTCTGCAGCATGAAGTGCATGTCGGAAATCACCGCAGCGTGTTCCAGCGCATGGAACAGGATCGGCGAGGAGATGTTGTAGGGCAGGTTGCCGACCAGGCGGATCGGCTGGCCATCGGCCAGCTCGGTGAAATCGACCCGCAGCACGTCGCGGTTGACGATGGTCAGCTCGCCCAGCGGTTCGGCGGCGGCGGTCAACGGCGCGATCAGATCGCGGTCGAACTCGATCACCGTCATCTTCGGGTGTACGCGCAGCAGCGGCAGGGTGATCGCACCCTGGCCCGGGCCGATCTCGACCAGGCGGTCGCCGTCCTTGGGATTGACGGCCATCACGATCTTGTCGATGTAGTAGCGGTCGGCAAGGAAGTGCTGGCCGAGCTGCTTCTTGGCCGGGGCGGAAAACACCGTGCCGGAGGGGGAATGCGGGGAAGTCATGTGCTCAGTGTACGTTGCCGCGCCAGCCGCGCACACAGCGTTGTGGCGGCCTGCAGGCTGGAAGGATCGGCAATGCCGCGGCCGGCAAGATCCAGCGCGGTGCCGTGGTCGACCGCCACGCGCGGGTAGGGCAGGCCCAGGGTCAGGTTCACCGCCTGCTCGAAGCCGGAGTACTTCAGCACCGGCAGGCCCTGGTCGTGGTACATCGCCAGCACGGTGTCGAAGCCGGCCAGCTTGGCCGGCAGGAATGCGGTATCGGCCGGCAGCGGACCGATCAGGTCCATGCCTTCGTTGCGCAGGTGCTGCAGCAGCGGGATGACCAGATCCAGTTCCTCGCGACCGAGGTGGCCGTCTTCGCCGGCATGCGGGTTCAGGCCGAGCACGGCGATGCGCGGTGCGGCCAGGCCGAACTCGAGGCGCAGCGCGGCATGCACGGTGCGCAGGGTGTGTTCCAGGCCGGGGGCGGTGATCGCATCGGCGACCTCGCGCAGCGGCAGATGGGTGGTGGCCAGGGCAACGCGGACGATGTCGTTGGCCAGCATCATCACCACCTTCACCCCGGCCTGGTCGGCCAGCAGTTCGGTGGTGCCGCTGTAGGCGATGCCGCCCTGGTTGATCACTGCCTTGTGCACCGGGCCGGTCACCACGCCGTGCAGTTCACCGGACAGGCAGGCCTGGCCGGCACCCAGCAGGGCAGCGATCACCGCGCCCGCGTTGGCAGGGTCGGTATGGCCGAAACGGCTGGGGGTGCTGTTGGCGACGGCGCGCAGGCGCAGGTCACCCGGGACGCGGGCATGCGCATCTTCGGGCAGCAGCTGCAGGGGCAGGTTCAGCGCGGCAGCGGCCGCGCGCAGGGTGTCCGGATCGGCAAATGCCAGCAGCCGGCAATCATCGCGCGGCTGCTGGACCAGTCGAACACACAGCTCCGGGCCGATCCCGGCGGGCTCGCCCGGTACCAGAGCGAGCTCGGGGAGCATGGCTCAGGACTGCGGCGGCGTGGCGGTATTTTCCGCCCGGTCACCGCTGCGGAAGCTGACGTAGGCTTCGCCACGCAGTTCCTGCAGGAAGCGGTTGTACTCGTCTTCCAGCTTGCGGCGGCCGATGGTCTCGCGGACCTGGGCACGCTGGTTGTCGCTGCCCACGTCGGTCTGACGGGTGCCTACGCGCTGCACGATGTGCCAGCCCGCATCGGTGCGGAACGGCTGGCTCACGCCGCCGTCCTGGATGCCTGCCACCTGCTGGCCGAAGGCCGGGCCGAACGCGTCAGCCGGGAACCAGCCCAGATCGCCGCCCTGGCCCTTGCTGTTGGTGTCCTCGGACGATTCCTTGGCGACCTGCTGGAAGTCGGCACCGCCGGCAATGCGGGCGCGCAGGGTATCGATCTTGGCCTTGGCGGCTGCGTCGGACTGTGCATCGTCGACGCGCACCAGGATGTGGCGGCCGTGGTACTCGGTGACCGTATGGGTGCCTGCCGCCGCGCTGGCGTCACGCACTTCCACCAGCTTCAGCAGCTGGAAGCCGCTCGGGCCGCGGATCGGACCGACCACTTCGCCGGGCTTCATCTGCTGCATGGTCTGCGCGAACGCCGCCGGGATTTCATCCAGGGTGCGCCAGCCAAGGTCGCCGCCTTCCAGTGCATTGGGGCTGTCGGAATAACGCACGGCCGCCGCATTGAAGTCCAGTTCGCCCTTGTCCAGCAGGGCCTTCACGCCGTCGGCCTTCTTCTGGCCGGTGGCGATCTGCTCGGCGCTGGCGCCATCGGGCAGGGCGACCAGGATGTGTGCCAGATGGAACTGGTTGCCGGCATCGGCCTGCTGCTTCAGGGCAGCATCGACCTCGCCTTCGCTGACGCTGATGCGGCTCTGCGCAAAGCTCTGGCGCAGGCGCTGCACGGTGATCTCGTCACGCACCGAGGCGCGGAAATCGTTGAAGTCGATGCCGTCATGGGCCAGGCGCTGGCGCAGGGCATCCAGGGTCGAACCGTTCTGCTGGGCGATGGCATTCATCGCCTGGGTCAGTTCCTGGTCGCTGACACGGATGCCGCTGCCCTGGGCGCGGGCCACCTGCAGCTTGACCAGTACCAGACGTTCGAGCACCTGACGGCTGAGCACGTCATCGGGCGGAAGCTGGGCCTCGCGGCCGGCGTACTGCGCCTTGATGTTGGCGATCGCACGCTGGAGCTCGCTCTGCAGGATCACGTCCTCATCGACGACAGCAGCGATGCGGTCCAACGGCTGGGCCTCCTGCGCAAGAACCTGCAGGGGGGCGGACACGCTGGACACCGCCAGAAGCGATGCGAGGAGAACGGGGAAGCTCTTGGTCATGGGATCTGATTCGGATCGTAGTCATCGCGGGCCGCTCCGGTGTTGCTGGGCGGCACGAGATAGAGGTCGTCGCGGTTGTAGCCGAGGATAGCACGGCGCAAAGTGCGGTCCGTGTCCTGGCCGAGGGAGCTCAAGCCCTTGAGCACGAACTCGAGCTGGATGGAGTTGTTCATTTCGCCTTCGCGGTTGCGTACGTAGCGGCGGGCCACGGCGCGCACGGCCAGGCAGCAGCTGTCCCACTGTACGCCACCGATGATTTCCAGCGGCTCCTTGTCCTGCAACGAATAGTAATAACGGCCCACCAGGCTCCAGCGCTCGTTCAGCGGGTACAGGAACGACAGGTCGGCCTGTTCCAGCAGGGTGCGGTCATGCTTGTTGGCGTTGGCCGGGGCGCCGGAATTGATGCGGTAACGGTAGGTCAGGTTGACGACGCCGTCGTTGGACATCAGGTAGCGGGCGCGCACGCTGGCCAGATCCTCGCGCTTGTACTTGGGGTCCCACTGATAGGTGGCACCCAGCGTCCAGCGGTCGTTGATCATGTAGTTGCCATCGGCGATCCAGGCCGACTTGCCCTTTTCCACCGGTGCACCGCCGGGGGTCACGCTCACCCGCGATTCGTCGAAGTACTGGATCTGGCCGATGGAGGCCGAGAAGCGTTCCTTGCCGGTGGTCTGGTCGATGAAGCGGGTACCCAGCGCCAGGGTCAGCTGGTTGGCATCATTCTGGCGATCGGCGCCGGTATAGCGCGAATCGCGGAACAGCTGGCCCCAGCTGAAGGTGAAGTCGCGGGTATCAAAGATCGGCAGCTCGTCCTGGTTGCGATAGGGCGTGCGCAGGTAGAACAGGCGCGGCTCCAGGGTCTGCAGGAACGACTTGCCACCGAGGGTGGTCTCGCGGTCGAAGAACAGGCCGGCATCGAGGCTGGCGATCGGCAGGCTGCGGCTGGGCGAGGTGTTGCCGCGCAGCTGCTCCGGCGTGGCGGTGGCCGGATCGATGCCCTGCGAAACCAGGATGCTCCTGCGGGTGGCATCGGCCAGCCCGCGGTCCAGCTCGTAGCCGGTGTAACGGTAGGCCAGGGTCGGGGTGACGTACCAGGCCGCACCGCTGATCGGGAACGACACATAGGGCTTCACATCCAAGCGCGAGCCGCCGTACATGCGCTGGGTCTGGCCGTTGCGCGTGTACTGCAGGTCGGGGCCGGCCTCGGGCCCGTACTTGAAGTTGATGTCGTCGTGGGTGAAGCGCACTGCCTCGGCGTAGATGCCGGTCTCCAGCCAGGGCAGCAGCGGCTTGTCCCAGTTGAAGTACAGGCGCGGCTGGCGGTTGTAGGCCAGCGCGCGCTCGTCGAGGGTGTAGTCGGTCAGCTGCCAGCGGTCGGCCATGATGCCGGCCGTCCAGTTCTTGCCGGTGCCGTACAGGCCGACGGTGCTCTGCAGGTTCGACGCGGTGACGCCCACCAGGCGGTTGGCGAAGTCTTCCACGTAGCGCTCGTCGCTGACCCAGGCCAGGTTGGCGCGGGCCTGCCAATGGTCGTCGAGGTTGTGGTAGCCACCGAACACCACCCGGCCGCGATCACGGTCGCGCAGCTTGTCGTTGGGCATGTACGCGGTCAGCAGTTCGCCGCGGCCGCCTTCGTAGAGGTAGCGGAACTCGTTGTCGAGCATCAGCCCGCGTTGGCTCATGTAACGCGGGGTCAACGTGTCGTCGTAGTTCGGCGCCAGGTTGAAGTAGATCGGCTGCGCGTAATCAAAACCGTTGCGGCCGGACATGCCCAGCTGCGGGAACAGCAGGCCGGTCTTGCGCCGGTCATCGATCGGGAACTTGAAATAGGGCGCCCACAGGATCGGCACCTTGCCGATCCGCAGCACCGCGTTGCGGGCGGTGCCGAAGCCTTCATCGTTGTCGACTTCGATTTCCGGGGCCGTCAGCCGCCAAACCGGCTGCGACGGGTCGCAGGTGGTGTAGGTGGAGCGGTGCATCTGCCCGACCGCGCCCTGCAGGTCGACCGATTCGGCTTCGCCGTTGCCGCGGCGGGACACCAGCTGGTACTGGATGTCGGTGATCTTGTGGGTGTCGCTTTCCTGGTTGCCCTCGGCGCGCTTGGCGACCATCCGGATCGAGGCATCCTGGTAACGGACATTACCGTCGGCGACGTAGTTGCCGCTTTCGGTATCGAAGCTGAGCTTGTCGGTGCCGACGAACTGGTCACCCCGGCGCAGCGCCACGTTGCCTTGGTACTGCGGCACGGTGGTGGTGCCCAGCAGCTGGTCGCCCTCGATGTCGGTGGGCTGCTGTTCGCGCGCAGCGCTGGCGGCAGCCTTGTCCTGTCCGGGCACCGGCGTCGGTGCGTCGGTGAACGCAGGGATCACGTCGGTGGCCGGGCAAAGGCCCCAGTTGAGCGGCTTGTCATCGGCCCATGCCGGAAGGCAGACGGCGATGCTCAGGGGCAGGGGAAGCAGGCGGAGGGCTCGGCGCACGCGGTTCGGATTCGGGCGAAAACGGACGGTAGCTTGCCCCATCCCTTGCATAGGGGCAATGAAGGCCTCCCCCGATTGCCGGTTCGGGTTCATCCAGGCCCGTTGCCGGAAGGCGTCGCCATCAGTGCCTGCAGGTGGGCCACGCTGCACTCGGCCAGGGCCTGCAGGTCGTATCCTCCCTCCAGCATCGACACCACCCGGCCGGCCGCGTGACGGCGTGCCAGCGCGTGCAGTTCGCGGGTGATCCAGGCGAAATCGTCGGTTTCCAGCATCAGATCGGCCTGCGGGTCGCGCAGGTGGGCGTCGAAGCCGGCCGAGATCAGCAGCAGCTGCGGGCGGAAGTCGTCGATCGCCGGCAGCATCTCGTCGGCCCACACATTGCGGAAGCGGAAGCCACCACTGCCCGGCGGCAGCAGGATGTTCATCAGGTTGCCGGCGCCGCGGTCACGGCGCAGGCCGGATTCGGGGAACAGCCCGGCCTGGTGGGTGCTGTAGTAGGACACCCGGGCGTCGTGCTGGAAGATGTCCTGGGTGCCGTTGCCATGGTGGACATCGAAGTCGACCACCGCGATCCGTTCCAGGCCGTGGCGATCGCGGGCGTAGGCCGCAGCGATGGCGATGTTGTTGAGCAGGCAGAAGCCCATCGCGGTGCTGCTGGTGGCGTGGTGGCCGGGCGGACGCACCGCGCAGAAGGCCAGCGGATCCTCACCCAGCATCACCGCATCGACGGCGGCGACACCTGCGCCGGCGGCATGCACCGCGGCACTGGCCGAGCCCGGCGAGGTCCAGGTGTCCATGTCCAGCTGGCGCAGCGGCGCGGTCTGCGGTTGCAGCACCAGATCCAGCAGCGCGCTGTCGTGGACACGGGTCAGTTCACCGAACTTCGCTGGCGGTGCTTCGCGCCAGTCCAGTTGGCCGGGGAAGGCCTCGTGCAGTGCGTCGAGCACCACCTGCAGGCGCTGCGGGCATTCAGGATGGCCTGGGCCCGGATCGTGCAGCAGGCAGGCGGGATGGGTGAAGACCAGCATGGCGGCTCAGCGCTGGCGATGCTGTGGCTGCCACAGCGCTTCGCCGTGGCCATCGGCCCGTGCCAGCACCCGCGCCAGCACGAACAGCAGGTCCGACAGCCGGTTGAGGTACTGCAGCGCTTCGCTGCGCACCGGTTCAACGCGGGCCAGGGCCACCGTGTCGCGTTCGGCGCGGCGGACCACGGTGCGCGCGAGGTGGCAGCGCGCAGCGGCCTCGCCACCGGCCGGCAGGATGAACTCCTTCAGCATCGGCAGGTCGGCGTTGTAATGGTCCAGCTGCTGTTCCAGGGCCGATACGTCGGCGGCGTGGATCGCAGCATGGCCGGGAATGCACAGTTCGGCGCCCAGATCGAACAGCTGGTGCTGCAGGTGCACGACCAGTGCGCGGACGTCCTCGGGCAGCGGCACGGCCAGCAGCAGGCCGAGCGTGGCATTGGCTTCGTCGACGGTGCCATAGGACGCGACGCGCAGATCGTCCTTGCCGACCCGGCTGCCGTCACCCAGGCCGGTGCTGCCGTCGTCGCCGGTGCGGGTGTAGATGCGCGAGAGGCGATGACCCATGGCGCGGCTCAGTGGTGGATGTCGCGGCGGGCCTGCAGGAGCTTGAGCACCTGCTCCACGGCCAGCTGCAGTGCGGCGGCCAGGGCCACGTAGATCGCGGTGGTGCGCAGGTAGGGACCGAACCACTGTGCGTAGTTCTGCGCCCAGCCGGCCACGGTGGGCTCGGCCACGTTCTGGCTGGTCCAGTAGAAACCGCCCTGTGCCAGCAGATGGCACAGCGCCACCGACGCGACCAGCAGCAAGGCACCCTTGGCCAGCACCGACCACTGCGCGCTGCGGTAGTTGCGGCCCAGCAGCATGCCGCCGGCCCACATGGCGAAGTACGCCGGCAACAGCAGCCAGTAGCCCGGCGACACGCAGTAGTGCTGCCAGAAATCGAGGCCGCTGCTGCGGATGACGATCCAGTCGACCAGCACCGCGAACACCATCAGCAGCGGGAACGCCCAGCGGGTCCAGCGGGCGAGGTAGAAGCCGCCGATGAAGAACACCGCCCAGGACGCGTCCGGGATTGCCGCGAAGTGATTGACGCGGGTCGCCGCCAGCAACAGCACGAGCACTGACAGGACGAAGGCGCGGGGTGCGGAGTCGGACATGGCGGTGGGCCGGAGCGGATTCAGGTTTCATTCTAGCCCGGCGCGGCGCTTGGCGCAGGCGCGGCCGTGCCGGGCATGCAGGCGCGGCGAGCGCGTATCATGCCCCCATGAGTGAACGACATGACGTGCTGATCGTCGGTGGTGGTCTGGTGGGTGCCAGTCTGGCCATCGCCCTGGACCGGCTGGGCCGCGACGTGGGCCTGCTCGAAGCCAGCCCGGCTGGCGAGCTGCCAGCGGTGTTCGACCAGCGCAACCTCAGTTTTGCCGCAGCCACCATCAACGCGCTGACCGCGCTGGGGGTCATGCAGAAGCTGTCGATGGCGCCAGGCCCGATCCGCCGCATCCATGTCAGCCGCGCCGGTGATTTCGGCCGCGTGCAGCTCGATGCAACGGATTACGACCGGCCGTGGTTTGGCCAGGTGGTGGTGGCGCGTGATTTCGGCCAGGCGCTGGAAAGCCGGCTGCAGGAGCTGCCACGCCTGCGCCGCTACCGGCCGATGCGTTTCCTCGGTCTGGGCGAGGTGATTGATGGTTACCGCCAGGTGCGGGTGGCCGATGACAGCGGCGAGCGCGTGCTGCTGGCGCGGCTGGTGGTCGGTGCCGACGGCACCAGCAGCGGCGTGCGCGATGCGTTGGGCATCGAAGTTGATCGCCACGATTTCCAGCAGACGCTGTTCGTGGCCCGCGTGCGCAGCCAGCGCGCGCCCGACGGCACCGCCTGGGAGCGCTTCACCGATACCGGGCCGACGGCGTTGCTGCCGCGCGGCGACCGCCATTTCGGCACCGTGCACGGCGTTGCCCGTGACCAGGCCGAGGCGGTGATGGCGCTGGACGACACGGCCTGGCTGCAGCGCCTGCAGCAGGCCATCGGCTGGCGTGCGGGTCGCCTGCTCGACTCTGGTCCGCGCAGCGCCTATCCGCTGATCCAGGTACTGGCGCGCGCGCTGGTGGGGGAGCGCACGGTGCTGCTTGGCAATGCCGCGCAGACCATCCATCCGCTGGGTGCACAGGGCTTCAACCTCGGCCTGCGCGATGCGTTGACGTTGGCCGAGCTGCTGGAAGTGGAGGGCGACGCCGGCAGTGATGCGCTGCTACGGTCCTACGTAGCCCGCCGCGAGGAGGACCGCCGGCAGACGGTGGCGTTCTCCGGTGGTCTTGCCCGCCTGACCAGCAATCCGGCGCCGCTGCTGCGCCCCCTGCGCAGCCTGGGCCTGGTGGCCGCACAGCGCGCCTCGGTGCAGTCGATGCTGGTTGGTGGTGCGATGGGCTTCCGTGGCGACGTGCCGCGCCTGTGCCGTGGAGAAGCTGCATGAACCGCCGCGCACGCCTGGACGTAGTCATTGTGGGCGGCGGTGTGGTCGGTGCTGCCTGTGCGCTGGCCCTGGCCGATGCCGGCCTTGCAGTAGCGCTGGTGGAAGGTCGTGAACCTGCACCATGGCAGGCTGCACAGCCGGATCTGCGGGTGTTCGCCTTCGCTGCCGACAACGTGCAGTTGCTTCAGCGACTCGGCGTGTGGCCGACGATCACGCAGGCGCGCGCTTGGCCATACCGGCGCATGCAGGTGTGGGACGCGGCCGGTGGCGACGACCTGCTGTTCGACGCGGACCGCTTCGGCCGTCGCGAACTGGGTTTCATCGTCGAGAACGGCTTGCTGCAGGATCGCCTGTGGGCGGCGCTGCCGGCCGCCGGCGTGGAGCTGCATTGCCCGGCGCGCGTGGAAGCGCTCGAACAGGACGAGCACGGTGTGCGCCTGCGCCTGGATGATGGCCGTCGCATCGAAGCCGCGCTGGCCGTGGCTGCCGACGGTGCGGAATCGACCCTGCGCGGACTGGCCGGGATCGAGGTCGAGCGCCACGATTACCAGCAGCGCGGCGTGGTCGCCTATGTGGACAGCGAGCTGCCCAACCTGGCGACGGCCTGGCAGCGCTTCCTGCCGACCGGCCCGCTGGCGCTGCTGCCGGTGGCCGAGCGTCGCAGCTCCATCGTCTGGACGTTGCCCGACGACGAAGCGGCACGCGTACTGGCGCTGGACGAAGACGCATTCAATCGTGAACTGACCCGTGCCTTTGCCGCGCGCCTGGGTGAGCTGCGGCTGGCCTCGCCGCGCGCGGCGTTCCCGCTGCGCCGGCAGTTGGCCCGCCACTACGTGGCCGGTCGCGTGCTGGCGCTGGGCGATGCTGCCCACGTGGTGCATCCCCTGGCCGGGCAGGGTGTCAACCTCGGCCTGCGCGACGTCGCCGCCCTGCAGCACTGGCTGGCGCCGTCCGCCGAACGTCGTGGGCAGCCACGGTTGTCGCCGCAGCGTCTGCAGCGCTGGGCGCGTGAGCGTCGCAGCGACAACCAGATCGCTGCTTACAGCTTCGACGCGATCAACCGACTGTTCTCCAACGACGAGATGCACCTGACCCTGGCGCGTGGACGCGCGCTGGGCTGTGCGGGCAAGTGGCCGCCGCTGGTGCAGGCCTTCTGGAAGCGCGCCGCAGGGGTGTGACGGAGATGCCCTGGTAGATGCCAACCTTGGTTGGCGCGCGTGCACCGGATCATCCACCGGTAGCGCCGGGCCATGCCCGGCGAGCGCGCAGCGCGGTTCATGGATTCTGCCGGGCATGGCCCGGCGCTACCGCCGTCGTTGCAGTAGATCCACGCCATGCGTGGATGAAGAGCACGAGGGTGGATCAATCCACCAGCCAACCGGCCAGATCGGCGCGGTCCAGCTTGCCGCGGCGCTTCACGTCCAATGCATTGAATTCATCGGCAAGCGCCGGGTTCACCTGCGCCTCCTCACGGCTGATGAAGCCATCACCGTTCACGTCCAGCTCGGCGAAATGGATGCGGTACTGGCCGACCACGCTGGCCGGCGCCAGCGAACGCACCGTTACCGGGGTTTCGCCCAGCGGCACCACGATGTCGACACTGCCGGTCACGCGGCCGGCTGAAAGTGGCTGCTGGCGGACCACGCCACTGTCGTCGCGCAGCGGAGCGCTCTGTGCCGGTTGCGGGCGCGCCGGCTGTGCCAGTGCCGGCGATGCCAGCAACGCGGTACACAGCAGCAGGGAAATGCGCGGGGTGTTCATCAGCGCAGCGGCGACGCCAGCACCGTGATTTCCTCACGGTCGTGGTACAGCTGCTTGGCACGTACCACCAGCGGCTTGCCGGCCTGGTCCTGGAACAGGTCCAGGCACAGGCGCGTCTCGTCCCAGCGCTTCTTCATCGGCAGCTTCAGGTTGAAGATCGCGTGCCTGCACCAGCCTTCGCGGAACCAGGTGGCCATGCGTTCGGCGACGCGACGCGGCTGCTCGACCATGTCGCAGACCATCCAGTCCAGCGGCTGCTCCGGATGCCAATGGAAGCCATCGGCGCGCAGGTGCTCGACCAGGCCGGTATCCAGTACGTGCTGGCGCAGCGGGCCGTTGTCGATGCTCAGCACATGCACGTGCTGGCGGGTCAGCACCCAGGTCCAACCGCCCGGTGCGGCGCCGAGGTCGGCCGCGCGCATGCCCGGGCGAACCAGCGCTTCGCGTTCTTCCGGGGCGAGCAGGGTCAGCAATGCCTCGTCCAGCTTCAATGCCGAGCGCGAGGGTGCGTCGGGCAACAGCTTCAAACGCGGAATGCCCAATGCCCACGGCGCGCTGTCGTCCGGGTTGGCCACGCAGACAAAGGCGTGCGTGCCATCGACGAACACCACGTGCAGGCGCGGCAGGCGTGCGTTCGGTTTGTCGCTGAGTTTGCCGGCCTTGCGCAGCGCCGGGCGCAGGGCATTGCCGAACGCACGTGCAAGCCCGGACAGCGGCTTGCCGGCATCCGAATCGGGATGCTCCACCCACAGATCACCAAAGCGCGGCGCATCGGCCAGCACCTCCAGCATCGGGGTGATGCGGTCGGCCGGATCCAGCTGCGGCAGCTCGGCCAGCACCACCAGCTTCTGGCGGGCGAAGATCAGCTCGCGCCACGGCAGACGCGGTGCAAGCGCTGCGGCTTCGTCGCACATGAAGAGCACGTAGCCATCATTGCGCTGGGTACGGGCGTAACCGGCAAAACCGGCGGCACCTGCGCGGAACTGCAGTTCGCCGGCCAGCTCGGGCTCGAAGCCCTGCCGACACAGGCACAGCAGGCCGATGCCGGTCTCAGTAACGGGCGCCATCGCTTTCCCCATAGGCACGCAGCACGCTGCGCGCCGCATCGCGGTTCAGACCCTGCACCACGTCGATGCCACGCTTGTTGAGCTCACCCACCCAGTCGGCCGGCAGCGGGCCTTCATCGAACGGGGTCAGTTCTTCCACGTCGGCCGAACTGGCGCCGATCAGCAGGCGGTCGATGCCGGCCCACACGGTGGCGCCGTAGCACTGGCAGCAGGGCTGTGAGCTGGTGGCCAGGGTGATCGGCGACAGCACCGCGTTCAGGCGCGGGGTCTGCAGGCGCTGCTGGGCCAGCATGTAGGCCATGTTCTCGGCGTGCGCCAGCGAGGTCGAGTGCGGCATCACCCGGTTCACGCCGGCGGCGATCACCTTGTCATCCGGCCCGAACACCACCGCGCCGAACGGGCCGCCACTGGCGTGGTCGACGTTCAACCGCGACAGCTCGATCGCCAGCGCGACCTTGGCCTCATCGCCCGGATATCGACGATCCAGGTCGATCTGGTCGTGGATCCAGGCGGGAAGGGTCAGGTGGACTTGCGCGTACAGCATCGCGGGGGGGCCTCGTTGGGAGTGAAAGGAACAGGTGCAGCAGATGTCGGCGCGCAGTGTAGCGGCAGTGGCATGTACCGGGCGTGCGCGCTGGATTCAGGCCGGCGACGGTGAGCCGGTGCGGATCACCACGTACTGCTTGCGGAACTCCAGTCCCGCCTGCGGCCAGCGCGCGGCATAGGCGCGCAGCAGCGGCAGGGCAGGGGCGAAGTCATGGCCGTTGACCCGGCAGTCGGCTTCGCACTGGCCCTGCTCGTCGCGCGACGCGAACAGGCGGATGGCCAGGAAGTGGTGGGCCTTCAGCAGGTCGTCGAAGGCATCGATGCTCTTGGTGAACAGGCAGCAGGGACAGGAACCGTGATCGTCCTCGCTGCACACGGCAGCATCGTCCAGTTCGCCGGCGCGGTAATGGGCCAGCGGCCCCAGCACCACGGTGCGCTCGTGTTCTTCGCCTTCGTCGCCTGTCGGGTAGGTCAGCCCCATCATCGGCAGATCCGGCGCGTCTTCGGCACCGACGGCGGCCTGCAGGGTCGCCAGATCCACCCGCACCCAGGTGTCGAAGCCGGACAGCAACGACTCCTGTTCGGTCGCGCCATTGGCATGCTGGTATTCGAACAGGCCATCGGCGAACAGGCCGGCGTGGCGAGTCTCGATAACGGTGGAGGTCTGCCAGCCGCCGTTGTCGCGTTCGTTGCTGGAGACGCTGTGCGGCGTCAGCTGCAGGCCGCTGTCGAGCCGCAGGTCGCCGCCCTCGACGGTGCAGGCGATGTCACGGCCCAGCAGGACCTGTTGCAGCAGCGGCAGAAGTGCACTCGGGGCAGCGGACATGGCAGGGCCTGACAGGGGCAAGGAGGGGATGATGATGCAGGCAGCGGTTGCGCGGTGGCATTGCGTGCCTGCGCTCGCGCAGCAGGGCCCGCCGTTACCGCAGGTCGGCTACGCAGGCTTCAGCAGAGGATGAGGCAGTAGCGAGATGACGCGGGCGCCTTTGCGGCGCCCGCTCAGGTACTCAGGCCGACCAGGTGTCGCGCAGGGTCACGCTGCGGTTGAACACCGGCTTGGCTTCGGTGTGGTCGCGGCGGTCGGCGACGAAGTAGCCGGTACGCTCGAACTGGAACGACTGCTCCGGCGCGGCGCTGGCCGCGGCCGGCTCGACATAGCCGGTGACGGTGCGGCGCGATTCCGGATTGAGGTAATCGCGGTAGGTCTTGCCTTCCGATTCATCATCCGGGTTCGGCACCGAGAACAGGCGGTCGTACAGGCGGATCTCGGCCGGCACGCCATGCACGGCGCTGACCCAGTGGATGGTGCCCTTGACCTTGCGGTTGGCGCCTTCCATGCCCGGACGCGATTCCGGATCCAGCCAGCCGCGCAGCTCGGTGATGGTGCCGTCGGCATCCTTGATCACTTCGTCGCAGCGGATGATGCCGGCGCCGCGCAGGCGCACTTCGCCACCCGGCACCAGGCGCTTCCAGCCCTTCGGCGGCACTTCGGCGAAGTCCTCGCGGTCAATCCACACTTCGCGTGCGAACGGCACTTCGCGGGTACCGAAGCTCTCGTCCTTCGGGTGGTTGCTGAAGGTCAGCTGCTCTGCGTGGCCTTCGGCCAGGTTGGTCAGCACCAGCTTGACCGGGTCGACCACGGCCATGCGGCGCGGTGCGGCGCTGTCCAGGTCTTCGCGCAGCGCGCCTTCCAGCACGCTGAAATCGATCAGCGAATTCTGCTTGCTGATGCCCACGCGCTCGGCGAACAGGCGCATCGCTGCCGGGGTGTAGCCACGGCGACGCAGGCCCTGCAGGGTCGGCATGCGCGGGTCTTCCCAGCCGTCCACCAGCTGTTCGGTGACCAGCGCCATCAGCTTGCGCTTGCTCATCACCGTGTAGTTGATGTTCAGGCGCGAGAACTCGATCTGGCGCGGTTTGGCCGCTTCGCGCGGCAGGCCGGCGTCGACCAGCGGCTGGGTCAGCGCGTCATCGTGGGCGAAGTCGACGTTGTCCACGCACCAGTCGTACAGCGGGCGGTGGTCTTCGAATTCCAGCGTGCACAGCGAGTGGGTGATGCCCTCGATCGAATCGCCCAGCGCATGGGCGAAGTCGTACATCGGGTAGATCGGCCACGCGTTGCCGGTGTTCTGGTGCTCGACGTGCTTGATGCGGTACAGCGCCGGATCACGCAGGTTGATGTTGCCGCTGGCCATGTCGATCTTGGCGCGCACGGTGCGCGCGCCATCGGGGAATTCACCGGCACGCATGCGGCGGAACAGGTCGAGGTTCTCTTCGACGCTGCGGTCACGCCACGGCGACGGGCGGCCCGGCTCGGTCAGGGTGCCGCGGTAGGCGCGCACTTCCTCGGCCGACAGGTCGCAGACGTAGGCCTTGCCCTGTTCGATCAGCTTCTCGGCGGCCAGGTAATAGGTCTGGAAGTAGTCCGAGGCGTGGCGCAGCTCGTTCCATTCAAAGCCCAGCCAGCGCACGTCGTCCTGGATCGCGGCCACGTACTCCGGGTCTTCCTTGGCCGGATTGGTGTCGTCGAAACGCAGGTTGCAGACGCCGCTGAACTCACCGGCGATGCCGAAGTTCAGGCAGATCGACTTGGCGTGGCCGATGTGCAGGTAGCCGTTCGGCTCCGGCGGGAAGCGGGTCTTGATCGCCTGGTGCTTTCCGCTGGCCAGGTCCTCGCGCACGATCTGGCGGATGAAATCGCGCTTTTCGTGGCTGTCGGCGGGGGTCTCGGGGCTGGCGGGGGTGTGCTCTGACATGAGTCGGCGAAAGTAAGGCAGAAAGACTGCCAGTCTAACGCTTACCGGGAAGGGCTGCCCGGGTTGCCGCTACGCTCGCCGGGCATGGCCCGGCGCTACCATCCCGCACCTGTAGTGCCGGCCGCTGGCCGGCAACCTCCGGATGCCGCCCGCGGCACCATTCAGCCCCCGGGCGTATGCTGGAATCCTGTCCCAAGGAGCCGCCCGCATGCACATCGTGTACAAGGCCGACAATCTGTTCGACGCCCACCTGGTGAAGCACGCGCTGGAAGACGCCGGCATCCCCGCGTTCGTGTTCGGCGAGTCGCTGCTGGGTGGCATGGGCGAACTGCCGCTGTTCGGCGTTCTGCGGGTCGGTATCCCCGACGCCGCGCGACCACAGGCCGAGGATATCGTCGCCGCGCTGGACTTGGGCCACGCCCCCGGCGACCCCATTTCAGATGCCGACGACATTGCCGGCCTTCCGGCGTAGGAGCGCATCATGTTGGGAATCGGACAGGGCATCCTCGGCATCGGGGCCTTCAAGCAGCGCCTGCCGCGCCCGGAAGAAGCGCTGCCGGGCCGCGAGCAACCGCTGCCGCTGCACAGCAACCAGCACTTCGTGAACAGCCATCCGCTGAAGGACCGGTTCGCCGGCCTGCAGCAGATCCGCTTCGCGCTGGGCTGCTTCTGGGGCGCCGAGCGCAAATTCTGGAGCGAGCCGGGCGTGTACAGCACCTCGGTGGGCTATGCCGGTGGCATTACCCCGAACCCCACCTATGAAGAGGTCTGCTCGGGCCTGACCGGTCACACCGAAGTGGTGCAGGTGGTGTTCGACCCGGCGGTGGTGAGCCTGGAGCGGCTGCTGCAGCTGTTCTGGGAAAGCCACGACCCGACCCAGGGCATGCGCCAGGGCAACGACACCGGCACCCAGTACCGTTCGGCGATCCACGCCACCGATGAGGCGCAGTACGCGGCGGCGTTGGCCAGCGGCGAGGCCTACCAGGCGCAGCTGGCTGCGGCCGGCTATGGCCCGATCACCACTGAGATCGTGTACCCGGCGCCTGAGTACTACTACGCCGAGGACTACCACCAGCAGTACCTGGCGAAGAATCCGAACGGTTATTGCGGCATCGGCGGTACTGGCGTGAGCTGCCCGATCGGGCTGGATGTGGAGGTGCCGCGCTGACGCGCGGTGGTCCGCCTGCGGCGGGCAACGTCAACATCAACGTCAACAGCCAAAGCGGCTCTGGGTTGCTGGTGGTTGGGCGGGGCGGTGTGGGTTGGCAGGACACGCCGTGAACCCATCCATGGGGGCTCGATGGCGCCATCCATGGCGCCAACGGTCCTGCCAACCCACACCGCCCCGCCCCCGACAGTTTTCCGGTGACGGTGGGCAAGAGCATTGGTTACTGACGACCTGAAAGAAAACAAAAAGGACGCGGCATTCGCCGCGTCCTTTTTGTTTGTGAGCACGCGCAGCGCGCGACCCGCTTTAGCTCTTCTTTTCTTTCTACCGTGGCGGACCGCCGCAGGAAACTGTCAGAGGTCGGGCGGGTTGGGTTCGCGGGGGTGTCCGCCGCATGGATGCGGCGGCCAAGCCTCCAGGGACGGATTCACGGCGTCCCCCGCGAACCCAACCCGCCCGACCCAGCGCGGCTGTTGCTTCATGCAGTTCGCGACCAAGCCCCCCGCCACGAGGGGCTCAGCCGTTGGCCGGAATCACAGCGCCTCGCGGATCCGCTGACGCAGCGCTTCCAGATCCTTGGCAAACGCATCGATACCGGTCGCCAGCTTCTCGGTCGCCATCGGATCGGCCGCCAGATCGGCTGCGAACTTCGCCGCGTCGATCGGCGTCACCTGCACGGGCTCAGCGGCACCGGCCACCAGCTTGCGCGGCAGCGCGCCGTGGTCGGCGTCCAGCTTCTCCAGCAGGTCCGGCGAAATGGTCAGGCGGTCGCAGCCGGCCAGCGCTTCGATCTGCGCGGTCGAACGGAACGAGGCACCCATCACCACGGTCGGCGAACCGCGGCGCTTGAATTCGGCATACACGCCACGCACGAACACCACGCCCGGGTCCTCGTCGATGTTCGCCGGGGTCTGGCCGTTGGCCACGTACCAGTCGAGAATGCGGCCGACGAACGGCGAGATCAGGAACGCGCCCGCTTCGCTGCAGGCCAGTGCCTGGGTCGGGTTGAAGATCAGGGTCAGGTTGCAGTCGATGCCCTCGGCCTGCAGCACCCGCGCGGCTTCCACGCCTTCCCAGGTCGCGGCGATCTTGATCAGGATCTTCTCGCGCGGCACGCCGGCATCGGCGTACATCTGGATGAACTGGCGGGCCTTGGCTACGGTCGCGGCGGTGTCGTGGGCCTGGTCGGCATCGACCTCGGTGGACACGCGACCCGGTACCAGCGTGCTCAGCAGCGCGCCGACGCCGATGGTCAGGCGGTCGGCCACGGCGTGCACCACGGTCTCGCGGTCGCCGCCCTGCTGGCGGCCCCAGGCCAGCTCGCGTTCGATCAGTTCCGCATAGACCGGCAGGTCCAGCGCCTTCTTCACCAGGGTCGGATTGGTGGTGCAGTCCACCGGCTGCAGGCGCTTGATCGCCTCGTAGTCACCGGTATCGGCAACGACCACGGACAGTTCGCGCAGCTGGGACAGTTTGGACGGGGTACTCATTACGGCTCCTGGTGCGGGGATTGCAGGGAAACTGATCGCGCGCGGTGCGCAGCGCAGGTCAGGGACGGTCGTTGTGGACAGCGCTCACGCGCAGCCGCAGCTTGCGGCCGCCCGGGGCGGTCCAGTCGATGCTCTGGCCAACGGCCAGGCCAAGCAGGGCACTGCCGACGGGAGCCAGCACGGACACCTTGCCTTCATCGACATTGGCTTCGCGGGGGAAGACCAGGGTCAGGACATGCTTCTCGCCTGACACTTCATCTTCGCACTCCACGCGCGAATGCATCATGACGATGCCTTCGGGAATCTGGTCTGGCGGCAACACGGTCGCCCGGTTGAGTTCGTCGGCAAGCGCGCGCGCGGCCGGCGTCTGGCTGTTTGCCGGGGATTCGAGCATGGCGTCCAGGCGGTCCATGTCGAGGGTGGAAACGGTGATCGACGGCGGCAGGCCGCTGGCGGTGTTCATGGTGACGCTCCTTGGTTGAAAACCATGCAAAAGGCGGCACCTGCTGGCGCCGCCTGACTGTATTGTGGGGACAAATGCGGCCGGAATCGACTCCCGGCGCTTTCGATGCCCGGCTGCGGTGTCTCAGCCGTTCAGCACCGGCGCGTGCAGGGGGGCAGCATCGCCGTTGGCCGGGGCCAGCGCCTCCAGCGTAAACAGCGCATCGGGCAGGCGCTTGAACTGCTCGGCCAGCTCCATCAGGAACTCGTTCATTGCCGAGCTGCGGCGCCAGATCATGGCGATGCGACGGCTGGGACGGCCCTCGCCGACGAAGTCGAGCAGGCGGATGTTGTTCGAGCGCGGCACCGGCGGCTGCACCGACAGGCTGGGCAGCAGGGTGATGCCAACGTCGGCGGCGACCATCTGTCGCAGTGTTTCCAGGCTGGTGGCGCGGAATTCGGACTTTTCATTGGCGCCGAACAGGCGGCAGACTTCCAGCGCCTGGTCACGCAGGCAGTGGCCGTCTTCCAGCAGCAGCAGCTTCTGCGTGGCCAGTTCCTGTACGTCCAGATGCTCGCGCGTGGCCAGCGGATGGCGGCCGGACACGGCCAGCAGGAACGGCTCCTCGAACAGGAATTCGGCATGCAGCTGGTCGTCGATCACCGGCAGTGCCAACAGCGCGGCATCGAGCTTGCCCTCGCGCAGGCGCTCCAGCAGCACATCGCTCTTCTCTTCCACCAGCAGCAGTTCCAGCTCGGGGAAGCGGCTGCGGATGCGCGGAATCACGTGCGGCAACAGGTACGGGCCCAGGGTGGGAAAGATCCCCAGGCGCACGGTGCCCGCTTCGGGATCGCGGCTGCGTCGCGCCGCTTCCTTCAGCTGCTCCACTTCGGCCACGATCACCCGTGCCCGCGCGGCCGCTTCGTGGCCGGCGGGGGTCAGCATCACCTTGCGCGGCGCGCGTTCCACCAGCGGCAGGCCCAGTTCCTCTTCCAGCTTGCGGATCTGGGTGGACAGCGTGGGCTGGCTGACGAAGCAGGAGGCGGCGGCCCGGCCGAAGTGCTTGTGATCGGCCAGGGCCACCAGGTATTTCAGGTCACGCAGGTTCATCCTCAGACCTCTCGGGTACTGCACCGGCATGGTCGCCCTGCCGGTTGATGGTGCTCCCGATGGCCTGGGAACGTTGGATCAGGCCGCTTCGGCCACCGCGCCGCTGCTCTTGGGAACCGAGGAACGGATCAGGTGATCGAAAGCGCTCAGTGCGGCGGTCGAACCGGCGCCCATCGCGATGATGATCTGCTTGTAGGGTACCGTCGTGCAATCACCCGCGGCGAACACCCCCGGCAGATTGGTCTGCCCGCGGTCATCGATGACGATCTCGCCACGCGGCGAAAGAGCCACGGTGTCCTTCAGCCATTCGGTGTTCGGCAGCAGGCCGATCTGCACGAAGATGCCTTCCAGCTCGACGCGATGGGAGTCGCCGCCGATACGATCCTTGTAGACCAGGCCGGTGACGCGGCTGCCGTCGCCCAGTACTTCGGTGGTCTGCGCGCTGGTCAGCACGGTGACATTGGCCAGGCTGCGCAGCTTCTTCTGCAGCACTTCATCGGCACGCAGGCTGGAATCGAATTCCAGCAGGGTCACATGCGACACGATGCCGGCCAGATCGATGGCCGCTTCCACGCCGGAATTGCCACCGCCGATCACCGCCACGCGCTTGCCCTTGAACAGCGGGCCGTCGCAGTGCGGGCAGTAAGCCACGCCCTTGTTGCGGTACTGGTCTTCGCCGGGCACGTTCATCTGCCGCCAGCGTGCGCCGGTGGACAGGATCACCGAGCGCGACTTCAGCACCGCGCCGTTTTCCAGCTGCACCTGGACCAGGCCGTCTTCACCGGCCGGCACCAGCGCAGTGGCGCGCTGCAGGTCCATGATGTCGACTTCGTACTCGCGCACGTGCTGCTCCAGCGCCGCGGCCAGCTTCGGGCCTTCGGTCTCCTTCACCGAAATGAAGTTCTCGATCGCCATGGTGTCCAGCACCTGGCCACCGAAGCGCTCGGCGGCGATGCCGGTACGGATGCCCTTGCGCGCGGCGTAGATCGCCGCTGCGGCACCAGCGGGGCCACCGCCGACCACCAGCACGTCGAAGGCGGCCTTGGCGGCGATCTTCTCGGCATCGCGCTTGCTGGCGTTGGTGTCCAGCTTGGCCACGATCTGCTCCAGCGTCATGCGGCCCTGGTCGAACACCGCACCGTTGAGGTACACGGTCGGCACCGACATGACCTCGCGCTGCTCGACTTCCTCCTGGAACAACGCGCCGTCGATGGCCACGTGCTGGATGCGCGGGTTGAGCACGGCAGCCAGGTTCAGCGCCTGCACCACGTCCGGGCAGTTCTGGCAGGACAGCGAGAAGTAGGTTTCAAACCGGTAGTCGCCTTCCAGGTTCTGCACCTGCTCGATCAGCTCGGCGGTGGCCTTGGACGGATGCCCGCCGACCTGCAGCAGTGCCAGCACCAGCGAGGTGAACTCGTGGCCCATCGGCAGGCCGGCGAAGGTCAGGTGGATGTCCTGGCCCGGCGTACCCAGGTCGAAGGACGGCACGCGGCCCTGGCCATCGCGCAGCACCTGCAGCGAGATCTTGTCCGACAGGCTTTCCAGGGTCTGCAGCAGGTCCAGCATTTCCTGCGACTTGGCGCCGTCGTCGGCATGCGCGGTGATCTGGATCGGGCGGGTCACGCGCTCCAGATAGGTCTTCAGCTGCGACTGCAGGTTGGCGTCCAACATGGTCTTCTCCTGGCTTCAGGCAAAACGGGGGCGTGGCACCGCTGTAGAAGGTAGCGGACCAGCGAGGGGTAGGGGTGAACCCAAGGCAGCGACACCGTGGAAGGGGCTGGCTGGCCAAGGCTGGCGCGCGTTGGCTGTCTTGGGTTCACCCCCACGCCGGCGGGGGGACCGGCACGGGGATGAAGGGCGCGCCGCAGCGTGGGGCTGCGGCAGGCCGGTACTGCGGGGTACTGCTTTAGATCTTGCCGACCAGGTCCAGCGACGGGGTCAGGGTCTTTTCGCCTTCCTTCCACTTCGCCGGGCACACCTGGTTCGGGTTGGCGGCGGTGAACTGGGCAGCCTTCAGCTTGCGCAGGGTCTCGGAGACGTCACGGGCGATCTCGTTGGAGTGGATCTCCAGGGTCTTGATCACGCCTTCCGGGTTGATGATGAAGGTGCCACGCAGGGCCAGGCCTTCTTCTTCGATGTGCACGCCGAAGGCGCGGGTCAGCTGGTGGGTCGGGTCGCCGACCAGCGGGAACTGGGCCTTGCCGACGGCCGGCGAGGTTTCGTGCCAGACCTTGTGCGAGAAGTGGGTGTCGGTGGTGACGATGTAGACCTCGGCGCCGGCCTTCTTGAACTCGGCGTAATGGTCAGCGGCGTCTTCGATCTCGGTCGGGCAGTTGAAGGTGAAGGCTGCCGGCATGAAGATCAGGACCGACCACTGGCCCTTCAGGGTGCTGTCGGAGACCTTGATGAACTCGCCATTCAGGTAAGCGTTGGCTTCGAACGGCTGGATCTGGGTGTTGATCAGGGACATCGTTTTTCCTATGGGTGAAGGGGAGTGGGTGAATCGACAGGACCTAGGTTACTGGTTCCGTTTCGATAAGGACAATGCATTGATTACATCTATTTGATAGGCATAGACTATCAAAATCCAATGAGCAGGCACTGAACCCGGCCACGTCCATCCTGCAACTGCCTGTGTGACAAGGAAAATCGTCCTGGACGTGTGAAGAGGGCTGATAGCCCCTCCTTATCCCCTCTGGCGGAACCTGAACGGATTCCAGCATTCTCCAGCGTCGAGCCATGCCCGGCTGTGGATCCGTAGAGCCGAGCCCACGGTCGGCTGGGGCTACCGCGAACAGCAGCCGAGCATAGGCTCGGCTCTACAATTGCCGGATGTCTCTGCAACCCGAACCCACCCTTCGCCAAGTCGTGACCGACGCAAGTACCCGGCTGGGCGGCGTCGACGCCCGCCATGAGGCCGAACTGCTGCTGCTGCATGTGCTGGAGCGGCCGCGCAGCTGGTTGTTCGCGCATGCCACCGATCCGTTGCCGGCCGCCGAACAGGCCGCCTTCGAGGCCCTGCTGGGCCGTCGCCTTGCGGGCGAGCCTGTGGCTTACCTGACGGGTCGTCGCGGCTTCTGGACCCTGGACCTGGAGGTCGACCCGGCCACCCTGATTCCGCGGCCGGAGACCGAACTGCTGGTGGAACTGGCATTGGATCGCCTGCCGCCGGACCGCGCGCTGCAGCTGGCCGACCTCGGTACCGGCAGCGGTGCCATTGCGCTGGCTCTGGCCAGCGAGCGGCCGCAGGCGCACGTACTGGCCACCGACGCCAGTTCCGCTGCACTGGCGGTGGCGGCCCGCAACGCCGCGCGCCACGAGCTGGGCAACGTGCGTTTTGCCGAAGGTGGTCACGACTGGTATGCGCCGCTGCGCGGCGAACGCTTCGATCTGATCGCCAGCAATCCTCCCTACATCGCCAGCACTGATCCGCACCTGCAACAGGGCGACCTGCGCTTCGAACCGGCCACGGCGCTGGCCTCGGGCGTTGATGGGCTGGACGACATCCGCCGCATCGTTGCCGGCGGCGGCGACCACCTGCAGCCCGGCGGCTGGCTGCTGATCGAACACGGCTGGGACCAGGGAGATGCCATCGGCGCGCTGTTCGAACAGGCCGGCTACATCGACGTGCAGACCGTGCAGGACCTGGAACAGCGCGACCGGGTCACCCTGGGCCGGCGACCGGCCTAGAATGGGGGTTCTCCTGCCAAGGGCAGGGCACCACCACGGAGCTGCAAGCATGCGTACGCTGTACCCCGCCATCACCCCTTACGACGTCGGCACCCTGAAGGTCGACGACCGCCACACGCTGTACTTCGAACAGTGCGGCAACCCGGATGGCAAGCCGGTGGTGATGCTGCATGGTGGGCCGGGCGGCGGCTGCAGCGACAAGATGCGCCAGTTCCACGACCCGGCCAAGTACCGCATCATCCTGTTCGACCAGCGCGGCGCCGGTCGTTCCACCCCGCACGCCGATCTGGTGGACAACACCACCTGGGACCTGGTGGCCGACATCGAGAAGCTGCGCGAGCACCTGAAGGTCGATCGCTGGCAGGTGTTCGGTGGCAGCTGGGGCTCGACCCTTGCGCTGGCCTATGCGCAGACCCATCCGCAGCGCGTGACCGAACTGGTGCTGCGCGGCATCTTCATGCTACGCCGCTGGGAGCTGGAATGGTTCTACCAGGAAGGCGCCAACCGCCTGTTCCCGGACGCTTGGGAGCACTACCTCAAGCCGATTCCGGCGGTGGAGCGCCACGATCTGATCTCCGCCTTCCATCGCCGCCTGACCAGCGAAGACGAAGCAACGCGGCTGGATGCGGCCAAGGCCTGGGCGGTGTGGGAAGGCGCGACCAGCTTCCTGCACGTGGACGACGACTTCATCAACAGCCATGAAGACCCGCATTTCGCGCTGGCGTTCGCCCGCATCGAGAACCACTACTTCGTCAACGGCGGTTTCTTCGAAGTGGAAGACCAGCTGCTGCGCGACGCGCACCGCATCGCCGACATTCCGGGCGTGATCGTGCACGGCCGTTATGACGTGGTCTGCCCGCTGGCCAACGCCTGGGACCTGACCAAGGTGTGGCCGAAGGCGAAGCTGGAGATCACCCCGGCCTCGGGGCATTCGGCGTTCGAAGCAGAGAACGTCGACGCGCTGGTGCGTGCTACCGATAGTTTCGCCTGATCGGGCCGTGGTAGTGCCGGCCGCTGGCCGGCAACGCCTTACCGGTAGCGCCGGGCCATGCCTGGCGGCGATTCTCCCCTTGTTCAAGGCTGTCGCAATTGGCCTTGAACCGGGGCGAGGCGCGCTGGCACCGTGGACGTCCGTGCAGTTTTCGGCGACCCCACCATGTACACCCGCCTGCTGTTGACCAAGGAAAAGGCCTCTCCAACCGATGCATACGTTGGCGGCGGTGCGTTTCTTCCAGAGAACATACCTTGGCCAGCCTGTGTTGAAGGCCGTGCGCTCTTTCACCTGATGGCACTCCCTGCACATTGGTTCTATCCGCAGGGCGTTGCTGAGGATTTCTGGTTCTCAGTCTTCATCCCCACCGATACGCGGGATCATTCCCACTTCCGTCGGCTGCGCGCGGTGCAGGGAACTAGCGACGCAGTTGTGCTCGCATACAGGCGTGGCGGCGCATCCAGAAGCCGATGCATGAGCGACTCGCTTGAGCGCGGCCGTATCGAGCGTGTGGAGTGTTTGGAACCTGACGATGATGAGAACCTGGATTCCAAGCTGGATGGAATCGACGCATGGCTGCAGTTGCCCATGACGTGGAGTGGGGGCCGTCGCCGCTTGATGCTCTATGGGGCGGACATCGACGACATTCTGCCTTCGCATAAGGGCATCCTGTCGGATGGCATGGCGTATCTTTTCATTCCCGATCAGCCCGATTTTGCTCTCGGAGGGCGCGCCGGGGCGTTCTTCCTCCAATTGGGCTGAATCAGATTTCGCCACGTTGCGCGCTAGCTCTGCACCAAAGACCTCATCCACGCATGGCGTGGATCTACCACTGCCCGGCCAACAACGCGTTGGCCAGCACCTGCAGTTTCGGTGAGTGCTGGCGCGACGGCGGGTAGATCAACGACAGCGCGCGGCTGCGGCCTTCGAACGGCTGCAGCACGCGCTGCAGGCGGCCATCGGCCAGCGCGTCGGCCACCGCGAAATCCATCACCTGCACGATGCCGATGCCCGCAATCGCTGCCTCCACCAGCGGGTCGCCGCAGTCGAACACCATCCGCGTCGGCGGCGTGACCTCGCGCAGCTGCCCGTCCTGCAGGAACTGCCAGTCCACCAGCCGGCCGCTGCGCAGGTTGCGCACCGCCAGGCAGGCATGGTTCTGCAATGCCGCCACATCGGCCGGCTCACCCTGCGCGGCCAGGTAGGCCGGGCTGGCCACGGTCACCCAGCGCAGTGGCTTCAACGGCCGCGCCACCATGCGCTGGTCAGCGATGGTGCCGGTGCGCAGGGCGGCGTCGAAGCCTTCCTCCACCAGATCCACCAGCCGGTCGCTGAGCACCGCTTCCACTTGCAGTTGCGGGTGCCGCTCCAGCAACGGCCCCAGCAACGGCACCAGCACCCTGCGCCCGAACATCGAGGGCGCGCTGATCTTCAGCACACCCGAGGGCGTGCAGGGGCGGTCGGCCAGCAGCCGCTCGGCGTCTTCCATCCCGCACAGCAACGGTCCCACCTGCTCGACGAACTGCTGGCCATCCGGGGTCAGCGCGACATTGCGCGTATTCCGCTGCAGCAGCTTCACCCCCAGCGAGGCTTCCAGCCGGCCGATCGCGCGTGACAGCCCGGACTGGCTCAAGCCGAGCTGGCCGGCGGCGACGGTGAAGCTGCGCGCCTCAGCCACCTGCACCAGCATGCGCACTGCATTGAGGTCCATCGAGGATCCATTCATGCGGAAAATCATGACAGAAATCGCGCTGAGGGGGTTTATTGATTCAGCTGCATCAATGAGACTGCCGTCCCCCCTCCGAACCGGGCGCCGCATGCCTCCCCTGAAATACCCGCGCTGGGCGCTGACCCTGCTGGCCACCGCGCAGCTGATCATCGCTCTGGACGCCACCATCATCTTCGTCGCCCTGCACGACATGGGCCGCGCGCTGCAGATCAATGCGCAGCAGCTGCAGTGGGTGGTCAGCGCCTATACGGTGGCCTTTGGCGGCAGCCTGCTGCTGGGCGGGCGTGCGGCCGATCTGCTGGGACGCCGCCGCTTCTACCGGCTGGGCATGCTGCTGTTCGCCCTGGCTTCGCTGCTGGGTGCGCTGGCGCCCAATGCCACGCTGCTGATCGTGGCGCGTGCGGCGCAGGGCATCGGTGCGGCGCTGCTGTTTCCGGCCACCCTGGCCCTGATCAATACGCTGTATGCAGAAGGCCCGGTGCGCAACCGCGCGCTGGCAATCTGGAGCATGGCCAGCGCGGCGGGCCTCGCGCTGGGGACGCTGCTGGGCGGTGTACTGACCCAAGCCTTCGGTTGGCCGGCGGTGCTGGCGGTGATCGTGCCGTTGGCCACGGCCTGTGCGGTTGCTGCGGGCGCGTGGCTGCCGGCCGATGGCCCGCGCGTGCGCGGCCGTTCCTTCGACCTGGCCGGCTGCCTCACTGTCACCGCCGGCGGCAGCCTGCTGGTCACCACCCTGGTGCAGGGACCGGAGTGGGGTTGGACGGCGCCGGCCACGCTCATCTGCCTGCTGCTGTCAGCGGTACTGCTGACGCTGTTCGTGCAGATCGAAAAGCGCAGCCGGGACCCGCTGATGCAGTTCGCACTGCTGCGCCTGCCTGGCCTGCGTGCAGCACTCGGCCTGACCTTCGCGTTCATGAGCAGCTATGGCGTGCAGTACTACTTCCTGGCGCTGTACTTCCAGGATGGTTACGGCTGGAGCCCGCTGCAGGCTGGCATGGCCTTCCTGCTGCCGACGCTGGTGTGCACCTTCGGCATCCGCATTGCCGAGCGCATGCTGCAGCGCCGTTCGCCGCGGCAGGTGCTGGCATGGGGCTTCGCCGCCGGTGCCGTCGGCATCGCCGCGGTGGCGCTGGCGATGCCGCACGGCGCCGGCTACTGGCCGCTGCTGCCGGGCATCGTGGTGCTCAGCGTCGGCCAGGGCATGAGCTGGACGGCGATGTGGATCGTGGCCGGGCAGGGCGTGCCGGGTCCACAGCAGGGTGTCGCGTCCGGCATGGCCGCAACCGCACAGCAGATCGGCGGCGCGTTGGGGCTGGCGGTACTGGTGATGGTGGCCAACGCCGCGCGTGGCACGCAGGCGGCAACCAGTGCCGATGCCCTGCAGGGCATGGTCAATGCACAGTACGGCGCCGCGTTGTTCGCTGCGCTCGGCGTGGTCATCGCGCTGGGCCTGCGTTCGGCACGGGTAGACTGCGGCTCTCCCGACGCCCTGCCCAACGACGCATGATTGCATTGCTTGATCTTCGCCAGACGCTGGAGGCGTTTGCCTCCTGCAATGACGACCACGACGTATGGGCGTCATTCGGTTGGGTGCACGCTACCGATGACGATCTGCTGCAGGCGCGCTTCTGGTTGCCGGCCGATGAAGACGCCGCGTTCGATGATGACGGTGAGGTGCCCGAGGCCGCGCAGGCGCTGGGTCTGACGACCTGCCTGGAACCGGCTACGTTCGCTGACGTCCTGGATGTGCAGAAGCGCCAGCGTCCGCTTTCTTCCCTGCGCGATTACGCCCAAGCGTTGGCGTACTACGCAGAGTACGACGCCTTCCTGCAGGTGGAGGGTGTCGATGAAGCATTGGGCGAGGCGGGTGCTGCCGAGCAGGCCGCTGCGCGAGCAGCCGGCGTCGGGCCGGGCATCTTCGCTGCGTTCGAGCTGACGCTGGCGGGCTGTGCGGACGAGCAGATCAAGGTTGCGGCACAGCGCGTGGCGCACCTGCTCGACATTCCGGTGGGTGAAGCGCTGGCACGGTGCCGCGCGCTGCCGCTGGTGCTGGGGGAGATGCTGGATCGGCGCCGAGCACAGGCGATCAAGGATGATTTTGCAGCGATCGGCGCGACCGTGCAGGTGCGCGGTTACAAGCCGTTCCCGTGGATGGATGCGCCTTCATTGCGTTGAACAACACCATCCACGCATGGCGTGGATCTACTGGAATGCAACACCATGCGTGGATGCGGTCATCCAAACGCCAACAACTGCGGCTGCAACGCGCTGAAAATTCGCGCCAACCTCTGCGCCCACGCCTGCTGCCCGGCTTCATCGGCAATCAGGTCCTGGCGGATCTCCAGTTCCACATGCACCAGGCCGCGGCCTTCGCCATGCACCGGCACCGCATAGTCGCTGCTGCTGTTGACCGAATAGGGTTCGTTGTCGCCCACCACCAGGTCGCCTTCATCGCGCAGCGCCTGCAGCAGGGCGTGGGCAAAACGCGTGTCCTGGTGGTACAGCACGCCGGCATGCCACGGACGCTCAGCACCGTTCATCACCGGGGTGAAGCTGTGCATCATCACCAGCAGCGTCGGCCGTCCCGCATCGCGTCGCGCATCCAGTTCGGCGTCGATGCGTGCATGGTAGGGCGCGTGGATCGCATCGATGCGCTGCTGCCGCTGCGCGGGCGAGAGCCCGGCATTTCCCGGCACCACGGTGTGGTCGCTGATCTCGGGAATCAGCGTGGGCGAAACCAGCGGGCGGTTGCAGTCGATCAGCAGCCGCGAATAGGTCTGCTCGATCGCCCACGCATCCAGCCGCTCGGCCAGTGCACGGGTGGTGCCGCCGATGCCGATGTCCCAGCCGATATGGCGGTCCAGTTCGATCTGCGGCACTCCAAGATCGGCCAGCGCACGCGGTACCTGCTGGCCGGCATGATCGGCCAGCAGCAGGAACGGCGAAGCGCCCTGCGACCGGTGGATCGTGTAGATCGCCGGGTCGTCGGCGCCCAGCAGCGCCGGCAGCGCGTGCAGGCCGGCATCAGCCACGGGGGCGGCCGTCCAGGTGGTGCTCGATCATCCACAGGCCGGCCCACAGCTTGGCATCGGCTTCGTAGCCTTCGGCCATTTTCTGCACCAGCCAGGCCGCCGCCTGCGTACGCGGAATCTCATGCACGGTGATGTCTTCGCTCTCGTCGCCGCCGCCTTCGCCGATACGACGCAGGCCGGTGGCACGGACGAAGGCGATCTTCTCGCTGCTGGCACCGGAGGAGGTAGGACCGATCATCAGCACTTCAGCGTGCTCGGCGGTCCAGCCGGTTTCCTCTTCCAGCTCGCGTACTGCGGACACTTCGATGGACTCGCCCGCATCGATGTCGCCGACCAGCCCGGCCGGCATCTCGATGGTCGGTGCCTGCAGCGGTACGCGGAACTGTTCAACGAACAGCACCTTGTCCTCGGGGGTGACGGCGATGATGATCGCGGCCAGGCCGCCGGCGTGGGTGCGTTCGCTGTACTCCCAGCTGCCGCGCACGACCATGCGCTGGTACTTGCCTTCGTAGACGACACGCGGTGCTTCGGTATTGCGCTGGCTCATGCGGGCTCGCTGGAAGTGGGAGAAGTGGAAACGGGGTCGGAAATGCCGGCGGCATTGAACAGCCGGCGGCGGGTCATGGGGCCGAAGCGCAGGGTCTGGCACAGGCCGCCGAGCAGCTCCGGATCGGCCGCCTGGCGCGGCATGCCTGGCTGGCAACCTTCCAGTGGGGCGTCCAGTGCGATGGTGGTCAGCTGGCGCCAGAGCTGGGCATGCTCGCGCTGCTCACGCAGGCGCACCGCCATCTGCGCCGCGCCGCGCAGGCGCAGGAACGGCACTTCGTCGAGGCGTTCGTACAACACGTCCATGCTGCCGAAATGGGCCAGCAGCACGGCCGCCGACTTGGCGCCGACACCGCTGATGCCCGGAATGTTGTCGACCGCATCGCCACACAAGGCCAGGTAGTCGGCGATCTGGTGCGCGTGCACGCCGTGCCGGGCCTTTACCCCGGCCACGTTCCAGCGCTGGTTGCGTGCGTAATCCCACTGCTCGTCATGGTCGAGCAGCAGCTGCGACAGGTCCTTGTCGGCAGAGATGATCACGCCGCGATGGCTGGCGCGATGGCCATGCAGGGCGCTGCCGATCAGGTCGTCGGCTTCGTAATCATGATGGGCCAGTACCGCCAGGCCGAGCGCCGCGCACAGCGCCTTGCAGTGCACGAACTGGCGCTTGAGCGCTTCCGGTGCCGGGTCACGGTTGGCCTTGTAGGCCGGGTACAGGCGGTGGCGGAAGCCGCTGTCCAATGCTTCGTCGAAGGCGATGGCGATGTGCCGGGGGCGTTCGCGCTCAAGCAGGTCGAGCAGGAAACGCGCAAAACCATGCACGGCGTTGGTCGGCCAGCCCTGGCTGTCCTGGAACTCGTCCGGCAGCGAATGCCAGGCGCGGAATACGTAGATGCTGGCGTCGACCAGGTACAGCGGCGGCGGTGCCGGCAGGGTCATGCCGGCGGGGTCCAGTCACGCAGCAGGGCTGACGGGTCCGGCCGCTCGCGCTCGGGCACCTCGGCCTTGGGCGTGCCGATGTGGATGAAACCGGCAATGCCTTCGCCCTCGGCCAGCCCCAGATGGGCGTGCACGGCAGGATCGAACGCCATCCATGCGGTCAGCCACTGCGCACCGAAGCCCAGCGCCTGGGCCGCCTGCAACAGGGCAAAGCACACGCAGCCGGCGGTCATCAGCTGTTCCTGGGCGGGCACCTTCGGGTCCGGGCGCGGGCTGGCCACCACCACGATCACCAGCGGTGCATGGCTGAAGCGCTGGCGGTCCTTCTCGAACACGGCGTCGCCGGCATGCGGGTCGCGCTGACGGCTGCGCGCGGCCAGGAAGTCGCCCAGAGTGTGACGTGCATCGCCGGCGATCTTCAGGAAGCGGAACGGTACGCGCTTGCCGTGGTCGGGCACGCGCACCGCCGAGGTCAGCATCCGCTGCAGGGTGGCCGGGTCCGGTCCGGGCTCGCCCAGTTGCCGCGAGGGCACCGAGCGGCGGGCATCCAGGGCAAGCAGGGCAGCTGGGTCGGGCATGGAGTCTGAACCGGTCATCACGGGTCGCTGATTATAGTCGGGCAGGTAGATGACGCCGTTTGTGTCGCGTCAGGCCCCTGAATAGCAAACTGTGATGAACATCATGCCACTGGCGGATCACGGAGCCCCGCTTCCCCTCGCCTCGCAGGCCCTGCACGGCTTACGATACGCAATACTGCCGGGCCGCCGTTCATGAGGTTTGAAGTGAGGACTGTTTCACTGTCCGTGATGGGCTGGCCGGCCTACCATCGAGGGACCGGTGCATGGGGTGTACCGGCCGTCGCGATGTCCATGATGTCTGTCGCACCAGAGAAGGTGGGGAGCCTTCCCGAATGATGAGCGCGCCCACTCCGATGGGATCGCCGGGCCGTGACCCGGCCCAGCTCCAGCTTGCCCGGGACATCGTCCTGCCGGCGTTGTGCCAGGCCTTCGGCGCGGCACTGGCCCGCTTCGATGATGCCCTGTTCGACCGTGCCGGCAATGCCGGCTCGTCGCAGTTGCTGTTCCTGGACGCGATGCGCGAGCTGCGCCGCCGCCGTGAGGACATTGCCGGTGCGTTTGCCGGCCATCTCGGCCATGCCTGGGCCGGTCTGGCTGCGGGCGAGCCCGTCTCTGCCGAGCTGACCCTGTCCGGACCGGCCCAGGATGGCCTGAGCCTGGTGCCGGAACATGTACTGGAATCGCGGTTGGCGGTGCGCAACTTCGCCACCGTGCTGCTGCGCGACTTCAAGCCGGTGCTGGCGCGGCTTGACCGTCGCCTGGGCTGGCTGGGCGGCGGTATCGACCTCGATGCCGACCGCAACCCGATCAGCCCCGAGCATCTGGGCGTGGCCATCCACGAAGCCTTTGCCGGCTGTGAGCTGGCCCCGGAAGTGCATCTGGTGCTGATCAAGTTGTGCGAGCGCGACATGCGCGCGCCGGTGGGTCGCATCTACGAAAAGCTGGACGAGCATCTGGCCGCGGCCGGGGTGATGTCGCAGATGGGTGCCCCGCGCCGCCCACTGGCGGCGGCCCCGACGCAGCACGTTGCGCATGGCCTGGATGATCTGGTCGAGCAGCGCACGGCACCGGGCTTCGACAACGAATTCAATGACGACGAACAGGCCGCACCGGCCTGGGCGCAGCGATTTGCCGCGCGCTGGTCGGAGCGTCGTGGCCACATGCAGCAACACGCGGGTGGCGAAGAGAGCCCGTCCGGTGAAGCCTATTCCGGTCAGCAGGGCATGCTGCTGGAAGCGCTGCACGAACTGCTGCAGCAGACCCGCCACGTGCGCGAGGACGCAACTTCTGCGGCGCAGGTTGCGGTCGGCCAGCATCGCCCGTTGAGCCAGCGCGAAATGATGTCGGTGCTGTCGCTGTTGCAGGCCACGCCCAGTGCGACCCTGCGTGCAGCGATCGGCGAGGACGGTGAATCCTTGGCGCAGCGCTTGAAGAGCGAAGTGCTGTCCAGCGCCACCCGGCTGGGTGTCGACCCGGGCCAGACCCGGCTGGACGCGCAGGACGAGGATGCGATCGATCTGGTCGGCATGCTGTTCGATGTGATGCTCGATGAGCGTGAACTGGAAGGCCGCTCGCGTGAGCTGATCGGCCGCCTGGTGGTTCCGTTCGTGAAGGTGGCGATGCTGGACCGCCGCATGTTCGTGCAGAAGACCCATCCAGCGCGCAAGCTGCTCAACTCGCTGGCCGAGGCCTGCGAGGGCAACACCGGCGAAAGCCAGGCCGAGCGCATGCTGATGGCCAAGGTCGAAGAAATCATCGAGCGGCTGGTCGCCGAGTTCAACGAGAACCTGGCGATCTTCCTGACCCTGGAAGAAGAATTCCGCGATTTCCTGGTGCAGCACCGCCGTCGCGTGGGAATCGCCGAGCGTCGGGCCGCCGAGACCCAGCGCGGCCAGGAAAAGCTGGAAATGGCCCGTACCCGTGCCGGTGCCGAACTGGATCGCCGTATCGGCGATGCCACCTTGCCGCCGGCGATCGCCGAATTCCTGCGTCAGCCCTGGCAGCACCACCTGACCCTGGCGCTGCTGCGCGAAGGTGAGGAGGGTGCCTCGGTGGCCGAAGCGCTGACCTTGGCCGACGGCCTGCTGGAGGAAGTGGCCGAGGCGCGCCGGCAGATTGTCGGCAAGCCGTGGCTGCAGGCCTGGCAGCCGCTGCTGGCCAAGGTGTTTGCCAGCGTTGGCGTGCATGGCGACGCAGCCACCGCAGCCATCGATGCGCTGCACGACACGCTGCAGGGCATCGCCGAATCGCGACCGGAGCTGGAGCGCGCGTTGCCCGAGCTGCCGCAGGTGGTGCTGCCCGCACCGCCGGCACCGGAAACGCCGGCCGTCGAGCTGGGCAGTACCTTCAATACCGACGATTTCGACAACGCCGATGCCGATCGCTTCCGCCGGATGGAAATCGGCAACTGGCTGGACTTCGTCGACAAGGATGGCAAGGTGCAGGCGGGCAAGCTGTCCTGGATCAGCCCGATTTCTTCGCGCCTGCTGTTCGTCAACCGTCGGGGCGTGCGCTTCTGCGTGGCCTCGCCCGAGGAACTGGCGGTGATGGTGCGGCTGGGTCGCCTGCGTCCCCACGTCGACGATGGCGCCTTCGACAGCGCCATGCAGGGCGTGCTTGATCGTCTCGACCCGGGTGGCGCGACGCTGCACTGAGCCGCGTACGCCTGCTAGGATCGGACCCACTCACCGATCAGCGGGAATCTACATGGCCGTGGCGTTGCTGGGGATCAAGGAGACCGCGCCGGGCGAACGACGCGTTGCGCTCACGCCTGAGACGGCGCGCAAGCTCGGTGCGCTGGGCATCACCGTGTGGTACCAGCCCGGTGCGGGCCAGGCCGCCGGTTTCACCGATGCCGCCTACGACGACGCAGGTGCCCGCGCCTTCGACGCCGCCCGTTGGGCCGAGATCGACATTCTGCTGTGCGTGCAGGCGCCACCGGCCGAGGTGCTGGCCCAGCTCAAGCCAGGCGCCAGCGTGGTCGGTCTGCTGACCCCGGCGGCCGACCCGGCGCTGGCGGCGTTGGCCGCCGATGACCGCCTGCATCTGTTCCCGTTGCAGCAGTTGCCGCGTACCACGCGCGCGCAGGCGATGGACGTACTCAGTTCGCAGGCCGGCATGGCCGGCTACAAGGCGGCATTGATCGCTGCCGAACGGGCGCCGCGTTTCTTCCCGATGCTGACCACTGCGGCCGGAACCGTGCGTCCGGCCAAGGTGCTGGTGATCGGCGCCGGTGTCGCCGGCCTGCAGGCCATTGCCACCTCGCGCCGCCTGGGTGCGCAGGTGGAGGGCTTCGACGTGCGCCCGGAAACCCGCGAACAGATCCAGTCGCTCGGTGCGCGCTTCCTCGATCTCGGGGTAAGCGCGGTGGGCGAGGGCGGTTATGCGCGGGCGCTGACCGACGAAGAGCGCGCCGAACAGCAGCGCCGCCTGGGCGACCATCTGCGCAGCGTGGACGTGGTGGTCTGCACGGCCGCCGTGCCGGGACGCCGGGCGCCGACGATCGTCACCGCCGCAATGGTCGAAGGCATGGCTGCAGGCAGCGTGATCGTCGATCTGGCCGCAGAGAGTGGTGGCAACTGCGAACTGACCCAGCCCGGCGAATGCATCGAGCACCAGGGCGTGACCATCGACGGTCCGCTGGGCCTGGCCAGCCGGGGCGCCACCCAGGCCAGCGAGATGTACGCGCGCAACCTGACGAACTTCGTCGCCCTGTTCGTGCGCGACGGCCAGCTTGGTTTCGACTGGGAAGACGAGCTGCTGGCGAAGACGCGCTGGCAGGCGTGATCGGCATGGGGTCAGATCCCTTTGCCTGCGGCAAAGGGATCTGACCCCCGGTCTCGCCCGCAGATCGCGGGTTACCGCGGCTTCGCTGGCGGCGGATTGTCCCGCACCCATTCCCTGCGTTCGTCCGCGCTCATCTGCGACCAGCGCTCGCGCATGGCGTCGCGCTGGGCAGGGCTGAGGTCACGCATCTGGCCGAACAGCGCCCGGGCCTGCTCGCGTTGTTCCGGGCTCATGTGTTCGAAGCGGCGCAGGCCGCGGCGGGCCTTGTCGCGCTCTTCCGGGCTCATCGACTGCCAGCGCTGGCCGTGCGACAGCATGCGCTGGCGCTGCGCGGCGTCGGCGCCGTTCCAGCGGTCACGCAGCGGCGCCAGCAGCGCTTCACGCTGGGCCGGGCTCAGCTGTTCCCAGTTCGGCAGCGGCACGGCAGCCGCAGGGGCCGGCCGCGCGGCAGGCGCTGGTGCGGTGGTCTGCGCCACAGCCGATGCGGCCGGCAGCAGGGTCAGGGCGATCAGCAGGGGCAGGGAGGGGTATCGCAACATGGTTCACTCCATCGCCAGGTCGTTGTCGCCCAGCCACAGGTACAGATCGGGATTCTCGTCGTACAGCACGCCATTGTCTTCTTCTGCGGCCACGATCGGCGCCATGGTGCCGCCCTGATGCTCGCCCGGGCCCACGAACTGGACACCGACGCCCAGCGCGATCACCAGCGAACAGGCGCTGGCCAGCCACCAGCGCCAGCGCCCGGCGTGCGCCGTACTGGCGTTGTGACGGGCACTACGCAGGCGTGCCAGCGTGGCCGGCGACAGCGCCTGCAACGACTGCGCGTGCAGGCTGCGCAGGGCGTCATCGGAAGGCAGGGGGCGGTTCACAGGTGCATCTCCAGTTGATTCTGCAGCGCCTGTCGGGCGCGCGCCAGATGGGTCTTTACCGCGCCCTCGCTGCAGCCCATGGCGCGGGCGGTGGTGGCGCCGTCCAGGTCCTGCAGCACGCGCAGGGTGAAGGCTTCGCGCTGGCGGGCGGGCAGCTCGCGCAGTGCCTGCACCAGCTGCTGGTACTGCTGGCGCTGCTCGTGCGCCTGCGCGGGGTCCGGGCCGGGGTCGGCCCAGTCGATCTCGCCACCGTCGGCGTCCTGGTTGTCGCGCCAGAACGGCAGGCGGAAGCGGCGGCGGCGCTGCAGGTCGATCACCCGCCGGCGCAGGATGCTCCAGAACAGCGGCGCCCACTCGGCGGCCGGCTTGTCGGCGTAGTCCAGCATGCGCATCAACGCGTCCTGCACCGCATCCATGGCGTCGTCGCGCTGGCGCAGGCCGGCTTCGGCGAAGCGGAACGCGCGGGGGCCGACGCTGGCCAGGAACGCTTCCAGCGACGCCGGCAGGGCATCGGTCTCGGCGCTCGGGGGGACAGGGCTGCTCACCAGCACAGGGTACGGTTCCTCGACAGGGGTCACCATCGACAACGCGTGAGTGCCGCCGTGGTTGACCGGGACGCGCGCGGGGTTCAGCCCGTGGTTATGATGGGGCGACGAAGACAGAGCAGGAGCGTTGCCGGTGAGTGACGGGTTCGTGGCGCTGTACATCTTCATGTTGGCCGCGATTGCCGGCCACGTGATCATTTCCCGGGTCCCGGTGATCCTGCATACCCCGTTGATGTCGGGCTCCAACTTCATCCACGGCATCGTGCTGATCGGCGCGATGGTGGTGCTGGGGCACGCGCAGACACCGCTGGAGAAAATCCTCGGGTTCCTTGCCGTGGTGCTCGGCGCCGGCAACGCAGCCGGTGGCTATGTGGTCACCGCGCGCATGCTGGAAATGTTCAAGCCGAGCGTGCGCAAGACCGGCAACGATGAACCGAAGGAGCCACAGGCTTGAACATCAGCACCGTCGAACTGCTCGATTGGCTGGTCAAGGCCAGCTACCTGGTTGCCGCCACCCTGTTCCTGCTCGGCCTGCAACGCATGGCCTCGCCGATGACCGCCAGCAGCGGTATCCGCTGGGCGGGGCTGGGCATGCTGCTGGCGACGGTGGCGACCTTCTTCCTGCCCGAACTGCACAACGTGCCGCTGATCCTGGTAGCACTGCTGCTGGGTGCCGGCCTGGCCTGGTGGTCGGCGGGCAAGGTCGCGGTCACCGACATGCCGCAGATGGTCGCGTTGTACAACGGCATGGGCGGTGGCTCGGCGGCGGCCATCGGCGCGGTGGAACTGCTGCGCTATGCCTTCCTGGCCAACCGCGATACCACCCACTGGAGCGCGCAGGCGCTGGCCGACCTGGCCGCGCGCCAGCCGTCCGGCACGGTGCTGGTGCTGGCCGTGGTCGGCGCAGCGATCGGTGCGGTGTCGCTGTCCGGCTCGGTGATCGCCTGGGCCAAACTCGATGGCCGCCTCGACAAGCGCGTGACCTGGCCCGGCCAGCAGGTGATGAACCTGCTGGTGGCGCTGGCCGTGGTGGTGCTGGGCATCATCGCTGCGAGCACGCTCAGCCCCTGGGCCATCGTCGCCTTCTTCGTGCTGGCGCTGGCGCTGGGCGTGTTGATGACGCTGCCGATCGGTGGCGCCGACATGCCCGTGGTGATCTCGCTGTACAACGCGTTCACCGGCCTGGCGGTGTCCTTCGAAGGCTACGTGCTGGGCAACGAGGCGCTGATCATCGCCGGCATGATGGTCGGCGCAGCGGGCATCCTGCTGACCCGGTTGATGGCCAAGGCGATGAACCGGCCGATCCGCAACGTGCTGTTCTCCAATTTCGGCGCTGGCGCCGGGGGGGAAGCACAGGCGATTTCCGGTTCGCAGAAGCCCATTGAAGCTGCCGACGTGGCCGCGATGATGGGCTTTGCCGAACGTGTGGTGATCGTGCCCGGCTATGGCATGGCCGTGGCCCAGGCCCAGCACAAGATCTGGGAACTGGCACAGCGCCTGATCACGCGCGGAGTGAAGGTCAAGTTCGCCATCCACCCGGTGGCCGGGCGCATGCCCGGGCACATGAACGTGCTGCTGGCCGAAGCGGGTGTGCCGTATGACCTGATCGCGGACATGGACGACATCAATCCCGAATTTGCCACCACCGACGTGGTGCTGGTGATCGGCGCCAACGACGTGGTCAATCCGGTGGCGCGCACCGATCCGGCCAGCCCGATCTACGGCATGCCGGTGCTGGACGTGGTCAACGCGCGCAATGTGGTGGTGATCAAGCGCGGCAAGGGCACCGGCTTTGCCGGCATCGAGAATGCGCTGTTCTACGCCGACAACACGCGCATGCTGTACGGCGATGGTGCCGAGGCGGCGGCCTCGCTGGTCAGTGAGCTGAAGGCGCTCGACGGCGGGCATTGAGGGTTGGGGGCGGATCCCTTTCCGTAGGAAAGGGCTCTGACCCCAGATTCAACCACCCCATCCACGCATGGCGTGGATCCATCAGGGCATCACCGGCGCGATCAACGCGCCAGCCACGCTCCAATCACAACGGCCACCGCCAGCCACAGCCATTCGACCACGCCATTGGCCAGGGTGATCAGCGTCCAGGCCAGGTGCGGGCCCATCCGCAGCGAGGCGTCCCAGGGGTTCAGGCCCATCGAGCCGCCCATCCAGGCACTGGCGATGGCCCAGTTCGCGATGGCGGCTACCAGCAGCGTGCCCAGCACGACCAGGGCGATGCGCAGCTTGCCGGGACCGAGCGTGCCCAGCCGCAGCATGAACACCAGTTCCAGGGCGGTCAGTACCGCCATCCAGCCGACCGGACGGCCGGTGAACAGGGCGATCAGCATCCAGGCGAGGGGGGCGGTGGCCAGCGCCAGCAACAACATGAAGGGCCAGAGCCAGGTAACGGTCCTGGCACGTGCGGCATTGGAGGACATCGAAGCTCCTGAAGGTCGCCCACAGGATACTGTGGTTTGCCGCAGTGCACCGGCGGGGGCCGGGCGCCTACGTTAGAATGCCGTCTTGCGTGGCTTCGGCCGCAGCCCCATATCGGTCCCCATGTATTCCCGTAGCAGCGAACCTGTCCACTTCGAACGCGATTGCGAGGCCGTGATGGTCCCGCAGGGCGACACCGTGACCCTGCCCGCCGGCAGCTATGGGTACATCACTCAGGCGCTGGGCGGCAGTTATTCGGTGTTTGTCGAGGGCAATCTGTTCCGTATCGCCGGCAAGGATGGCGATGCCATCGGCAAGGAGGCGCCGGCACCGCTGGAGCTTCCCGACGATGCCAGCGACGAGCAGGTCGAACAACTGGTGTGGCAGCAGCTGCGCACCTGTTTCGACCCTGAGATTCCGGTGAACATCGTCGAACTGGGCCTGGTCTACGAGGTCGAGATCAAGCACCTGGACGAAGGGCAGCGCGAGATCGATGTGAAGATGACCCTGACCGCGCCTGCGTGCGGCATGGGTGACATCCTGGTCGACGACGTGCGCAGCAAGCTTGAAATGATCCCGACGGTGGCTGAGGCCGACGTCGAGCTGGTCTTCGATCCGCCGTGGAACCAGCACATGATGTCCGAGGCCGCCCGGCTCGAAACCGGCATGCTTTGACCCACGGCCCGCAGTGACGCGGGCACGGCACTACCCGCAACCAGAACAGGAAATCTCCGGTGTCCCAGTCCATTCCCAGCTTCGCCGTCACCCGTTCGGACCACCCGCGCAGCGCTGAAGAGCGCGCCCAGATCCTGGAGAAGCCGGGCTTCGGCCTGCACTTCACCGACCACATGGTGGAAGTGCGCTGGGACAAGGACACCGGCTGGCACAACGCCAACGTGCGTGCCTACGGTCCGCTGCAGCTGGACCCGGCCGCGGCCGTGCTGCACTACGGCCAGGAGATCTTCGAGGGCATCAAGGCCTACCGCCACGCCGACGGTTCGATCTGGACCTTCCGCCCCGATGCCAACGGCCGTCGCCTGCAGCGTTCGGCGCAGCGCCTGGCGCTGCCGGAACTGCCGGTGGAGATCTTCGTCGAATCGCTGAAGCAGATGATCGCCGTCGACAGCGCCTGGGTGCCGTCGGCCGATGAGTCGAGCCTGTACTTCCGTCCGTTCATGATCGGCGACGAAGCGTTCCTCGGCGTGCGCGGCGCGCACAAGGCCGGTTACTACGTCATCGCCAGCCCGGCCGGCCCGTACTTCGCCAAGGGCGTCGCCCCGGTGTCGATCTGGCTGTCCACCGAGTACGCGCGTGCGGCCAAGGGCGGCACCGGTGCCGCCAAGTGTGGTGGCAACTACGCCGCGTCGCTGCTGCCGCAGCAGAAGGCGCAGGCACAGGGCTGCTCGCAGGTGCTGTTCCTGGACCCGGTCGAAGGCAAGTACCTGGAAGAACTGGGCGGCATGAACGTGTTCCTGGTCTACAAGGACGGCACGCTGGTCACGCCGGAACTGTCCGGCAGCATCCTTGAGGGGATCACCCGCGAGAGCATCCTGCAGCTGGCCCGCGACCGCGGCATGAAGGTTGAAGAGCGCAAGGTCACCATCGACGAGTGGAAGCAGGGCGTGGCCTCCGGCGAGATCGCCGAAGTGTTCGCCTGCGGTACCGCTGCGGTGGTCACGCCGATCGGCCAGCTGAAGGGCGAAGGCTTCTCGGTGGGCGACATCAATGCGCCGGCCGGCGAAGTGACCATGTCGCTGCGCAAGGAACTGACCGACATCCAGTACGGCCGCCTGCCGGACCGCCACGGCTGGCTGGTCAAGCTGGGCTGATCGCCCGCATTGAACTGTAGAGCCGAGCCCACGCTCGGCTGCTCCTCCGGAAAGCCCGTCCTCGTGACGGGCTTTCTGCGTTGTGAGCCTGGGGTCAGATCCCTTTCCTGCGGAAAAGGGATCTGACCCCGAATCTACAGACGCCGATGTCAGCAAAGACATGACGAGACAGGACATTGCGCAGTCAGGTCTGTGCAGGTGACGCGAAAGTTCCTTCACCTTCACAAACCCTCGACCCGAAAAGTCTCAGATCCAACATTTCATCTTGCTGAAAAGACGCTGAAAATCTTGTGGTGTCCGGTTTGAGCCACTAGCGTCATCAACACAGCGGATGGGCAGGGGAATCCGCTGGCTCGCCGGACCCGAACCTCGCCATTGCAAGCCAGCCCACGGTTCAGGCCGGTGCTTCTGCCGATTCCGGCATTCCTACCATTAGAAGGGAAATCCGATGTCCCAGGTAACGCAACCGCGTGTGCGTCGTGTGTGGGTGGTCCTTGGTGCGTCCGTCCTGTCATCGCTGCTGCTGGCCACGCCTGCGCTGGCCGGTGATGTCCAGCTCAGCGGTCTGCAGTCCGCACCGACCCACCAGCGGTTCATCGTGAAGTACCGCGACGGCAGTGCGCCGGTGGCCAACACCACCGCGCTCGCCTCTTCGCTGAAGACCGCCGCTGCAGGCATCGCCAGCAACCAGGGCCGCGCGCTGGGCCTGCAGCAGGTCCGCAGGCTCGCTGTCGGCTCCACCGTGGTCAGGACCGACCGTGCGTTGGACCAGGCCGAATCCGAACTGCTGATGCGCAAGCTCGCCGCCGACCCGAACGTGGAATACGTCGAAGTCGACCAGATCATGCGCGCGACGTTGACCCCCAACGACACCCGTTTCAGCGAGCAGTGGGGCTTCGGTACATCCAACGCGTCGATCAACGTGCGCCCGGCCTGGGACAAGGCCACCGGCACCGGCGTGGTCGTGGCCGTGATCGATACCGGCATCACCAACCACCCCGACCTCAACGCCAACATCCTGCCCGGCTATGACTTCATCAGCGACGCAGCGATGGCGCGCGATGGTGGTGGCCGCGACAGCAATCCCAATGACGAGGGTGACTGGTACGGCGACAACGAGTGCCAGGCCGGTTACCCGGGCTCGAATTCCAGCTGGCATGGCACCCACGTGGCCGGTACGGTCGCCGCGGTGACCAACAACAGCACCGGCGTGGCCGGTACCGCCTTCAATGCCAAGGTCGTGCCGGTGCGCGTGCTCGGCAAGTGCGGCGGCTATACCTCCGACATCGCCGACGCCATCGTCTGGGCCTCCGGTGGCACGGTCAGCGGTGTGCCGGCCAATGCCAACCCGGCCGAGGTCATCAACCTCTCGCTGGGCGGCGGCGGCAGCTGCTCCACCACCTACCAGAACGCCATCAACGGCGCGGTCGGCCGTGGCACCACCGTGGTGGTCGCTGCCGGCAACAGCAACACCAACGTGTCCTCGTCGGTCCCGGCGAACTGCCCGAACGTGATCGCGGTGGCGGCGACCACCTCGGCAGGCGCACGTGCCAGCTTCTCCAACTACGGCACCGGCATCGACATCTCCGCACCGGGCCAGGGCATCCTGTCCACCCTCAACAGCGGCACCACCACCCCGGGCAGCGCCAGCTATGCGTCCTACAACGGCACCTCGATGGCGGCGCCGCACGTGGCCGGCGTGGTTGCACTGATGCAGTCGGTGGCACCGAGCCCGCTCAGCCCGGCGCAGGTGGAAAGCATCATCAAGAGCACGGCGCGTCCGCTGCCGGGTGCATGCTCGGGTGGTTGCGGCGCCGGCATCATCGACGCCGATGCCGCGGTGACAGCCGCGATCAACGGCACCACGCCCAACCCGGGTGGCACCGTGCTGCAGAACAACGTGCCGGTCACCGGCCTCGGCGCGGGCAGCGGCGCATCGCTCAGCTACACCGTCAACGTCCCGGCGGGCAGCGCGCAGCTGCGCGTGGCGATCAGTGGCGGCAGCGGTGACGCCGACCTGTACCTGCGCCAGGGCAGTGCCCCGACCGACACCGTCTACACCTGCCGCCCGTACCTGAGCGGCAACAACGAGACCTGCACCGTCAACAGCCCCGCTGCCGGCGTATGGCACGTGCGGGTGAAGGCGTACAGCACCTTCTCGGGCGTGACCCTCAACGCCCAGTACTGAGCCCAAGCCCCTCTCCATGGGCACGCCCCGGCCTCGGCCGGGGCGTTTTTTTTGTAGAGCCGAGCCCACGCTCGGCTATCAGAGGGCTGCCGAGCATGGGCTCGGCACTACAAATCCCTCAAACCGACTCGAACCGGTTCGCCGCGACGTTCTTGCGCACGTGCTGCGGGTCGAAGATCCGGCCGTTCATCGCGATGAACACCCCCGCCGGCAGCGACTGCACCGCACCGATCGCACAACCGATGTTGAACTCCGCATCCGAACCACGGAACCGCGCCGGGCTCAACGCACCGGTCATCACGATGGTCTTGTCGGGAATTGTCGCCAGCACCTTGCCGGTCTGCACCATCGAATCGGTGCCGTGGGTCACCAGCACATGGCGGGTGGGCTGCGCAGCGATCGTCGCGCGGATCAGCTCACGATCGTCGTCGTTGATGTGCAGCGAATCCTTGCGCAGGATCGGAATCACGTTGAAACGGAACGTGACCCCCAGTTCGCGCAGGATCATGCCGATCTGCGGGTCGCCGATCTGGTAGTCCGACTTGTCGTCGAAATAGATCTTGTCGATCGTGCCACCGGTGGTGACGACCAGGAGCTCTTCCATCATGTGCATGCGCGAAACCAAGGCAGGTACAGCGGCGCGGGGCCGGGAACGCAGATGATACGGCCCGCCGGGCGCAGCGTCAGCGCCGCCGCCCGAAACGGGCGCGCAGGCCGGGCAGGCTGGCCGAAAAGATCACCAGCAGCGCCAGCACGATTTCGATCAGTGCCAGCCAGCGGGTCTCGGGATGGCTCCAGGCGCTCATCACGCCGTGGCTGAACCAGCCAAGCGCCAGCACCGCCGCCCAGAACCCGGCCTTGCGCCAGCCCAGCCGCAGGGCGATGGCCAGTGCCAGCGGCGGCGCAGTGAACACCAGCTGGGTGGCCAGCCAGTGCCTGTCGTTGATGAACCAGCCGGCAAACAGCGCCGCCAGCCCCATCAAGGCCAACAGCAGCACGGTGCGCGGCGCGGCGTTCATCGTGCCAGCCGCTGCGCGATGTCGGCCACGCGCCGGCCCAGCGCCCGTGCCAGCACCGCCTCATCGTCGGTTGGTTGCGGGTCGTCGGCGGCACCGGCCACGTGGCTGGCACCATACGGCGTGCCGCCACTGGTGGTGTGGCTCAGTGCCGGCTCGGTGAACGGAATGCCGACGATCAGGCAGCCGTGGTGCAGCAGCGGCACCTGCATCGACAGCAGGGTCGACTCCTGGCCGCCATGCATCGACGCGGTGGACGTGAACACCCCGGCCGGTTTGCCCGCCAGCGTGCCGTTCACCCATTCGGCGCCGAGCCCGTCAAGGAAATGCTTGACCGGCGCGGCCATGTTGCCGAAACGGGTGGGGCTGCCCAGCAGCAGTCCCTGGCATTCCACCAGGTCCTGCACGCTTACATAAGGCGCGCCATCGTCGGGTACCGGCGGCTGCGCTGTCTGGGTGACGGCGGCCACCGGCGGTACCGTGCGCAGCCGCGCCGCCATGCCCGGCACCTCGCCGATGCCCCGCGCGATCTGGCGCGCCAGCCGTGCCACCGAACCGCCGCGGCTGTAGTACAGCACCAGGATTTCGCCCATCGCGCCCAGCTCTCCTCATCGTGTGGACGCCAGTATGGCTATCCTGCATCGATTCCGCATCGGGTACCCTTGCGCCGATGGAACCTTTGGATACGCTCAATTTGTGGATGGAGCGCGCGCGGGATCGCGCACGCGCCGCCAGCTTCGGCCGCTTCCTGTGGCGCCGCTTCCTCGACGACCGCCTGTTCCAGGCGGCCGCTGCGCTGGCCTACACCACGGTGTTCGCGCTGGTGCCGTTGGCGATCGTGGTGTTCGGCGTGCTCTCGGCCTTCCCGGTGTTCGACCGCTGGAGCGACCAGCTCAGCGACTACGTCTTCTCCAACTTCGTGCCCAATGCTGCGCGCGCTGCCGAGGGCTACCTGCGGCAGTTCTCGGCCAGCGCGGGCCAGCTCACGGCTGCCGGCTTCATCGCCCTGGTCATCTCGCTGCTGATCACCCTCAACAGTGTTGAAGAGACCTTCAACCAGATCTGGCGCGTCGGCAGCAGCCGGCCACGACTGACCCGCTTCCTGGTCTACTGGACGGTGCTGACCCTCGGTGCGATGCTCGCCGCTGCCTCGCTGGCCGTGTCGGCGCGGGTGTTCGCGATGCCACTGTTCGGTACGCAGGAGGGGCGCTGGCTGGCCGATCTCGCGTTGCGGCTGGCACCGATCCTGATCGAATTCGTCTGCATCACCCTGATGTTCCGCGTGGTGCCACACCACACGGTGAAGTGGCGCCACGCGGTACCCGGCGCGATTCTGGCCGCGGTGATCCTGGAGCTGGTGAAGTGGGGCATCGGCGCCTACCTGGGCAGCTTCCAGTCCTACCAGAAGCTGTATGGCACGGTGGCCTTCGTGCCGATCCTGCTGCTGTGGATCTACCTGTGCTGGGTGGCCGTGCTGCTGGGCGCGTCGCTGGCATCGTCGATGGCGGCCTTCCGCTACCAGCCGGTGGAGCTGCGCCTGCCGCAGGGCTATGAGTTCTATGGCCTGCTGCGCCTGCTCGGGCGCTTCCAGCACGCACGCGCCAAGGGCAGGGGGCTGGCCGACGACGAGATCCTGCGGCTGGAACCGATGCTGACCGACTCGCTGCTGCAGGACCTGGCCTGCCACCTGGAGGGCATCGGCCTGCTGCGCCGTGATGAGCGCGGTGAATGGCTGCTGGCCCGTGACCTGGACCAGGTCAGCCTGGGCGATCTGTACGAATGCACGCAGCTGCGCATTCCGGTGGCCGAACAACACCTGCCTTACCGCGATGACAGCCTGGGCCGGGCCGCGCTGGCTGCGCTGGATGAGTTGCGCCTGCCGCTGCGTGAGCGCCTCAAGCGTCGCGTCAGCGACATCTACCCTGATTCTGGAGACGCCCCATGACCTGCAAGACCCCATTGCTGCTGGCTGCGCTGCTGGCTTTGGCCGCCTGCAAACCCGCGCAGGAGCCGACCCCGGCCAGCAGCCAACCGCCCGCGCAGGCACCGACCCCGGCCAGCAGCCAACCGCCCGCGCAGGCACCGACCCCGACCGCGCCGGCGCCGGTTGAGGACACGCCCGCCGAGCGCGTCACCGCCGAGTTCCCGACGCTGAAGATGAAGGCGGTCGATGGCAGCGATTACGACCTTGCCGCGCATCGTGGCAAGTGGGTGGTGGTGAACTTCTGGGCGACCTGGTGTGCACCTTGCCGCAAGGAAATGCCGGAGCTGTCGGCGCTGCATGCCATGCGCAGCAACATCGAAGTGGTTGGCCTGGCCTACGAGGACATCGAGGCGCCGGAGATGCAGTCGTTCCTGACCAAGCATCCGGTGACCTATCCGATCGTGATCGTCGATCCGTTCGACCCGCCGGCCGACTTCGCCACCCCGCGCGGCCTGCCGCTGACCCACCTGATCGATCCGCAGGGCAAGCTGGCGCACAGCTTCCTGGGCCCGGTCACGGCGGCCGACATCGAAAAGCAGATCGCGGCTGCCAAGTAAGGGGTTTGGTCGGCAGGGCTGCGCCCTGCACCTGCAGAGGCCAGAGCAACAGCCGAAGCAACAGCAACAGCCGAAGCAGAAGCGGGTTTCCTGAGGGTAGGCGGGGTGGGTCCGGTTGCGGGGGACGCTGCAAGTACGTCCATGTAAGCTCGGTCGCGCCATCCATGGCGCTCACGCCCCCGCAACCGGACCCACCCCGCCTTCGACAGATTCTCGCGATCTGTCGGAATGGCTCTTGGGGTCAGATCCGTTTTCCGTAGGAAAACGGATCTGACCCCAGATTGATTTCGATATCTGAAAGAGATTCATCCACGCATGGCGTGGATCTGCCAGATCGCGGAAATCTGTCGAAGGTGGGGCGGTGTCGGATTGCGGGGTGTCCGCGGCATGGATGCCGCGGCCAAGCCTGCAAGGACGTACTTGCGGCGTCCCCGCAATCCGACACCGCCCCACCATCCCACGGAATGCCCGCTCTTGACGTTGCTTCGGCTGTTGCCGTTGCCTGTAGCAGGTGCAGGGCCGCAGGCCCTGCCGACCAACCTTACTCTTCGACCGGGAAATCCTCGATCGGCTTCAGTACATCGTAGTGCTCGCGATGCAGTTTGCCCTTCAGCTTCGGCAGCTCCGGCAGCGGCGCATCCACCCGCGTGTCCGGCAACCGGTCAAGCAGGTTGCGGGCCAGGGTCAGGCGACCCAGCCGCTGGTCGTTGAAATCCACCAGCGTCCACGGCGCACCGTCGCGATGGGTCGCGCGCAGCATCGCCTCGCGTGCTTCGGTGTATGCGCTGTACTTGCTGCGTGACTTCAGATCCACCGGCGACAGCTTCCAGCCTTTCAGTGGATCGACATGGCGCTCGGCAAAGCGCTTTTCCTGCTGCTCCTGGTCCACGCACAGCCAGTACTTGAACAGCAGGATGCCGTCATCCACCAGCAGCTGTTCGAACACCGGCGCCTGGCGCAGGAACTGCTGGTACTCGGTCTCGCTGCAGTAGCCCATCACCCGTTCAACGCCGGCCCGGTTGTACCAGCTGCGATCCATCAGCACGATCTCGCCGGCAGCCGGAAGATGCGAGGTGTAGCGCTGGAAGTACCACTGCGTGGCTTCGCGGTCGGTGGGTTTGGGCAGCGCCACCACCCTGCATTGGCGTGGGTTGAGGTGCTCGCTGATGGTCTGGATCGCGCCACCCTTGCCGGCGGTATCGCGCCCTTCAAACAGCACCAGCAGGCGTTGCCCGCTGTGCTGCACCCAGCGCGCCATCGCAGCCAGTTCCAGCTGCAGCGGCTGCAGCAGTTCGTCGTATTCCTTGCGCTTGAGCTTGGCCATCGTCATACCACGCGGGAAGGAGGCCCGAGCGTAGCGCAGGGCGAGGTCAGGGCGTGTCGAGGCCCTGCCAGCCCTGTTCGCGGGCCAGCTGCTGCAGCAGTGCGGACAGATCGCGCGCGAAAGCTGCCATGTCGAACAGGCCGCTGCGTTCGCGTGCCTGCGCCAGTTCGGCACGCACCGCGGCCAAGGCGACCGGATCGTTGCCGAGTGCACTGGCGGTGGCGACGAACGCCGCATCGTCGGCGACGTTCATGTGCTCCAGGCCCAGCTGATGGTTGAGGCTGCCTGCCACGCGCGCGGCGAAGGTAGGGCCGGGGCAGGTCAGTACCGGGCAGCCGGCCCACAGTGCATCCGATGCGGTGGTGTGCGCGTTGTACGGGTTCGTATCCAGGAACAGGTCGGCCAGCTGATAGCGGGCCAGATACTGCGGATGCGGCAGCTTGGCCATGAACACCAGGCGCGCCGGGTCCAGTCCAGCAGCCTGCGCGGCGGCACGCAGCCGCGCATCGGCCTGGCCGGGGCCGGACAGCAGCCACAGCACGCTGCCGGGTACGGCCTGCAGCACCGCGAACGCGCGGCCCATGCTGCGCGGGTTGAGCTTGTAACTGTTGTTGAAGCAGCAGAACACCGTGCCCTGCGCGGGCAGCCCACACGCCGCGCGATCCGGTGCCGGCTCCAGCACGCGGGTGTTGTCCGACGGCTGGAACGCGCGCGGCAGGCGCAGCACACGCTCGCTGTAGTGCGCTTCCAGCGAGGGCGGCAGCGCGAAGCTGTCACCGATCACGGCCTCCAGCCACGGCGCACCGGAGGTGCCGGGGTAGGCCAGCCAGTTGAGCTGCAGCGGGGCAGGGCGCATCGCCAGTACTTCCGGCGTGCCGCCGCCGCCCCAACCGCGCAGGTCGAACAGCAGGTCGATGTCCTGTGCACGGATGCGCGCGGCCGTGTCGGCATGGCGCAACCCCGCAACGTCATGCAGCCGGGTAGCGGTCTGCAGGCGTTGGCGGATGCGGCTGCCATCATCGGCGTTGAGCGCGAACAGATGCAGGTGCAGTGCCGGGTCCTGCCTCATGTGTTCCAGCAGCGCCACCGTCAGCAATCCGGTGGGATGAGCGCCGAAGCCGTTCGACAGGAAGCCCACGCGCAGTGGACCTCGTTCGCGCAGCTTCACCGGGGGCAGTGGCCGCACTGACGCCGCCACGACCAAGGCGCGCGCACGCGCACAGGCCAACTGTTCGGCCGCGCTGGCGTCTTCGCTGAGGAACGCGAAGGGCTCAACCACGCCCTGGCCAGATGCAAGCGCGCCGCGCACCTGGGCGGCCAGCGCATCCACGTCCTGCCAATCGCACAGGCGACGCTGCCAGGCGAGGCGCTGTGCGGCGATATAGGGTTCATCGGGCATCAGTGCATGTGCACGGCGATAGGCTGCCGATGCACCTTCCGCATCATTGGCATCTTCCAGCGCGTGCCCCAGCCACAACGCGATGCCCGGGTGCTCCGGTGCCAGCGCGGAGGCCTGGCCCAGCAGCGTGGCGGCATCGGCATGCGCTCCTGCCATCCACGCTACCCGGCCCAGCCGGGCAAGTGCTTCAGGATGATTGGGCCGCAGCTGCAGCGCGCGTCGCGCGGCCTGCTCGCCGGCCGCAATGTCGCCGGCTTCCAGTTCCAGGTCGGCCAGCATCACCCAGGCGACGAAGTCGCCGGGCTGGCGCGCGATCGCCTGCTGCAGTTGCTGCCGCTGCTGCCAGGCCGACATGCGGGTCAGCCGGCCGAAAGCTGGGCCAGGGCATCGACCTGGTGCTCGTGGCTCAGTCGCTGCAGCAGCGGATCCAGGTCGCCCGCCAATACGTTGGGCAGGTCGTACAGGGTCAGCCCTTCCACGCGGTGGTCGGTGATGCGGCCCTGCGGGAAGTTGTAGGTGCGGATGCGTTGGCTGCGGTCGCCGCTGCCGACCTGCAGGCGCCGAGATTCGGCCTGCGCCGCGTCATGGCGCTGGCGCTCGGCATCGAGCAGCTGTGCCTTCAAGCGCTTCATCGCCTTCTCCCGGTTGGCGTGCTGGCTGCGTTCGGTCTGGCATTCCACCACCACGCCACTGGGAACGTGGGTGATGCGGATCGCCGATTCGGTCTTGTTGACGTGCTGGCCGCCGGCGCCGGAAGAACGGTAGGTGTCGACTCTCAGGTCAGCCGGGTTGATGACGATCTCATCGACTTCGTCGGCTTCCGGAATGATCGCCACCGTGGCCGCCGAGGTGTGGATGCGGCCCTGCGATTCGGTGGCCGGCACGCGCTGCACGCGGTGCGTGCCCGATTCGAATTTCAGGCGCGAGAACGCGCCACGGCCGACCACGCGTGCCACCACTTCCTTGTAGCCGCCATGTTCGCCGGGATTGTCCGATTCGATCTCGACCTTCCAGCCCTGTCGCTCGGCGTAGCGGGCGTACATGCGGAACAGGTCGCCAGCGAAGATCGCCGCCTCGTCGCCGCCGGTACCGGCGCGCACTTCCAGGAACAGGTTGCCTTCATCGCGCGGGTCGCGCGGCACCAGCAGCAGCGCCAGTTCCTGCTCCAGCTCCTGCAGGCGGGCCTGTGCGGCGGCGATTTCCTCGTCGGCCAGCTCGCGCAGGTCCGGGTCCGTACGCATGCTTTCGGCCGCAGCCAGGTCGGCCTTGGCGCGTGCTTCATCGGCCAGTGCGGTGGCGATCGGTTCGAGCTGGGAAAACTCGCGCGAAAGATCGCGGAAGCGCGCGTTGTTGGCGACCACCTCCGGTTCGGCGAGCAGACGTTCCAGTTCTTCGCGGCGCTCGGCCAGCGCTTCCAACTTACGGCGCAGGGTCGGCGTCATCGGTTCTCACAGGTGGGTGGCGGTAACCCGGCGTCGCCGGGAACAGGCGCTCGGCGGCGCGGGTCAGGTCGGCATCGCCGCTGAGCGCGGCCGCACGCAGGGCGGCGGTCGGCGGGTGCAGCAGGCGGTTGGTCAATCCGTGGGCAAGCAGTTCCAGCACTTCGTCAGCCGGCTTGCCGTTGGCCAGTTGCTGGCGCGCGCGTTCCAGCAGTTCGGCACGGGTGGCCTCGCCGAAGGCGCGCAGCTGTCGCAGCGGTGCCTGGTGGGCGCTGGCCTGCAGGGTTTCGACGAAGCGCGAGACCTGCAGGTCGATGATCGTCTCGGCCTCAGCGGCGGCCTCGCGGCGGCTGCGGCGGTTGTCTTCCACCGCGCGCTCGAGATCGTCCACGGTGTACAGGAACGCATCGTTGAGCGTGGCGACGTCAGCTTCGATGTCGCGCGGCACGGCCAGGTCGAACAGCAGCATGGGCTTGTGCCGGCGTGCGCGCAGGGCGTTGGCCACCGCGGCACGGTGGATCACTGGTTCGCGGGCGGCGGTGGCCGAGAACACCACGTCGGCCTCGGCCAGGTGGCGCTCCAGTTCGGTCAGCGGCAGCGCCACACCGCCATGGCGGCTGGCCAGTTCCTGCGCATGGGCGAGGGTGCGGTTAGCGATCAGCAGCCGCCGCACCTTGCCTTCGCTGAGGTGGCGCGCGGCCAGTTCGATGGTCTCGCCCGCGCCGACCAGCAGCACGGTGGAATCATCAAGGCGGGCGAACGCGTTCTGCGCAAGGCGCACCGCTGCCGAGGCCACCGATACCGGGTTGGCGCCGACCTGGGTATCGGTACGCGCGCGCTTGGCCACCGAGAACGTCTGCTGGAACAGCCGGTCCAGGCGCTGGCCGAGCAGGCCGTGGTCGCGCGCGGTCGACCAGGCATCCTTCACCTGGCCGAGGATCTGCGGTTCGCCCAGCACCATCGAATCCAGTCCCGTCGCCACCCGGAACAGGTGGCGGACGGCATCGGCATCGGCGTGCTGGTACAGATAGCCCTGCAGGTCGCCGGCCTGGGCGTGCAGCCACTGGTCCAGTGCCTGCGCGGACTCGGCCACGGCATACAGCTCGGTGCGGTTGCAGGTGGACAGCAGTACCGCCTCGGCAATCTGCGGGGTATCGCGCAGCGAACCGAGCGCGCGCGGCAACGCGTCCCCGGCGAAGGCTGCGCGTTCGCGCAGTTCCACCGGTGCGGTCTGGTGATTCAGTCCGAGCACCCACAGGGTCATTGTTCAGTTGCTTGCGATAAGCTGCTGGCCATTGGACGACATTTTAAGGCCCCGATGCCGACGATGCCCGCATTGATTCGCATCCCCAGTGTTCTGCTGCTGTCTCTGGCCTGTGCCCAGGCCCTGGCGGCGGTGCCCGCCAAGGCGCCTGCACGGCCCGCGGTGACTGAGGAACTGGCGCTGGAGCCCGTCCTGGCAGGCGAGTTCGCCCTGCAGGCGGGCAAGCTGGCCGACGCCGCGCGCTGGTACCTGCAGGCCGCCCAGCAGACCGACGGCGACGCCGGCCTGGCCGAGCGGGCGACCCGCATTGCCATGCTGGCCAACGAAGATGATGCTGCGGCCAAGGGCCTGGCCCTGTGGCAGCAGCGTGCGCCACGCTCATTGGCGATGCGCAGCGCCGCCGGTGCGCTGGCGATGCGCCAGGGCGATGTGAAGGCTGCGCGCAGCGAGCTTCAGGCCTTGTTGCAGGACCCGGGCGACGAGGGCTGGAAGTTCGCCCTGGGCGCCCTGATCGGCGGCGGCCGCGATCCGGCCGTGCCGGCCCAGGTGCTGGGCGAGCTGGTCGATGCGAACGCCATTCCCCAGAAGATCGAGGCCTGGCAGGAGTTTGGACGCCTGGCGTTGCGCATGGAAAAGCCCGAGCTGGCGCGGCGCATGATCGATGAGGTGGTCAAGCGCTTCCCCGAGGAGCCGCGCGTCGCCTTGCTGCGCGCCAGCCAGCTGCAGCAGGCCGGACAGACCGAGCAGGCGCTGTCGCTGCTGCGTGGGGTGGAACCGAAGACCCGTCAGGATCCGGAACTGCGCAATGCGGTGGCCATCGCCTATGACAGCCTCGGCCAGCCGGCAGCAGCCGAGCGCGTGCTGGCGGTCGGTCCGCAGAATGTGCAGACCTGGGGAATGCGCGCTTCGCTGCTGGCCAAGCAGGGCGACAAGGCCGCGCTGTCCAACCTGTACAACGAGCTGTCGCGGCAGGCGGCCAAGCCGGACCCGGCGCAGCGCCTGTTGCTGGGCAAGATCGCCGAGTACCTCAAGCGCTACCCGGAGGCGGTCAACTGGTACCACAGCGTGCCCGGCGGTGATGAGCTGAACGAAGCGCGCCTGCGTGCGGCCAATGCGCAGGGGCTGGCAGGCCGGCAGTCGCTGGCGCTGGATGAAGTGCATGCGATCCAGTCCGATGCCGGGGTGGATGACGATGTGCGGCGCGATGCGTATCTGCTGGAAGCCGAGCTGCGCCAGCGCGCCGACGACCTTCCCGGCGAGATCGATGCACTGGCCCGTGGCCTGGCGGCGTATCCGGACGAGAACGGCCTGTTGTATGCCCGAGCGCTGGCCTGGGAGCGTCGCGATGACATCGCCCGTGCCGAGGCCGACCTGCGCAAGATCCTGGTGACCGAGCCGGAGAACGTGCCGGCACTGAACGCACTGGGTTACACCCTGGCCGACCGTACTGGCCGTTACCAGGAAGCGCTCGAGCTGATCGACCGCGCACGCGTGGCCGAACCGGACAACGCGGCCATCGTCGACAGCTATGGCTGGGTGCTGTACCGGCTGGGGCGCAACGCCGACGCGCTGGTGCAGCTGCGCCGCGCCTGGACGCTGGCCAAGGACCCGGAAATCGCCGCCCACGTGGGCGAGGTGCTGTGGGTGCTGGGCAAGCACGATGAAGCCCGTCACTTCTTCGAGGAAGCGGCCCGGCTCGACCCTGAAAACCGCGCGCTGCTGCGCGCCCGCGAGAAATTCAATCCATGAGTGTTTCCACGATCCGGCCGTTGTTGCTGGTGGCCGTGACCCTGGCCCTGAGTGCCTGCACCACCGTTGGCCGGCAGAAAACGCCGGCGCCGGCCGTGGTCACCACCGTTTCCGCCGAAGCGGCCGCCGCCGAGACCGCTCGCGTGGATGCCGTGCGTTCGGCCGCGGACTGGAATTTCCAGGGCCGGGTGGCGGTCAGCAAGGGCAAGGATGGTGGCAGCGGCCGCATCGACTGGAAGCAGGAAGGCCAGCGCTATGTCGTCGAACTGAGCGCCCCGGTGACCCGCCAGAGCTGGAAGTTGAGCGGTGATACCCACCATGAAGCCGGGCGCCTGGAGGGACTGGCCGGTGGTCCGCGCGAGGGTGAAGACGCGCAGGCGCTGCTGCTGGAGGCGACCGGCTGGGATATTCCGGTCAATCAGCTGCCGGACTGGGTACGCGGCCTGGTCGCAGGCGACAGCGCGGGGCCGGGAAAGATCGATCGTGATGCGGATGGCCGTCCGCGGCGCATGCAGCAGATGGGCTGGGTGATCCAGTATCTGGACTGGTACCCGGCCGAAGCCGGACGGCCGGCCCTGCCGCGCAGGGTCGAAGCGGTCAATGGCGACGCCAAGGTGCGCCTGCTGGTCGACCAGTGGGGCCAGGGCGCACCATGAGCGCGCGCGGGGATGACGCGGGCTGGTCCTGGTGGCCGGCCCCGGCCAAGCTGAACCTGTTCCTGCACATCACCGGCCGCCGTGCCGACGGCTACCACGAGCTGCAGACGGTGTTCCGCCTGCTCGACTGGGGAGACCGGATCGGCCTGCGCCTGCGTGAAGACGGCCAGGTGCGGCGGCAGGGCGAGGGTCTGGCCGGCGTCGCCGAGGCCGATGATCTGGCCGTTCGTGCAGCGCGGATGCTGAAAGAAGTGGCGAATGTCGATAAAGGTGTCGACATCATCGTCGAAAAGCACGTGCCTGCAGGCGGCGGTTTCGGCGGCGGTTCGTCCGATGCGGCCACCGTGCTGGTGGTGCTGAACCGGCTCTGGGGCGCGGGGCTGGACGAGAATGCGCTGGCCGCGCTGGGGCTGCGTCTCGGCGCCGACGTGCCGGTGTTCGTGCGTGGCCACAACGCTTGGGCCGAAGGGGTGGGCGAGCGGCTGCAGCCGATCACCCTGCCGCAGGCCTGGTATGTGCTGGTCGAACCGGGCGTTCACGTGCCCACGCCCCTCCTGTTCGCTGATCCGGATTTGACGCGCGACAGTCCACAGGCGAAAATAGAGGACTTCGCTTCCGGCTCGCTGGTCGGGAACGTGTTCGAACCGGTGCTGCGCCGCCGTGAGCCTGCCGTCGAGGCGGCGCTTGCTGCGTTGAGCGACATCGGCACGGCACGTCTGACCGGTTCGGGAAGTGGTTGTTTCGTCGAGTTCGATTCGCAGGCTGCCGCCGAGCAGGGACGAGCGAAGTTGTCGAAGGAGTTGCGGGCAAGGGTGGCTGCGGGCGTTGCACGTTCGCCACTGCTGGATGCACTCGAGCAACACTGATTCATCAATGCAGGGGCGTCGCCAAGAGGCCCAAGGCACCAGGTTTTGATCCTGGCATTCGGAGGTTCGAATCCTCCCGCCCCTGCCAATGCGGCTGCGTCCGCGCCTTCCAGCGCATCACCTGCGCGGGACGTGGGAACAGCCGCGGTGTTGTCAGCAGCAGGGGCCGAAGTGGTCCTTGCCGCTACCGGATCCCCGCCACTCGTCCCCGCCCGAGACAATCATGATGCAAGAGTCCCCGAACCTGCTGGTCTTTTCCGGCAACGCCAACAAACGTCTGGCGCAGAACATCTGCAAGGAACTGGGAGTGCGCCCGGGCAAGGCGCTGGTCTCGCACTTCTCCGATGGCGAAGTGCAGGTGGAGATCGAAGAGAACGTCCGCAAGCAGGACGTGTTCGTGATCCAGCCGACCTCGGCGCCGAGCGCGGAGAACCTGATGGAACTGCTGGTGCTGATCGACGCGCTCAAGCGCGCATCGGTGGCCAGCGTGACCGCCGTGGTGCCGTACTTCGGCTACTCGCGCCAGGATCGCCGCATGCGTTCCTCGCGCGTGCCGATCACCGCCAAGCTGGCGGCGAAGATGTTCAGCACCGCCGGCGCCGATCGCGTGCTGACGGTCGACCTGCACGCCGACCAGATCCAGGGTTTCTTCGATATTCCGGTCGACAACGTGTATGCCTCTCCGCTGCTGCTGGCCGACATCTGGCGCGCCTACGGCACCGAGAACCTGATTGTGGTGTCGCCGGACGTGGGCGGCGTGGTCCGCGCCCGTGCCGTGGCCAAGCGCCTGGATGACGCTGACCTGGCGATCATCGACAAGCGCCGTCCGCGCGCTAACGTCTCCACCGTGATGAACATCATCGGTGACGTCGAAGGCAAGACCTGCGTGATGGTCGATGACATCGTCGATACCGCCGGCACCCTGTGCGCCGCTGCCGCTGCCCTGAAGGCGCGCGGTGCGCTCAAGGTCGCCGCCTACTGCACCCACGCGGTGCTGTCGGGCCCGGCGGTGGACAACATCACCAATTCCCAGCTCGATGAGCTGGTGGTGACCGACACCATCCCGCTGAAGGACGCCGCGCGGGTGTGCAGCAAGATCCGCCAGCTGAGCGTGGCGGAAATGCTGGCCGAAACGATGCGCCGCATCGCCTTCGGCGAGTCGGTCAGCTCGCTGTACGTCGATTGATTTTTTCGTCCCCGCCGGCAACGGCAGGGACACACTGGGCACTTCTGGTCGCGGAAGTGCCTTCAACCGCCAAGCCGCAAGGCAAGGCAACAACCGAGTAGTCGAAAATGTCGAAGACCCATGAAATCAAGGTCACCAAGCGTGAACTGCAGCGTAAGGGTGCGAGCCGCCGCCTGCGTACCGCTGGTGTGATCCCGGCGATCGTGTACGGCGGCAACGCCGAACCGGTCGCCATCAGCCTGGACCACAACGAAATCTGGCTGGCCCAGCAGAACGAGTGGTTCTATGCCTCGATCCTGGACCTGAACCTGGACGGCCAGGTGCAGAAGGTGCTGCTGCGTGACATGCAGCGCCATCCGTTCAAGCAGCTGATCATGCACCTGGACTTCCTGCGCGTGAACGAGAACGAGAAGCTGACCGCTTCGGTTCCGCTGCACTTCATCAACGAAGACACCTCGCCGGCTGGCAAGGCTGCCGACGTCGTGGTCACCCACGAACTGAAGGAAGTGGCCATCAGCTGCCTGCCGAAGGACCTGCCGGAGTCGATCGAAGTCGACCTGGGCGAGCTGAAGGCTGGCGACGTTGTGTACCTGTCGGACATCAAGCTGCCGAAGGGCGTGGAAATCCCGGCGCTGGCGCTGGGCAAGGACCACGACGACGCCATCGTCACTGCCAAGCACGGCAAGCAGGACGCTGCCGACGCTGAAGAAGCAGCGGCCGAGTAATACCCCGCGGCGCCTGTCCTTCGGGGCAGGCGCCGTATCTGGATGGAACGATGGCAGGATTGCGACTGATCGTCGGTCTGGGCAACCCCGGATCGGAGCACGCCCGGACCCGGCACAATGCCGGGTTTCATTTCGTTGAGGCCCTGGCCGAAAAAGCCGGTGCACGATGGAACGTGGACAGCAAGTTGTTTGGCGAGACCGCCAAGGTCGACATTGCCGGACAGATGGTGTGGCTGCTCAAGCCCGCCACCTTCATGAACCTCAGCGGCAAGTCGGTCACCGCCGCGCAGCGGTTCTGGAAGATCGAGCCGGAGGAAACCCTGCTGGCCCACGACGAACTGGACCTGTCGCCCGGCGTGGCGCGGTTGAAGTTCGACGGTGGCCACGGTGGACAGAACGGCCTGCGTGACACCATCCGGTTGCTCGGCCACGGCAAGTTCCATCGCCTCCGCGTCGGCATCGGCCATCCCGGCCACAAGGATCGCGTGGTGGGCTGGGTGCTGGGACGCCCCTCCAAGGAAGATGAAGTACTGATCTCGCGCGCCATCGACGATGCGATCGACGTGCTGCCGTTGGCGGTGCAGGGCGATTTCAGCGAAGCGATGAAGCGGCTGCACACCCCGAAATAATTGTGCCGGTAGGTACCGACCGTTGGTCGGTACGGAAACAACCGGCCCCGGTAGATGCCAACCTTGGTTGGCACAGATGTTGATCGGCAACACCGAGATGGATTGGCCAAGCGGCGCGCGCGCTGTTTCACCAATCACTTTCACCCCAGAGAGCTGTCACCCATGGGTATCAAATGCGGCATCGTCGGCCTGCCCAACGTCGGCAAGTCGACCCTGTTCAACGCGCTGACCAAGGCGGGTATCGCCGCGGCGAACTTCCCGTTCTGCACCATCGAACCCAACGTCGGCATCGTGCCGGTGCCGGATCCGCGCCTGAACGAACTGGCAGCGATCATCAACCCGCAGAAGGTCATCCCGACCGCGGTCGAGTTCGTCGACATCGCCGGCCTGGTGGCCGGTGCCGCCAGCGGCGAAGGCCTGGGCAACAAGTTCCTGGCCCACATCCGCGAAGTGGATGCGATCACCCACGTGGTGCGCTGCTTCGAGAACGCTGACGTCATCCACGTCAACAACAAGGTCGACCCGATCTCGGACATCGACACCATCGATACCGAACTGGCCCTGGCCGACCTGGACAGCGTCGAAAAGGCACTGAACCGCGCCGAGCGTGCGGCCAAGGGCGGCGACAAGGACGCAGCGGCACGCAAGCCGGTGCTGGCCAAGCTGCAGGCCGCGCTGGCCGACGGCAAGGCCGGCCGTTCGGCGGGTCTGGACGAGGAAGAGAAGGCGCTGGTGCGCGATCTGTTCCTGCTGACCCTGAAGCCGGTGATGTACATCGCCAACGTGCTGGAAGACGGTTTCGAGAACAACCCGCACCTGGATGCGGTGCGCGCCCGTGCCGCCGAAGAAGGCGCCCAGGTGGTGCCGGTGTCGGCAGCGATCGAAGAAGAGCTGTCGCAGCTGGACGACGAAGACCGCGATACGTTCCTGGCCGACCTCGGCCTGACCGAGCCGGGTCTGAACCGCGTGATCAACGCGGCCTACAGCCTGCTCGGCCTGCAGACCTATTTCACTGCGGGCGTAAAGGAAGTCCGCGCGTGGACCGTGCGCAAGGGCGCCACCGCGCCGCAGGCCGCCGCGGTCATCCATACCGACTTCGAGAAGGGCTTCATCCGCGCCGAAACCATCGCGTATGACGACTTCATCAAGTACAAGGGCGAAGCCGGCGCCAAGGAAGCGGGTCGCCTGCGCCTGGAAGGCAAGGAATACCGCGTGCAGGAAGGCGACATCCTGCATTTCCGCTTCAACGTCTGATCGACCGCGCGTCGTGATGTCCAACAAGGCCCCGCAGTGCGGGGCCTTGTTGTTTCCGGGGTTGCGCGGCATCCTGCGCGGCGAATCGAGCGACCAGGGAAGGCTTGGCCATGACGCCCCCACAATCCGACATGCCGCGCCCCGGCGGTGCTGCCCGGCTGCTGCTTGGCCTGCTCCTGCTGCTGGCCGTGGCCGTGTGTGCTGTCATCACGCTGGGCGCGGTGGCTACGGCCTTCTCGCTGCAGGACCGCGAACATGTGCAGGGCGCCGTGCACCTGCTGATGGGCGATGCGCCGTCCTGGCGTGGTGGACTGACCTTCGTCTGGCAGCGACTGACGTCTACGTTGTCGGGGCCGGCCGGCGTGATGCTGATGATCGCCGCAGTGGCAACCTGGGGTGCGACATCGGCCGCCATCGCCTGCGCCCGGCTGGCCAACGCCACGGCGCCCGTCCTGCGCACCGCTGGCAGCCGGCTGCAACGCGTGGGCGTGTGGGTGCTGCGTGCGGCGTTGCTGATCTTCGCCTTGCCGCTGCTCTACAGCGGCCTGCGTTCCGCAGTGGAAGTGCTGCGGGGCTGGAGCCGGATGCGCGCGATGGGCATCGACGGCTCAGCTGTCGCCCGGCACATCGCCAACGGCGGAACGGACTTCCATATCGCGCTCTCCTGCCTGCTTGGTGCTGCGCTGCTGGGGGTGTTGCTGCTGCTGACGCTGCGCTGGCGTGCCCCTGGACAAAAAATCATCATGCATTGAAGCGCTTGCAGTGCGGGGCTCGCAGCCACTTGTCCACACCAAACCCCCATCGCTTTCCACGCGCGGTGTGGAAAACCACGGGTAGCCCGCCTGGTGGGTGACAACCTTGGTTGGCACAGCACGGCATGGACAAATTTTCACCACGCCTTGGAACGCCTGCGCCGCAACGCTCGCACCTACTTGTCCACACCAAGTTCCCATCGCTTTCCACGTGCCGTGTGGAAAACAAACGTCGGCCTGGACAAAAAATCACCACGCCTGCAAACGCTTGTGCGGCAGTGCTCGCGCCCACTTGTCCACATCCAGCCCCCATCGATTTCCACGCGTGGTGTGGAAAACAACGAGGGGTCCGACGAAGCATCGCCGGACCCCTCGATGGGCTCGCCAGCAGTACGTCTTACCAGCGGTAGGAGACGCCCAGCTGACCGCTGGTATCGCGGAAGCCCATGCCACCGGTCTGCCGGCTGATCTCGCCCCAGCCGCGCCAGCCACCCGACAGATTCACCTGCACGCCAGCCTTGGCTTCGTAGATGTCACGCGGCAACTGCCGGCGCAGGCGTTCGCCGTCCACGGCGATGGCCGCGTCGTTGCCACCGGACCACCAGTTCACCGCGACGAACGGCTGTACCTGCCCCTGGCGCTGCGTCAGCGAACGGGTGTACAGGCGCAGGCCCACACGCGTGGTGGTGCTGTCCTTGTCGTAACCTTCAACCGCCGTGCCGTTGGCCTCGACCACGAGGTCGGCGTCGTAGCGGCTGTGGATCACCTGCAGCTGTGGCTCCAGGTAGACACCGCGCTGCGCCGTGCGCTGCACGGGCAGCACATAGCCAGCCTCGGCCGAACCGGTCCAGCTGTGCGAGCGATAGCGCTCCTTCTGCAGCCCTTCGCCCTGCACGCTGTTGCGGAACCGCCCGTATTGCAGCCAACCGTCCACATACGCGCCGTGGTCCATCCGTGCGTCCTGCAGCCAGGTGGCATACAGGCCCAGGCTGGTGCCGTTGACCACACCGCGCGCGGTGTAGCCGGTCACCTGCGATCGACTGTCGTTGCGCGCCCGGCCCTGGCCGGCCATCACACCTGCCTGCAGCTGGCCACCCGCATTGGCTTCGAAGCGACGACCGACACCCAGCAGCACGCTGTTCAGTTCGCTGTCCACATCCACCTGGCGGCCGCGGCTGCCGGGCTGGCTGCTGCGCACCTGTGCCCATGCAATGGCGTCGCTGCTGCTGTCGGCGGCATCGGCGGGATCGCCGCTGCGGTCGTACAGGCTGTGCCGGAACATGCCCAGCGCACTGTTCTGGTTGGCCATGTACACCGCCGGCTCCGGGCGCTCCACGCGTGGCGGGGCCGGCGGAAGCGGCGGGTCGACCGGCGGACCCGGCGGCCCCGGCGGATTGATCGGCGGAGCAGGCGGATCAATCGGCGGCTGCGGCGGATCGGGCGGTTCCGGCGGGTCGACCGGCGGTACGTATTCCGAGCGCAGGTACCAGTTGCCGTCGTCCGGCGTGGCGACGCCACCCTTGTACAGGAAGTAATCGTAGGCGCCGGCCACCGCGCGTCCCTGCAGCGAGAACTGCGCATCGGACTGGCCACCCACGCTGATCAGGCGGATGCCTTCGCTGGTCAGGGCACCGGCGCCCCCCGCGTTGCGCACGCTGACAGAGGCCGTGCCACTGCTGTTGCCCTGGATCACCAGCTGGTCACCCCGCGAGGCATCGTCGCCCAGTGCGCGGTTGAACAGCCAATGGCCATCGTTGCCGACATAGTCGCCGGTGACGGTCAGGGTCTTGAAGTCGTCGGTGGTGGGTGCGACGAAGGCGATGGTGCCGGCATGGTCCAGGGAGCCGACGCTGGAAGTGCCACGCACGTTCCACTGGCTGCTGCCATCCATCGCCAGCTGTGCGACCTGGTAGCCGGAGTCGTTGCGCAGTGCACCGTTGAACACGGTGCCGTTGCGCAGCGTCATCTGCACGTTGGCGGTGGCGCTGTCGACCACGACATCGCCGGTCAGGCGGCTGTTGTCGGCAGTGAAAACAATGTCCGCGGTGGCGACCGAGCTTCCATCGGTGAACACCGTGTCGCTCACCCGCAGCAGGCGGCCACCGTCGAGGCTGTCCTGCTGGCGCGCGACGACATCGGTGTTGTTGAGCGTCAGCTCGTGGTTGCTGCCCTGCAGCCACAGCGCGGGACCGTCCTGGGTCTGCAGGGTGCTGTTGTTGAACACCAGACGGTCCCAGTACGGCCCGAACACCGTGATGTAGGAGCGATAGGCACCCGAGTTCGTCCCTTGTGCATGGATGCTCAGGTTGTCGGCGGTGAGCTTGGCGGTGTTCATCTGCACGATGCCGAACGAGGAGGCACCCCGCGTGGTGATCGAGCCTCCGTCCAGCTGCGCATCGGCCGTGCTGCCACCGAGGAAGACGCCGCCGCCGCCGGTGCCGTAGGTGGTGATGTCCAGATCCTTGGCACGGATGCGCGAATAGGGCGTCGGTGGATTGCTGCCCGAGGCGCGCAGGCCGTAGACCCCGTCGCCGTGGGTGTCGATGCTGCCGCCGGTGATCGTGGCGGTACCGCCCCAGACGTCCACGCCGTGGCCGTAGCCGTTGTCGCCGTAGGTGCTGAGCGTGGTATCGGTGAGGTCGGCCAGCGAGTCTGCGCCGGACAGCCAGATGCCGGAATAACCATCGCGCACGGTGAAGTGGGCGCCGTTGGCGGTCAGCTTCGCCCAGCTGTTGACGTTGACGCCATAGCCGCCGACGGTCTCGAAGCGGCCGCCGGTGATATCGGCGGTGGAGTACAGCCGGTTGCCACTGTTGCCGAGCAGACGGATGCTGCCGCCCTTGCTGCTGGCGCTGCCTCCGATGATCTGCAACGTGCCACCGTTGCTGATATCGAAGTAGCCGTTGACCACGTCCACATCGCGCAGCGACAGCACGCTGCCGCTGCCGTTGGAGGACACGCGACCGCTGTAGCCGCTGCTGGCTTCGGCGAAGGTCATCTTCAGCGATTCCAGCGACAGCAGCGCGCCACCCTCGGCGTACACCGCGCTGTTGGCGCCGTTGTTGATGCTGGTTCCGGATACATGCAGCTCGCTGCCGACGCCAGTGGAGTACAGGGCGTGGCCGCCGCTGCTGACACTGCCACCGTTCAACCACACCTTGCCACCGCCGGTGGCATTGACCGTGCCGTAGCCCGAGCCGTTGCGGTAGGCATTGATGACCAGGTTGTTGGCCCGGATCACACTGCCCGCACCGCTGGCGTTCAGCGCATAGCCGACGGTGGTGCTGCCATCGCCGACCTGCAGGATGCCGCCCTCGATCAGGACGCTGCCGCCGGCGCTGGCAAGGATGCCGCTGCCGCCTCCGGTGCTGGAGATCCAGCTGCCATTGACGGTAATGGTGCTGCCGACACCATTGGCCTCCAGGGCGTAGCCACCAGCACTGTGTGACAGGGTGTCGTCGGCGCCCAGCTGCAGGCTGCCGCCATCGGTAACCTTCAACGGCCCCTGCAGTTCGGCCGCGTGCACGGGCAGGGCGGCCCACAGCGCGCTGGCCAGCAGGCTGGGAATCAAGGGGAAGCGCGAAGCGCGCGCGCAGGCGGACGCACGGCGGCGCCGTGGGGGAGAGGCGTTCATGCTGGTGGATTCCTGTGGCAGGGCGCAGCGCGGCTGCGCGATCTGGCGCGGCAGGGCCGCGTCGCTGTGGAAACCGGGTGCGATGGCCACTGCAGGCGCCATCCGGTTTCCCTCCCGCCGGCAAGGCGATGACGAGGGGGAGTCGTCACCGTGGCGGGATGCGTCCAGACTAGAAATCAGCCCTGTCCTATGGAATCAGGCGTTTCCTAAAGCACTTCGTGCCCTGTGCATGGGCGGGGCACGGTTCAGCGATGTGGAGGCCTCAGCCGAACATCGACGACTGCAGGCAGTACTCGATCAGCGCCTGGTCGCTGTCCACGCCCAGCTTGCGCATCGCGTTGATTTTCTGCGTGCTGACCGTCTTCGCACTGCGCTGCAGCTGGCGGGCGATGTCGCCCACGCTCATGCCGCCGGTGAACAGACGGATGACTTCCAGTTCGCGCGGCGAAAGGCGCGCCAGCACCGCCTCGGCATCGGCCGGTTCTGCGGCCGCAACCGGCAGCAGGCCAGGTGGACGGTAGACGCGGTCGGCCAGCACCGTGCGCAGCGCCTGCACCAGGCTGCCCAGGCCGTGGCTCTTGAGCACCACGCCGCTGGCACCGGCTGCGTACATGGCCGCCACCAGCGAGGGATTGGAGACCATCGTCAACACCAGCAGACGCACATCGGGGAAGCTGCGACGCAGGAACGAGATCAGCTTGATGCCATCGCCGAAGCTGTCCCCCCCGGGCATGCTGTAGTCGGTGATCACCGCATGGGGCAGGGTGCTCGTCATCAGCTCGATCAAGGTCGCTGGATCGGCGGCCTCGCCGACCACGTCCAGGTCCAGTTCGCCGGCCAGCACATCGCGGATGCCGGCAAGCACGATCGGGTGGTCGTCAGCGATGAGGATGCGGGTGGTCATGGCGGTGTCGGCTTGCTGGGGGATGAGGGGGCGGCGACGTGCACCAACGGTTGCAGCAGCCGCTGCAGGCGCCGTTGGAAATCCGCGAGCGCCCCGGCCAGAGCAGGCAGCGCGTCGCCGTCGCCGATCTGCTGTTCGATCTGCTGGCCGTATGCCACCAGCGCCGGTGCGCCAACGATCACCAGTGCGCCGCGGATGCGGTGCAGTACCTGTGCCACGCGTTCGGGGGCGCCATCGTCGATCGCCCGCCGCAGGCTGTCCAGGTCGGCCTGCATGGTCTGCACGAACAACGCCTGCATTTTTTCCGGAACCTGCAGGGGAGCATCGGCTCGGTCGTCGATGGGTTCGCTGTGCGGCTGGGCTGCAACCTGGCTCAGCAGCCGCTGCAGTGCTGCCAGGGTGATCGGCTTGACCAGCACGCCCTGCATCCCCGCGTCATGGCAACGCTGCCGCTCCGCCGGGTCGGCGTTGGCGGTTGCGCCATGGATCGGTACGTCAACCCCACGCGCGCGCAGTGCACGGGCCAGACCGTAACCGTCCAGTCCCGGCATGTTGAGGTCGGTCAACACCAGGGCGAAGGGACGCTGTGGCCAATAGTGCAGGGCTTCATTGCCGTCACTGGCGACCACGGCGTGGCAGCCGAGCTGTTCCAGCTGGTCACGCAGGATCGCCTGGTTGATCGGGTTGTCTTCGGCGACAAGGACCTGCAGCCCGAAACTGCGTGGCGCCGGCAGACGTCCGTTGACCTCGGCGGGCACGGTTCGCCCGCCTGCAGCCGCCAGCGCGAGCACGATCGCATCCAGACGATGCACGCCGACCTGCCAATGCCCCTGCACTCGTTGCGGCTGCATTCCGCCTTCGCGGCAGGCCACCACCTGCGGTCCAGTCCACGTGGGCGTACCCTCGTCCAGCACAAGGTCGAGCATTACCGTGCCGGGATCGACAAGCTCCGGCGCATCATCGCGATGCATGCTGGCCTGTACGCCGCGCTGCTGCAAGCGCTCGCATATCGATTGTGCGAACTCGCGGACGCTGCCACGAACCTGCACCGGCAGTGCTGCCGGCAATCGCGATGAAGCCGCCTGCAGCGGATCGGGTGTTGCCTCGGGCAGCGGCAGTTCGACCGAGAAACTGCTGCCCAGGCCGCTTTCGCTGACCACCCGCAGGTGGCCTTCCATCATCGTGGTCAGATGCGCACAGATCGCCAGGCCCAATCCGGTGCCGCGCATGGCATCGGTACCGGGGTTGGCCTGGAAGAAAGGTTCGAACAGATGTGCCTGGTGCTCGCTGGCAATGCCGATGCCGGTATCGGCTACCTGCCAGCGCAGCCAGCAGCGGTCATCAATGCGCTGCGCACCCAGTCGCACCACGACCCGGCCGCTGTCGGTGAACTTCAGCGCGTTGCTGATCAGGTTGTTGAGGATCTGGCGGATGCGCGCGGCGTCACCGTTGACCGCAGCCGGTACGTCCGGATCGATGCAGGCGTAGAACTGCAGGCCCTTGTGTGCGGCGGCAGCGGCGTAGGAGTCCAGCGCGTCTTCGGTCAACCGCACCGGATCGAACGCGCCGGGTTCCAGGCTCAGCTGGTCGGCCTCGGCCTTGCTGACATCCAGGATGTCGCTGATCAGCTGCATCAACGTCGATGACGAACGCTGGATCGTGTCCAGGTAGTCCTGCTGGCGCGCATCCAGCGGGGTCAGGCCCAGCAGCTCCAGCGTGCCGAGCACGCCGTACAGCGGGGTGCGTATCTCATGGCTCATGGTGGCCAGGAACTGGCTCTTGGCCCGGTTCGCCTGGTCGGCCGCTCGCCGTGCCTGCTGCAGCACCTGCTCGGCCTCGTGCTGGCTGCTGAGGTCGATGAACAGGCACAGCACGGCGGGTTCGCCGCGATAGCGCGCGGGCGTCGCGGTGATCAGCAGATGGCGGTTGTCCGGCGTGGTGTAGGCCAGGCCATCGCCTGCCGTGGTGCCGCCAGCGGCGAGCACGCTGCGTCGCCAGGGGCCGTGCCAGCCACCGTCGTCGTGGTCTTCCCCCAGCCACCGACGCGCCAGCGCGTTGTCCAGCAGCACACGGCCATCGGTACGGCGCAGCAGGCACAACCCGATCGGCGCGTTGTCGAGGATGGTGCGGCTGAAGGCCTCGCTTTCCAGCAATCGTGCATGGTTGCGGCGCAGTGGCTCGATCACCGAGCGCCGGTAGGCACGCAGGATCAGCACGCCACCGGTGGCCAGCAGCAGCGCCACCACCATGCTGCCCAGCAGCGGCCCGCGCGGGTGCTGGAACACCTGCTGCCAGCCCACGTGATACACCGCCAGCCAGCCCTGTTCGCTGCGCATGCGGAACAGCAGGCCGTCCAGGCCCGCGCGCCAGGATGTACCGGCGCGGCTGGCATCGCTGGCATCACCGAGCAGCAGGCGGCCGTTGCCATCGAACAGCGACATCCGTTCGAACACCGGCGTACCCATCACCTGGCGGTAGTCATCAACGCGGCCGGGATCCAGCAGGCAGGCCATTGCGGCCAGCGACTCGTCCTCGCTCTCGCCCCACAGGCGGGCATCCTGCGGTGCGTGCGCGATGGCAAGCAGCCGGGTCTGTCCCTCGCGCCAGGCCACCGGCGTCCACACCACGTTGCCGCGGCGCAGCGCCGGCCGTTCGCGCAGAACCTGGTGGATGGCGGTCAGTGCTGGTTGCAGGTGATGCGGGCTGCTCTGACCCGGGTCACCACGCACGGTCTGGATCGGTGCAAGCAGGCCACGGCGGCCCTGGCCATCGACCAGCAGGCACTGCGGCGGTGGAAACCGGGAGGCCGCCCAGAAAGCACCGTAGAAGCGCAGGAAGCGGTCGCCCAGTTCCGCCGTTGCCTGTGTCGGGGCGCCGCCGTCGCCACCGATCCGCGCGAAACTGGCGAACAACGGGCTGGGTTGTGCACTTGAGGCGGCTTCGTCCACGGCCTGCCCGCCATTACCCACGTCATGCAGGCGCCATTGCCGCAGGAAGCGTTCCTGTTCCTGCAGCGTGCCGTCCAGGCGACGGAAGTGATAGCGGATCTTGCTCTGTTCTTCGTTGAACAGCTGGCTGCCGGTGGACAGCAGCAGGCCGGCCTGCAGGGTGGCCAGCACCACCACGCCAATCAACAGCGCATGTACACGCAGGGAGCGGCGGGCGAGTCGGCGTACGGGAGCGGCCTCGGCCGGCATGGACAGGTCTCGGAGCAGTAGGCGGTCGATGGCGGCCCGAAGGGCCCAGGGCACGGCCGGTACCGCCGCGCAGAGAGGATCGTCAAAGACTCTTGATGGGATTGTGAAGCCTTTCCACCGCGCCTGTCAGCGCGACGCGGCCCGGTTGCTGGCAGTGGCCGCATGGGGAACCTCTTCGTCCAGCAGACGGGTGAAGTCGTCCGAGGGCAGCGCCTGCGAAATCAGGAAACCCTGTACCTGGTTGCAGCCGAGCTGACGCAGCGCGGCCAGATCGGCATCGCTCTCCACGCCTTCGGCAACGATGGTCAGGCCGAGCTGGTTGGCCAGCGCGATCACGGTGGTCAAGGTCAGGTGCAGGGCGGGATCACGCGCGCAACCGCTGACCAGCGCACGATCGATCTTGACCTCGGTGAAGGGTGTGTTGACCAGGTTGTGCACCGAGCTCAGCCCTTGGCCGAAGTCGTCCTGGGCCAGGCCGAACCCCTTCATCCGCAACCGGCACGCGCCTGCATAGAAGTCGCTGACGTGCCGGGTGGTGCTGTTCTCCATCAGTTCGAAGCAAAGATCCGCCGGATTGCCACCCGCGGCCAGGGTCAACGCCAGCAGTTCATCCGGAAGATCGGACTGCTCCAGCAGGTGCGGCGGCAGGTTGATCGATACCGGCACGCGGAATCCCTGCGCGCGCCAGCGCGCCTGCGCCTGGATGCTGGCGGTGAGCATCGCGCGCAGCAGTTCGCCCTCCAGGCCATGGCGGCACAGCGCCGGCAGGAAACTGCCGGGCGCCAGCGTCCCCAGCTGCGGGTGGCGCCAGCGCACCAGTGCCTCGGCGGCAACCACGCGCCCGGACTGCAACGACTTCTTCGGCTGGAACCAGGCGGTCAGGCTGCCGTCGGCCAGCGCCTGCCGCAGCTGCGCCGCGTCCGGCTCGGGCGTCAGCGCCGCAGGGCTGGTCCGCACCGCTGGCCGTGTCTGGGCCAGTGCATCGAGCAGTGCATCGACATCGCTGGCAGCGACCGGCTTGGCCAGCAGGCCGACCACGTCCAGGCCCAGTGATTCGGCCATCAACCGCGCCGAACTCATCATCCTCCGCGAGGCTGCGCTGACCAAGGCAAGCCGCGGCGGGCGCGGTTGCGCGGCCAGCGCCTGGATGAACTGGATGCCATCCTGGCCGGGCATCAACAGATCGCTCACCACCAGGTCGTAGGCCTGGCAGGCACAAAGCGCGATCGCCGCGTCCACATCTTCGCAGGCGTCGACCTGCACGCCGGCGCGCGCGCTGAACAGATTGACGAGGTAACCACGTTGGAACGGCTGGTCTTCCAGGATCAGGACACGGCGGGTCATGCGGGATCTCCTTGGCGAACGGCGGAAAGCGCCTGACGCAGGCGTGCGATGTCGATGGGTTTGCTCAGATAGCCCTGCATGCCGCTGGCCAGGCAGCGCTCGCGCTCTTCGGCGGTCGCGTTGGCGGTGGCGCCGATCACCGGCAGCAGGTTGCCCTCTGCCCGCAGCCGGCGCGCCAGGGTATGGCCGTCCATGCGCGGCATGTTGATGTCGGTGACCACCAGGTCGAAATCATGGGTCTGGCACAGCTGCAACGCCTCCACGCCATCCTGCGCAAGCTCCACCTCGCAGCCCAGGGCCTGCAGCTGTTCGGCCAGGATCACCCGGTTGATCGGATTGTCTTCCACGGCCAGCACCCGCAGTCCCAGCGGGCCCGGTTGCACATCGCGCGCTGCGGTCGGCAGCGTTGCGCATTGCCGCTGCTGGCGTGCGACCGCCAGGGCGATCGAGGACATGCCATGCAGGGTGACCAGCAGCGCGCCATCGGCGGTGGGTGCGGGTTGGTCGCCACCATCGATGGAGGCCAGCACTCGCGGGCCCTGCCACGCCAGCGGCTGTTCCGCCTCGCCATCCATCAGGATCGCCCCGGCGTGGTCGAGCAGGGCAGGGTCGCCCTGCAGCGGCTGCGCATTGGCACCCCAACGTCGCAGCCAGCCACAGGCACTGTCGACCAGCTCGCGGTCGCGGCCGCGCACGTAGACCGGCGGTTCGGCCAGCAATGCCGGGCCATCCTCGGTCGCGGCCAGCACCGGCAAGGGCAGGCGCACGGTGAAACTGCTGCCCAGTCCCGGTTCGCTGACCACGCGCAGTTCGCCACTCATCAACCGCACCAGCCGGTCGCTGATCGACAGGCCCAGCCCGGTGCCCTGCGCGCTGGCCGCGCCCCGGACCTGGCGGAAGGGCTCGAACAGTCGTGCCTGTTCCTCGGTCGCGATGCCCACGCCGGTATCGGTGACCTGCCAGGCCAGCACGCTCGACTCGCCTTCGCGCTGCACCAGGCGCGCGCGCAGCACCACCCGGCCATGCTCGGTGAACTTGATGGCATTGCTGAGCAGGTTGCCCAGCACCTGGCGGATCCGGTCGGCATCGCCAAGCACCCGTGTCGGCAATCGCGGATCGGTGCAGACCAGTACCTGCAGGCCCTTGCGCGTGGCCGCAGCAGCGAAGCTGCGCAGCACGCTCTCGGTCAGCTCGCGCGGCGAGAACGATGCCGGCTCCAGGCTCAGCTGCCCCGACTCGATCTTGGACACATCCAGTACGTCGCTGATCAGCTGCAGCAACACCGACGAGGAACTCTCGATGGTGCGCAGGTACTGCGACTGACGCGCATCCAGCGGCGTGCGGCCGAGCAGCTCCAGCGTGCCAAGCACTCCGTACAGTGGCGTGCGGATTTCATGGCTCATGGTTGCCAGGAACGCGCTCTTGGCCTGGTTGGCGGCGTCGGCCGCCTGCCGCGCCGACGACAGCGCCGCCTGTGCCTGCCGATGGCGTGAGATGTCATGGAACACGCACAGCAGCACGTCGTCATCCTGGTAGCGGCAGGCCGCATGCAGCACCTGCAGCTGGCGACCGTCGCGCGCGGTGAACTCCAGCCCGCGGCCGCGTTCGCCGGCATGCCCGCGCCACGGTGCCTGCCAATCGCTGTCGGTGCCGTCCTCGCCCAGCCAGTCGCGCAGCAGCTGGTTGGACAGCAGCAACTGGCGGTCGCTGCGACGCAGGACGCAGATGCCGACCGGCGCCAGGTCGATCACTGTGGAACTGAAGTCCAGGCTTTCCAGCAAGCGCCGATGCTGCAGCAGGGCTGGCTGGATCAACTGGCGGTCGACGCGGTGCCGCAGCAGGCGCAGGGCAATGCCAGCCAGCAGCAGCAATGCACTGCCGATCAGCAGCGAAGTGGCCATGTCGCCGAGCAGCAGGCGCGGAGGCAGGTGATAGACCAGCCGCCAGCCGTCATTGCCCACGCCCTTCACCAGAGCCACGCCGCGCGGCAGACCCGTGCTCCAGAGCACGCCGAAACTGTCGTCCTGGCGCTGCTGCAGTGCTTTCCAGCCTGCGCTGTCCAGCCGCGGTGCCAGGCTCGACAGCGCGGGCTGCCCGTCGCGGTCCAGCAGGGCGTAGCCGCCGATGCCCTGGCCATCGATCATGTCCGCGGCGGCCGCACTGTCCAGCAGCAGCATCAGCCACTGGCTCGGCTGCGGCCCGGCCTGTACCGGTTGGGCCAGGGCGACCCCGGCGTCACCCGCGCGCAGCCAGTACACCGGATCGGTACCGGCAAGCGTGCCGCTGCGCTGCCGCAGCACCTGCAACGTGGGCAGGCCGGCGATGTCAACGTCGGCCTGGCCGCCTGCCAGCCAATGCGTTCCCTGCGCATCGACCAGCAGCAGATGGGTCTGCAGGGTCTGCAGCGTGTGCTCCGCGCGCGGCGACAGCAGCAGGCCCTGGCCCGGCTTGCCACCCGGTCCGTCCAATGGCAGCTGGCGTACGCCCTCGCTGGACGGCACCGACGGATCACCCACCACTACCGAATCGCCCAGGTAGCGCAGCAGGGCTTCGCGCTGGTCGAAATAGATCTGCGCCTTGTACGCGGCAGCATTCATGTCGCGGCGGTGGCTGGAGATGTCTTCGGTCAACGCGGTCAGCAGGTAGAAGCCGGTGGCGGCCGCCAGGCACAGGAACACGCACACCGTCAGCCAGCGCAGCAGCACCGAAGCGGTGGTCGGCGGTGCGACCAGGGGCAGGGAAGGGCGAGGGAATCGGAACATGCACCGATCCTAGGGAGGACGGTCACCCGCCCGGAATCAGCCATGTCCTAAAAAGCGGCCTGCATCCCGTGCAGGAGACCACCGGCGGGGAACCGTTCAGGCTGGCGCTGGGCCGGCGCTCAAAAAAAGACCCCCGCCGAAGCGGGGGTCCGAGGCGTGCAGCCAGCAGGGGCGCCTTTACAGCGGGCTGCCGCCGAACTTGTGCGTGTACTGCAGGTTGATGGTGCGGCCGACGCTGTCGAACCAGGACACGTCGTAGTACGGGTACGCGGTGTAGGTCCTGTCCTTCGGCGGCATCTTGTTGAACACATTGACCACCGACAGCGACAACCGCGAGTGATCGTCGAAGCGGTACTGCAGCGAAGCGTTGTAGCGGTACGTCGCCTTGATCCACGGGCTGTCGCCGCTTTCCTCATCGAACACCTGATCGTAGCTGTCCGAGGTCGGCAGCTTGCCCAGGCGCGAGCCGTACACGGTGGCCGACCAGGCATCCCTCTCCCAGGTCACGCTGACACTGGTCTTGGTGCGGGGAATATCGAAACCGCTGTTGATCGCGAACTGGTCCTGGGTCACATCACCGGCATAACGCTGGAAGTCATGCTTCTTCACCCAGGTGTGGGTGCCATTGAAGATGAAGTCGCCGATGCCGGTCTGCAGGCGGTAACGCAGGCCGACGTCGATGCCGGAGGTGGACTCGCGCGCAACGTTGATCGGGTTCACATGCACGCCGTACAGACGGCCATCGGCAGTGCGGGTGATGCGGGCCAGGGCGTCCACGCAGGTCGGCGAGGCGGGGTCGGCGCTGCCCAGCCGGCAGTTCGCCTCGTTGGCCAGGATCGTGCGTACGTCCATGTCCTGCACCTGGTCGCGCATGTCGATGTTGAACCAGTCGGCCGACAGGTCCAGGCCGATAGCCGGCGACCACACGAAGCCAGCGCTCCAGGAGGTGCTGGTTTCCGGCTCCAGCTCGCGGTTGCCACTGCGGCTGCGGATCACGTTGCGCTCGTAATCAGCGCAGTCATCGGCGGCATCGGCGCGGCAGTTGTACAGATCTTCCGCGCTGGTCTCGTCGTTGCCCGGGCCGGCGAAGACATAATGCAGGTCCGGCGCGCGGAACGCGGTGCCGTACGAACCGCGCACCAGCAGGGTGTCGATCGGACGCCATTCCAGGCCACCGCTCCAGGTGGCTTTGCCGATGGTGTGGCCCGAATAGCGGTACTGGTCGTAACGGCCGGCCACGCTCAGGTTGACCGTTTCATGCAGCGGCATGCGCAGCTCGGCAGCAGTCGCCCAGCGGTTGCGCGAGCCCTTGCCGTCCGAATCCTTCCAGCTGTAGTAGTAATAGCCGGTCGCCAGCGGGTCCGGATTGAGTGCATAGGCCTGCTGGCCCACCTCCACCGTCGCGGCAAAGCCGGCATCGCCACCGGGCAGGGTGAACAGCGAACCATTGGTCAGCGTCAACGCCGCTGTCTCGGTGCGCGACTTCGGCGTATAGGTGGTGCGTGCGGCGATCGAATCGTACTCGGCACGGGTCAGCGGCCGGTACAGGCGCGACGGATCGGCGTTGTAGATCGGGAAGCCGTCATCGTCCTCGCCCAACTGCGGGCCCAGGAACAGGTCGTTGGCCTTGGACGCGATGATCTGCGCCCAGCTGATCCGCGACTGGTACTGCGAATGGCTCAGCGCCGCTTCGTAGTCCCAGCTGCCGGTCAGGTTGCCCTTGAAGCCAGTGGTCACGCTGAAGGTCTTCTGCGTGCTGCGCACCATCGCATTGTCCAGTCCGCCCATTTCCTCGGGCGAGAACTGGCGCTGCCAGAATTCGATCTCTCCGGTCGCTTCATTGTTGAAGTAGCCCGATTCATCACCGTCGGCGGCCATGCGGCCCCACTTGGTGACATCGCGCATCAGCGACATCGTGTGGTAGCCCAGCTGCACGTCGGCGAACCATTGCTGGCCGTTGTCGAAGTCGTAGCTGAGCGAGGCATAGCCGTTGGCGCCGCGACGCTTGCTGAGGATCGTGCCGTAGCCGATCGCGCTGTCGCTGCCGCAGTAGTAGCCGTAGCGCGGGCGGAACGCGCGGTAGGTGCTGCCCTGGTTCTGCGCCGACAGTGCATCACACGTCGCTGCGCCCGGGTCCAGGTAGTCATCGTTGTAATCGGTGCGCAGGTAGGAGCGACGGGCGATGCGCGCGCCTTCCGTCGGGCCGTCCTGGGTCGAGTCCTGGATGTCGCGGTCGTAGGCCCACAGCGGCGTCTGCGACTGCAGTTCGACGCTGTACACCGCATTGAAACTGCCACTGCTGAAGCCGCTGGCCAGGCTCATGTCGAATGATTCACCACCGCCTTCGGTAGTGGTGCCCATGCGCATGTCGATGGTGGTGCCATCGGCCTTCTTCTTCAGGATGAAATTGACCACGCCGGCGATTGCATCCGAGCCGTAGATCGCCGACGCGCTGCCGGTCAGCACTTCAATGCGGTCGATCATGCCCAGCGGAATGTTGGACACATCGGTGAAGTTGCTGCGGCCCTTGAACGGCATCGGGAAGTCGGCGATGCGTCGGCCGTTGACCAGCACCAGGGTGTGGTTCGGCCCCAGCCCACGCAGGTCGACCTGCTGCGCGCCTGGCGAGAAGTCGGCGCCGCCGGAGGACTGCTGGCTCTGCGTCTCACCGCCGTTCTGGGTCATCGCGCGCAGCACGTCCGGTACGGTGGTGAAGCCGCTGGAGCGGATCTGCTCTGCGTTGATGACAGTGATCGGCGCCGGTCCTTCGACCTGGGCGCGCGGGATGCGTGAGCCGGTCACCTGCACCGCATCCAGCTGTTGTACCGAAGAGGAAGCGGGAGTCTGCGCCGCCGCCGAAGCAGCAACGCCCATCAACGCCAGCTGGATCGACCACGCCATCGCCTGTCTACGCATGAGAAATTCTCGGAAGTAATGCCGGCCCGCAGAGGAGGGGCCCTGTCCCCCATTCACATTTCAGGAATGGGCGCGCGCATTTAACGCCTTTTTCATGTCCTTGACTACTGGGGATATGTCTGGCAAAGAGTGAAAACGGTTGCAGGTCGTTTTTGTTCAGGGAGATCAAGATGCGACGCCTTCGCTACGGGCTGTCTTGCCCGCTCCTCGCCTTGCTGCTGTCGGTGCTCTGCTGGTCCTCGCCAGCAGCTGCACAGGAGCTGATGGAGCCGGGCTTCGCCTACTACGAAGTGGGTGATCTGGATGCGCCGCGGCCCGGTCCGCGCGCCCCCGCGATGATGCTGATGGGCGGCGGCGAATGGGTCCCCGAGGCCTTCCAGTGGTGGCTGCGCCAGGCCGGCAATGGTCGCGTGCTGATCCTGCGCGCCTCCGGCACCGATGAGCTGCAGGACCGCCTGTACCGCGAGATCGGCGGCACCACCGCCGTGCAGACCCTGGTGTTCGACAGCCGCCGCGGCGCCGACGACCCGGCCGTGCTGCGGGTCGTGGCTGCGGCCGATGCGATCTTCATCGCCGGCGGCGATCAGTCCCGCTACATCCGCTTCTGGAAGGGCACCGCGCTCAATCGCGCGCTGAATGCCCACGTGCGCGCCGGCAAACCGATTGCCGGCACCAGCGCCGGCCTGGCCATCCTCGGCGGCTACGCCTATGGCGCGCTGGACGGCGGCAGCATCGACTCGGCCAGCGCCATGGCCGACCCGATGGGCGAGGCCGTCACCCTGGACCGCGGCTTCCTGCAGTTGCCCTACCTGCAGCGGGTGGTCACCGACACCCACTTCGACAAGCGCGACCGTCTCGGTCGTCTGATCGTGTTCGTGGCCCGCGCCGCGCATGACAGTGGTGACCCGGACATGGTCGGCATCGGCGTCGACGAAGATACGGCCCTGTGCGTGGAGCCTGACGGCCAGGCCCAGGTCTACAGCGCCGACGGCGAAGGCAAGGTCTGGGTGGTCAGCCCCGGACGCGATGCCGACCGTCTGGTGGAAGGTGAACCCCTGCGCTTCCACGCAGTGCCGGTCACCGTGGTGGCCAGCGGCAGTCGCATGCGCCTGGACGACTTCGAGGCCGAGGCCGACTACCAAGTCTTGGCTGACATCAGCGACGGTGAGATTGAAGTCATCCGCCAATGATCCACCATGCCCTGCCGATGCCGATGCCGATGCCGCTGCGCTGTGGCTTCCGCCGGGCCCGGGCCGGCGCTACCGTGCATTCCAACCCCTGTCCTGCTGGAGATCTGCTTCCATGAAACTGCGCCTGGCGCTTTCCGCGCTTTTGTCCCTGCCGCTGCTGGCCCAGGCCGCGCCCACCGCATCACCGCTGCTGGTCATCCACGGCGGCGCCGGCGTCGAGCGCAAGGATCTCTCGGCGGCGGAAGAGCAGGCCGCGCGCGCTGCGCTGAAGGCAGCATTGCTGAAGGGCCATGCCGAGCTAGCCGCCGGGCGTCCCGCATTGGCGGCGGTCACCGCGGCCATCACCGTGCTCGAGGATGATCCGACCTTCAACGCAGGCAAGGGCGCGGTGTTCACCCATGAAGGCCGCAATGAACTGGACGCGGCGGTGATGGACGGGGTCACCCAGGCAGCCGGCGCAGTGGCCGGCGTGCAGCGCGTGCGCAACCCGATCCTGCTCGCGCAGACGGTGATGCAGAAGTCCAGGCACGTGATGATGGTGGGGCAGGGCGCCGAAGCCTTCGCCACCGAACAGGGCATGACCCTGGTCGACCCCTCCTACTTCCGCACCGACAAGCGCTGGCAGCAGCTGCAGCGTGCGTTGAAGGAAGAGGCGAGCGGGCAGGCGCACACCGACCTGGAAACCGCAAAGCACTTTGGCACGGTTGGTGCGGTCGCCCTGGATGCGCAGGGGCATCTTGCTGCAGGCACTTCCACTGGCGGCATGACCAACAAGCGCTATGGCCGTGTCGGCGATTCGTCGATCATCGGCGCGGGCACCTGGGCCGATGCGCGCTGTGCGGTATCGGGTACCGGTTGGGGCGAGTACTACATCCGCACCGCGGCCGCCCATGAGATCTGCGCGCGCATGCGCTACCTCGGTCAGTCGCCGGAACAGGCGGGCAAGGGCGTGATCAACGACGCGATTCCGCAGATGGGCGGCGACGGCGGCGCAATCGTGCTCTCCGCAGATGGAAAAGTGGCAGCGCCGTTCAACACCCAGGGCATGTATCGGGGCTGGATCGGGGCCGACGGCGTTGCCCATGTGGCCATCTTTGCCGACGAGACACTTGCACTGCCCTGAGCAGACCCTTGCGTATCAAGGGGTTTGCGACGCGTGTGAAAAAAAGTGAAAAAAAGCGTTGACAGACCCCCGCTTCATCTCCAGAATTGCGGGCTCACCACCACACACCGCAACGCTTCGGCGGCACGGGACGGGGTGGTAAAAGGAGGGATACCCAAGCGGCCAACGGGGGCAGACTGTAAATCTGCTGGCTTACGCCTTCGGTGGTTCGAATCCACCTCCCTCCACCAGCTTCACGTTGTGGCACATTCCCGGTGCGGGAGTAGTTCAATGGTAGAACCTCAGCCTTCCAAGCTGATGGTGCGGGTTCGATCCCCGTCTCCCGCTCCATTGAGTGAACTTTGAATATTATCGAGTTCATGCCATAATGCAAAACTCGCTCACATAGCTCAGTCGGTAGAGCACTTCCTTGGTAAGGAAGAGGTCGAAGGTTCGATTCCTTTTGTGAGCACCATCTTCAGCACCACACCAGACGAATTCGAGATAAGTAGCCATGGCCAAGGGTAAGTTCGAGCGCACCAAGCCGCACGTCAACGTCGGCACCATCGGTCACGTCGACCACGGCAAGACCACGCTGACCGCCGCACTGACCAAGATCGGTGCAGAGCGCTTTGGTGGCGAGTTCAAGGATTACTCCGCGATCGACGCCGCGCCGGAAGAAAAGGCACGTGGCATCACGATCTCGACCGCACACGTCGAATACGAATCCACCGTTCGTCACTACGCCCACGTCGATTGCCCGGGCCATGCTGACTACGTCAAGAACATGATCACCGGTGCTGCCCAGATGGATGGCGCGATCCTGGTGTGCTCGGCCGCTGACGGTCCGATGCCGCAGACCCGCGAGCACATCCTGCTGTCGCGTCAGGTCGGCGTGCCGTACATCGTCGTGTTCCTGAACAAGGCCGACATGGTTGACGATGCCGAGCTGCTGGAACTGGTCGAAATGGAAG